>JAGCGS010000041.1 GCA_017649485.1 Bacteroidaceae bacterium | reverse complement strand
GCCCGAGCTATTGTAGGCAATCCCGAGATTATCCTTGCCGATGAGCCAACAGGTAACTTGGACAGCAAGATGGGAGCTGAGATTATGGAACTGCTGCATCAGTTGAATAAAGAAGATGGCCGCACCATCGTGATGGTAACACACAATGAGGCACAGGCCAAACTGACCGATCGCGTCATCCGCTTCTTTGATGGGCGACAGGTGGAGTGACCATTGGGCTTCGCTCCAATTTCGTCGCGACTCGGCATAGCTGATGCAAGCATCGCTCTGCTCTCGCTGCTCCGAAAAGTGACCATTAAAAGTAAAAACAATATGCTAAAAATTTACCTCAAACAAGCCTGGCAGATGATGAAACAGCAGAAGCTGTTCAGCACTATCTATATTTTAGGTACGGCATTAGCCATCTGTTTCACTACAGTAATGGCAGTAGCATACTATGTGAAACTGGCACCACTGTACCCGGAATATAATAGGAATCGCACCTATTACAATGACTATTTATCAGTGGAGACCCCTAATAACGGTATAATGGGTGCAGGTATTGGCTACAATTTGCTGAACGACTGGTTCTATCAGCTCAGAAATGCTGAGGCCGTATCTGGTATCATCCGCCACGACCCTAATGGTCATTGGGTACATCCGATTGAAGGCATAGACATTAAGATCAGTACCATCTTTACCGACCCTGCCTTCTTCAAGATTTATGAGTTTGATTTTATGGAAGGAGCTGTGTTTAGTGAGGCAGACTTCGAAAGTGGAGTGCGCACAGTGATTATCAGCGACAAACTGGCACAAAAGGCTTTTCATCAGACAACAGAAGTGGTAGGCAAAATGTTAACCATAGATAAAAATGATTATCGTGTCTGTGGCGTAGTGAGATCAGGCAGCAAGTTAGGCAGTATGAGTTATGCCGATGCTATTCTGCCATACAAAACTTATCCAAATTATCATGAAACACTCTATCATGATCCCTTAGGTTATTTTGAAATACGCTTTTTAGTGAAAGATGAGGCACAAGGGAAGGCTTTACAAGAAGAAATAGATGCCTTGATAGCCAACTTGAACCAACAGCATAAAGATGAGTGGACCATCAGTACCCGCCCTCTTCGATCACATTTCAGTATGGCGTTCAACCACATGTATCATGAAAATGATTACAAAGTCACCGCATGGATGCTACTGAAATTGTATTTGCCCATTATCTTAGTATTACTCCTCATTCCTGCCCTCAACCTGAGTGGTATGATCAGCAGCCGTATGGAAGACCGTTTGTCTGAGATGGGTGTACGCAAATCTTTTGGTGCCAACAAAAACACCCTGCTCTCGCAAGTGATATGGGAAAACCTGTTACTAACATTAGCAGGTGGGGTGGTTGGTCTTATCCTTGCTTGGAGTATTATGACCTTGGGTAGGGGTTGGGTATTCACTCTTTTCGAAGACACACCAGAAAGTCTTTATGACAACAGCATAACAGTAACAGGTGAAATGTTTTTCACTCCTACCGTGTTTATCACGGCATTTCTGGTGTGCATCATCATCAACCTGCTCTCTGCATTGATTCCTGCTTGGAGCTCATTACGTAAACCTATTGTCTCATCCCTAAATGAAAAGGAATAAACCATGTTCAGTCTGATAATCAAGAATATTTGGGCACGCCGAAAACGTAATGGATGGCTCTTTGCCGAGCTGGTGGCAGTTACCATTGTTTCATGGGTGATCTTTGACCCTGTAATAGTGGGGCTCTATGTACGTAATCTTCCTATGGGTTATGATGTAGATCGCTTATGTAGTATCTCCTTGGGCAGATATTACGAAGGTACCCCAGGATATAGTACTGAAGCAGACTCTACCCTCTTTGAGGATATAGACCGAATCATGTACCAAGCTCGCAACTTACCTGATGTGGAAAGCTCTACACAACTATTGGGTTTTTCCTATCCAGGATCATCTGGTGTTTCCATGTCAACGTATGTAAATCCCAATGACACCCTTAAGGAGTTGTTAGTATTCAATATGTTCTACACTCCGCGCACCGATTTCTTTAAGACTTTCGGCATCCAGCCTGCCGATGGCTATACGGTAGAACAGTTAGAAGAGGCTATCTTGCAGCCCAATTCTATATTACTTTCGGAAAACGCGGTGATGGATCTTTTCGGAAACGAGCGTGATAACTTACGTGTTAACTGGCCTCTTCGCTATCTGAAATATACTCCTGATGCTCCAGACAATGAGATTGTTGGCATCTTTAAGCCTATCAAATTATACAATGGCTATCGCACCATTCCTGTGGCATTCAACAAATATAACAAAGATAACTATTACGGAACCAATATACCAGCGGAATCATTTATCCTTATCAGACTAAAAAAAGGTGTCAATATGGATTTGTTCATAGATAACTTCAATAATAGTTTGGTTAGGCAGTTACACAGTGGTAACTTGTATGCTTGTAGTATTACCAAATATAGAGAGGTGCTGCGGGACCTCGAAAAATATGACATCAACCAGTTACGCATTAAGTATGTGTTTGCCGGTTTCTTTATGATTTGTCTGTGTCTTGGAGTAATAGGTACTTTCTGGTTACAGACCAAAGTAAGAAAGAAAGATGTAGGTGTGATGCTTTCCTTTGGAGGTACACCAAATTATATCATGCGCATGCTGATGGGCGAGGGAGTTCTGCTGACCACAATAGCAGTCATCATTGGTTGCCTTATCTATTTGCAATACGGCTTTATGGAAGGTCTTGCTAACGATTATTTTGGTGGAGTGTCAAATGCAAATTCATTTCTGATGAAAAACTCTTGGATAGACAACTTCCCCCTGCATTTCCTCATCGTGAGTGGCATTATCTGGCTGATTATGACAATTGTAGTGCTGATTGGCATCTATATCCCTGCCTATAGAATCAGTCACATACAACCAACCGAAGCCCTCCGCGACGAATAACCCATTAATCCCATAAAAATCATGGAAACAATTATCAAATTAGAAGGTATCAACAAGATATACCGTACAGACGAAGTGGAAACGCTGGCATTGGAGAATGTAAACCTGCAAGTGAATAAAGGTGAGTTCCTCAGCATCATGGGACCCTCAGGTTGTGGCAAATCCACCTTATTGAATATCATGGTCTTGCTCGATGCGCCTACATCAGGCAGTGTACTGATTGATGGTACAGCTACTGAGAAATTG
>JAGCGS010000040.1 GCA_017649485.1 Bacteroidaceae bacterium | reverse complement strand
CGTAGCTCAACTGAATAGAGCATTTGACTACGGATCAAAAGGTTGTGGGTTTGAATCCCGCCGGAATCACTCCTAAAGTTTATCATTGGCTCGGTTCCGTAGCTCAACTGAATAGAGCATTTGACTACGGATCAAAAGGTTGTGGGTTTGAATCCCGCCGGAATCACCAAAGAAAAAGAAAGACTCGATGAGAATTATTTCATTCGAGTCTTTCTTTTTAAATATACCTATTGTCAAATAAATTCAATCCAATTTCAGTTCTAATCCACGATTGCTACGAACCAACTTACCTACTCCTGGATATTCTACGTGCATGCCAGCCACATTAAGTTTATTAGTTTCCAAGTAATTAAGAATATGTGCACGAGTAGCTGCTGCCATGTCTGGGTCAACGTCAAAACGAGTAGGAATCTCAGGATGTGGCACCTGCACAGCTGCAATGTTAATCATATCACCCCAAATGAATAGTTTGTCACCACCATTTTCAACCATATAGCAAGTATGGCCAGGAGTATGACCATAAGAGGCAATGCTTTTCACACCAGGAATCAAATCTTGCATATTTTCTATTTCTTGAGGTTCAAAGAGAACTAAGTTATCTTTGTAAGTTTCCACCACCTGCTGAGCTCCAATAAATCCTCGCTGCTGTCCTTCAGGGAGAGAGGACATATATTCTTTGTCTGTCCAGTAAGCGACTTCCTTTTCAGAGATGTATAGCTTCGCATTAGGGAATACTTTCTGGCCGTCTTTCAATAATCCTCCGATATGATCTCCATGCATGTGGGTCAACAGAATCATATCAATGTCTTCTGGTTGTAAGCCCTCTGATGCCAGGTTATCCACCAAATGAAAACCCATGCCGGCATCCACTATTATTTTTTTACCGTCAATCTTCAGAAGGAAGATGTTGAATGCACTGTTTAGTGTACCTGTGGGCACAAACTCATTAAGGATCTCTTCTGAAGCTCCTATTAACGCACTTGGGTCACCGGTGTTCTGTCCGTCAGAAAGCAGCACCACTTCTGTTTTTCCTAATTTGTGGTGATAGATCAGCTTCTCACTTTTCTTACAGCCCTGAAGGGTGAGAAAGCCTAATACCGTAAGGGCTAAAAATAAAAAACGTTTCATAATGTCTATGTTATTTAATAATTTTGTCGCAAAAATACAACAAATAATATGAGATTGCAAATATACAATCTTATTTTTATAAGGAAAACAAGCAAAAACTAAGAGGCAGGAACCCCTGCCTCTTAATCTGTAGGGACGATCGGGCTCGAACCGATGACCTTTGCAATGTGACTGCAACGCTCTAAACCATCTGAGCTACGCCCCTAACAAACAATTTTGAAAACGCTGCAAATGTACAGCATTTTATTAACCTGACAAAATAAAATCTATATTTTTTTCTACAAATTCAAATATCACTCTTTACTGTGCGTCCAAAAGGTGTAAGAGCAATACCTGCAAATTTGAAATGCTGCATACCAAAGGGAATGCCAATGATGGTTACGCATAGCAACACTCCAAATAACAAATGAGTTAAACAAATCGGAATACCTGCAAGCAACCACAAGATATTCATGATGGTACTCAGGCAACCAGGTTGTCCTGGCAAGAGATCTACCCTACTCCCAAATGGCCAAAGCATCATAACACCCAACTTGAATGCCTGCAAGCCAAAGGGAATGCCAATGATGGTAATGCATAATATTACACCTGCCATGAAATATTCAAAAGCAGTTTCAAGACCTCCACATAACAACCAAATAATATTACCAATTACTTTCATAATAGTCTATGATTTTATATAAAAAAAACGACAACCGTCTTCACAGACAGTTGCCGCATTACATTTTCATGCTTTACTATGAATCAACTAAAAGTTAAATTACGGCAACTAAATTAGTGCTTTTTTTTTATTTCTCCAAATATTTATAGAGAAAAAAACAAACTTTTCAGCAAACCTTAACCAAAGATGCCAATCGTTTACACTTGTCACGCAATGGAGTTAGATCGGTACCTAAAGGCGCAGTAGCCAACATTACTCCCATTCTTCTATGTAACCTTGCTATAGGTTTGCCAAAAATGCGCAAGTCTGTATCATCTTCTTGCAAAGCATCTGATAGCCCAATATAATCAGGTTCCGTCTGTTTCGCTATTTCGGACAGGATAACAGCACTTGCTCCATTTTTCAGCTGTTTAATGGCAGGAATTGGCAAACCTAATACCGTGCGGGCATGCAATTCAAACTCGCTAAAGTTCTGACATCCGCTGAGAGTTACCATGCCAGTATCGTGTGGACGAGGTGACAACTCAGAAAAATACACACCATCTTGGTCGCTGATAAAAAATTCCACTCCCCAAATTCCTGCACCAGTAAGTGCACCTGTTACCTTGGCAGCCATCTCTTGAGCAGCTTGCAGGTGCTCAGGCTTCATCGGCATGGGTTGGAAACTCTCACGGTAATCACCACTAATCTGAACATGACCAATTGGCGCACAGAAAAGTGTTGGGAGACCATGCTGTTGTGTCACTGTGAGCAAAGTAATCTCATAGTCGAAATGTATAAACTGCTCTACAATTACTTCCTTGATATCACCACGGCTACCTTCGCATGCCTCTTGCCAAGCCTTCTCCAAGTCTTCAGCACGTTTCACCACCGATTGACCATGTCCAGATGATGACATCAACGGCTTTATAACACAGGGAAAGCCAATGATAGCTGTAGCCTCTTTCAGTTCTTCCAAGTTCTTCGCATATCGGTAGTTAGCAGTCTTAACACCCAACTCTTTCGCTGCCAAATCACGGATGGCCTTGCGGTTCATTGTATAGTTTACAGCACGAGCACTGGGTACTACTTGTATGCCTTGTTTCTCAAAATCAAAGAGACGTTCAGTGCGGATTGCCTCGATCTCAGGTACTATGATGTCAGGATGGTGTTTTTCTACCACCTTTTGCAAAGCCTCGCCATCGAGCATACTGAAAACTTCAAAATCATCAGCTACCTGCATAGCAGGAGCGCCAGCATATGCATCACACGCCACCACGTACTGTCCCAAACGCTTGGCAGCGATGGTGAACTCCTTACCCAGTTCACCAGAACCTAACAATAATATCTTTTTCATTGATGTGCTTCTCTCAATAAGTCATTGACCACTTTTACAGGATTAAATGTTGACACCGGCACTTCTACAAACACAGTGTTCCAATCGCTCATGGCACCGTTCCACAGTCCTGGCAACTCTAAAGCCTTCAGCTCCCTGCCGTTCTTTGACTTCTGTGAGATAAAGCCTGTAGCCTTGTCCACATACTTAGGCAAATCAAACTTATTACCCTGGAAATCTTTGATGGCGCAAACCAGATCTACAGGATTAAAGTGTGTTCCCTTCTCGAACAGAGATTTCTTTTCAGGATCGCTCATATCTATCTGTGAACTCTCCAATATTTGAGAAGAGATAGTACCATCAGGGTTATATGCCAAAAACGGACCACCACCTGGCTCGCCTAAGTTTTTCACCATACCACAAACACGCATTGGACGATTTAGCTTTTTCTTCAAATAAACAACCAACTCAGAATCTTCCAGATTCTTTGTATCAGGATTTTTGCAGTAAAGCTGCTTCTGCACGAACTGTAATATGTTAAGCACCTGCTCATGAGTATATTTGCCGCTCTCCAATAGCTGTAAGTATTGGAAAGCCTTCTGCTGTAACGTCACTAGGACACCAGCCAACACCTTTTTATATATAACTGTGTCTCCTCTCATGCGATCACTCGTTACATTATCGATATTTTTAATAAAGACGATGTCTGCATCAAGGTCGTTTAAGTTTTCTATCAAAGCGCCATGGCCACCTGGACGGAACAACAAATCACCATTATCTTCACGGAAAGGCTCATTGTTCATATCTACAGCAATAGTGTCAGTGCTTGCTTTCTGCTCAGAGAAAGAGATGTCATATTCAACACCAAACTTTGTGGCATATGTATCGGCAGTTTCTGCCGCTTTTGCTTCAAAAAGCTTACGATGATTAGGTGAAACGGTAAAGTGAACATTCACTTTGCCATTTTTATTTGAAGCATAAAGGGCACCTTCTACCAAGTGCTCCTCCAATGGTGTGCGGTTGCCGTGGGTATAGTGGTGAAACTTTAGCAAGCCCTTAGGCAGATTGCCATAGTTCAAACCATTCTCATTCAACAAAGCTGCTACTACATCCTTATAGCTACCCTCGCCTACCAACGCATCAATATTCTTACCATAGAGTTTCTGACAAGCTTCATCCAAATCATCAAAGAATGCAAACTTATGGATATCAGCAAAGAATGTCTTCTCATACGCTTTCGTTGGTTCAGTATAGTCGGCATCCAAGAATGCAAACAAATCCTTGAACATACGACTGGCAGCTCCAGACGCAGGAACAAATTTAACCACTCGTCTCTCCACGGAAGAAGATGTGTAGATATCCCATGCCTTGAGATATGCATCAATATTCACAGGAGACAATTGCATGATTCCATTTTCCACCGATGCGGCAGCATAGAGATTCAGGAAAGGGAAACCATGTTCAAAACATGCCAGTTCTTCAACCAGCTTTTCCTCAGAAATGCCCTTCTTCTTGAGCAAATCAATATCCTTTTGTGTTAACATCATATAGATTTAAATTAATTATTCACGAAAAGCAAATATACAAAGAATTCTGCACTTCTCCTTATCCAAATGCAAAAAAATTCTCTTTAGGGCTCATTTTTTTCGTGATTGGGAGAAATACACCCTAAATAAGCGAAAAAAACACTAACTTTGCACTTAATAATTAACATGAGATCCAATAAGAAACATGAGATTACAATTTATGATATTCCCTGTAGTGGTGCTGCTTGCCGTTATTTACATCTATTACCGTATTTGGCACATCCTGCCATTTAGTCATCTACTGAAGTGGCTCATCACCATTGTTCTGTTATTACCAGTTGGTTTGTTTTTCGGTTATATGTCGAGTCGTAACGATCATGCTTCTCTATGGGTTAATCAACTGTTTTCTATTGTCAGCACTTCATGGATGATTATATTGCTCTATTTACTGATGATTTTTTTAGTAACAGACATAGCTCGTTTGTGCATACCTGCCATTCGTCCATGGTTTAACAACAGTCTTTATGGCACTTTGGGTATTACAACATTCATGATAGTTACTTTCATTGGAGGAAACCTCTGGTACCATCACAAGGTGCGCGTACCCTTGAGCATTGAGATTGACAAACCGATGAAACCAATCAGAATAGTTGGTATTAGTGACTTGCATTTAGGTTATACTATTGGCAAGGGGGAGTTGGCAAAATGGGTGGAAATGATTAATGCTGAACAACCAGATTTGATACTCATTGCAGGAGACATTATAGACAGTGATGTGGTACCAGTTGAGAAACAACGAATGTATGAAGAGTTAGGACAGCTGAAAGCCCGTTACGGAGTATTTACTTGCTTGGGAAACCATGACTATTATGCTAACAATGAGAAAAGTGAGGCGCTCATTCAGCAAGCAGGTATTACATTGCTGAAAGATGAAGCTATGCTGGTTAATGATGAATTATATATAGTTGGGCGAGACGATCGAGCCAATGATTACAACCGCAAATCATTAGCGGATCTAACGAAAGACCTCGATCACTCAAAACCCATCTTGCTATTGGATCACCAACCTTATCATTTAAATAATGCTGTTACAGCAGGTGTTGACTTCCAACTGTCAGGTCACACGCATCGAGGTCAGATATTTCCCATTAGCCTGATTACCGACATGGTGTATGAAAAATCTCATGGTTATCTTCGCAAAGGAAATACCCATATCTACGTCACTTCAGGAATCGGCCTATGGGGTGGCAAATTCAGAATAGGCACTCAAAGTGAATACTTAGTATTAGAAATGGCTGGTCAGTGACCAGCCATTTCTTAGTTTTCTTAATATGCCACGAAAAACTGCTTATCGCCTTCCTCAATGATGGAAATACTGTCTTCTCGTGCCAGCCACCCAATAGCAGAAGCCAATTCATTAGCTTGAAGATGTGACTGAACTATCAAGTCTATAAAAGTCATGCGTGTCGCAGTTTGCGTCAGCATATTCCAGATTAATCTGGCATTTTTTGCGATTTTATCTGCGTTCATAAGCAAATTGTTTAAATTAAAACCTATCGTGTTTATTTCTTTTCCACCCTAAAGATAGTAATTTTATTAGTTCCAACCAAATTTATACAGAAAAATATTCATTATTTAAGCATTTTTGATTAACTTGCACTCAATTTTAGAGAATACACCATGACAGAACAGTTATTTTTCAAGCCAGAGGAGCGAAAACTCTTCCTTGCACTCTATCATAAAATGCTGCGACTGACAGGCGACTCGTTCCTGCCTGCCGATGTGCACAAGCTCAAGACACAGCTGGTTAGCTCAATCGAGTCTGGCAAGCTGAAACGCGACATCTTCGGTTTGAACCCCTTGCTAAAGAGCATTCAAACCGCCATTATTGTGACTGATGAGATTGGCATGAAGCGTGCCTCTGTGTTGGGTATCATGCTACACGACTCGGTGAGTAGCGGTGTCTGCGCCATCGAGGATGTTGGAAATAATTTCGGCTCTGACGTAGCAGGTATCGTGCGTGGATTGATTCGTGTACAGGAACTTTATGAGAAAAGTCCCTCCATCGAGTCGGAGAATTTCCGCAACCTGCTACTTACCTTTGCTGAGGATATGCGAGTGATTCTCATCATTATAGCCGATCGAGTGAACATAATGCGACAGATACGCGATGTGGGCAACGATGAAGCGCGTGTGCAAGTAGCCAATGAAGCGGCTTACCTCTACGCACCCCTCGCCCACAAGTTAGGCCTCTATGCGTTGAAGTCGGAATTGGAAGACCTTTCACTGAAATATACGGAGCATGATATGTATTATCATATCAAAGACAAGCTCAACGAAACAAAGAAAAGTCGAGACGCATATATCGAACGATTCATACAACCACTGAAGAAACATTTGGAAGATGCAGGACTGCAGTTCCACATCAAGGGGCGTACAAAATCCATCCACTCCATCTACCAAAAGATGAAGAAACAGAAATGCCCATTTGAGGGTGTTTATGACCTCTTTGCCATTCGCGTCATTCTGGATGCTCCATTAGAGAAGGAGAAAATGCAGTGCTGGCAGGTATATAGCATCGTGACAGATATGTATCAACCAAACCCTAAGCGCCTGCGCGACTGGCTGTCTGTTCCCAAAAGCAACGGTTATGAGTCACTGCATATCACTGTCATGGGTCCAGAGGGCAAATGGGTGGAAGTACAGATTCGCACAGAACGTATGGATGAAGTGGCTGAACGAGGCTTGGCTGCACACTGGAGATACAAAGGTATCAAAGGCGAGACTGGTCTTGATGACTGGCTTACCTCTGTTCGCGAGGCATTGGAAAGTTCAGATGGCACGGGGTTGGAAGCAATGGATCAGTTCAAGATGGATTTGTATGAAGACGAAGTGTTTGTGTTTACTCCAAAGGGAGACCTATACAAATTGCCTAAAGGTGCCACGGTTCTTGACTTCGCCTTTATGATACACACTAAGTTAGGATGCAGTTGTACGGGTGCCAAGGTGAATGGTAAGAATGTGCCAATCCGTCAAGAGTTGAAGAGTGGCGACCAGGTTGAGATAATGTCTTCTGCTTCTCAAACGCCTAAACAGGGATGGCTGAAGATTGTGGTCACCTCGAAGGCACGCACTAAAATCAAGCAGGCTTTGAAGGAAACGGAAGCTCGTCAAAGTGCTTATGCAAAAGAAGAACTGGAACGCAAGCTAAAGAACCGAAAGATTGACTTCGATGAATCGACTATGATGCGCGTCATCAAACGCAAAGGATATAAAATCATTACCGATTTCTATCAAGACATTGCCAACGGTACCCTTGACATCACCGACATCATTGATGAATATGTAGAGCAGCTACGCCGTGAGACTGAAATAATGGAAACTCAAACGCGTACTGCAGAAGGATTCTCCTTGCAGAAGATGGAGGGGGATATAGACAATATCCATGAAGATGTGCTGGTTATCGACCAGAATCTTAAGGGCATCCAGTATCAGTTGGCACAATGCTGCCACCCCATCTACGGAGATGACATCTTTGGCTTTGTAAGTATCAAGCGAGGCATCATGATCCATCGCATGAACTGTCCTAATGCCCATGATATGCGTCAACGTTATGGCTACCGCATTGTGAAAGCACGTTGGGCAGGCAAATCTGTAGGTTCACAATATCCTATTTCGTTGATGGTGGTAGGACACGACGACATTGGTATTGTGACCAACATCACCTCTATTATAAATAAGGAAGAAGGCATCACACTTCGCAGCATCGGCATTGAGGCTAACGATGGTCTATTTAGCGGACAACTGACTGTGATGGTGAGCGACACGTCGAAGCTGAATACACTTATCAAAAAGCTGAAGACGGTGAAAGGAGTAAAAAACGTTAGCAGACTATGAGTTACGATTTCAAGAAACAGCTGAAGAGCTTCAAATATGCCTGGAAGGGCATCATGACATGTGCCGGGCACGAGCAGAATATTACGTTTCACCTAATAGCTGCCCTGGTGGTCATTGTGGCAGGCTTTTTCTTCAACATCACACGAGCCGAATGGTTGGCAGTGGTAATCTGCATCGGCATGGTTATCACTGCAGAACTGTTTAACTCAGCCATAGAACGATTGGTGGATATGGTTTCTCCCCAATGGCAGAGAATGGCAGGTGAAGTAAAGGATATCGCTGCAGGTGCCGTACTGGTCACAGCCATCACTTCCGCCATCGTCGGATTGATTGTGTTTATCCCCTATTTGATAGCCCTATTCAAATAGATTTGCTTTTTTCCGTAGTAACAATTGTAATTTTGATTATTTGATATTCCAACGAAGATGTCATTTCCTCACACGCTTCTTCCAGAAATAAGGCAGTGTAATCAAGGGGAGTACCAATAAAGAAACACCGATAATAACCAAACTGAGAATCAGAACATTCTCAATAGACTCACCAGCTATCATGCCCACCAGCAAACCTGTCATCATGGCCAACTGCAACGTGGTGTTGGCCGTTCCACGCTGGCAGTGGTGCGACAGTTTAACGAACATTCTTGTCAGGGGCACTATTCCAACTGTCAATGCCAAGAAAACAATCGGACTCACCATTGTGAAGGGAGGCAACAGGCTGGTGGTCATGCCAACACCTATGGCTAACAAGCAGACATTCAAAGCAGGTAGCCAAGCATTAGGCAGAAAGAAACGATCCAAATTCAGCAATCCTACTCCTACAGGAGCACGGAAAGACACATAGACGCACGACTCGGCTATCAAGCATCCAATCCATAGTAATAGCGAGACATACACCAGTTGTTGAAAATCCATCATCAGGTAAAGTTTCGACAGAAAACACAAACCACAAAACAGTCCCATCATTCCAGAAAAAGCATATATGCGGTTACCCGCCCCTCGCCGACGAGACTGCGTTATGTCTATGGCTACGGTAATGCCAGCTGTAGTGGAGATGCCAAATAGAGCACCGGCAACTGCTGACAATGAGCACAACTGCCACACTTGATTAACAAATAGTAAACCACCAGCACACAAAGCCAGGCCTAAAGTTGAAAAGGTCAAAACATGTTTGCGCCTATAAGTATCACCCAGATAAGCATGCAAGGGACCTATTCCAATCATGCACAAAGTAAAAAGCAACATGGCTCTCGTCATGTCCAAGCGTTCAAAGCCTGCCAGATAACCCTCTGCATACATGACAGGGAGCAAAGTCCACACTGCAGTATAAAGTAAAAAATTAGAAATACAGATAAGCCAAAAATCTGGCGTCATCAGTTTATGAGTGCCTTCTTTCATACCATGTCATCAATTTATCGAACGAGAAATCATGGTAGTCGTGCAGGATGTAATGGCAAAATGGTGCTATGTCCTCAGCTTGATTGGTAGTGGCAAGTCCCACCACGGTTGCTCCCGATGCCATACCGGCTTTCAATCCGTTGAATGAATCTTCAAACACGAAAGAATGTGCCGCATCTGTACCGAAGAGCTTCATGCCCAACAAATAGCAGTCAGGATCTGGTTTCGATTTGCTGAACATTTCTGCTGTCAGTATGTAGTCAAACATCCCCTTGATTTCTGGATGTGCCTCATAAACGGCAGCCATCTTGCCCTCATCGGAACTGGTAACCACGGCAGTCAACACCCCATGTGCTTTTAAATCTGCCAAGAAAGACTCGAAACCAGTCACATATTCATACTTCATGTGCTGCTCAAAGTATTTCAGCTTTTGGTCAATCTCTGTCTGCTTGTCGGACAAATGACTAAAATACGTATTGAAGATATTGGTTAGGGTCTGCCCCTTGATGATCTGCTCCAAATTGTCGTGCTGCAGGTAATCTACCCCTATCTGATGCCAAAAAATACTGTACTGTGATTCGGTGTCCATGACTACTCCATCGAAGTCAAATAAGGCCGATAATCTCTCATTCGTATTCATAAAAAAACAAACCTATTGTTCAATTCGGCTGCGAAGTTACAAAGAAAATCCTTATCTTTGCAACAAAATCACTAAAAACGTTCAGGAATATGGAAGAGAACATCAAACAGACAGTGGCTTCCTTGAAGCGCAACTTCGCATATATGTGGTTTGCTGCATTGTTGATTGTCATCCTTGGAGAGACGGGTGGATTCAACCTTACTGGGGCTTATGCCGACAATGTGCGGGTGGTTTATTTCACAGAGACTGTGGTTATCCTACTCACAGCATGCTGTGTTCCCGCAGCACTGAAGTTCTTTGCGTGGATGAAGAGCAAAAAAGTGGATGCCTCCGTCAGTACAGAAGCAGCCTTGAATCAGTATATGATATGGAGTACCATGCGATTGCTGTTGCTTACCATACCTGTAGTTGCAGGTGTCATTGGCTACTATCTCATGCAGAGCACATCGTGCATTCTCTGTGCTTGTATTGCTCTAACAGCATCACTGTTCTGTGTGCCTTCTGAAAAACAAGTGAGAAAAGATTTGATGATAGACGAATAATTAGTATCTTTGCACCCTCAATTTATTTAATAAGGTATTTAGAATATGAAAGCATTTGTATTTCCAGGGCAAGGAGCCCAGTTTTCAGGTATGGGTAAAGACCTGTACGAGTCTTCACCATTGGCGAAAGAATTATTTGACAAAGCAAACGATATCCTTGGTTTCCGAATCACCGACATCATGTTCAACGGCACTGATGAGGAGTTAAAGCAAACCAAGGTAACACAACCAGCCGTATTCCTTCACTCGGTAATTTCTGCTCTCTGCATGGGTGAAGCATTCCAGCCAGAGATGACCGCTGGTCACTCGCTGGGCGAGTTCTCTGCTTTGGTAGCTGCTGGTGCCCTGAGCTTCGAGGATGGCCTCAAGTTGGTGTATGCCCGTGCAATGGCAATGCAGAAGGCCTGCGAAGCGCAGCCATCAACGATGGCAGCCATCATCAACCTGTCCGATGAGAAGGTAGAGGAAATCTGCCGCCAGGTGTCTGATGGTGGTGAGGTAGTGGTAGCAGCCAACTACAACTGCCCTGGTCAGATTGTGATTTCCGGCTCTATTGAGGGTATCAATCAGGCTTGCGAACTGATGAAGGCTGCAGGTGCTAAGCGTGCATTGCCGTTGAAGGTAGGTGGCGCGTTCCACTCTCCACTGATGCAGCCTGCTAAGGAGGAACTGGAGGCAGCTATCAATGCCACCAAGTTCAACACCCCTAAGTGCCCTGTTTATCAGAATGTAGATGCACAACCACACACCGACCCTGAGATTATCAAGACTAACTTAGTAGCTCAGCTTACCGCTCCTGTTCGTTGGACACAAATCGTGGTGAATATGTTAGAAGATGGTGCTGACGACTTCACAGAATGCGGTCCTGGTGCTGTACTTCAGGGCTTGATTCATCGCGTTAACAAGGATGTATCAGCTCATGGAGTTGAATAACTATGGATAAGAAAATTAATGGCCACGCCGCCGTTATATTGGCTAACGTTATATTCGGACTGGGAGTTCCCATCACTAAGTATCTGCTTGGCGAGTGGGTTACTCCTATGGTCTATATGGCACTTCGTTGCATCGGTGCCGCATTGATATTCTGGGCAATTGCCGCTTTCCTCCCCAAAGAAAAAGTAGAGCACAAAGACCTGATTGTGATTATGCTGGGTGGTCTCACGGGCTTCGTGATCTCCCAAACTCTCACGGCTTGGTCACTCAACTTCACCAGCCCTGTATATTATTCTCTCATCGCTACCTTAGTACCTATTGGCACCATGCTCTTGGCCGCTGTGTTCCTGAAGGAAGGCATCACGGGAATCAAGCTCTTAGGTGTATGTTTGGGCATTGCTGGTGCAGCTTTGTTGGTGTTAGTGAAGTGGCAAACCGAGGCTGGCAGCAATGACCTCTTGGGCATCTTTCTGGCGCTGATGAGCTTGCTCACATGGGTGATTTACCTAATCATCACCAGTAAGGTATCGGCGAAGTACAGTGCCGTTACTCAGATGAAGTGGACCTTCCTGGTATCTACCATTGCCGTGCTACCGTTTGCTTGGAACGAATTCAGTCAGACCAAGCTATTCAGTGGAGGCTACGGATTCTCTGATGGACTGATGGGTATTGGTGGTATGGCTTTTATCGTAATCTTTGCCACCGTACTCGGCTATTTTATGATTCCTTACGCCATGAAATACCTCCGTGCTACAACCGTTAGCATTTATACGAATCTGCAACCCATCGTCGCATCGCTCGTAGCTATAGCCATCGGACAGGACATCTTCACTTGGGATAAACCTGTTGCTGCGGTTTTGGTACTGCTGGGTGCTTATCTGGTGACGCAGAAAAAATGAACTGATATGAAAATATTCAAGAGAAAACTGATTAAGGGCACTAACTGGGCGCTGGCTGGCTTAATGAGCTTGCTGGGCTTCAACTGCAGCGGATGTGGCTCTGTGGGTCCCGCCACCGAATACGGATCTCCCCATGCTGAGTACAAGGTTATGGGCATCGTTAAGAACGAGAAGGGGGAAGTGCTGAATGGTATCCGCATTACAGTGCCTGAGATTCTAATGAACGATGCTAATGGCAACGAGGATTTAAAGCTTATCAACGACACAGTTTATACCGATGAGCAAGGTAAGTTCTTATACGGACAGACTCAATATTTCCCGTTGGATAATGTGCAGATGAAGCTGGAGGTTGATGACCCCACAGGCGCTTTTGAAGCCATCTCTGACAGTGTGCAGTTCAATCGTTCAGAGCTCTCCGGTGGCAAAGGTTGGTTCTATGGCACCGCCTTTAAAGTCAAAGACTTTATCTTGAAGCAGAAGAAATAATAAAACAAGGAGGGGGAAAGAAGAAAATTGCCCCCTCCCCCCTCCAGCCATGAATGTGGAAGGAAAAAAAGTATATCTTTTATTCGGCAGCTACGATTCTATCAGCATACTCGCTCCATCCTGAGGCTTCTTTATAGTCAGCTACAGAGCCGGCAGGAACATAGATTACAAAACCACTCGAACTGACAAATACATTAGAACCCATTTTTGGAGGAACGGTGGCCCAACAGTAAACACTTTCCAGATGATTGCAAGCGGTAAATGCATTCGATACGATAGAAGTTACACTGGCCGGTATATTGATTACTTCAAGGCCAGAGTTTTGGAAAGCAGCACCATCAATGGTAGTCAAACCTTCTGGCAACTGAATAGTAGTCAGGGCAAAGCACTGTGAGAAACAAGTTCTCGGCAAGGTTTTCAAATTAGCTGGCAGTTTAACAGTGGCAAGACTTTCACAATCATAGAAAGTACCCAACATACCCAAATCCATCACGCCATCTGGTATCTCGATGCTGGTCAAACTGTGGCAGTAACTGAAAGCAAAATAACCGATGGACGTCAGATTTTCCGGTAACGTCACTTCCCTCAAATTATACTGTTCAGAAAACAATTCACGAGGCAGTGACCTCAAGGAAGTGAAATATTGCAATTCGTTGAATGACGTGATTTCCACCACATTATCACCCATTACGCTACGCCTTCCTGAGAAGATTGGATAATCTTCATCATATTGACTATTATGGATGGTAGGAATCTCAGTCACTGCAGCTGCTTCCTTATAGCTAACCTTCCCGTCACCATCCAAATCGAAATACTTCACGCAGAGGGTTTCCACATTAGCATCAGCAAAGCTGATGACTTCACCGCCCGAAATGCTCTTGATTCTGTCGGCATAGTCACTCCAGCCAGCTGCAGTTTTGTAAGCATCTACTGAGCCATCAGGCACATAGATGGTAAGTGTTGTTCCGTTACCAAGTCCATTCGCGCCCAAAGATGGCGGATTGACAGCTAGACAAGTGACGTTTTCCATCTGGGGATTTTCATTAAAGGCAGCATAACCGATCTCAGTCAAAGTGGATGGCAGCAAAACGTCTTTCAAGGAACTAGATAAAGTAATCGCCATCAAACCGATAGTTTTCACTCCTTCTGGAATGACAATACTTGTTAATCCTGTTCCTCGGAAAGCAAAAGCGTCAATGCTTTCCACAGTATTTGGTATAGAAACATTTTCCAAATTCATACAACCACTGAAAAGTCCCATACTAATAGTTGTCACACCTGACGGTATCACAGCTTCAGTTATTTTGGTAATCTGGAAAGCATACTTATCAATAAATGTTACACCCTTTGGTATCTGGATAGTTGACAGACTTTGACACCGACCAAATGCATTATCACCAATGGATTTCACGTTATCTGGCAATTTCACTTCAGCCATTGATGCTTGGTCAAGGAACATATTAGCAGGAATTGCCTCCAAAGACCTAAAATAATACAGCTCATTGAAAGACAAAATGTTAACAGCCTTATCACCTAACCTTCCAATGCCGGCAAAAATAGGATACTGAAAACCATCAACACCTTCAATGGTGGGAATCTCAGTCACCGCATACGCTTCTGCGTAGCTCAGGAAACCATCACCGTTCGTGTCGAAATACCGCAAGCAAAGTCCTTCCACGCCTTGATCAGCAAAATGAATGTAGTCGCCATCCACATTCAACCTCGTAAGGCTGTAGATTTCACCACGCTTGATCTCCACGTTCGAACCTGTGGGCTTCTTATAGCTTATCCTTGTCCCACCTTTGTCATAGCCATTGACCTCTACGGTAAAACCATTCACAAAGGTCATAGGAGGCAAGTTGAAATAGATGCTCTCCACGTTAGTGTTCAAAAGCAGGTCGCGAACACTGCCACCCAGCTTCTTATTGGCCGACTGACCAGCGTCAACCACAAACACTGGCTCGTCGGCAGTCAGGTCGATGGTCCCAGTGCCATACAGCACCTCATCGTTGTTGCCATACAGATACACCGACTCCAGTCGGTAGATGCCTGTAAGGTTGACATTAACCAAGCCCGTCACCTGCTTGAACAGCATGTTTTCGCCCGTGCTCACCGCCACCATCGGAGTCTTGATGTCTTCATATAATCCGAAATCATTCGCTGGAAGCGAGGCGTGAATCAGCGTGATGCGCTCCTTATCTTGTGAAAAGTATTGGTCTTCATTTGGATAATAGGCATAGAACTCAGTGCCATAGATCTCCTTGCCGCCGAAGACAGCCGTATTGCTTTCGTACTGGATGGCGTCACTACCTACCTTAGTCATGAAAGTCTGTGCCGTTGGCTCCAAGTCACTGAACACGGTAATCGCATCCTTTTCATTCCAAAACACGCGTTTCTTACCCTCCTCGCCTGTTTGGCCGAGGAAAGCTCGTGTATCAGCGGTTTCGCTAATGGTAGCCGTGAAGGAAGAAATCTTCTTCACCCCCGCTTCTGTCTTGTAGTCAGCAAACTCATCGTTGCTGCAGGCTACCAATCCAATCGTCAACAGGATGACCCCGAGAGACATCCCCCAAATGTTTTGTGTTTTCATAGCAAAGAGTGTTTTGAGTTATATTTGTTGCAAATATAATCATTATTTTTGATAAATAAAATATTTTACTCCATTTGTTGCAATATTTGTAATTTTAGAAACAAGATATTACTATGGGTCGTCGCAGTATCTCCTATGATGGAACGGAAGCATTCCTTTCAGGGTAAAGGAGATATTGCGACGACCCATAGCAGATACTGCGACAACCCGTGGAAGATATTCCGACGAATCATGGCAAGCTTTGCGTCGAAAGATAGGGGCTATTCCCCTCAGCTCATTACTGCATCTCTCTGAGCCAAACTTCGATGCCTGAGCCATCGGACTCAAGACGCTGCTTGATGGGAGCCACGTCAGTCTGTCCGAAATGATAAGGAATCAGCACCTTGGGCTGAATCATCCATGCGGCACGGATAGCCTGGTCAACTGTCATGGTGAAAGGTTGGTTAACAGGCAAGAAAGCCACATCGATGTTCTCGTCCTTCAATTCAGACATCTCTGGGATATCCTCCGTATCGCCAGCAATGTAAATCTTCAGTCCGTCGATATTGAGCACATAGCCATTGCCTACACCTTTGGGGTGGAACTGCAAATGATCTGGCGTAGTGTTATAGGCAGGTACAGTTTTCATAGATATGTCCTTGGTAATCCGACGTGAATCACCATTGCGCAACACAATGCCATTGTGCATCTGATTGAAGCAACGCTGGTTCATAAAAAGCAAGCTGTTGGGCTTCATCAGTGACTCGATAGTTTCGGGGTTAAAATGGTCACCGTGCTCGTGGGTTACCAGAATCAAATCACCTTTCGGGAACTTTGAATAGTCGGTTCCATAGTTTGGCACCGCATCAACATGGATTTCATAGCCCTTGAACTCTATAGCCAGGGTGGCGTGCTTGATAAGGGTAATGTTTACATCATTGCCGTTGGGAGTCTTGAAAGTCTCCACCTTGTAATTCTGTGCAGATAAAGCTGCAGTAGCAGCAAAAGCCATAGCCATTGTAATAATCCTTTTCATGTTTTTTCAGTTATTTATTATTCAACACAATCTTTCCTACTTCTTCTTTGAGTTTACCTTGGTTAATGAGTAACTGGATAGCCCTTTCGGCAGCGTTATCCACGTTTATGCCTTTTCTACTAAAGCCCAAAAGGCTGGAAATAACCTTCTTGAGGTCTTCACGAGGAATGGATATCTGCTGTTCTACTGCATAAATTGCTGCATTCATCAGTTCAATGAGCGGTACCTCTGAAATATCTCGCTTTGACTCAACACGGTAATAGGTGTAACCCGATGCAACCACTTGATCTATCCAATAAACCATGTTCTTACCATCACTCGTCGGGTCGGTATAATAATCCACCAACAAAGAGTCCACCAGGCTTTGAAGGCGGGGAGTTACGCGCTGCATATTCCACAGGGTGGCTATTCGCTTGTAGAGGTAGTTGTTGGTAACTGGCTGCTCAACGGTAATAATCTGGCGCAGCTGTTCTCTCACTTTTTGGGCATTCTTGATTACACGTTCTATATCAGGTTGTGCAGTAGAAGCTCGGAGTGATGCCATCTTATACACTTTCTCATGCTCGTTAATCACCACGTTCTTAGGCTCGTCAGCTATGCTGAACAGCTTGAGTTGCTGAACAGGTTGCTGCTTATCATCTTGTTTCTTGGAACCTTTCTCCGGATGTTGAAGTTCGTAGAGTTTCTCAAGTATGCGACGCAACACCTTATCTTTGTCATGGAACCAATCAACCGACCACACACGCATGAAGTTCCAGTTAAGCATGTGCAGGACATTCGGCTGGCAAATCTCACGGTCACGAGTAGTCTTTGTGTTGTAATAACTCTTGCCATCGGTAAGAATACCCATAAGGTATTTATCTGGGTCACGTGGGTCTATTACAGCCAAATCTATACGGAATCCAGACTTACCAACCATCTTATCCACCTGATAACCACGCTGCTGTAACAGTTCTGCCAAATCGTTTATCATCTCACTGGCTTGCATCTGGCTGGCATTGACAATTGGTAACGCCTTCATGCCCATTGCCGCGAATTCAAGGAATTTCTTCAAGCCCACCACACCCTTGGCATTGGAACGACGCAGGTCGATCTGTTCCGCCCTCAGTGTGGAGAATACCATCATCTCATAACGCGCACGAGAAACAGCCACATTAAGGCGACGCTCGCCACCTTCATTGTTTAACGGACCGAAATTCATGGATACATGTCCGTTCTTGTCAGGTCCATAGCCCACAGAGAACAGAATTACATCACGCTCATCACCCTGCACATTCTCAAGGTTCTTGATGAAGATAGGCTCTTCACTTTGGTTGGACTTCAGTTCCAGTTCCGGATGCTTAGCCATTGCCTCGTCGAGGTAGTCTTCAATGAGGCTCTGCTGCACCTTACTGAACGATACGATGCCAATGCTGTATTTGCTAAGCTCTTTGTCTGACAACCGTCGAATAACTTCCTCCACAATCGCTTTTGCCTCAGCAGGATTACTGCGGGTACGACCCTTGTCATAGGTACCCTCAATCTGCACCAGTGAAACTTTCGACACACGATCATCAATCGACGGAAAGGTAAACAGCTTGCCATCGTAGTACTGTGTATTACTAAAGGCAATCAAGCTCTCATGCTTACTGCGGTAATGCCAGGTAAGGTATCGTGAAGGGATGGACAGTGTAATGCAATCATCAAGGATGCTATCCATATCGTCAATCTCGGCTTCCTCCTCATCCACGGCTGAGGTAGCAAAGAAACTTGTTGGCGGCATCTGCATCGGGTCACCCACCACCACGAGAGCCTTGCCTCGCGCAATGGCACCAACAGCCTCGCTGGTCGGCATCTGTGACGCCTCGTCGAACACTACAATGTCAAACTTATCTCTGTCAAGGTCAATGTATTGTGCCACAGAAATAGGGCTCATCAACATACATGGACAAAGCCTTGGCAGCAAAGTTGGTATCTGGTCGATGATTTTACGGATGGTAGTGCCTCGACCTCCATTGGCGATGTTGCGCTTCAGGATACCCATCTCTGAATTGGCTGCCGCCTCCATGATTTGTGACGGTACATTGGCTGCCAAACGGCAATATAATTCTTTCTTGGTTAGCTCTTGGAAAGTAGCTGTCTCTTGACGGTATTTCTCTATCAAGTCACTAAATATCATTCCATTGAACATACGAAGCTGATCATTATCATCCACCATGTGAAGGATGAGTTGATGATAGATTCCCTTAAGCAATGCCTGTGCCGCTTCAATGCCGTCTTTATGCTCCTGTTCGATATAGTCACATACGCATTGCAGTTTTTCGCTTTGTAATTCACGTTTGCGTGTCACCCACTGACACCAGTCTTTAATATGATCAAAGTTTAGCAACCAGCGTTCCAGTGTATCTGGAATGGCGCTTGATATATTCTCAACAGGCAACGTCATGCGGGCGAAGGTAGCCATATATGACTTCTGCTGTTCGTGTAAGATACTTAGGTTCTGCAGTTCCTTCATCTCATTCAGATATTGCTGCTTAAACATATACAAGTCACCTATTTTCTGAAGGAAAGTACCCTTAACAGATGCAAAACTCATGTCATGCCGGTTTGCATAATCTATTAAGAATTGTATAATCGTGGGAGCAGCGTTATAGGATTGCTCTATCTTTGTCCAATCTTGACGACTGTCAGTTGCTAAACTGTCAAAAGACTCTTTGATAATGTCGAGTTGACTCTGCACCCTACGGGCATTCTGCTGGTAATCTTCTACATTTTTCAATAGTTCTTTAACGTTCTCAGGCTTCAAGTTGGCGTTATACACGCGCATCTTACTCATGAATGAACGTTTGGCGAAGAACTTTGGTAAGAACCATTTCTTTAAAATATTATCCCACTCCTGTATCAGAGCGTTGGCAGGAATATCAAGCACACTCTCATTGCACTGGTTCACCAATTGTTGTTTTAACATGTCGCGTTTACGACCAGCGGCAATCAACTCGGGGAAGTCTTTCTTAAAGTCAGTATCGGTAGCCAGCTTTAATACCCTATCGTTGATGACATAAGCATTCTGCAAGGCACTTATGAACTTAAGTAGTTCTTCAAGTTCTTGTATGCTATCATCTGTTCCTGAGGGAAGTACCATTGTTGAGAACTTAGCTACAGCCTGATTAAAATCGTTGAATACTTCTCCATATTTCTTTAAGATCTCCTTTACTTTACTGGTTGTCTCCAAACGGGCATCATGTGGTTCAAGTCCCATTAATGGGCTATCCATGGGATGTCCTGTAAGCTGGAATACTGCATTCAAACTGTACAAAAGTGACTCCCACCGATTGAGGGTCTCAACATTAATATCATTCAGATTAGGCAGATTGTCATTCAGCTCTTCATGCTTGATGGCGAGATAGCGAGAAATGCAGTCAAAGAGAGACAAGCCAGAATGATGCACTTTGTGTAACGCCTCTATGTTGCCTATCATCGTTTGACGATGCTCAAACAGCTTATTAGCTGTATGCTCAAACTCTTGAGGGGATTTAATATGCGAAACCTCTAATGCCATTTGCATCTGTGCCAAGAAATGCTGCTTGGTCATCTTATTGGAGTGCATCTCCAAACAGAAAGGCTCCAAGCCAATCTTCTTGAGACGTTTCTGCACCACCTCCAAAGCGGCCATTTTTTCTGCCACAAACAACACGCGTTTGCCTTGGTACAGGGCATTGGCTATCATATTGGTAATAGTTTGCGACTTACCTGTTCCTGGAGGGCCATGAAGAATGAAACTCTTACCGTCGCCCGAATCAACCACAGCCTCCATCTGAGAAGAATCAACATCCAGAGGAATGGCATAACGCTGGGGCTTTATGGTTCTGTCCATCACTCGCGCATCGATGGTACTATCGTTATCATGCCATTTAAGCTTATTCTCCATCAGCGTGGCAATAACAGGATTCTGCTTCAGTTTGGAGGCGTTAGTATGTATGTCGTTCCACATTACGAACTTACTGAATGAGAACAAGCCCAACATCGTTTCCTCAAGCACATTCCAACGCTTCATATTGCTCAAGAACTGACGAATGGCAGCAAATATTTGTTTCACATCCACGCCATGTTCGTCTGTAGGAAGTGGGTCGAGTGCTTTGAGGTTGATGTTGAACTGTTGCTTTAGCAGCTCTAATAGCGTAATGTTCAGAATCATATCTTCATCGCGAGAGCGTATTACATAACCCGTTTCCCCACCCTTTCTAACCAAATCAACAGGCAACAAGAGAATTGGAGCATAGCGAGGTTGCACACTTTTCTCGCTCTCATACCACTTTAATATGCCAAGAGCGAGAAAAAGAGAATTGGCACCATTCTCTTCCATAGCTGTGCGGGCGGTACGATAAAGGAACTTAACGGCATTTTTCAACTCCGTATCGCTCAGATAAGATATCAGTCGTTTGTTTTTCAACTCATCTCTCGTTAGCGTTTCCAATTCCGGTGCCTGCAAGGAAGAATCGTACATTCCACCATCAGCCGGCTCAAGTTGCGCTTTGGGGAAAGGTTGCATGGAGAAGCTCTTACCTTCTTGCAACTCGTCTTCGAGGTGATCAATACCAAAAGATACGAAAGGTATGACTCGTTTGCCCAATTTAGCATTAATCAGGTTATTACGTAGAGAGAAATCCAACAGCTTTCGTTCCCAGATAGTCTGTTTGGTCACCATTCGTTTATCCTCGTCAATCTTCAACGCATAATGGTCAAGACGTTCCACCTTGTCGGTAGCATTGTCGTGCTTTATGCCCTCATTACCCACAATCCACTGACCATTATGCTCAATACGTTGTGGCAAAGGGCGTACGTTGCTTAAACGACAACGATGCACATCTATAAATAATTGAAAACGGTCTTCATCTTTCAGGGCATTGACTGCTTGCTTGACGGCATCATCGAAAGCCACCTTGTCAGATGAGGTCAATGAGGTAGTTTCCACCAGAACAATATCATTCACCCCATCGGCACATTTCTTCAACAGGAAGGAAGCATCATCGCCAACATTCTGAGCATAAATATCTTCTGTCAACCATGCCCCCACAAAGATATGTCCTTTCAACAAAACCAGAATGGGAAACAATCCCACAGATTCCAGGCAAGATGCATAGAGCAAAGTGGAATCAATGCAAGTGGCAAGCTTTTCTGTGAGCACCCTATCGGCCAATCGAACGCGTTGTCCCATAGGTTCAAACGACGCCGGAGGTGCCACATAAACCAAAGCTTCTTCACGTAGAGCCTCATAAATGGCTGCAACCTGCAAACGAGCCCGATGGCGGTCTTGCGTCTGATACTCATCCATAGCCGACGAACCGGTCCACTTCTCCATATACTTCGATGCATTCACGATTACCCTGGAGATGAGCGGATGATTGGGGGTGACGAACGATGCCAATAGTTCCGGACGTACAGAGCTACCTGTCCATTGGTCGTATGCCATCAGGCTAATCGGAAAGTCATGAGTAAGCAAAACCTCCTCGCCTGCGGTTATTGCAATCGTAAAGACAGTATCAACCATCTCTGTCATATTCAATAGTTTGTCTGGCATTGGTTCAATCTTCAGTGCAGATATCTGCACCCTTTGTCCGGCGGGTATGCAATCGGCATATTGCAAACAGGGTTTTAGGAATTCGCCTTTAACCTCCACCTTGACTGACCTCCAGTCGGCTTCATCTCTATTTTCCACCTCACAAAGGCTGCAAGTATTCACCTTGTTGAGCAGCATAGAATAATTCACACAAGGCAAATAATCCAATAGCAAGTTGCCCTGGTGCCCGTTATTGAAATCTGATATATGGTCCATAATATGATACTTTTCAGTTACGATGCTCAAATTTAGTGATAATTTTAGTATAATCAACAAAAAAAGCTTTATATTTGTGCAAAATAACCAAAAATCGAAGAATAGTATGAGAAAACACCTGATTTCAATGGCAGTAATTGCTTGTAGCTTAGGGTTTGCATCTGCCCAACTGCCTTATCAGAATCCTGCCCTTTCTCCTGAACAGCGTGCCGAGGACTTGTTACTTCGCCTGAATTTAGAGGAGAAAGTGACACTGATGCAGAATACTTCTAAAGGTATTGACCGTTTGGGCATTAAGCCCTACGACTGGTGGAACGAGGCTTTGCATGGCGTTGGACGCAACGGTTTGGCTACCGTATTTCCACAAACCATCGGTATGGCGGCTTCGTGGAACAACGAATTATTAGAGCAGGTATTCACCGCTGTAAGCGACGAAATCCGCGTAAAGCACCGCTTGGCAAAAGAGTCAGGAGATGTGAAACGCTATCAGGGTTTAACGTTCTGGACTCCAAACATCAACATTTTCAGGGATCCACGTTGGGGACGCGGACAAGAAACCTACGGTGAAGACCCCTACCTCACTGGCATCATGGGATTGTCAGTGGTGCGTGGCTTGCAGGGACCTGCCGATGCAGCTTATAATAAGGCTCATGCGTGTGCGAAACACTTTGCCGTACACTCTGGTCCGGAATGGAACCGCCATGTGTATAATGCCGACCTTACCGACCCACGTGATTTGTATGAAACATACCTCCCTGCTTTCAAAGACTTGGTTACCAAGGGCGGCGTGAAAGAGGTCATGTGTGCTTATAACCGCTACGAAGGAAATCCCTGCTGTGGCAGTAACCGCTTGTTGGTACAGATCCTACGTAATGAATGGGATTACCAAGGTATTGTGGTAAGCGATTGCGGTGCCATCGACGATTTCTATCGCAAGGGTTACCACCAAACTGCTATGGATGCGGCTGAAGCATCGGCTACCGCTGTACTTACCGGTACCGACCTTGAATGTGGAACAGCTTATAGGAATTTGGTATTGGCTGTTCAGCGCGGCGAGATCAAGGAGAGCGATATCGACGTGAGTGTGAAGCGCTTGCTCAAGGCTCGCTTCGAACTGGGTGAGATGGATGAGCACACACCATGGGATGATCTGCCAAATTCCCTGCTGAACAGTAAAGAACACCAGCAGCTGGCTTTGAATATGGCCCGTCAAAGTATGGTGCTTCTGCAGAATAAGAATGATATCCTGCCTCTGAAGAAGAACCTAACGGTAGCCGTGATTGGTGCCAATGCCAACGACTCAGTAATGCAATGGGGCAACTACAACGGCACTCCTGCTGCTACCGTTACCTTGCTAAAGGCTTTACAACAACGTCTGCCAAAGTCAAAGCTGATTTACACCCAAGGTTGTGACCTTACGTCCGATCGCATCTTCACCAGCCTCTTCAATCAGTGCTACAACGCTACTGGCAAGGGCTTCGAAGTAGAATACTGGAGCAACAAGGACTTCAACGGTCCGTCTATCGTCAAGAGCCGTGAAACCACCCCTTGGTCAAAATATACCGAAGGCAACACAGCTTTTGCGGCTGGCGTGCCTCTGAACGATTTCTCTTGCGTATATAAGAGTACTTTCCATGCTACACAAACCGCTGATGTAGAGTTCCGTATCGGTTCATTGGGTACAACTACCCTCATCATCAACGGAGAACAAGTAGAGAAGAAAGCAGGTAATATGAACGCCCTCAACGCTTTCTACACCCTCAAGGCTGAAGCTGGCAAGTCCTACGACATCGAACTTCGTTATCAGTTCCTCACATACGCCGGCAAGCTGAGCTTCGATATCGGTCTCAATGAGCAGTTCGATTCACAGCGTGTATTGCAGCAAGTGGCTAAGGCAGATGTAGTGATCTATGCAGGTGGTATTTCTCCAAGTTTGGAAGGCGAGGAAATGCCAGTGTCTATTGACGGATTCAAGGGTGGTGACCGCACCGACATCGAGTTGCCAGCTATCCAGCGCAACCTGCTCAAGGATCTCAAGGCCGCAGGCAAGAAAGTGGTGTATGTTAATTTCTCAGGCTCAGCCATCGGTATGGTGCCCGAGACCGAATCATGCGACGCCATCATCCAGGCTTGGTATCCTGGTCAGGAAGGTGGAACCGCTATTGCTGATGTCATTTTCGGTGACTACAACCCTGCAGGACGCCTTCCTGTTACGTTCTACAAGAACATCAACCAGGTGCCTGATTTCGAGGATTACAGCATGAAGGGACGCACCTATCGCTATATGACAGAGACTCCTCTCTACCAGTTTGGCTATGGCCTGAGCTATACCACATTTACTTATGGGGTGCCTCGCATCGAGGGTAAGAATGTGGTGGTGGCTGTCACCAATACAGGCAAGCGTTCAGGTGATGAGGTGGTACAGCTCTATGTCAAGAAGAACGACGAGAAGGACGGTCCACAGAAGACTTTGCGTGGATTCAAGCGTGTGAACATCGCTGCTGGTCAGACCGTGAATGTCAGCATACCTCTCACTGAAGAGACATTCAACTGGTGGGACAACGCCATCCACACCGTTCATCCGTTGAATGGCGACTACACCCTGCTTGTTGGCTCCAGCTCTGCTGACAAGGATTTGCAGTCAATCGCATATAATTACCAATAAGAACTATTGGCTATATCAAATCATTTATATTTCTCAGATGAATGAAAGGCTAATTAATATCGAACAGAAAGGGCAATAAGCTAACTAACCCTGTGCAACACCTTGAACATTTTTGCAAGGGATGTTAGTGTCCTTTGTCTTTCATCCTTGTCTCCCCTTACCCATACTAATGCCATACTCAGATAGCTTGTTTGAGTATGGCATCAGTATGTTAATAGTATGGCTACTGCTGTTCCATTGTTTGCTTTTATCGTCGTAGCCACATTTACAGTAGGCTTGCTACGTATTGCCATAACGTTTTTCGTCGTCCTTCTGAAATCGCCTTTGATGATACGTGGGTTCTTCACAACGTTTTTAATGAAGCAGAGGCTTGGAATCTTCGGATTCGGGAAAGCCTCATTGGGATTGGGTCTGTTTTTTATTATAATTATAATAAAGAACGATTTATCAGATTTTTTCCATTATTAGTTCAGAGGAGCCTTCTTCTAGTGAATTGTATTCATCATAATGTATATGGCTTCCAATGTCTTCATAAGCCAAAGCCTCCAATTGTGCTGCCAAAGAAAGTAAGCCTTCCTTGTTGGCAGATATCAATACCGTGTTCCCATCGTCAACACTCACTCTGATCATATACTCGTCTTCCCATTTTATTTCCATAAATTTGTATTTATCAAATTATACTTCTATCTTTTTAATCACCTTAGCTGGAACACCACCGACAATAGTATTCGGCTCCACATCCTTGGTTACAACAGCTCCAGCGGCAACAACTGCACCATCACCGATAGTCACTCCTGCGAGAACCGTGGCATTGGCTCCAATCCAGACATTCTTACCGATGTGAATAGGCGCGTAAGTCATGCCTTGACGCTTGGCTGGGTCAAGGTCGTGGTTGAGCGTAGCCAGCACCACATTATGGCCTATGAGTGCGCCTTCATCGATGGTGATGCCACCCTGATCCTGAAACTTACAGCCCATATTAATAAACACATGTTCACCAACAACGGTATTCTTTCCACAGTCGGTATGGAACGGAGGAAACATGCCAACGGTCTTGGGCACTTCTCTACCCCAAAGCTGTTCTAACAGGTCATGTAGTTGTTCCGGCGTATGATAACTGCTGTTGATTTCAGCTGTTATCTTCAGAGCTTCCTGAGACAACTGATGAAACATCATGTGGACTTCTCCACCACCAACAACGGGCTTGCCCGATGCCATATAGTCACGAAATTCTTGTATTGTCATATTCTTTCTATATAATTGATTTCTTTTTATTGTCATCATCCTTGCTAATCATATACTTCTCAGAGGAATCAAGCTGGATATTAAGGCCGGCAATATTAAACGCCACCCGAAGGTAGGACTGTTAAAGATGAGTGTTATAACTGACGGCGAACTTAACCATTGTGCCAATGGCATATTGGAGTGCATCTTCGTCAATGTCGAATTCGCTGGTGTGATGACCTGATGTTGTGCCTAACTCTGGATTCTGCACACCAACAAACGTGAACATAGTGGGGGCCAACTGATTATATAAGGCGAAGGTTTCTGATGCATACCAGTTATACTTGGGGTCATTAGTTGCTCGTCCAGGATAGAGCTCATCCACCATGCGGCGAAGGAAGGCCGTTGCTTGCGAATCGTTTACTACCGGCGGTACCTGAGCTGTCATCTTCTCACCAAAGCGAACAGTGCAGCCATGAGCATGCGCCACATCAGTAGCCACTTTCTTAATAAGTTCGAGTGAGCTAACGCCTGCGTCCCAGTCGAAGAAACGCAACGTTCCCCCAATATATACTGAGTCGGGGATGACATTCCATGCCTCGCCCGCCTGTAGCTGCGTCACTCCCAGCGTCACGACTTTTGTGATATCACGCTGGTTGTTCCAAGCAATCGACACCGAAGTCAATATATTAGCCGCAGCGAAGATAGGATTTACTGCCTGATCAGGACGTGAGGCGTGACCGCCCTTGCCGAATACCTGCATGCTGATCATGGCCATACCTGTCGTGACGGAACCTTCGTTGATGTAAATCAGTCCACTGGGCAAACTCGACAGCAGGTGGTTACCGTAGATGACATCGAAGTGAATGTCTTTCAGTGCCGCCACCATCGGACGGATGCCCGTATTTGTCTCTTCGCCCTCCTCGAAGATGAATACAAACTTGCCCGAGAGCTGATTGCGCAGATCGTAGATGATGCGGATGCTCGTCATTAATGTGGCCATATGCCCGTCGTGCCCACAACCTTGCGTCACCCCAACGTTTTTCGACACCAGCGGCTTTGGCTTACCTCCTCCGTTCAGTTCACTTTCTTTGATGGGCAATCCATCAATATCTGTTCTCAAACCAATAGTCTTGCCTGCTCGCTTGGTGTCAAGGATGGCATAGAATCCCGTACTGCCTGGCACATCGTGTATCTCAAAATTTCCAATCTTGCTAAGTTCCGTCTTAAGATATTTGGCAGTTTCCACCTCGTTACCTCCCACCTCCGGATATAGGTGTAGATGCCTGCGCACCTCACGTGTATAACTATCGTATTGACTTATTTTCGAAAGAATCTCTTTATCAGCGATTATTTTGGCTGATATTCCATGCATGCCTAATATAAAGATGGCTAAAACCATCAATGTTAATCTTTTCATATTGTTAAATTACTGATTTTCCCTTTGTTTGCCACAAAAATACATAAAATAAACGGTCCGGCAAAAGCCAGACCACTTAGTTTTGTTTAATAATAGTTAATCCGTTGTTTGCAGTTCCTTCCCCATCCTATCGTCTGAAACTCATCTTCCTGCGATTACCCTAAGGACACACTGCAAAGTTCACAAGAGTTGTTACACCTTGATTATTAAAGAGAGTTTATTTACGCATTATTATTAAGATTCGTTAAACATGCCCTGTAATGCGTAATTTTTACACAAATATATTTTGTAGTAACAAAAAGGTTTTGTACCTTTGCTACGTAAATATCACACAAAGGAAATTATGGATCTTTATAGGGAAACAGACAGATGGAGGTTCATATTTTGGTATCCAGCACTAACAAGAGATGCAGTAGTTTCCAGATTCGATAAATGAAAAGTACGCAGGAGAACCTATGCACATGACGTAGCTGGGAAAAGCGACGATGTAATTGACGAAGCTTTTGATGGCGACCCTAACGCTTATATAGTAAATTAATAATAACCCGTAAAAAAGTAAAATTATGATTGGTGGCATTATTGGAGATATTGTAGGCTCAATTTATGAGTTCCATAACATCAAGACAAAGGATTTCCCTTTGTTTAGCAAGTATTGTGATTTCACAGATGACAGCATTCTAACGGTTGCCACTGCGGATTGGCTGCTACGTGGTGGCAAAGTGACAAAGTATTACAGCATGTATGCTGCTAACAATGATAGCCCAATGGGTGGATATGGAAGTGGATTCAGACAATGGATTACACGGACTATCGAGGATGGCGATTTCAGTCCTTACAATAGTTGTGGTAATGGGAGTGCAATGCGTGTCGGCCCTGTAGGATGGCTGTCAAACGAGATACCACAATTAAATGAGAAACTAATACTTAATAAGGCTAAAGAGTCGGCTGAATGCACTCATAATCATCCTGAAGGCATAAAGGGGGCACAAGCAACTGCACTATGTATTTACCTTGCAAGAAAAGGAACGTCAATTGATGACATCCGCAAACGGATAGAAAAGGATTTCTGCTATGACCTATCGATGTGCGTTGAGGAGCTTCGTCCACGATATTCATGGGGAGGACTTGATGAAACAGGTAATGGAGGCACATGTCAAGGGAGTGTACCACAAGCAATTATATGTGCTCTCGATGCTACAGACTTTGAGGACGCTATTCGTAATGCAATTAGCATTGGTGGAGACTCTGACACAATTGGGTGCATTACAGGCAGTATCGCAGAAGCTCTCTACGATATTCCTAACGACATCCGTCAAAAAGGAATGAACTATCTGCCCAATGAATTCATAAAGGTAATAGATGAATTTGAGAACAAGTTTGGAAAATAAAAAAATGAAAGGATATGAAGAAAATAAGTAAATTCTGGAAGTTGTCCTATGAGGACAACTTCCAAACAGTAATGATAAGAGAACACACATTGAACTGTCTGGAATCTGCGTCATTTTTCAAGTTCCTTGTCTGTCTTAACGACTTTTGCAAGTCTCTGATAAGCACGGCATTCAGTTCGCCGTGTTAAACGTACAAGTTCTTTCAATTGTTCTTGTGTTATTTATTGATCTCTTTGTCTTACCAGCTCAATGGCCTCTTTGCCTGTCAAGTGTTCAATGTCGAAACGGATGACCAACATACGGGAGAGACCGCTTTCGATTTCCTTTTGCAAAGCTTCGTCCTGATTAGGATTATATCTATTGCCAAGCATTCGGGCTATCTGCAATTTCTCATTATCATCCTCTACGATGTGAACCTTTCCAAATGCTATCACACTACGAAAGAAGGTCGTGTACTTCTCTGGATGAACTTCGTCTTTGTCTATGACGCAAAACGAAGCCATGTCACAGCCCCTGACAGCATCGACTTTATGCCCACTCAAAGCACTGTGGAAGTATAGCTTTCCTTCTGCATAGACATAGCTAATAGGCACGGCATACGGATAGCCTCCATCGCCCAACAAGGCCAAAGTTCCTGAAGTGGCTTTCTTCAGAATATCGATGCTTTCTGCATCTGATAGCTGCTGGCGTTTACGCCTCATTTCTCTAAACTCCATATAACTCAATGTATTGTTTTATTTTATGTTCAAGTTCTTCTAAATTGATGAACCCAGAAGCTCGATAGACTTCTTTTCCGTCCAGCATCAATAGAACAGTGGGTCCTGAATAGACAAGGAATTGTCCTGCTATGAGAGGTTCCTCGGTGATGTCTGTATAGAAGGAACAAAGTGAAGGGAAACGAGTTACCATAGCTTCGACCTTGTCAAGTACGACGTTGCAAACTCCGCAATCGGGAGCCTTGATATAAAAGAAACAAAGACGTCGGACTGCCAACGTTTGCTCAATGTCGTGAATGTCGGTCAAGTGCTTCATATCCTAATTGTTTCTCCTTCTTTACTGATTTCCCAGAAAGGCACTTTTAGTTCGCTTGCATACTCTTTGAAACGCCATGCGGATTCAAATCCACTGGCTACAAAGTGCATGGGAACGAACATTCCTACCTTAAATCGCTCAATGAACTGACGACCACCAAGTGTATAGCCATTGCCGATACGACCATCAACAGGGAACATCGCCACATCGAAACGGTCTGTTATCTTGCGAATATCCTTCAACTCGCCCAAGTATTGCTTCTCATGGGCTATTGGATCAATATCCTCATCCATCTCATCGCTATGAATTATCTCGCCTGGTACGGCTTCGGGCAGGAATCTCGCATACCAGTTGTTCAAGTCCCCAGCATGGAAGATACGTTTGCCCTCCGTTTCAACTATCCACGAAACTCCACTGTCATTGCTGCCTGTAGCCCATACAGAGATTGTTCCATCCGCCCATGTGCCACCTTTTGCCAGCCAGACATCAGCATCTACCTTATTGGTTCTCCGATGCCTATAAATATCTTTCGAGAGAATATAGGTTATATTTACTCTCTGTGTCTTCCATTCAAAGATTTCCTTGGTGAAATGGTCTTCGTGGAAATGACTGGAGAAGACATATAGCGGTTTGTTCTTCTGCAGAACAGAAGGCATGACATTAGCAGGATCCATCCAATAATCGAATATCAGGATGGATGCCTCTGTCTCCAGCACGAAACCACTATGAAAGATGTATGTCAGCGTCATTCTGTTTTTCATCAATCCGGTTGCTGGCCATCGTGAGCCTTCCACATACATTCGGTAATTGTCTTTTTGTTAATAAGGTTGACACCTAAATTACAAAAAAACACTTACCACTACAACGGCAAAGGTGTGGGCAGGCAAGGTGCCTGAAACACGGTTGCCGTTCACAGAGAGCTGATATTCAAAAGGCTTGATGAGATTAGGATTGGCAATGGTATTCTCCGCCTCCAAGTCGTTGCTCTGAAGCACAATGGCCTTGGCGTTCTTCAGTACCTCATTCTTTTTCATCCCCTCCACTAATAAACTCAGTTGCTGGGAGTGGTCAGAGGTATTGGCAACTTTCACATAAATCTCACCTGTAGCGGCGTTGAGCACAGAAGATGCGAAGAGTCCGTCCTGACCAGCTGCACCAGTAACAGGTTTGCCGTTCATGGTGAGAGATAGTACATTTGTACCTTTATAGGTGCCATATAACTGCTGCACATAGTAAGAAGCCGTACGCACTACATCCAGGTTATCAAACCAGATCAAGTCGGGTCTCCACTGCCAACCCTCCACATGCGCAAACAAAGGTGCGTAGGTGGCCATGTGAACGATATCAGCATTGCGCTCCAAGCCTGTCATGAAGGCTGCCTCGAGCAACGCAGGATAGAAATGGTTGTATTTCTTGCCTGCAATATGACAAGCATACTCTCCTGCAAACACCTTAGGACCTTTGCGGTCGTAGTTGTCATAACGAGCTCCCTGTGAAAGGAACCAGTCTGCAGGACGATAGAAATGTTCATCAACCAAATCAGCACCCAAACGCTTCATCTCGGGCCACAGATAATCAAACTGTTCGCCTTCAGAATTAGGACCTGCACTGCCTACAATCTTGATGTTAGGATAAGCTTTGCGAATGGCTTTCACAAATGGTTCCAAATGTTCTGGATAAGTCTCGCCCCACTGCTCATTGCCAATAGCGATATACTTGAGGTTGAAAGGTGCTGGATGACCCATCTCAGCACGCAACTTGCCCCACTCTGTGGTCGTTGCTCCATTGGCAAACTCAATCAGGTCTAGTGCATCCTGCACAAAGCAGTCGAGTTCTTCAACAGGTTGGTGGGCACTCATATCATTGTTCTGGAACTGGCATGCCAAACCACAGCTTAGCACTGGCAATGCCTCTGCGCCAAAGTCCTCACAGAGTTGGAAGAACTCAAAGAAGCCCAGTCCGTAACTTTGGTAATAATCAGGAAGATGACGATAAGTAAACGTATATTGCCAACGATTCTCATTCAAAGGACGGTTCTCTACAGGTCCTACCGAATTCTTCCAGTTATAACGTGTATCGAGGTCAGTACCTTCTACGATACAGCCACCTGGAAAACGGAATATGCCAGGCTTGAGATCAGCTAAAGCTTGCGCCAAATCCTTGCGCATTCCATTCTCACGCCCCATCCAAGTATCTGTTGGGAACAATGAAATATGCTCCAAATCTACAGCATTCTTCCCTTCCAGGAAGATACGCAAGGCAGCCTTCTGGATGGTTTTGGTGGATTTTATCTCTACCTGGTATTTCTTCCAATCTTTAGAGTTGATAGTAATAGACTTTAAGGCAAAAAACTGCATCTCTTCATTGTTGTAGGGGTCACACAGCTCTACACGAATCTTCGCAGATTCGCCTTCAGGAACCCTTGCCCACACAGAGAAACGATAGGTCTCACCTTGCTTCAATCCGATGCCGAATGTACCGTTGTTTTCAAGTTCGGTAAACTTCGACTGATGACCTGTATAACCCAAGCGTACATAATGGGGATTCTTGTCGAATGGTCCGTCATCGCGCACTTGCACATTGCCTACCGCCTTCCAGCCTTCCAGAGGTTGTGGAAACTCGAACGAACGGTTCAACACCTTTTCGGCATAAAGTCCGCCATCAGCGGCAAAGTTAATATCTTCAAAGAAAAGTCCGTACATGGTAGATTGAATGGATGCACCTACCTTCATCATCTGCACGGTCATCTCATGCGTCTGAGCATGAACACCCAAACCTGCGAGCATCGCCAGAGCGACTGTAAAAGCATAAAGTTTTTTCATAAAACACCTATTTTATTAATTCAATGAACAAATGTAAGCAATAATAGCGATATTTTCATTATCTTCGCAGCAGAAAATGTAAAAATAATAAAGAGCAATGAAAAAAACAAATCTATTGATTATGTCAGCAGTAATGACATTGGCCGCCTGCAACGGTGGCTCTCAGACCAGCGGTCAGGCCGATGAAGAAATCATCGGACGCACCACGACACTGAAGATCGAGAACAAGCGAATGACTCCCGAAGCCCTGTGGGCAATGGGACGCATTGGCGGAATGGCAGTTTCACAAGATGGCGCAAAAGTGGCTTATACGGTGAGCTACTATAGTGTGCCGCAGAACAAGAGCAACTCTGAAGTGTTCGTCATGAATGCCGATGGTAGTGACAACTGGCAGATTACCCACACACCCAAAGGTGAGAGCAATCTGGCGTGGACCAAAGAAGGTAAGTTGCGTTTCTTGAGCAGCGAGAGTGGAAGCAGTCAGATTTGGGAGATGAACGCCGATGGTTCAGGGCGCAAGCAGCTCACCAACTATGATGGTGACATTGAAGGCTTTGCCTTCTCACCCGATGAGAGCAAGGTGCTGTTCGTCAGTCAGGTGAAGACGGTGGCAAGCACTGCCGACAAGTATCCAGACCTGCCCAAGGCTACAGGACGTATCATCACCGACCTAATGTACAAGCACTGGGACGAATGGGTGACAACAGCTCCCCACCCCTTTGTGGCAGACTTCAGCAACGGTCTTCAGAACATCACCGATATCCTGGAGGGTGAGCCATTCGAGAGTCCCATGAAACCATTCGGAGGTATGGAGCAGTTGGCGTGGAGCCCAGATGGCAAGCAGATTGCATATACTTGCCGCAAAAAGACGGGATTGGAGTATGCCATCTCTACTAATTCAGACATCTATCTCTATGATCTGGCTACCAAGCAGACCAAGAATATTTGTCCGGAGATCATGGGCTACGACACCAACCCGCAGTATTCGCCTGACGGTCAGTACATCGCTTGGCAAAGCATGGAGCGCGACGGTTATGAGAGCGACCAGAACCGACTGTTCATCATGAACCTGCAGACGGGCGAGCAGCGTTTCGTGAGTAAAGCGTTCGAGAGCAATGTGGATGAGTTTATCTGGGACACCAACTCAAAGGGTTTCTTCTTCACTGGCGTTTGGCACGGAAAGACACATATATATAATATAGACATAGCGAATGGCGACAAGCTGACCAAGCTCACCGATGGCAACTATGACTTCGGCACGTTGGCACTCTGTGGCAGCAAGTTGCTGACCAAGCGACATAGCATGATGATGGGTGACGAGATCTATCAGCTTGATAAGGTGCGCTCGGGTGAGGCTTTTGCTGAAGTGAAACAAATGACTTTCGAGAACCAGGCTATCTACGACCAAGTGGAGATGGGCAAGGTGGAGAGCCGTTGGGTCAAGACCACCGACAACAAGGACATGCTGGTGTGGGTAATCTATCCGCCACAGTTCGACCCGAACAAGAAGTATCCTACTCTGTTGTTCTGTGAGGGTGGTCCACAGAGTCCTGTAAGCCAGTTCTGGAGCTATCGTTGGAACTTCCAGATGATGGCGGCAAACGACTATATCATCGTGGCTCCTAACCGTCGCGGCCTGCCTGGCTTCGGTAACGAGTGGAACGAAGCCATCAGTGGTGATTACATGGGTCAGTGCATGAAGGACTACCTGACTGCTATCGATGAGGTGGCCAAAGAGTCCTATGTTGACGCTGACCGTCTGGGTTGTGTGGGTGCATCGTTTGGTGGTTTCTCAGTATATTGGCTGGCTGGCAACCACAACAAGCGCTTAAAGGCATTCATTGCCCACGATGGTATTTTTAACGTCGATATGCAATATCTCGAGACAGAAGAGAAGTGGTTCGTTAACTGGGATCTGGGTGGTCCGTACTGGGACAAGCAGAACAAGATTGCACAGAAGACTTATGCCAGCTCACCTCACCTATTTATCGACAAGTGGGACACCCCTATCCTCTGCATTCATGGTGAGCGCGATTACCGCATCCTCGCCAACCAGGCTATGTCAGCATTTGATGCTGCTATTATGCGTGGTGTACCAGCAGAGCTCCTCATCTACCCTGATGAGAACCACTGGGTGCTCAAACCCCAGAACGGTGTCCTCTGGCAACGCACATTCTTCGAGTGGTTAGACAAATGGTTGAAATGATTCATTAATAAAAAAAGACGGAGATGTTTCTCCGTCTTTTTTATCCCAGAACATGATTTATCAGAATCCGAAATAACGCTTGGCATTAAAGTAACAAATGTCTTCAATCATCTGAGCTATGCGAGGCATCTCTTCTGCTGGCAGCTCCCCGTTCTCAACATCCTGCCCTACAAGATTACACAAGATTCTGCGGAAATACTCGTGGCGTGGATAAGAAAGAAATGACCGGCTGTCGGTCAGCATGCCCACGAAACGGCTAAGCAGACCCTGTAACGACAGCGTGTTGAGCTGTTTCTCAATACCGTCCTTCTGATCGAGGAACCACCAGCCACTTCCCCACTGCATCTTGCCCGGCACACTGCCATCCTGGAAATTACCCATCATTGTAGCTACCATCTCGTTGGCATTGGGATTGAGATTATAAACGATGGTCTTGGTGAGACACCCCTCGCTGTTAAGGTAATCGAAATACTGTGCCATTGTCTTGGCTGTAGTAAACTCGCCAATGGAGTCGTAGCCAGCATCGGGGCCTATAGCCTGGAACATCTGGCTGTTGTTGTTGCGCTGCGGACCGAAGTGGAACTGCTGCACCCACTGGGTGTCGGCATCGAGTTCGGCAAAATAGATGAGCAAGGCGGTTCGGAACTGCAGTATCTCCTGCTGCGTAGGCTCGTTGCCTGCCATTACCTTGACTAAGATACTCTGCAGCTGCTCATCGCTGGCTGGCTCAAAATAGAAGCATTCGATACCATGATCGGACAGCTTGCAGCCGTGCTGCGCAAAATAAAGATGACGTAGGTAGAGGGCTTCAAGTAGGTCGCTGTAGTTATAGATATCTACGCCACTGACTTCTGACAAGCGATCGATGTAGTCACGATAGGTCGCTGGATTCTCGATAGCCATCGCCTTATCGGGACGCCATGTGGGCAACACTTTGATTTCAAAACCGCTATCTTTTATCTTTTCATGATAATCCAACGTGTCAACAGGGTCGTCGGTAGTGCACACAACCTCTACTTTGTATCGCTTCATGAGGCCACGAGCAGAGAACTCGGGCTGCTGCAACATCTCATTGCACTGATCGTAGATTTCGCGAGCAGTATCTGGGTTGAGCAGCTTTTGTATGCCAAAGGCGGTGCGAAGTTCAAGGTGCGTCCAGTGATAGAGCGGATTGCGGAAGGTGTAGGGAATGGTCTCGGCCCACTTCTGGAACTTCTCCCAGTCGGTGGCACCGCCTGTTATGAAATACTCATCTACGCCATTGGCACGCAGGGCACGCCATTTGTAATGGTCGCCCCCCAGCCACAGTTCGGTGATAGAACTGAAACGATGGTCTTCTGCCACTTCCTTGGGGCTGAGGTGACAGTGATAGTCTATGATTGGCAATGCTTTTGCATGCTCGTGATAGAGCTGCTGTGCCGTCTTGCTGTGCAGCAAGAAGTCGTCATCCATAAAGGGCTTCATAACATTGTTAATTGATAGTTGACAATTATTTATTAATAATCAAAAGAGCCTCACGGCATTTGTTGGTGATGTACTGCCAGTCTTTCTCAGCAATCTTTTCTTTGGGAAAGAGCTTTGAACCCATGCCCACACAAAAAACGCCAGCCTTGAACCAGCCAGAAAGGTTTTCTTCGGTAGGCTCTACCCCACCCGTTACCATGAGCTTGCTCCAAGGCATGGGTGCTAACAGACCTTTCACGAACTTGGGACCCAGTACGTCGCCTGGGAACACCTTGATGAGGTCGCAGCCTGCCTCCTGAGCAAAGCCTACCTCACTGACACTGCCACAGCCTGGGGTGTAAGGCACACAACGACGGTTGCACACCTTCGCCACATCAGGGTTGAACAACGGACCTACCACGAAATCGGCTCCCATCTGGATAAAGAGTGATGCCGTAGGGGCATCAACAACTGAACCCACACCCAATGCCAACTCGGGACACTCTGCCCAAGCGAACTTCCTTACCTCGGCAAATACCTCATGGGCAAAGTCGCCACGATTGGTGAACTCGAAAGCACGGACACCTCCGTCGTAGCAGGCTTTAACCACCTGTTTGGCTATCTCTACGTCTTTGTGATAGAACACTGGCACCATCTTAGTAGTGCCTATCTTTTGCATGACTGCTAATTTATCGAACTTACTCATAATATTGACCATTGACGATTGACGATTGACCATTGACATACTCATTCATAAGGCTCACTTCAGCGATTGGGCAATGCCCAGTTCAAGACCACGAAGTTCTGCCAAACCACGTAGACGACCAATGAGCGAATAGCCCGGATTGGTGTGTTTGCGCAAATCATCTGCCATCTGGTGGCCATGATCGGGACGCATGGCAATGCTCTCACCTCGTTTTTGTTGAATCTCCAAGAAAGCCTTCATCACCTCAACCATAGGAACATCACCTTCTAAATGATTGGCCTCATAGAAATTTCCTTCATCATCACGCTTTGTGCTACGCAGATGGACAAAGTGGATGCGGTCAGCAAAACAACGCATCATCTCTGGAAGGTTGTTGTCTGCACTTACACCCAAAGAGCCACAGCACAGGCATAGACCATTGGCAGGTGAAGGAACAGCATCAATTAGCGCTTGGAAATCGGTGGCATTGCTCATGATGCGGGGCAAACCCAAGATGGAGCATGGAGGATCATCAGGATGTATAACCAGTTTCACACCAGCCTCCTCAGCTGCAGGTGTTACCTCTTGCAAGAAATAAATGAGGTTGGCACGCAAGCGTTCAGGCGTGATGTCCTTGTATCTGTCAAGCTCCTGTTGGAACTGCTCGAGTGTAAAGCTCTCTTCCGAACCGGGCAAACCGGCAATCATATTGCGCACCAAACGATGCTTATCTTCATCGCTCATCTGCTCGAAACGAGCCTTTGCCTTTGCTATTTCTTCTTCCGTATATTCAGCTTCGGCACCTGGACGTTTCAGCAGATACAAATCGAATGCCACATAGGCTGCCCGCTCGAAACGCAAGGCACGACTGCCGTCAGGCATCTGATAGGCCAGGTCGGTGCGTGTCCAGTCGAGCACTGGCATGAAGTTGTAGGTAACTACCTTGACATCGCACTTGCCCAGGTTGCGCAAACTCTCTTTATAATTATCGATAAAGCGTTGGTAATCGCCCGTCTGCGTCTTGATGTGCTCATGTACGGGTACACTCTCCACAACCGACCAGCGCAAACCGGTTTCCTCAATCATCTGCTTTCGCTTCATGATTTCTTCTACCGTCCACACCTCGCCATTGGGGATATGATGCAACGCGGTAACGATGCCGGTGGCTCCGGCTTGCTTGATGTCCCACAGGCTTACGGGGTCGTTAGGACCATACCAACGGAATGTTTGTTCACAATAAACCATCTTATTTCTAAATTGTAAATACGTTAAACCCGCCATCAACAATGGCAACAGTGCCGGTGACAAACTGAGAGGCATCGCTGATGAGGTAATGAATGGTGCCACACAGCTCCTCGGGCTGCCCCATGCGTCCCATCGGCGTCTGGTGGATGATGTCCTGCCCACGTTGGGTCCAGCTGCCATCGGGGTTGGTGAGCAGCGTACGGTTCTGCTCCGTCAGGAAGAAACCAGGAGCGATGGCATTCACACGGATGCCCGTACTGAACTTCTTCGCCACCTCAGTAGCCATGAAAGCCGTGAAATTGCTCACTCCTGCCTTAGCCACTCCGTAGCCAGCTACACGGGTCAACGGACGGAATGCCGACATAGACGAGAAATTCACGATAGACCCCTTACCCTGCTTCGCCATCTGCGTCAGGAAAACCTGTGTAGGTAAAACAGTACCAGTAAGGTTCAGATCGAGCACTTTCTGGAAATCCTCAACCTTGAGGTCGAAGAAAGTGCTGTCAGGACCTATCGTAGCCCCCGGCATATTACCTCCTGCCGCATTGAGCAAGGCATCCACACGCCCATAGGCATCCAGAATATCAGCCAGATTCTGCTCCAGCACCTCACGCTTCATCACATCAGTTGTGAGGAACATAGCCTCGCCGCCTTCTGACTTGATACCCTCAACAATAGCGTTGCCCACTTCGGCCTTACGCCCCATAATCACCACCTTTGCGCTCTGTTGGGCAAGGTAAGAGGAGATAGCTCGGCCTAATACGCCTGTGCCGCCAGTAATGACAACAACTTTATCTTCAATATCAAATAGATTCATAATGGTCAATTTTCAATTATCAATCATTGAACATTCCACTCAGCTGAGTCATTACCATGAGCTGTGCGAACCTCCACTTTGTTCAGACCCTTGTTGAGTTTCACTCCTTCCCATACTACGGTTGCATAAGCATCGGTCTTCTGGGTGCCTATCAGCTTACCGTTGATGTAGAGCTTCACATTGGGAGCTGTAGTGAAGACAATGATATCAGTCACATCTTCTTTTCTGTCCACATAGCGCTTTGAGCAAAGATGGACGGTCTGCTCGGCCTTGTTCCAGTTTGCCTTGTAGAGATAGAAAGCATCCTTGCGCGTCTGACGGTTATGGGTTACCAAACCCTTGTCGTTGATGTTGTTAGCATCGCCCTCACGACGCATGGATGATGCAAAGTCGAACATATTCCACACGTATGAACCCCAGATATAGTCGCGCTCGGTAATCATCTTGATGTGCTTCATGTGAGAGACTGTTTGCTTTTCTTCTGGATGCAAACGGCCGCGAGCATTGCTATATTCCTTGTTGTCTTCGTCAAACTGACCAACATGCTGGTTGATGCTGGCTCCTGCACCATATTCACTAATAGAAATCTTAGCATCCGGATAGGTTGCATGCCACTTGTCGAAGAATGGAGCGAAATCGTCGATCTTGCCGTCGTACCAGCCAAAGTACTTGTTCCATCCCATCACATCAGAGATGAAGTTGAAGTCGCCCTCGAAGCAAGTAGCAGAGGTGGTAAGGCGCACAGGGTCAAGCTCATGAGCGATATCGTTCAGCTCGCCCACGATGTTGTTCTGGCCACCAGGCACCTCGTTGAACAAGCCCCAGAACACGATGCTTGGATGGTTGTAGTTCTGGATAATCATTTCCCTCAACTGCAAGCGCAAATTGTCATGAAATCCCTCGTATGCATTATAGCCCGTGATGAACGGAATCTCCTCCCACACCACGAAGCCACGACGGTCGGCCTCTTCGAACATAAAGTGTGCCTGTGGATAGTGTGCCAGACGCAAAGCATTGACACCCATCTCCTGAATGATGTTCAGGTCAGTCAGATGGTTCTCCTTGGTCAGGGCTGAAGCCAAACCTGCCCAATCCTGGTGACGTGAAACGCCACGCAACTTGAGATGCTTACCATTGAGGAAAAAGCCCTTGTTTTCATCTACATAGAAATTGCGGAAGCCAAACTGATCTTCCACACGGTCGATTTCTTTACCACCTTTCTTCAAGATAGCTACTACCTTATACAAATATGGGTCAGCCATTCCATCCCACAGATGAGGGTTGCTGACACCGGCATTGATGGTAGCCTTGTCGTTGTTGATGATGTTGGTGGTCTTGCTTACTACCACCTGGCCCTTGGCATCCTTCAGTTGGAACTCCACCTCGCAATCCTGATATCCCGATTTGCTGGTGAGGCGTACCTCAGCACTAATATCAGCACGATCAGGCGTGAGCAACTTCTGCGTTACCTGCAAACCATCGGAGCCGAAATAGAGCGGAGAGATAGCCACATCATCAGTGATGATAAGCCATGCATCGCGATACAGACCTCCATAGATATTGAAATCTCCACTGAGCGTAGCCACATCGAAACGATGACTGTTGTCGCAAGTGACCAGCAGATAATTCTTCTGACCATAAGTGAGATAGTCGGTCAACTCGAAGGTAAAGGCATTGTAGGCTCCTTTGTGCTCTCCCACCTGCACCCAGTTAACTTGCACATTAGCTACCGAACCTGCACCCTCGAACTTAACGAAGATACGCTTGCCTTTCCAGCTTTCGGGTACTTCAATCTCTTTCATGTAAGAACCTTCACCACGATAATAGCCTTCGTCGCTCAGGAAATCCTCGTCGTTGTAAGTATGGGGAAGGTTAACCACCTTTTCACCCCTTGGAACAAAAATATTGGGATATACACCCCACACACTGAAAGTTCCCTTTCTGAACTGCCACTCTTGATTGAGGGACGTTACTTCTCTACCATTGACAATTGACAATTGGCCATTGACCATTATCAAGGCAAACAGTACCAATAATGCTTTAATGCTTTTCATATACTATTAATTTATTATTATCTCTGCACTCTTCCCGAAGCATCACCACCGGCCAGAGCCTCCACCTCAGCCGCACTCACCATATTCACATCACCAGGGATAGTGTGCTTCAAAGCTGATGCAGCTACAGCAAACTCTAATGCCTCACCCTGGGTAGACTTCGTGAGCAGGCCATGAATCAAGCCACCAGAAAACGAGTCACCACCACCTACACGGTCGATGATAGGATTGATATCATAGCGTTTGGACTCATAGAACTCCTTACCATTATATATCATCGCCTTCCAGCCGTTGTGGGTAGCCGAGAACGACTCGCGCAAGGTTGATGCCACATACTTGAATCCAAACTCACGGGCCATTGCCTCGAAGATGCCCTTATAGCCAGCAGCATCAGTCTTTCCGCCCGTCACATCAGCCTGTGGCTTGAAGCCCAAGCAAAGCTCGGCATCTTCTTCGTTGCCAATGCACACATCCACATATTGCATCAATGGTTTCATCACACTTTGTGCTTTCTCTTTTGTCCATAGCTTCTTACGGAAATTCAAGTCGCAAGAAACGGTTACCCCATTGCGCTTAGCAGCTTCACAAGCCAGCTTAACTAACAGGGCAGCTTTATCGCTGATGGCAGGCGTGATGCCCGACCAATGGAACCAGTCGGCTCCGCGCATGATGAAGTCGAAGTCGAAATCCGTAGAATCAGCTTCGGCAATGGCAGAATGGGCACGGTCATAAATCACCTTACTGGGGCGCATGGAAGCACCTGTCTCAAGATAATAGATGCCCACACGGTCACCGCCACGGACTATATAGTCGGTCTTGACACCAAACTTGCGTAATGAATTGACAGCTGCCTGTCCTATCTCATGCTGGGGTAGTTTGGTCACAAAATAGGCATCATGTCCATAGTTGGCACAACTGACTGCCACATTGGCCTCGCCACCACCATATACAACATCGAAAACATCGGACTGAACGAAACGGGAGTTGCCAGGCGTAGAGAGCCTGAGCATTATCTCACCCATAGTTACAATTTTCTTTTTCATAAAAACCTTTATAACTTGTAATGGTGACAAAATTACTAAAAAACGAGATTAGAACAAATAAGCCTTGCTTATTTTTTATGCTGACATTGTAATTTTATACAAAAGACAAAAAAATATGAAGATAAGCAATCAAAAAGAAAAAAGTTTTTCATAACTTTGTAGGTCTGATAATAATTGATACAATGATGAAAAAAACAATATGCGGCCTGATGTTGGTATTTGCCTGCATCTGTGCAATGGCTCAACAGAAGCCTTTGATTGGTATCAGTACTGGTTATAGTGCAAGTGAAAACACAGCCAGTGTGCGCTATACTTACGTAGATGCAGTTGTCAACGCTGGAGGCATCCCCGTGTTAATTCCTTTGGCAAAAGACTCCTTGGCTGCTGCCGAGGTGATTAGTCGTGTTGACGGACTCATCTTGAGTGGAGGCGAAGATGTTTATCCTTTCTTTTATGGTGAAGAGGCGGCAAGCGCTTTAGGAGGAGTGAACTACGATCGTGACCGCAGTGATATGTGGCTGTTGCAGACAGCAGTAAAGCTGAACAAACCCGTTTTGGGCATCTGTAGGGGCGAGCAGCTCACCAATGTCACCTTTGGCGGCACGTTATACCAGGACATCCCCTCACAATTCCCCAATCGTCCTGTGTTACAGCACGGACAACGCTCCAGCGGTACCCTACCCATCCATCATGTGAATGTGGTGAAGGACTCACGTCTGTATGAAATCATGCAGCAAGAGCAGTTGGCAGTAAATTCTTTTCATCATCAGGCAATTAAGGATGTGGCTCCAGGCTTCAAGGTAGTAGCTACAGCTCCAGATGGTGTAATTGAGGCCATCGAAGGTTTCCCTCAGTACAATATCCTCGCCATTCAGTGGCATCCAGAGTATTTTGCACAGCAGGGAGATGCCCAGTGGATCAAGCTTTTCGAAGATCTCGTAATACGTGCAGGAGGTAGCCGACCACTCCTCAAGAACCCCAATATCAGACAACCAAAAATCAGATAATAAACCTATTAAAAACTATGAAGAGACTGGCAACCATCTGGGTTGTGTGCCTATTGGCGTTAATAATTAAGGCACAAGAGACTTATACCATCCTGGTGTCATGCGATGGCTTCCGTTGGGATTTGCCCATCATGTACGATGCCCCCACTATGGATCTACTGGCAAAGGAAGGTATTCAGTCGGATATGCAACCCTCCTATCCAGCCTCTACCTTCCCCAATCATTATGCTATTGCTACGGGGCTATACCCTGACCATCATGGTATTGTGAACAATTCATTTTGGGATCCCGATTTGCAACTGACGTATGCTAATAGCGATCCTTCAATTGGCAAAGATTCACGCTTCTTTGGAGGAGAACCAATCTGGCTAACAGCTGAGCGACAAGGAATCAAATCAGCTACCATTTATTGGGTGGGAAGCGATTTAGCAGATGAAAGCCGTCATGCTTCTTATTGGTATGATTATGGGAAGAGACCTTTGATATCATACGAGGAACGTGTGCAGAAGGTGCTGGAATACTTGCAGTTGCCAGAGCCCGAGCGTCCACATTTCATCATGGTGTATTTTGATGAACCAGACTATACGGAACATACTTATGGTCCCAATAGCGAACAGACACGTCAAGCCGTAAAAAAAGCAGATGATGCAGTGGGACAACTATATGTAGGCTTACGTAAGCTACCTTTCGCTGATAAAATCAACTTCATCGTTGTGGCCGACCACGGAATGGCATTGGAAGATCCCAGCCGTGTTATCAACCCGCACGATTACCTGCAATCTGATTGGTACGACAGGATGATTATAGGCATCCCAACATCTATTTATACCAAACCTGCCTATCGTGAAACGGTTTATAATGCCCTGAAGGGTCTGCCCCACCTCTCCGTATGGAAGAAGGAGGAGATTCCTGCACACCTACACTATGGCACCAGTAAACGCATAGGTGACATTGTGGTAGCGCCCGATTTGGGATGGGAGTTCAGAGATACCCCCCGAGGAGGATTGGGTGCTCATGGTTATGACCCTACTGATGTGGATATGCATGCCTTGTTCCGTGCCGTTGGTCCGGCATTCAAGCAAGGTTACATTGCACGTCAGTTTGAGAATGTTGACATCTATTCCCTGCTCTGTCACCTGATGAACATCCAGCCTGCACCCAATGACGGAAGTTTTGAGAGAATTAAACACGTGTTAAAGTAAAAATTAAATATTAACCTTTTAAATTATTAGAATTATGGCAAATAGAAGAGAATTTTTGAAAGGAGCATCCCTGCTGACATTAGGTGCTCTGTTTACTAACTGTACAAATGCTAATGCTGCTCCTAAGGGTGGCGGTCCTCTAGGTTTGCAAACCTATTCACTGGGTCCTGAGTTGACAGCTAACGGTTTGGCTGAAGGCATGAAGCGCGTTAAAGAAAGCGGTTATAGCTACATCGAGCTGGCTGGCTATCGTGACGGCAACATCGGACAGACTCCAATGGCTGAGTACAAGAAGATTGCCAACGATGCAGGCATCGAGATCGTGAGCTCACACCTCAACCCACCAGTACGCGACTATTCAAAGGACAACTTCGAGCAGATCAAGGACTTCTGGAAGAAGGCTACTGAAGATCACAAGGCAATAGGCGTACAGTATATGGTTCAGCCAGGTTTGCCTAACTGCAACAGCGCTGAAGACGCTCAGTTCGTAGGCGAAGTGTTCAATGCAGCCGGTGAAATCACCAAGCAGGCAGGCATCCAGTTTGGTTATCACAACCACAACTTCGAGTTCAACCGCCTGTTACCTGGAGGCACTGAAGCTATCAGCTTTGCTAACCGCAACTACCGTCCTGCTGAGGGACAGCCAATGCCTAAAACTACAGAGGAAATCTTCATCGAGAGCACTGACCCAAGCAAGGTTATCTTCGAACTCGATGTTTACTGGACCGTTATGGGTGGCCAGGATCCTGTAGAGTGGATCAACAAGTATGCTAACCGCATCCAGATGCTGCACATCAAGGATCGTCTGATCCTGGGCGACAGTGGTATGATGAACTTCCCAAAGATTTTCAATGCATTCTACAGCCACAACCACAAGTATTTCTTCGTAGAAATCGAGGATACTCGCAGTGGTATTCAGTTCGACCGTATCAAGGCAAGTGCAGACTTCCTAAACTCAAGTGGCCTGGTAAAGAAATAAGCATGTCATAAGACTGGTATAATGAAAATGGCGCTGATAGTTAGACTAACAGCGCCATTTCTTAATGATCACATGCAGGTTTTTTTACATTCCGTAGCCTCTTGGAGCCTTGTATTCGCTGCCCGGCTTGTAATCCATCCAGTCAACAGCAGCAACAGCTTTGGTGCCCTCGTTGCCTTCAGCAAACCATCCAAAGAGCACACCTGTAAATCCGCCCATCGTCTCAGAAGAGAGGAAATAGGCGTTCATCTTGCCCATCGGCTGGAAGTTCTTGCCGCCATCGGTACTGAAAGAAAACTCATAATGACTGTTAGTAGCCTCTACCCTGAGCTGCACGGCACCCTTGGTAGACAGCTTCACAGTTTTCTCGATATGTTTCATCTCACCCAAGCGATAGCTCAGCTCCATTTGCTGAGAGCCATCGGCAGCTGCCACGATGGCCAAATCATAGTGACCCTCGTTCTCCATATATACCGTTAGACCAGCCTTATCGCCAGCCTTTGCATTGCTGAGAGTCATGCTGGTGGTAGCCACACAGTTGATGTCTTTCTGGCGGCGTGCTACGAAAGTAGGCGTCTTGTCAGCCACATCCAAAGATACAGAAGTAGCCTTCAGCTGCATTTGGTTGTTGGCATACACATAGTTCGACTCAATAGGATTGTGGTTGTAGATCCACTCAAAGCCCAACTTCTTGCCATTCTTGAAGTCAACATAGTCAGGAGCCTGTGGCATAAGCACTTGTGGCAATGTCTGTACATGACTCATATCCACATCCACCCAGCCTTTGCCGTTTACCACAGGCCAGGCATTCTCGTCCCAGCGCACAGGAGCCAAGCAGGTTTCACGACCAAGAACATGGTGGATAGCACCTGCACTATTACGGAAGCCTAAATAAACCATCCACCAGGAGCCGTCGGCAGCCTGAACCAGGTCGGGATGACCAACGCCTTGAAGCAAGCTGGCTGAAGACACCATGCGTTTTTGTGTCAGGATGGGATTGGCTGGATTACTGAAATACGGACCGTCAACGTTTTTACTGCGAGCTATCGTCACCTTGTGACCCATCTCCGTACCGCCTTCAGCAATCATCAAGTAGTAGAATCCGTCTTTCTTATACATGTGGGGACCCTCCGGACTGCTATCGCCGTCACCTTCCCAGATAGTTTTCGGTTCGGAAATCATCTGGAAAGTCTGCGGATCCAACTCCACAAAAGAGATACCACCCATCGACCACGTCAGATACAGTCTTCCGTCTTCATCCCAGAACAGCGAAGGGTCAATGCCCATAGCCCCCTTGATGAATACCGGGTCGCTCCAGGGTCCTGCCGGATTTTCGGCAGTAACGATGAAGTTACCAGCACCGCTGCGGAAGGCATTGATGTTGGTGGTGATCATGTAGAACTTGCCCTCATGATAGCGGATGGTCGGAGCGAATATACCACTGCTGGGGCCACCTCCATTTACATCCAACTGTGAAGGGCGATCCAACACATTACCTATTTGTTCCCAATGGATTAGGTCTTTACTATGGAAGATAGGAACACCAGGGAAAGATTGGAAGGAACTGTTGATCAGGTAGAAATCATCCCCCACCCTGCATATACTGGGGTCGGGATAATAGCCCGTAATCACAGGGTTCTGAAAACCTTTCTCGGTAATCTTAGCATTCAGCACATTGTCTTGGCTGAACATTGGCAGAGACAATGCTACTGCCAGCAACGACATCATAACTTTTTTCATACTATTATATCAATTTTAATCAATAATCATCTACAAGCTTTCGATGGTTTTCTTGAATATAAATTGCATAGCTTCAGGGGCAAGCGGATTCATGTCATGTAATTCAAGGTTCTTCACCATGTGCAGTGTCCCCTGTTTGTAGGTCTGGAAGTGTTCGCTGGCGATGTGACTTTGATATGCCTCTTGGTCACGATAGATTTCCAGTATGCGAACCTGGCATTTATCACTCTTGAGCTGTAAGGGATAGATGCAGATAACTCCTGGCTCCTTTTTCACCGACTCCCCTCCTACTGTAGCAGCTGCTGCCAAATAATCGTCGATATACTCAGGAAAAACCTCAATTACAGAGAGACGAACCAGCATTTCTGCCACAGATTCTTTCGCCTCCGCCTGTTTTGTTTCAAATTCGGTAGGCTTACTTACATTACAACTTGTCATTATCGTCATCATAATTACACCCCAGAGGCCAATTGATGTTTTTTTCATAGTGTTTATCTTTTTATCTGCAAAGCTAAGGATTTCGTTCCATAATAACAAGCATTTATAGTTATTTCATGTTCGTCTTGTTAAGAATTAGCTGAAGAAAACAGGGCATTTAGCTGAAGACGAGGGGCAATATTATCAAGGTTGATATGAAATAATGAAGAAAAATAAATGATTTTTTCATTCTTAAACCAAAATGTTCTATATTTGCAATCGGTGGTTTTTAATAATAAACACGATGGATACAAAAGCATTATTAGAAAAGGTGAAGTCTGGTACTATGACTGTTGAAGAAGCTGAGAGCCTGTTACGCCGACAGCCATTCGAGGATTTGGGCTATGCCAAGTTAGACAATCATCGTAAACTGCGGTCGGGAGCTGCAGAAGTGGTGTTTTGTCAAGGAAAGGCTGACCAGCATTTACTCAGCATTTTCGACAGGCTTTATGAAGCTGAAAGGGAGGTATTGGGTACACGAGCCAACGAACAACAGGCAACATTGATACAAACACATTATCCCGATGCATCCTTTGACCCTATATCACATGTGTTGAAAATTGAAAAACCTGACAAGCTGAAACGCGGTTTGATTGCTGTATGTACTGCCGGCACAGCCGATATTCCCGTTGCTGAGGAAGCTGCACAAACAGCTGAATTTTTGGGTAATAACGTGGTTAGGATTTTCGATGTAGGTGTTAGCGGATTACACAGACTGCTGGCAAGGTTGGATGTTATTCAAGGTGCTAATTGCGTGATTGCTGTAGCAGGAATGGAGGGAGCATTAGCCAGCGTGATAGGTGGACTGGTAAGTAAACCTGTTATTGCGGTGCCAACCTCTGTAGGATATGGAGCCAGTATGAATGGTCTTTCAGCTTTGCTCACGATGATCAATTCGTGTGCAAATGGCATTGCAACCGTCAATATAGACAACGGATACGGAGCTGGATATCTGGCTTCTCAAATCAATCTGGCCATCTGCGAGGGTGACCATTCACACTTTAAAGCTGAGTGAAGATGAAACAAAAACTGTACTTAGAATGTTATTCAGGCATCAGCGGTGATATGACTGTAGCTGCCCTGCTTGATCTGGGAGCAGATGCACAGGTGCTTGACCAAGCTCTAAAAAGCCTGCCTATTAAGGGATTTGAAACACACATCAACCGTGTTAATAAAGCTGGTATCGAAGCTTGCGACTTCAATGTAGTGCTTAAACACGACAACCATGACCACGATATGGAATACCTTCACGGTGAGAAAGGTCACCATCACCACCATCATTTCCCTTTCAACTTGTTTCATAAACATCATCACAGGGGGTTAAATGATATAGTGAACATATTAACCAATAGCGGACTAACAGCTAAGGCCAAACAACTGGCGATAAAGATGTTTGAAATCATAGCCGAAGCAGAAGCGAAAGCGCATGGACTTCCCAAGGATGAGGTACACTTTCATGAAGTGGGAGCTGTGGATTCCATTGTAGATATAGCAGCAGTAGCTGTATGCCTGGACAATCTGCACATTGAAGAAGTGATTGTTCCTGTGCTTTACGAAGGTATAGGTACAGTGCGTTGTCAACATGGTGTATTGCCCATTCCTGTGCCAGCCGTGGCTAATATTGTGGATGCTCACCACCTGAATCTGCATATCACCAATACAAAAGGTGAATTTGTGACACCTACAGGTGCAGCGATTGTTGCCGCTATACGTACAAGTGACAGCTTGCCTGATAATTTCAAGGTGCTGCGTACAGGTATCGGAGCAGGAAAACGTAACTACGAACGTCCTAGCCTCCTGAGGGCGATGCTTATAGAAGATCAAGGAGCAGTGACCACAAGTAAACCAGCCCTACCCCACGCTGTTGTCCAAGCCCAACAGACTGTAATAAAGACAAACGACGATGCAACAGATGAAATTGTGAAGCTGGAAAGCAACATAGACGACTGCACGGGTGAGCAGATGGGATATGTGATGAACAGGCTACTGGAAGCGGGAGCAAGGGATGTGCATTATTTCCCAGTCTTCATGAAAAAGAACAGACCAGGTTATCAACTGAATGTAATCTGTGAGGAAAAATCAAGGGAGTTGATGCAGCGTATCATCTTTGAAGAAACTACCACGATAGGCATACGCATCGTACGAATGGAACGGGCTGTTTTACCCCGAGAGATACGTAAAGTAAAAACCAGCATGGGAGAAGTTAGGGTAAAAGTGGTTACACTACCTGATAACACCCAACGTTGCTACCCCGAGTATGACGACGTTGAAGCTGTGTGTCAGGCCAAAGGACTTCATTTCCAAGAAGTGTTCAACCAGATATGGAACGAAACCAACAAATAAAGCATTTATGGATACAACAAGTAAAATTGAAGCATTGAAAGCCTATTTACGCGAACTGGCGGAAAAAGATGTGGCTGTGGCTTTCTCGGGAGGTGTTGACAGCAGTCTGCTGCTATATTTGTGTTGTGAAGCAGCCAGACAAACAGGCTCAAAAATCTATGCAATCACCTTGCAGACTCACTTACATCCACACGGCGACGTTGAGATAGCCAAGCAGGTAGCAAATGAAACGGGTGCCGAGCATTGGGTGTTGCAAATCAACGAATTGGACGAAGCTGATATCAGTATGAATCCACCAGACAGGTGCTATCGCTGTAAACGCTGTATGTTCAAAAAATTGCTGGAAAGAGCCAGGACGCTGGGAGTAAGTCTTGTGGTGGAAGGAACTAACGCCGACGACCTGAAGGTTTATCGTCCAGGCATCCAGGCATTGAGGGAATTGTCAATAATCAGTCCATTTGCCAAATTGGGCATCACAAAAGAAGAGGTCCGTAAACTGGCAGCACAATACGGCATTTCTGTGGCATCACGTCCATCTACTCCTTGTATGGCAACGCGTTTCCCTTATGGTACGGAATTGAATTATGAGTTAATGCAGCAAGTGGATAAAGCCGAAGTCTGGTTACGCTCACAAGGTTTTTATAATGTGAGGCTGAGGATACACGGAGATGTGACTCGCATTGAGGTTGATGAAGAACAGATGGATCTGCTACTCTCTAAACGTCAATCAGTAATTGCTGAGCTTAAACGCATGGGATTCGTATATATTACTCTCGACTTAGAGGGATTCAGAAGTGGCAGTATGGATATTCACATATTAAAGGAAGGGTAACAATTATGCATATGGCCGATGCGTTGGTTTCTCCCGTTGTGTCAGGAACACTATATGCCTGTTCAGCAATAGCAACTGGTTATTCACTAAAGAAAAACAGCAATAGTGACAATCAAAAATATACAATTCCACTAATGGGAGTGATGGGTGCCTTTGTATTCGCAACCCAGATGATTAATTTCACGATACCAGGCACAGGATCTTCAGGTCATCTGTGCGGCAGTATGCTGCTCAGTGCCGTTTTGGGTCCATACGCAGCCTTCCTAACTATGATTGCTATTCTTGCCATACAGTGTCTGGTATTTGCCGACGGAGGCCTACTGGCCTTAGGATGCAACATCTGGAATATGGGCTTTTACGGATGTTTTGTAGGAGGTCTGGTCGTTTGGAATTTTTTTACCCGAAAGGGATTTACCAAAGGACGTATAGCAGCCGCGTCCATCGTAGGATGTACAATTAGTTTGCTGTTGGGAGCCTTTTCCGTAACGTTAGAGACTCTCGCTTCTGGCATCACAGAGCTTCCTTTCATTACATTCTTAGGCTTTATGATTCCTATCCATTTAATTATCGGACTAATTGAGGGTTTAATTACTACCGCTGTATTGGTCTTTATCTTCGAAGCTCGACCTCAGTTGCTGTATGGTTACAACAAGCGTGAAGAAGCTAAATTAACTGCTTCATCTGTTGCTGGCATCATCCTGGCTTGTACGCTGGTAGTTGGTGGGCTCTTCTCGTTGATGGCATCCTCCTATCCAGACGGTTTGGAGTGGTCCATCTTCAAGGTAACAGGTTCTGATGAACTTGAAGTTACAGGAGGGACCTATGATTGGGCTGCACAGATTCAAGAGCAGACTGCATTACTACCTGACTACGCACTTAAAGGGTCTGAAAATGCTTGGGGAACATCACTATCAGGCGTTATAGGTAGTCTGGTTGTTTTGTTCATCTGTGCCGTTTTAGCTTATTTCATCAAACAGAGACAAAATGCGTAGAGTTAGCAGAGCCATCATTGAACTTCACGCCATCGACAAGGAATCAAGGCAAGCAGGCTGGTTACAGTCAGTCCATCCGCTTTGCAAATTGCTGGTAACAATCGCCTATCTTGTGGTATTGGTTTCATTTGGCAAATTCAACCTGGCAGGCACTATTTTGATGGGATGCTACTTGGCTATATGCTTTGCAGCAGGAGGGATTTCACTGAATATGCTGATGCGACGCTTGTGGATAATCATCCTGATGCTGGCTTTTGTAGGGATTCCCAACATCCTTATCGACCGTCAGCCGATGATGCAAGTAGGAAGCTTAGTTATCACTGGGGGCATGATATCTATGACTACTCTGTTTTTAAAAGGCATCTTTGCCATTATGGCTGCTTATCTACTGATAGTTACTACACCTATGGAGTCTATCTGTGGTGCAATGAGACAGCTTCATATTCCAGCAGTTCTGGTGACTGTCTTCATGCTGATTTATCGCTACCTGATTGTGTTTCTGAAAGAGGTGGAACGAATGACTGAAGCCTACTCGCTACGTGCGCCCAATCAGCAAGGTGTACATTTTAAAGTTTGGGGAACGATGGTAGGACAATTGTTGTTGCGCAGTTACGATCGAGCTCAGACTGTTTATGAGAGTATGGAGATGAGAGGCTTTACGGGTGAGTTTACCCTCAGCCAAGAGAGGACAGCGAAGCTAAAGGATTACCTATATGGAATAGGTTGGATTGCATTATTTCTAACAATCAGATTTTTATGAATATTCTTGAAGTTAACAACCTGTCATTCACGTATGACGGACATGCTGGAGATAAGAGTAATGAGGTATTGCACAACTTGACTTTCAGCATTGCCGAGAATCAGTGTGTGGGACTGATTGGAGCCAATGGAGCTGGTAAATCCACCTTACTGAAATTGGTTTGCGGACTATTGGATATGCAGCATGGGAACATCAATGTAGCAGGTATTAAGTTGCAGAAAGACAATCTCAAGGCCATTCGTAAGAAGGTTGGCTATGTGTTTCAGGATTCCGATAGCCAGCTATTTATGTCAACCGTTTACGAAGATGTGGCTTTTGCACCACGCAACTACAGGATGAATAATGAACAAGTGGATGAAAGTGTGATGCAGGCTTTGCGAATGGTACATCTTGAAGAATTGAAATATCGGCATATCTACAGTTTATCCGGAGGCGAGAAGAAATTGGCAAGCATCGCCACCGTGCTGGCTACCCAAAGCAAACTGATGCTAATGGACGAACCCTCTGTTGCCCTCGATCCTCGCAACAGACGTAATCTTATTCACATAGTCAACGAGCTTCCAATGGCAAAACTCATTGCTTCACACGATCTGGACTTCATCTATGACACTTGTCAAGAGGTTATCCTACTAAAGAAAGGAGAAATAGTTGGTATAGATGCCACAGAGAAGATTTTAAGAAACCGTCCACTATTGGAAGCCAACGGTTTAGAGCTTCCGTTGTCGCTATCAAGGAATCTATAAATGCAAATGTTTGTCTGAATAAAAAAGCCCTTGAGTTGATAGGTAACTAACTCAAGGGCATAACTATTTTATTATAAACTACTATTCCCACTCAATTGTACCCGTTGGCTTTGGAGTAAGGTCGTATAAAACGCGATTTACGCCAGGCACTTCAGTAATAATGCGTTGTGTAATGTGGTGCAGCAGTTCATAAGGTATTTCTTCGATGGTGGCGGTCATCGCATCACGGGTATTGACGGCACGAATGATGACAGGCCAATCCCAACTGCGTTTATTGTCCTTCACACCTGTTGACTTGAAGTCTGGCACGATAGTGAAATACTGCCAAACTTTGCCTTCCAAACCATTCTTGGCAAACTCCTCACGCAGGATAGCATCAGACTCACGAAGAGCTTCCAGACGGTCGCGAGTAATGGCACCAGTACATCGAACACCCAGACCAGGACCAGGGAAAGGCTGGCGAAAAACCATATTGTCAGGCAATCCTAACTCCTTACCAACCACGCGAACCTCATCCTTGAATAACAGCTTTATAGGTTCCACCAAATCAAATTGCAAATCTTCAGGCAGACCTCCCACGTTGTGGTGCGACTTCACAGGACCAGACTCTATGATGTCGGGATAGATGGTACCCTGAGCCAAGAAACTGATGCCCTCTTGCTTACGAGCTTCCTCCTCGAACACACGAATGAACTCGGCACCAATGATTTTACGTTTCTGCTCGGGATCAGCCACACCTGCCAGTTTATCGAGAAAACGGTCTGTTGCATCCACATACACCAGATTGGCATTCAGCTCATCACGGAAAACACGAATTACCTGTTCAGGCTCACCCTTGCGCAGCAAGCCATGATTCACATGAACTGACACCAATTGCTTACCAACGGCCTTAATCAGCAAAGCAGCCACCACTGATGAGTCAACGCCACCAGAGAGTGCCAGCAGCACCTTCTTGTCGCCAATCTGAGCACGCAGCTCCTTAATCTGTTCTTCAATGAATTTCTGGGCTAAAGCGGGAGTTGTAATGCGCTCCATATCAGCCGGACGAACGTTTCCTGTAGTCATATTCTGTAATTTTTCTATTAAAATAATTTATTCGAAAGTGTAAAAATACGAAATAATCTGATATCACTCGCTCTTGACTACTTATTTTTAACAATAATTATTGCATCATTCTTTAAAGACATTGAATAACATGTTTAATGGGTTGCATCATGAATCATTTCCAATAGCCCATTTACGATAGCACTCTCAGCATAGCCTTGTTTGTAGCGAGACCCAAGCACCTCAAAGACTTCAGCACCATAAGATTCATCATCTGGTATATATCCACCATAGCCCACACCAGGACAGTAGGCAAGACCTGTCATCATGGTTCGGGAATAAGGAGATTCCCTCTTCAATCGTACTGCAATCTGGTTATATGGCTCACCTGCCACAGCTGTTACAGGAATGTCATCCAGCATAATGAGACAAAGACCAATACCCACATCACCAATATCTTCATATTGACCTGTGAATCCTGCCCTACCTTCTCTATTGAGCAACCTTCTTCCCGGCACATTGACCACCTTTCTTGCACAGTTGATGGTAACTTGCGTCTCAAAATGGCGCATATTCATAATAACATACTTGACTTCCTCGCCCAATATTTGTCCATAACTCTCAATCATCCTCTCCTGTTCTCCTAAAAGTCGTTGTACTTCAGGCTTTGTTCTGTCTAAGCCCTGCCCTCCAGGAGGCATTCTATTGGAAATGTCCTCACCACGAGCGGCAAAATCAGCTATGCGGATATTACGAAGATCAAAAGTCTGTTGGAAATAAATAGGATTCTGATCACCCGCAGCACCAGAGGCAAAACTTGCCACGAAACCATCACCATAGCGACTTTCCACATAGCGCTCAGCGGAACCAGGGAAATCAGCACTGACTTTATCGGTATTACCTGTTATCACAGCATGCATCGCATAATTGAAATAGGTGGCAATGGGAGTTCCATCCAAACTTTCAAAGTAGATAACACCCACCGTCTTGTCAGACTTGCCATCATAATCTGGTCCTTCCCACCACGAACCGCGTTCAGCATCATAGAGGTCACGTTTTACATTCAAGTATGATACTCCACTACCATAGCCCAATTTAGCCGGTACCATAGCATCCACAGCACTCTTTAAAGCACTCCATACCCGATTGTTCAATTCATCTCCTCTAACACTACTTCCAGAATGAGTATGTGTTCCATTATAGATGATATTGCCCTCTGGGATGCCAAGTTCATCAGCAGCACGCTTGTCAATATAAGCTGCTGCATTCGAATCAACACCTCCTGCATCAAAAGTAATGAAAGCTGCTTTAGTCGAGCCATTCCCAAAAATAATAACTCTAACGTAACAATGATCCAAAATGCCCTGTGAAGTTGGAGGAAGATCTTTGAGATCTGGAGTAATATCAGCTTTGGCAGCTCCTGCTACCAGTTGACCACGAGGTCCGTTGAAAGCCGACAAACTGACTGGCAGCAACATAACAGCCATCAACACAACTACAAATACAAAATACTTTCTCATAATCGATTATATTAATTGCAAAAACACTTTTCTACGTTTGTTTGAAAACAACACCCGCCAGCAGCTATGTGCTACTGACGGGAATTACTAACAAAATTAATAATCATTTTATATCTGGAGTGTGTCTGCGTTGTCTGTCCCTGCTGGGTGTTCCACCGCCCTCCTGGCGAGGACGCCACATATCCCTAACCATATTAGTACGGAACCCCATCTCGGCACTTCTTATAAGAAAAATCTTCTTGTCGGGCAAGATTTTGCGGAACTTATCAAGATACTCCTTCTCCAAGCGTGCAGAATTCAGCTGCGACTCAGTAAAGGCATCATTTATTTCCTTATAGCTACCCTCTTTAGCGTTGTTGTCCCTACCCTCACGAAACAGTTTCCAAGCTTCATCCTGCATGGTTTTCTGTTTTTGTTTCATCTCAAAGTACAGCGGGAAGAATTCTTTAGCTTCCTGCTCTGTTAACTCCGCAACTTTAGTAAGATACTCCTGTTGCCTTGCCTGGAACTGTTCAGGCGTTAGTCTTTCGCGATTTCTTCTGTCTTGTGCGTTTAGTGAAGCTACAGCTACCACCATTGTCAATAATAATACCAATCTTTTCATAAACAAACTTTAAATTAAATAATACAAATGTTTTTCACTCAGCATCAGAAAGATATAGATATAGAGAATAATCATCCATTTGCATAGCATCAACCAGGTTCTGCACCATTTCCGTTTCGTATTGCTCTTCTTCGGCTGCAATCACAGCAGGGTCGTTATCATGTATATAACCTAACACCCTGATGATGATAGCCGCACCAACAAACATCGCTGCCAGATATACACTTGGCTTCGCTTTATCCCACCAAGTGAGTGGCCTGGTTTTGTATTCTGGGATCGGCTTTTCAGGCAGACTGTCCATAACACGGTTTGTAAGGCCTTCAAAATAGCCTTCTGGCACCGTAAAAGGATTGCTCTTCCCAACCTTGCGCAACAACAGTTCTTCTTCTTTCATGGTTTCTATCGTTTTCTATTTGTTAGACATTGGTTTATTCAAATGGTTTAATCGGCTTCCTCGAAAAATTTAGAGATTTTCTTAACAGCCAAATGGTAATCAGCCTTCAAGGCTCCTACTGTCGAACCCACAATTTCTGAAATCTCAGTATAGGTCAGCTCATCATAATATCGAAGATTAAACACCAACCTCTGTTTATCGGGTAAAGTAGTGAGTGCCTGTTGCAACAGTCTTTGAGCCTTGTCGCCATCAAAATAAGCATCATCTTCCAGCTGATTGGCAACACTCACAGACTCATCATCCATCGACACATGCTGTTGAGCCTTCTGTTTATTCAGGAAGTTCAAGCTCTGATTAATGGCAATACGATAGAGCCAAGTTGACAATTTCGACTCACCACGAAAATAATCGATATTCTTCCAAGCCTGTATTAATGTTTCTTGCAAGACGTCGTTAGCATCGTCATGATCTAAAACTAAACGGCGTATCTGCCAATATAGTTGCTGGCCATACTCCTCAACAATCATGCCGAATGCCCTGCGTTGCATGGCATCGTCTTCTTGCAGCATCCTCAGCACATTCTCTTCATCGAATCTTGCACTCATATCTTTTATTCATTCATTAGTCATTAGACCATCATAGAGTTAAAAGGTTTAATTGCTCAGCCTAAAACAAATATACTTCATGCTTTAAACAAACAATTCTCATCAGCTAACAAAGTATTGGAGAATACAGATTTAGCTTCATTAAGTAGCTTATCCTCATCTGTATAACGAGCTGAGAAATGCCCAATTACCAGTTGTTTTACCTGTGCGTCCTTAGCTATCTGAGCCGCTTGCAAGGTTGTGCTATGGAAATGTTTCTGAGCTTTCACCTCATCATCAGCAGCGTATGTAGCTTCGTGATAGAGCAAATCCACTCCCCTTATTAACTCTACAATTTCCGGCTTGTATATCGTGTCAGAACAATAGGCATAGCGATGGGTAGGTGACGGAGGTGTGGTGAGCCGTTCGTTGGCAATAACCTCACCATTAGGCAACACAAAGTCAGCTCCTGCCTTGATATTATTGATATAGGCTAATGGGATGTGGTAGAAATCAATCATCTCACGTATGATATGTCTCAAGCCCTCCTTTTCTTTAAACAGGAAGCCACAGGTAGGCAATCTGTGCGTCAGAGGGATAGTGGTAACGGTTAAGGTACGGTCTTCAAAAATCATAGTTGACTCGTGAGTATCGAACTCATGAAAATACACCTGGTAGGTCATATCGTTATTGCAGTAGTCCATAATTGGTTTCATCATCTGCTCTAAGCCATGCGGACTGTGCACATGCAACTCAGCAGTACGACCCAATAGGTTAAAAGTAGAAATCAAACCTGGCAAACCAAACCAATGGTCACCATGAAGATGTGAGATAAAGATATGATTCAGGCGATTGAAAGGTAAACGATTACGGCAATACTGAAGTTGAGCGCCCTCACCACAATCAATCATAAACAGTTTGTCACGCACATTCAGCACTTGCGACGAAGGGAAATGCTTTAATGTAGGTTTGGCTGAACCGCATCCTAATATTGTCAATTTGAAATTTTCCATACCTTGCTTACAATTCAACTCACAAAGATAACAATAAAAAAAGTGCCTGCAAAATCTTGCAGACACCTTTTATTATATATAAGGTGAAACTTTTTTACTTGCCACCTTTAGAAAGCTTCTCCTTCAGAGCTGCCAGTGCATCGATATCACCCAATGTGGTTGATGCTGCCTGGTTCTGGATAGCTGGAGTCTCTTCGCGCTTGTTGTTTCTGCGCTGATTACGACGCTGTTCATTTCTCTCCTCGCGAGCCTGATCTTCATATACACGGCTGTGAGACAAGAAGATACGGCGAGTATCCTTATTGAATTCAATCACCTTGAATGGCAGAGTCTCACCAACCTGAGCCTGTGATCCATTCTGCTTAACCAACTGCTTAGGAGTAACGAAACCTTCTACACCATGAGGCAATGCAATCACAGCACCCTTGTCAAAGATATCGGTTACGGTACCTTCGAAAATAGCGCCCTCAGTGAATACATTAGCAAAGGTATCCCAAGGATTGTCTTCCAACTGCTTGTGACCCAAGCTCAGACGACGATTCTCCTTGTCGATTTCCAATACTACTACATCGATTTCTGCACCAATCTGGGTGAACTCTGATGGGTGCTTTACCTTCTTTGTCCAAGACAGGTCAGAGATGTGGATCAAGCCATCAACACCTTCTTCAATCTCCACGAATACACCGAAGTTTGTGAAATTACGAACCTTAGCCTTATGCTGTGAACCGATAGGATATCTCTCCTCGATGTTCTCCCATGGATCAGCTTTCAGCTGCTTGATACCCAGAGACATCTTACGCTCGTCGCGATCCAGAGTCAGGATAACAGCCTCTACCTCATCACCTACATTCAGGAAGTCCTGAGCGCTACGCAGGTGCTGACTCCAAGACATTTCAGAAACATGAATCAGACCCTCAACACCAGGAGCGATCTCAACAAATGCGCCATAGTCAGCCATCACAACTACTTTACCCTTCACGTGATCACCCACCTTCAAATCCTGATTCAGGGCATCCCATGGATGAGGAGTAAGCTGCTTCAGACCAAGAGCGATACGACGTTTCTCATCGTCAAAGTCAAGGATTACTACATTTATCTTCTGGTCAAGCTCAACCACTTCTTTAGGATCGCTTACACGGCCCCAGCTCAGGTCTGTGATGTGGATCAGACCGTCTACACCGCCAAGGTCAACGAATACACCGTAAGAAGTGATATTCTTAACGGTACCTTCGAGTACCTCACCCTTTTCGAGCTTGCTAACAATTTCTTTCTTCTGTGCTTCCAACTCAGCCTCGATAAGAGCCTTGTGAGAAACAACCACGTTGCGGAACTCCTGGTTGATCTTTACAACCTTGAACTCCATAGTCTTGTTTACGAATACGTCGTAATCGCGGATAGGCTTCACATCGATCTGTGAACCTGGCAAGAATGCCTCGATGCCAAATACGTCCACAATCATACCACCCTTTGTGCGGCACTTGATGAAACCCTTGATAACCTCCTGTGTTTCCAACGCCTGATTTACGCGATCCCAAGCCAAAGACAAACGAGCCTTACGGTGTGACAGCACCAGCTGACCCTTCTTGTCCTCCTGGTTCTCAATGTAAACTTCCACCTTATCACCAGGCTTCAGATCAGGATTGTAACGGAACTCACTCATAGGAATGATACCGTCTGATTTGTAACCGATATTCACCACGACCTCACGTTTGTTCATGCTGATTACGGTACCTTCAACGACCTCACGCTCATTTACTTTATTCAGCGTGTTGTCATACGCCTTCTCCTGGTCTTCCTTGCTGACTGGAGAGAGAGCTTCGCCACTTTCGTAAGCTTCCCAATTAAACTCTTCGAGTGGCTTAATTTCCTTTAAATTTTCCATTTTGTTAATTAATTTTTAAATAGTTAACTGTGTTAGACATTATGTTGTCTCAAAAACGCCGCAAAATTACTAACTTTTTTTGTTCTCTCAAACTGTTTCACTAATTATTTTTCTCTTTATTATTAAAATAGGAGAGAGCTGCTCCGATGGCTGTACTATACTCTGCGTATGGAGGGATGTGGAAACGCACACCATAGAGACCTTCCAATTCATCGAACACCCCCCTACACTGAGGCATACGAGTAAGATTGCCTATAAGAATAAAATCTTTAATATCAGAGTTTAACGAGCAAAGAACTGCCCCACTCCCAATGGTCTGTAACACGGTGACGATGATACCAGCAGCGATATCCTCTTGTGCCGAGTCACTGTGTGCTTTACCCAAGAGAGAAGCTGTAGCATTTAGAGGCAACCCTGGCAAGTCGGTGTTGCAAACATCGCCAATCAATAAATCCACCTTGGTGTGGTCACCAAGCTTGGCAAGTTCAGCTACCTGACAAATGTCATGTGTCTTCAACAATAAGTTTGAGAGGCCTTGCAAGGTTCCTCCGCCAATACCCATACCACCAATATGCTTGATTTCCTTATGATCAATTTTAACGAAAGTCGTACCTGTACCCATACTCACCACAATCAGACGGTCGATATCGATACCGTGACAAGCTCCCAAACCATCGGCAGTAAACTCATCCACCATCTTCGTTGGCAAACCATAGATGGGGGTTGTTACAAAAGCGCTTCCTACACCTGTCATCATAACCTGTTCGATATCCTCCAGTTTGATCTCATTATCATGAAGATACTTACCAAAAGCCCCAAACAAGGATGTCACAGGGTCTGCAGCTGTAATAAACATTGGCTTGATAATCTGATTGTTCTGTATTCCGACAATCTTTGTGGTCGAGCCACCCACATCTATTCCAATTACCATTCCCATACGAAAAGTCATTTTAGTTTTGCGAAAAACATTGCAAAGGTAACTATTTAGCGTCTATTGGCAAATTATTAGAGAAAAAAGTTTGCATATTTCGTAAAAGATATTTAACTTTGCCACGCATTGGTTTCCTTGCTTCTGTTCGGAGCCAGGAATTAAAAGGGAATCAGGTGAGAATCCTGAACAGTCCCGCTGCTGTGAGTTTCTTTGATACCTGTCAGCTACAACTCTATGCCACTGCATGGTTTCTAAGCAATCCATACGGGAAGGCCGCTGAGAGGTGAAACGAGTCAGAAGACCTGCCATGCATTGCTTTGTCATTGCTTTCGAGGAAAAAGCGTTGAGTACAGTGAGACGGAGGTTCGGACCGTCGCATCACACGACCAACACCTTTCTTGTAAAAGAAAGCTGAAAGAAGCAAATAAACAACTGCCATTGTTTATTTGAGATGGTATAGGGGCGATGTGAACCGCCCCTATATTTATCCAAAAACTTGTTTGACTAATGAAGCGAACTCCTGATAAGCAAGAGTATCACTTAGTTCCGACAAGGATTTCAAGAGTCCTTGATAATGCCAGGCATGCTCTTGAGGATCATTCACATGAAAACGATTCCAGAGAGCATCACCAATCTCAGCATAGTCGCGAGCAATGATTCGCATATTCGATAGTTTGTCACCCATTGCTACGATCTTGGCATCAAAGGGAGCTTCGGCTAAGTGATCAATAGCAGCCTGCTTGCGTTGGTGCCAAGTATCTTCAGCACTACCCTCCAGTTCAATATCACTCTCATGTGCTACTAAGTCAGCCACACGCTGACCAAACTCCTGTGCCAGTTGATCTAACGTTACATCTGTATCCTCCACTGTATCATGCAAGACTGCTGCCGCCAGAATCTCTTGGTCTGAAGTCATTGTTGCCACAATAGTCACTACCTCCAAAGGATGCACTATATAAGGAAATCCTTTACCCTTTCGCTCAGTATTGGCGTGCGCTTTTACGGCAAAACAGATGGCACGATCCAACAAACTACTATCTAAATAATCTTTTTTACTCATTGTTTAGGAGTTTTATTATCCATAAATTCCAGATTCTGTGCTTGTTCCAGTATCATATCTACAAGTATTTCGTTACTGTCACGCTCTCCATTCAAGGTGTCAAATACAAATTTCAGTCCGGCTCGTCCACGTCCTTGTTTGAGTACATGAACTAAACAGAGATTCTGCAAGCCTACATTTTCTGCTAAAATGTCGAGATCGGTAACAGCCAACTGCGAGAGGGCTAACTGATAGGCATCATCTGAATCCTCCTGAATGAACCTTTGAACATCCCCTAAAGTTTCAAAGTCGAATGACTCCAACAGAGGAAGGAATCCAATCAGGGGAGCTGGGAAAATTTCCGCTTGGTTCACAGCTGCTATTCGTTGATTGAGACGATCGAATGGATGTAACTCCAGGTAGCTGGCAAAAGAATCTGCAGAAAGAGCAACATCATCCAGCTTGCCCGACTTTACCAACGACTGAACTTGTCTGCGATAGTCAGTAATAGAGATCCGCAAACGGCTAAATTCGTCATCCACCAACTCCAGCATACCTGCCAAACGACTGAATTGACGACGATATTCATCGGGTATTTTCACATCGCCTTTATAACCTGTATCATGTTCTATGGTTGACCACACATGTTGCAAGGCAGTACGCATTTGAAGTTCAAAGCGGATGCTCTTCAGCTTCTTATTCTGGGTACGCAAACGACAAATATAATGAAGTGAATTATAACCAAAACTATTGAGTTTATGTAGTTTACGCTTATCAACTGATTCACACCAATCTACATCAAACACCTTATTTACTATGGCTGCAACCTTATCCACATCATCAGTGTAGAAAGTGATAACACGCAAACCCAACAGGTCGGTGATGTCACTTATACTATTGTATTTTGAGCCTTTCAGAAGCAGCTTCCCTGCCAACGATTTCTCGGTCTTGATTCTATGTTCAATAGCCGTCACATAGATTCCCTGATTGTCTAATGCAAGCTTAAGCTTCGTAAAAGCCAGCTTCTCGAGTTTTTGCAGGTCTGGCAATAAATCCCGAAACTGTTGCATCAGGTTTTCTCCATGAGGATCTAATATGACTTTTAAATTCTCAGACATTTTTATCTATTTGATTTCCAACAAACTTATTCGTCACAATATCGACTCAGTATGGGGTTGTAAGCTTCAATTCTCCTATCTCGCAGGAATGGCCACCAACGACGCACCTGCTCAGAACGATCCAAGTCAATTTCCACCACCATGTTTTCATCGTGATTGTCATTGGCATTGGCTATGAGCTCACCCTGAGGACCTGCCACAAAGCTATTACCCCAAAACTGAATGCCGTTGGTCTGTCCTGACGGATCAGGCTCATGCCCTACCCTGTTCACAGCTATCACTGGTAATCCATTTGCAACTGCATGGCCTCGTATCACAGTTTGCCAAGCACCCAACTGACGTTGTTTTTCCTCTTCAGTATCAGTACTTTCCCAACCAATTGCCGTAGGATATATCAACATCTCAGCACCTTGCATAGCCATAATACGAGCTCCTTCAGGATACCACTGATCCCAGCAAACCATCAGTCCCAACTTACCCACTGAGGTCTGAATAGGCTTGAACCCTATGTCACCAGGGGTGAAATAGAATTTTTCATAGTAGGCTGGATCATCGGGAATGTGCATCTTGCGATACTTGCCTGCCATACTACCATCTGCATCAAACACCACAGCAGTATTATGATACAATCCAGGAGCACGGCGTTCAAACAACGAGGTCACCAAAACGATGCTCAGCTCCTTTGCCAAAGCACCGAAGAAATCGGTTGATGAACCAGGCACAGGTTCTGCCAGATCGAAGTTGTTCACATCCTCAACCTGACAGAAATAAGGAGTATTGTGCAGCTCCTGAAGCACCACCATCTGTGCCCCCTGAGCTACACAAGCTCTAATATTGTTTGCCAACTTCTCCAGGTTTTCAGAGAGGTCGGTTATGACGGACTGTTGAACTAATCCGACCTTTAATATTCTCATTTACAATAGAGATTTAGGATAGTTTCATAAAGTTCCTGCTTACCACTCTTCATAGTAGGTTCGCCTTTTTCCTTAGCATAAGCTACCAATTCCTCAAGAGTCATCTGTCCATCCTCAAAACGCTTGCCCTCACCTGTATCGAAGCTGGCATAACGGTCTTGCAACATCTTTGGTAATGGAGAATTTTCCAAAACATCAGCAGCATTGAGCAAAGCGCGAGCCATAGCATCCATACCACTGATGTGAGCAATGAAGATATCCTCTGGATCGGTAGAATTACGACGCAGTTTAGCGTCAAAGTTCATACCACCATTGCCCAAACCTCCGTTACGGATTACCTGGAGCAAAGCCTGTGTCAGTTCGAAGTTGTCGATAGGGAACTGGTCTGTATCCCAACCGTTCTGAGCATCTCCACGATTGGCATCAATGCTACCCAACATGCCATTATCCACTGCCACAGTCAGTTCATGCTCGAAAGTATGACCAGCCAGAGTTGCATGATTCACCTCAATATTTACCTTGAAATCCTTATCCAATCCGTTGGCACGTAAGAAACCAATCACCGTTTCCGTATCTACATCATACTGGTGCTTGGTTGGTTCCATAGGTTTTGGTTCAATCAGGAAGGTACCAGTGAAACCTTTCGCACGGGCATAGTCACGAGCAGCTGTTAGCATCTTGGCAAGGTGGTCTTTCTCACGTTGCATCTGGGTATTCAGCAATGAAGAATAGCCCTCACGACCTCCCCAGAACACATAGTTAGTTCCACCTAATTTAATAGTAGCATCAATGGCGTTCTTAATCTGAACAGCAGCACGAGCCACCACACCAAACTCTGGGTTCGTAGCCGCACCATTCATATAGCGCTTGTGACCGAACACATTAGCTGTACCCCAAAGCAACTTGATGCCTGTCTCAGCCATCTTCTCCTTCAGATAATCGGTAATTATCTGCATACGCTCCTCATACTCAGTGATATCATCGCTATCCTCTATCAGATCCACATCATGGAAGCAGAAATATTCAATGCCTAGTTTCTGCATAATCTCAAAGCCTGCGTCAACTTTAGCTTTTGCCCTACAAATAGGACATTCGCCCTCGTCCCATGCATAGTGACGAGTCTGTCCACCGAACTGGTCACCACTTGCCTGTCCCAGTGTATGCCACCAAGCTAATGCAAACTTCAGCCAGTCTTTCATTTTCTTGCCCAACACTACCTTATCGGCTTCATAATAATGAAAAGCCATCGGGTTCTTACTTGCTGTTCCTTCGAAAGGAATCTTTTCAATTTGAGGGAAAAACTCTTTATCCATAGTTTATAGTTTTTTATGATTTATATTTCTTTTTCTAAAACATTCTTCCAACGGTCATAAGCCTCTTGGTAAACAGGCATATCAGTTGCTACAGGTTCTATCACCTGCAACTTCTCTAAAGTTGCAAAAGCTTCATTGTTATCCTTATAAATACCAGCACCCATGCCTGCACCCTTAGCGGCGCCAGCAGCTCCATCGGTATCATAGAGTTCAATGGTAGCACCAGTCACTCCAGCCAAAGTATCCCTGAACACACCACTCAGGAACATATTGGCCTTGCCGGCATGAATCTTGTTCAACCTCATGCCCATCTGTTCCATGATATCTATACCATATTTAAAAGCAAAGACAATACCCTCTTGTGCGGCTCTGATGATATGCTCCTTACGATGACGGTTGAAATCAATGCCATGCATCACACAACCCATTTCTAAGTTACGCAACATGCGCTCAGCTCCGTTGCCGAAAGGCAAGATGCTCACACCCTCGCTTCCTATCGGTATGCCAGCAGCCAGATTGTTCATATCATTATAAGATATTCCTTCAGGAGCCACATTACGTTTGATCCAAGAGTTGAGAATGCCAGTACCATTCACACAGAGCAACACACCTAAACGAGTCTGTTCGGGATGATGATTCACATGCGCAAAAGTATTCACACGCGACTGTTTATCGTACTGTATTTGCCCATTCACGCCATAAACAACGCCAGAGGTACCTGCCGTAGAGGCTATCTCACCAGGATTAAACACATTCAGTGAAAGAGCATTATTGGGTTGGTCGCCTGCCCTATATGTAATCGGAGTACCTTCACTCAATCCTAATTCTTCAGCAGCTACCTTTGTTATAAAACCTTGTTCGCCAAAAGTAGGTACTATGTCTGCTATCAGATTGGCATCAATGCCATAGTAATCCAAGAGGAATTTAGCTAAACAGTTCTCTTGAAAATCCCAGAACATTCCTTCAGACAAACCCGAAACAGTGGTACGAACCTCACCAGACAGTCGCATCGCAATATAGTCGCCAGGTAGCATGATCTTGTCTATCTGCTCATACACCTGTGGCTCGTTCTGTCTTACCCAAGCCAACTTTGAAGCGGTAAAATTACCTGGAGAATTAAGTAAGTGAGAGAGGCATTTCTCTGTGCCCAGTTCGTTGAAAGCTTGCTCACCAATACTAACTGCGCGAGAGTCGCACCAAATGATAGAAGGACGCAAAACCTCCTGGTTCTTATTCACGCAAACTAATCCGTGCATTTGGTATGAAATACCTATTGCTTTGATTTCAAAACTACTTATCTTAGATTTTAGAAGTACTTCAGAAGTAGCAAGTTTTAAGTATTTCCACCACATATCAGGATGTTGTTCAGCCCATCCAACCTGCGGAGCTAATATTTCAGCCTCCTGATCAGGATAGAAAGCTGATGCTACACACTTGCCCGTCTGGGCATCCACCAAGCTCGCCTTTACCGACGAACTACCTATGTCATAACCTAAGAGATACATAAATCAAATGCGTTTAATCGTGTAAATATAGATAAATATTTTGAGAACACAAAAAAAATGTCGATAAAGATGAACTTTATCGACATTTTTAATAGTTTTATGTATTAAGCTTATATTAGATCAGCTTAATGAACAGATCCTTACCATCTTCAGTTACTTCAATCTTATTCTCACGCAACAACCAGCCCATAGCCAGATATGCGTCCTTGTCCAGTAACTTCACTTCATTTTTCTTAGCTTCTGCCTTAATGTCTTTCAGTGTCATGCCGTCAGTACCATTCAGAATGTTCCAAATAACACCTGCAAACTCACCAACTTTTTCCTGTAACATTTTCTTTTTACTTTTAAAAATTAAACATAAAATACTATCGTTTTCATACGCTTGGGAAACATTGCTTCTGAAAACGTTGCAAAGGTAAGCAATTTTTTAATAAGGTGTATCGTTTTTAACAAAAATTTATCATATAATTATGTTTTCTACCTGTTATTTATCTGCTGGGAACACAACACTTAACTGTTTTCTTACTTCGTCAATTACTTCAATTGTAGCCAGGGAATTTGCGTGCGAATTAATCTCACTCTCCAATTTTCCTTTCTCAATAAGGTTAATAAACTCCTCAATTTCATAATAATAATCATCATATTCAGTTTTCACTCCCACATCTTGTGGCTCAGCTTTCGGTCCTCTGCCCGACATGGCAACAGGACGCGGAATATAGGTTACTTTACGAATTGTGTGTATTTCATCCATCAGTAAATTGCCATCTTCACCTTCAATTTCCGTTGGCAAGTACGAATTTGCAATCTTGGAATAAATTACAGTGGCATTCATACCTTCATAACGCATATTCACTACACCTTGTCCGTCTGTCCCACTCGACAGCATCACACCTTGCGCGCTCACCTCCATCGGTTTGCCAAACAAGGCAATGAGTGGATAGATGGTGTAAACACCAATGTCCATCATGGCACCATTGGATAATTCAGGTTGGAAAGCATTGAGCACAACACCCTCCTTAAATTTGTCGTAACGTGAAGAATATTGACAATAAGAGGCAAAATATCTACGAATGGTACCCAACTTGGGAAGCATCTCTTTCACGATATTGAAATTCGGATTCATGGTAGCAATCATAGCTTCCATCAAAACCACCTGATTGCATTTTGCCGTTTCAATCATCTGTTTCACCTCATGGGCGTTCGATGCCATAGGCTTCTCACAGAGCACATGCTTTCCATGATTCATGCAAGTAATGGCAATCTCGGCATGGGTACAGTTAGGGGTGGCAATATAGACGGCATCCACCACATCGCTCTTCGCCATTTCCTCTACAGAAGTAAATGTATGACTTACTCCATACTTGGCGGCAAACTCGTCGGCACGAGCTTGTGTGCGAGAGCAAACGGCAACCAACTCAAAACGTTTGTCCTGTTTGGCACCAGTCAACACCCAGTCGGTTATCTTGTTGGTGCCGACCACACCAAATCTCACCTTTCCCATAGTCTTTTCAATAGCCTAATTCCTCACCTACTATTATCACACAGAAACGTCCGTTATCGTACGAATTCCTGATGATATGTATTTGATTACAAATACTGTTAGCTAAATGGCAATCATGACATACACCATCCAGAGTGCAAGGTGTATCACGGTTTAGACGAACGGTATTGATGGGAGCTGCCGTTCCCCTGGCACGTTTGATGGCAGCATCCAGGTCTTTGGCAATCTTATTCACACCTACTACGAAAATCACCTTTTTGGGTCCCCAGGCAATTGCGGCTACACGGTTGCCATTACCGTCGATGTTCACAATGTCACCCTGTTCACTCATGGCATTGGCACTACTCATATAGAAGTCGGCAGAGAAAGCCTGACGATATATCTCCTGTGCCTCTTCGGGGGTCTTGGCAAGATCTCTGTCATACAAGTTATATTTGCCAGCCTCATGCAAGGCCTTCACCAGTCCCATATCACGTAAAGTCATGGATCCTCCCCACGACACACTGCTACCTTCTGGCATCAGCTCCTTCACCTTTTGTATGGCATCTGCCGATGTAGCGCAATAATACCCATCAATATGTCGGGTCCTCAGGCTCTTGATAACCTTGCCCGCTAACAGTTCGTTTCTTTGTTCAATTGGAGTCATATTTTTTTATTTTTATGATTAATTTCCCTCCAAAGATAGTGTTTTTTGTTGAAAAAAGCATTATTTTTGCACACATTTTTACGAGGTCACATGAAGAGCAAAATGCCATATCACCTACTTGCCATCAGCATCATAGCTATATGGGGTGTTACATTCATCAATACGAAAGTACTGATATTAAACGGTTTGAATCCGCAAGAAATTTTCCTTCTGCGATTCATCATCGCTTATTTGGGAGTATGGACATTCTCTCCCCGTAAGCTGTGGACCGACTCCTGGCGCGATGAGCTCACCACTGTTGCCTTGGGTGTGGCTGGTGGTTCCATGTATTTTTGGTCAGAAAACACTGCCATCCAGTATTCTTTGGTGAACAATGTGGCTTTCATCGTGTGCAACGCTCCCCTGCTCACCTTGTTTCTGGGCATGGCTTTCTTGAAAGAAATCCGTGCCACCCGATGGCTAGTTGGCGGATCCATCATCTCACTGATAGGTGTGGCACTCGTGATCTTCAATGGAAGTTTCATCCTCAAGCTTAATCCTTTGGGCGACTTCCTGGCATTGGTTGCGGCTGGTTCATGGGCTGTTTACAGTTTGCTGATGCGAGGCATGACAGAGCGATACAACGTCACCTTCCTTACCCGCAAAGTGTTCTTCTACGGCATTTTAACCATCTTGCCAGCCTTCCTCATCAAGCCCTGGCAATTCCCGTTGGAGAAACTGGCAGAGCCTGTTGTTTGGATGAATCTGGTGTTCCTGGGCGTTATAGCCGCCCTCATCTGCTTTGTGTTGTGGAATGTGGTAATCCGCGAGTTAGGTGCCTTGACATCAGCCAATTACATCTACCTCTCACCCCTCAGCACCATGATTGCCTCTGCCCTTTTCCTGCAAGAGCCAGTCACCTGGATCTCCATCTTGGGTTCCATCCTCATCCTCTCCGGATTGTTTATTGTCAGCAAGAAGAAAAAAACCACAACAAAAGTTGCATGACTTATCACAAATTATTATTTTTGCATAAATAACACTTAAAAAAGATGATTATGGAAGCAGATATCAAACGGATTAGAGACATGGAGACGCGAATGAACATGGCACTGAAAGTAATCAGGGCGATGGACTCAGCCTTGAACGCGTTCGAACTGGTACAGGGTGACATCCGCTTACTGGATGAATACTATGGCAGTGATGAGTGGAAAGCTGATTTTGCTGCCGACGAAGCAGGTCTTTTACCGGAAGATCTCAAGCGTGGGGTTCTCTCTGAAGATGGTCTTTACAACCTGTTGGAGGATTATCGGTATCTGCTCCGTAAATTAAATATACAAAACGATTAAGGCTGCAGATTTGCAGCCTTAATCGTTATATATAGCCATATAATATCAATCATCCACCCCATCGTCAACCAACCCCTTTTCCATCAGGATTGGCAACACATTTGATGCAGCCTGACGCTTACATTTACTCTCAACACCCATGTATTTCAGGAACAGTTCTGGCGTATCTGCCAACAGATTCTCCATCACCTCATCAGTAATCTGCACCACCTCAGTCCTACCTTTTTCATTTGCCTCGCTATCAAGCAGGTAGCACACATACTTATGCCACAAATCCTTATCCATCCAGATAGCCGAAGAACCAGCAAACAATCCCGCACTTACCCATCTGTCGTTTACTAAGAAACCAGCCACATCGGCACCTAACGAAGCCAAAAAAGCGGCGTTGTTTATCTTATATCCCAACAGGCAAATCTTGTCGCCATTAAACCTAAAAGCCTTGGCATAATCATTCGAATCAAGCTGAACTTCATTGCGTCGCAGATTACGACAATTCACAAACAGTTGGTCACCATACATAATGGCAAGCACCTCTTTCTTAATGATTTTGTCAGCCTCCTTATCGCCAGTCTTGAACTTAAACATATCGTCATCAAACTTAATCTGACATGCCTGGTTCGTCCTACCTTCCGTAAGAGCTTCGATAGGAGTCCAATTATCAGCCACGAAATCGGCATAAGTCATGCAATACTTCACCAATTGAGCATTAGCCGAGAGTGAAAAGCAGCAAATAAATACCAAAAACAACTTTTTCATAATCCACTCATTATACATTTATTCTCTGCAAAGATACAACTATTATCTCATTCTCCAAATATTTACATTGATATTTGCTGATGATGCGTCGGTGCATGCGAACAGAACAGTGAAAAGCCTGCCACACAATCTTCGCAGACAGTGTGGCAAAGATTGTTTGCCCGAGTTCCAAATTCCAAATTTCATTTTGGAAATTTGAATTTGAAGAGGAGATGGGTTACGGATTGTTAGATATTAAATTATATCTAACATTAATATTAGATAAGGAAATATGGATAGTAGAGAGATAGTGGAATACGAAAAAAAAATGAGATGGAGGATCAAAGTGGAACAGAGGCGACTTGGAGAGTGTGCTCTATCATATCACGGGATGTCTGCCCGAGCAGTTGGCACAGGGCGTTCCCGTGCAGCTGGGTAACCTGGGAACTTTTTATCCTACCGCGCAGGTAGTGAAGGGTGCCGGTGTGTCCGTTCGTTCGGATTTGTAATCCGAACGTAATGAGTATGAGCATTTGCAATGCGATAAATATATTACGGATTAAAAATCCTTATATTCGATGCGGTCGGATTGCAAATCCGACCGAACGGAAAAGTCAATGGTCAATCATAAACAAATAACCGAATGGGGGAATTCGTCCGAACGGATTTTGACATCTCCATTCATTAGCAGGGTTCCCTTACAATCCTACACCGAACGATAAAAAGCATAAAACGAATAAGCCAATAATATATAAACGACTGATTTTATGAGTACTAAATCAGAATAACTCCAGAGATTAAAACCCGCATTGTCATGATAAGCGGCAATGGCATAAACGACTCCAAACAACAACATGCCAACAATGGCAGGAATACATGCACGCTTCAGAGCCATTTTCGAACTCTTTAAGAAGTTGGCGAAATAAGAAGCCTTCAAGACACCGGCAATGAAAATCAGACATGATGAATAATGGATGATCTTTCTGCAAATGGCATAGGTTGAGTAATCGCCAGCCAGGCTGTCGAACGAAGGAGATCCCGACCTGTCGTTGAACTCAAACAAGACTCCAGTCAGTGCCACAAACAGCACGAAAGCCGATGCAACCAATGCCAAAACGGACAGATTCCGTGAAACTTTATTTAATGAGATAGAATAAGACGCAATGAAGAATAGGACGAGAGAGATGAGGAAAACATAGAAGCTGAAACTTTCCAACACCACCCATAAAGCCGTGGAGTCTGTAAATGGCATCAGTTTCTGCATGAAAATCGTAATCGCCAGGATGGCAAGAAACACTTTAGCTGGCAACTCCTTGACCTTTACAATGGCAAACAGTATGGGTAACTCAACCAGTATCAGGAACGAGATGATTTCATAATAGCTATTAGAAAGCACATCGTACACATAAAAGAGAAGCTGACTATAAGCGAGTGAATGAATGGCTTTTAAGCAAGCGGCTATGCTCAATGCCTTTACCAATGTGGATTTCTTGGCGATGAAAAATGTGGCTATAGACAGGATTAGCAATAAGATGTGATGGGTATCGTATTCATAACTGCTGGGTGCCGACAAAAGCACTCCCACTGAGCAAAGGAAGCAAAACAACGCTTGATTCTTCAAACTAAAAAAGACTTCGTTTTTCATAATACCAAACTTTAGATTTATACCATTGCAAAAGTATAAAAATCTTTTCATTTGGCATTCTTTAGCAATGGAAAAAAATAAAAAAGGAGAAAAAAGTGGCGTTTTTTCAAATAATCTCAAAGAAATTTTGTGAATCATGGAAATAAAACTACCTTTGCAGACGAAAATATTAACTTACTAAAACCAAACGAAGTTATGAGAATTGTATCATTGTTATTGGCCTCATTTTTCACATTGTGCTCATGCACAGGCCAAAAGGCGCAGGAAGAACCTAAGATTTCCGTATTCGCCGTACATATCAACACCATTGCCCAGCAAGAGAATATCTCTTTCGTGGAAGCTGCCGCAAAGGTAAGGCAGATGGGCTATGCTGGTGCCGATGTTTACCCTTATCAAGAAGATGTTATTTCCGTACTCGACAGCCTGGGCTTTGGTCACTCATGTGCCATCGTTCACATCAATTACCTTGGCGATGAGCATGTTGACGGTTTTGACCCTAATAATGCAAGAGGATTTTTCCGTGCCGGATGGGGTGACCTGGAAGATTCTGCCATCAGTTTCACAAAGAGGCACAACTATCCTCACCTGATGCTGGTGCCCAATGTATTGCCTAACGACGCTACCGATGAAGACGCTGAGAAGGTGCGCCAACATGTGGCAGATTTTGCCAACAGATGTGTGAGCGAGGGCGTTGACTTGGTGGTGGAAAGCTTTGACAATGAGGCTTCATTATGCTATGGTACAGAGCGCCTCCAAGCCCTGCTGAGCAGGTCGAAGAGTTTAGGCGTTGCGTTCGACATTGGTAATTTCACCTTCGCCAAGGAGGATCCAGTAGAGGCTTATGAAGCCATGAAAGACAGGGTTCGTCACGTGCATGTGAAAGACCGTGCCAGCCTGGAAGACATGACTCCAGTACCTGCAGGAACGGGCGCATCGAAGATTTCGACTGTACTGAATAAGATGGAAGAAAGAGGTTATAAGGGATGGTACACCATTGAGGTGTTCGGTTCAAGACAAATGCTCACCGATTTGGAAACCGCTTATCGTAACACTTTCGCCATCCTCAGACCTGATGCAGTTCAGAAGAATTAAAAAGGTTTGCAAAGAGGCACAGACACCTTAACATATACATACTAACTAACATCCCCCCAAATCCATGGGGGGATTTTTTTATGTGCAGCATTACCACAAGAGGCTGAGAGCGATGGTAATGGCTACCATCAGGAACTCGGAGATGCGGTTTATCCTGACGGCAATATGCATGTCAGCAGTGGTAAGGTCTCGCTCGTTGGTGCCGATATAGGGCTTATCGAAGATCTCACCGAAATAGATGTGTGGACCACCGAAACGACAATTGAGGATGCCGGCTAAGGCGGACTCTGGATAGCCAGAGTTGGGACTGGCATGACATCTTCCAAATCGCTTCACGAAGGATAAGAGTTGAGGACGACCAGAGGCCAAGACCATCAACAAAGCGGTGAGACGGGCAGGAATGTAATTAGCCAGATCGTCGAAACGGGCAGCAAAGCATCCGAAATGCAGGTAACGCTCTGAGTGATAGCCTATCATGCTGTCGAGAGTGTTCACCATCTTATATGCCATCATACCAGGTACTCCCAAGAGCAGATACCAGAACAGGGGAGCAATGACGCCATCGCTAAGGTTCTCGGCAAGGGTTTCCAGAGCAGCTTTACGCACCTCTTGGTCAGTGAGTTGCGTAGTATCACGACCCACAATGCGAGCCACCTGCTTCCGTCCTTCGTCTAAGGAACGGTCTAAGGCAAAGAAAACCTCACGAACTTCACGAATCAATGTAGTACCAGCCAAGCAAAAGAATATTAGAATGACTTGCAGAATGAAGCTGAGCCAGGGGGAAAGCATAGCACAAAGCTTCATCAGACCCCATGTGCCGAAGAAGACAAGCAACACGAGCACAATGGCAAGGAGGGCTCCTTTCAGCCTGCGGTGCTGACCTTTGTTCAATGCGTGCTCACCTCGTGCTATCATCTTGCCGAAAAGGACAACTGGATGAGGAAGCCAAGCTGGGTCACCCAGTACCACATCTAACAACCAAGCTACTATTAATTGAAGATTGAACATTGAAAATTGAACATTGAAGATTGAATATTAACCATTGGCCATTGACTATTGACCATTAATCATTCATTTAACCATTCTGTTATTGCCTTAACCAATTGGTCGTTTTCATCAGGACGCTGTGCAGCAATCCGGAAGAAGCGAGCATCGAGACCATCGAAGTTGGAGGCATCGCGGATAAGGATGCCATGATGCTCTACCAACCATTCTTTCAAAGCCGACGCATTGCCATATCGCAATTGTGCAAGCATGAAGTGTGTACAGGTATCCCACACATCAACCACACCAGTAGCCATGAGTTTCTCACGCAGACGCTGAGCCTCTTGCAAGTAAGAAACTGTGGAAGGCAAACCTTTGATGTCATGCTTTAACAAATAAATACCAGCCTCTATAGCCAAGGCGTTTACAGACCAAGGCACCTTATGTGTTCGAAGCTGTCGCATCAAATGTGGAGCACCTGTGACATAGCCCAATCGCAAGCCTGGTACGCAGTAACGTTTGGTGAGACTATGCAGGAGAAGCACATTGTCAAAAGCCAAAGCCTCAACAGTGGAGAGTACAGGCTTCAGCACGAAATCTTCATAAGACTGGTCAATCACAAACAACACTTGTGGATTGGATTCAATCAATGCCCGCAAATGGTGCTTGTCAACCAAACCGCCAGTGGGGTTGTTGGGATTGCAGAGCCAAAGCATCTGAATCCCCTCATCCAGGCGATAGTGCGAACGCTCATCAGGCAACTGATAGAGAGCCCCCACCCTGCAACCATTCATGACACAGGCATCGGCATACTCACGAAAAGTGGGTTGCAACACCTGAACCTGCAAGCCTTGATAGGCATGAGCAATGAGGTAAATGGCCTCAGTAGCCCCATTGGTGGCAAGCACACACGCTTGATCTATAGCATGCAATGATGCCAACTCTGCCTCTAAAGTGTAGGCTTCAGGCTCTGGATAAGAGCCAATCACCTCCATGCGCTCACGCAGGTAAGCGTAGAGTCCGCTCAGATCAGCATGACTGTAAATATTTGAACTAAAATTCATTACAATCTGATGCCCATAGCGATAGTTGTCATCTCCATGTCCTTCAATCATGGTTCGTGAGTATTTGATATACCTTATTTATATCTACATGTTGGCGGATATGTTTTGCCAACTTGTCGTATTGCTCTTCCTTGAATGACTTGAGGTCATTGTATCCATTGACAATTGTAGCTTTGGCAATCTTTTCTTGCCAAGGTCGGAGAAGGAAGTCGATAAAACCTGGATTGTCGAGGATGCCATGGATGTAGGTTCCCATGCATTTGGCATCGACAAAGTAGCCATCGGGATGGCCATCGGCAAAGATGTTCAGAGGCGAGGATTGTGCATCTTGAATAGGCTTAGTCTCGCCCATGTGAATCTCATAGCCTTGCATCATGGCAGAGTCTTCTGTTGGAATTGCCAAGCGGAACTGATCTTGGCGAGTGACTTTCTCGCCAGTCATCGAGGTACTTACAGGCAATAAGCCCAAGCCAGGCAGACGTTCGATATTACCCTCAACTTTATCAGGGTCAAGCACTTCTACACCCATCATCTGATAGCCTCCGCAAATGCCCATGACTGTAGCCCCATTGCGATGGGCACGGATAATGGCTTGTGCCACTCCATTGCGACGCAACTCATACAGATCGTCGATGGTGCTTTTGCTACCTGGCAAGATGATGATATCGGCTTTTTGCAGGTCTTCTGTATTATTGGTATAGAACAGATGCACACGAGGATCACGTTCCAACACATTAAAATCGGTGAAGTTACTCAGATGTCGGAGCAAAACCACCGCAACATTCACTCTACCTTGCTCTGCCTGCATCGATTTGGAAGACAATGCCACACTGTCTTCCTCCTCTATATAGATGTCTTTGTAATAAGGCACAACGCCTAAGACGGGAACTTGGCAGAGGTTTTCCAACATCTTTACACCACTCTCAAAGAGTCTTAAATCGCCACGGAACTTGTTGATAATAATGCCTTTGATTAGTTTCCGCTCATCGGGAGGCAACAAGGCGATGGAGCCATAGACACTGGCAAACACTCCTCCTCTATCTATATCGCCCACGAGAATCACATCCGCGTTAGCATGCTTTGCCATAGGCATATTCACCAAGTCACTGTCACGCAAGTTTATCTCGGAAATGCTACCTGCACCTTCCAACACAATGGGGTTATAGCGTTGAGCCAAACGGTCGTAAGCCTCGCAAACAGCCTGTCGCAATTCTTCACGACCTTCCTTACGGAAATAGTCGTAGGCATGACGGTTTCCGATGGGTTTTCCATTCAACACCACCTGACTGGTATGGTCACTCTGGGGTTTCAGCAGCAAAGGATTCATATCTGTATGACATGGAATACCAGCTGCTTCGGCCTGTACTGCCTGTGCTCGACCTATCTCAAAACCTTCAGGAGTGGCATAGGAATTTAACGCCATGTTTTGAGCCTTAAAAGGTGCAGGACAGAAGCCGTCTTGCTTGAAGATGCGACAAAAACCAGCGGCGATGATGCTCTTGCCCACATCGCTCCCTGTGCCTGCAAACATTATAGGATGTAGTTTTTTCATGGGGGCAAAGATAGTGCAAGCCGAGCACAAAAACAAATAAATTTATTTAATTTGATTTTGTCGAGGCGAAGCCTATCTTATCAAAAGATAGTGCAAGCCGAGCACAAAAGCAAATAAATTTATTTAATTTGATTCTGTCGAGGCGAAGCCTATCTTATCGAAAGATAGTGCAAGCCGAGCACAAAAGCAAATAAATTTATTTAATTTGATTTTGTTGAGGCAAAGCCTATCTTATTAAAAGATAGTGCAAGCATTGGAAGAGAACAAAATAAATTAAAAATATTTTGCATTGTCTTCTTTTTGCACTATCTTTGCACTTGGAATAGGCAATCTGATTGCTATCAAGCATCGGACTCAAGGGAATCAGGTGCAAAACCTGAGCTGTTCCTGCAGCTGTAATCCTCAATAAAAGGTGTCTGCATCTACATGTGCCACTGTTGCAATGTGTCAATGGGAAGGCCAAGCAGACCGAGGAGAGCCAGAATACCTACCTTTTCCAAACATAAAGGACAAAGCTCCCAGGTAAGGAGCGATGAATGTCGTTTTATTGATAATGGTATGAAATACAGACATTTCATTTTAACAACGGGCTTATGCCTGTTTGCTGTTTGTGCATCTGCGCAAAGCATCATCGAGAACAAATCGGAGCAGGAGTTGTCGCTGATGCTTGACGAGGTGGTGGTGACAGGTACAGGTACAGAACATCTTCTGAAGGATGTGCCTGTGCAGACCGAAGTCATCAACCACAAGATGCTGGAGAGCTATGGTGGCAAGAGTTTGCAAGACATGCTCCTGATGCTGACCTCATCACTCGACTTCAACCAAGATGATATGGGTAGTCAGATTCAGATGAACGGTCTGGGTAACAGTTATATCTTGATTCTGATTAACGGTAAGCGTATTCATGGTGATGTGGGTGGGCAGAACGACCTCGGTTTGATTGACCCCAATAACATCGAGAAGATTGAGATTGTGAAAGGTGCCTCCAGTGCCCTCTATGGTAGCGATGCCATAGCAGGTGTGATCAACATCATCACCAAGAAACATGATGAGGGCATCTTGCTTGAAAACACCACCCGAGTTGGCTCGTATGGTGATGTGCGTCAACACAATGGCATAGGCTTCCGCATCGGTCGTTTCCAGAGTTACACCAACCTCCAGATGCAACATACTGACGGTTGGCAAAACACTGCAACGGAATATACCACTGGAAAAGAGAAGCCCGTTACTGACAGTCGTAACAAGACTGTGAACCGCTATACAAACGCACAGGTGGCACAGAAATTCACCTATGACATTGGTGACAAACTGCAACTCTATGCCGAGGGAAGTGCCTATTGGAAACACATATACCGTCCAAGTGGGAAGTATGCACACTATGATGTAAAGACCTACGACCTGGAATATCACAACTCATCGGCGGCAGTTGGAGCCCAATATCAACTGAACGCTACAGATCAGATTACACTGGATGTGGATTGGAACCGCCATGCTTACTATTATCACTTTACAGACACCACCTTGGTGGATGGCTATCTGTTCGGCAAATTCACACACTACTATCCCAAGTTCCCAGAGGAGCACGATCTGCAAAGCGACCAGCAACGCACCATGGTGAACCTCAAAGGTGTGTTTGAGTTACCTTACGAGAACCGACTCAGTGCAGGCTTGGAGTGGCGATACGACTGGCTGAATGCTCCCATGCGTGTGGTGGATGGAAAAGCAAGCGACTGGACGGGTGCCTTGTATGTGCAGGATGAGTTCAACCTGTTGAATTGGCTTAACATCACGGCAGGCTTACGTCTGAACAAAAACCAGAACTTCGGCTTTAAGCTCACACCCAAAATATCCGCTATGCTGAGCAAAGGCAACTTTAGGTTGAGGGCTTCGTGGAGCGAGGGCTTCAAATCGCCTACTCCTAAAGAGCTCTATTACATGTATATTAGAGAGATGAACGGATCATACCTCTACTTAGGCAATACAGATCTGAAGCCTCAGACATCCGACTATTTCTCTTTGGGCACAGAGTATTCCTGGAAAGGATTCAATTTCAACATAACTGGTTATTACAACACCCTGGGCAACATGATCAATCTGGTGACAATACCAAACTATAACGCTCCTGCAGAATACCAAGTGGCTTATGAGCTAAAGAAAACTCGCCAGTATCAGAACATGGAGGATGCAAAAACTTATGGCGCGGATGTGACTCTTCGCTATGCCAACAAGGAATGGAGTGCTGGAATCGGTTACAGTTACCTGGACAATGAGGCACATGTATATGACACCAATAAAGACATGTTACGAAAAGTAACCATTGACGGTACAGCCCATCACAAAGCCAATGCCTATCTGACCTGGAAGCATAAATTCTCTGATTCATACAACTTTGGCGTGGGTGTGTATGGACGCATGAGTACCAAGCGCTATTACCAGATGGATGGCGACGGAAAAGGCTATCAGATTTGGCGTCTGAACACCACCCACGACTTTGGCAAGAGCAAGACAATGACCTATCGCCTGGAAGCCGGTGTAGATAACATCTTCAATTATAAGGATACTACACCTCATGGCAGGCACTTGGGTACTACTACCCCAGGTACAACCGTCTATGCATCACTCACCATCAAATTTAGTAAAGGTAAGAAAACCAATAATAAGTTTAACTCAAATCTTAGTAACAATGAAGAAGATTAAATTTTTAATGATGGCGATGTTCGCCATGTTAATTGCAGGTGGTTTTACATCTTGCAAGGATGATGATCCAAAAGAAATCATCAAGGAAGTGATTAAGGAAGTTCCTGTTGAAAAGGAAGTAATCAAAGAAGTGGAAAAAGAAGTGATTAAGGAAGTAGAGGTTGACAATGCTTACTCTCGCTATCTTTCTGCTATTGTGACAAACATCAAAGCTCAGAAGAAGAACAACAAGGTTATTCTTTTGGTAGCCTTCGGTTCAACTTGGGAGCAGGCTTTCAATGCTTTCGATACCACTATCGATGCTTACAAGGCAGCTTTCGCAGGATATGACGTATTCTTAAGCTATTCTTCAGCCATCTGCATCAACCGTGCTGCTGCTGGTGAAAACACTGACCCTAAGAACTATTACGCTCCTTCTTACTGGCTTTCTGCTTTCGCTCAGGAAGGTGTTCAATATGAGGAAATCGTAGTTCAGTCACTGCAAGTTATCCCTGGTGAGGAATATACCCGCGTTATCAACTACATCAAGGACTTCGCCAACAATGCCAATGGCGACCTCTCTGATGAGTATTTGGCTGGTGTGACACTGAAGCTGGGTGTGCCATTGCTGCAGGACAAGGAAGTTGACGTGCCAGCTGTTGCTGCAGAACTGAATAAGCTCTATGCTGACAAGGCTGCTAAAGATGTGGTTGCATTCATGGGTCATGGTAATCCTGACTCTTATGACACTTACAAAGCTAATGTTCGCTATACCGAGTTGGAGCAGGCTTTGCAGGCCATCAATCCTAACTATTTCGTAGGTACAGTGGATATGATGGAAAACTTCAAGACTCAGGTATATGACCGCATGGTGGAAGCTGGCTTGAACGATAAAGGCATGAAGGTATATCTGCACCCATTGATGTCAATCAACGGTGACCATGGTCATAATGACATGGGTGGTGACGACCTGCCTGAGGATGTTGATCCAGAAAAATACACATTTGCTGAACTCCAGGCTATGGCCAACGAGGAAGGCGAAGTGGAAGACACCAGTTGGAAGATGTACTTCGGCGCAGAGGGTTCTGGCTTTATTTGCAACGATGACACCGTGATTCCTCTGGGTCTGTTGGAGTTGCCAACCATCCGTCAGATTTGGATGAACCATACCATCGACGCCATTGAGGGTGAGCCATTGGATTACTACCACTCAATGTTCCCAGAAGAGTAATAATCTTTAACAAGGGGGGCTTGTCCCCCTTTTAAAAATATATCAATGAAATATATTATTACAATTGGTATGCTTGCGGCCAGCCTTTCGGGGTTGGCCGTTCAGCCACAAGATAGCACGACAGTGAGACGTATGGGGCAAAACCCCGATGTGACAAAAGAGTTTGAACTAAACCCTGTAGTAGTAACAGGAACGGGAACTCATCAGCGGCTGAAGAATACCACTGCACCAGTGGCAGTAGTCACTGCAAACGAGATAAAACGTGCCGGCATTACCGATTTTCAACAAGCAATGACCATGATGGTTCCCTCGTTGTCGTTCAACCCTACCACCATGGGCTCTTATCTGATGATGAACGGTTTGGGCAACAAATATGTATTGATTCTCGTTAATGGCCATAAACTTATAGGCGACATTTCTAACAACATCGATCTTGGGCGTATCGACATGAGTCGCATCAAACGAATCGAGGTGTTGAATGGTGCCGCATCATCTATCTACGGATCAGACGCTATTGCGGGTGTGATAAACATCATCACCAACGATCCTGAGGATGAAATAACCTTCACAAGCAGTAGCAAATATAGCGGAAAAGGACAATTTACGCAGGATGTGAACCTGGACATTGCCAAGGGCAAGTTTGGTTCATCTACTGCTTTCAGACATACACAAGCCGACAACTGGCAAAACTCTCCTTTTGAGACAGTTAAGGCAAAAGACGGAACAGAGAGCTTAAGGGAAACCGTTTACCCTCTGTCATTCGGTTTTCATTCTAATACTGTGACGCAGAAATTTACCTTCAAGGCAAACGATAAGTTGTCTTTCTATGCCAGCGGTAACTACTACTGGAAGCTTACTGACCGTCCCGTGAAGACAAACGATACCAATGGCGGCTTCAACTACGACCTACACAATGAGTCATGGCGTTTTGAAGGCGGAGGCTTATATCGCATCGACAACAGAAACTCAATCAAGCTGGATCTGACAGCGGATGATTATAGGGGAAATCATAAGTTCATTACTGACTACCAAGGTTATGCGCCTGGCGACTATGCCATGAGCAAGCACCAGAAATATTATAATGCAGAACTGCGAGGTGTTTTCCATTTTACGCAAAACAGCAATACGGTGTTTGGCTTGAATGCCCGAGAAGACAAGCTGAAATCATCGAGTGGTGATGTAGAGGGTGATGCCTACACCTTATCTGCATACGCTCAACACGAGGCGAAATGGAAAGCCTTTAAAGCAACTGTGGGTGCTCGCTATGACTATCACGAACTGGCAGGTAGCCATTTCAGTCCTAAAGCTACAGTGATGTATTCAGTGGGTGGTTTTAACATTCGTGCCACCTATGCACACGGATTCCTCTCTCCACAGTTGAATGAATTGTATTACAAATACTACAACGACAATGCCGGTAAGAAACCTACTATCACCATTGGTAATAAAAACCTGAAGGCTGGCAAGAGCAACTATGTTTCTCTGAATGCTGAGTACAGGAACGACCATTTCAGTGTGGCAGTTACGGGCTACTTGAATTACCTGAACGACATGATTACCCGCAAGGCCTATCCTATTACCAATGAGGTGATCGATTGGTCGCGCCAGAACTTGCACCTGACAGAGGAGCAAATAGACCGCTTGGAAGACTACAGTTTGTATGTCAACTTTGACAAGGCAATAGTGCGCGGCGTGCAGGTAGATGCTTCGGCTAACCTGTTCCCTGGGTTTATCGTTACGGGCAACTATAGCTATACCTACTCTCGCGGCAAGTTAGATGGTGTTTGGCAGAACATTGAGCGTAGCATTCGTCACACGGGAACTATAGCTGCAAACTATTCTCACAGTTGGGGCTATTATCGCCTGAATGTAAACCTAAACGGTCGTCTGCAGAGTAAGCGCCTCTTCCCTGATGAGGATGATGCCCCTGGCTATGGCATTTGGAACATCAATACTCGTCACACATTCGACCACATCAAGCATGTACAGATAGAACCGAGCATCGGTATCGACAATATCTTCAACAAGAAAGACAGTCGTCCGAAAGGTGTCAACTATGCTTTGTTGTCGCCGGGCAGAATGTTGACAGTAGGATTGACGGTAAAATTTAATTAACCATTGACCATTGACTATTATGAAAAGAGTATTTGTTTTATTGATGGTATTATGTTGTTGGCTTGTAAGTTTTGCACAGACTGAGAAAACGGCTATATTGATGGTGCACTTCGGCACTACAGAGCCTGAAGGCAGAGCTCTGTCGCTCGAAACAGTGAACAACGATGTGAAAACTGTATTTCCTAATTTGGAGGTAAGACAAGCTTATGCTTCGGCTATCATACGAAACATCTGGGGTAAACGAGGCGAGCATTTCTATAGTCCGCAGGAGGCACTGATGCAACTGCGTGCCGATGGCTACGAATATGTATATGTTCAAAGTACCACACTGATGGAAGGCTACGAGATGACTTATCTCCGTGAGGCTATTGCTGCATTGCAGCCTTTCTTTAAAGTACTGAAAGCTGGCAATCCGCTACTGTATAGTGTTGAAGATTGTCAGGAGGTGCTGGATATCTTGACACGTGATGGAGCTGAGAAAAACCAAGCTGTAGTATTGGTGGGTCATGGTACTACCCACCCCTCTACTGCTGTATATGCGATGTTGCAAACCATGCTGCAAGAGCGTGAGCAAACCAATTGGTATGTTTCTACCATCGAGGGATATCCTACACAAGACATGACCTTAAAAACCTTAAAGCAAAGCAAGGTAAAGAAAGTACAACTACGTCCTTTGTTGCTAACTGCAGGTGATCATGCTCGTAACGATATTGCCAAAGAGTGGAAGGAACTGTTCGAGCAACAAGGTTACGAGGTGGATGTCAGATTGCAGGGCTTGGGTGAAATCAAAGCCATTAGGGATATTTATATCCGCCACATCAAGGATATTATGAAGTAATTCTTTATATTTGCTGTGTCAACTGAAATATCTCGTCAGTTGTCGTTACATTTATGAGACAAGATAATTGAAAACCAATGAAACAACCAAAGATTATAGTAGCTGGCATTGGACCTGGAAGTGAGTCTGACATCACAGGAGCAGTAAGAGATGCTTTGCATGAGGCAGATGTGGTGGTAGGTTATAAATATTACTTCCAGTTTGTCAAACCTTTCCTTCACGAGGGTGCCCAGTGTGTGGACACGGGTATGAAAAAAGAACGTGAGAGAGCCAAACAGGCTTTTGATCTGGCTGAAGAAGGTAATACGGTGGTAGTAATCAGCTCTGGTGATGCGGGCATCTATGGTATGACTCCGCTCATCTATGAGATGAAGAAAGAGTGTAACAGTGATATAGAGGTTGTTTCTATTCCAGGTATCAGTGCTTTCCAAAAAGCTGCTTCATTGCTGGGTGCTCCCATCGGTCACGACCTCTGCCTGATTTCATTGAGTGACCTGATGACGCCGTGGGAAAAGATTGAACGTCGCATCATAGCAGCAGCCGAAGCTGATTTTGTGACGGCGATCTATAATCCTAAAAGTGTGGGCCGATACTGGCAACTCTATCGTTTGCAGGAACTCTTCTTGCAATATGGAAGAAGTGGTGATACACCTGTAGGCTATGTACGTCAGGCAGGCAGACCCGAACAAGAAGTAAAGGTTACCACCCTATCGGCTTTCGATCCTGAGGACGTAGATATGTTTACGGTCATCATCATTGGCAATTCGCAATCATATAACTGGCAAAATACAATGATCACTCCTAGAGGCTACTATCGTGACGTAATTACCGATGGTCAGAAGATAGGTCAGAATATTATGATCGAGAGTTTCCGGACTATCGAAGAAGAGCTGAAAGTAAAAGATATACCTTTGGGACGCAAATGGTCGTTGCTACATGCAATACATACAACAGCTGACTTCGATATGGAGAATATCCTAACTGTTGACGACCAGGCAGTGGAGACATTATATGCTGGCGTCGAAAGTGGCCGCATCAAGCACATCATTACTGATGTAACTATGGTGGTGAGTGGCATTCGGAAAGGTGCTTTGCAACGCTTGAATGTAGAGGCAAAATGCTATCTGGATGATCCTCGTATTAAGCAAATGGCTGATGAGAAAGGTATTACTCGTACTCAAGCAGGCATTCGTCTTGCAGTTGAGGACTACCCCGAAGATGCTATCTTTGCTTTTGGCAATGCTCCAACGGCTTTGATGGAGCTTTGTGATTTGATTCGCAAAGGAAAAGCCCACCCTGCGGGCATCATTGCTGCTCCTGTGGGCTTTGTACATGTGAAGGAATCTAAGCACATGGTGAAATCTTTCAAAAATATTCCCAAACTGATTGTGGAAGGTCGAAAGGGAGGTAGTAACCTCGCAGCTACGTTGGTAAACTCCATCCTCTGCTTTAACGATGCAGAGGCGTTATGGCCAGGGAGGGATTTGTAGTATTGACGATTGAATATTGACGATTGAACATTGAAAATGAGGAAGTTTGTTGTCATAGGGTTGAGTGATGCACAGGAACCTT
>JAGCGS010000039.1 GCA_017649485.1 Bacteroidaceae bacterium | reverse complement strand
TAATCGATTGTACATTATACTTCGCCTGGGTAGTGCTCATCGCTTGAACATTATTCATCGCCTGGGTATTGCTCATCGCTTGAACATTATTCATCGCCTGGGTATTGCTCATCGCTTGAACATTATTCATCGCCTGGGTATTGCTCATCGCTTGAACATTATTCATCTTCTGGGCATTGCTTAAGCCAAACTTCTCCATGCTGGCAATGACATCGGTTGAAGCGTTCTTCATGGCCTCATCGAGGGCATTGCTGAAGATCTTCTCAACATCCTGATTATTCAGGGCGATACCGTCGTTAACACTCTTAACAGTGACTTCTGCCGCATTGCGTACTAATGTGACGACACTTTCGAGTGTCTGCGCCGAAATAGCATCACCCAGTTGGGTGGGTGTTTCCATGCTCTTTGCCAAGTTGGTGCTTTGCAGAATAACCACCTGATCGGAAAGGTTAAAGTTACCTACAGCAGCAAGAGCCTGTTCGCCAGAAAGCAGGTTGCCCTTCTTGGCCAAAGCCTCAGCACCTGCCTTGTCACCCTCAAGGGCAGCAGTCATCTGCTGATACTCCAACCACTGGTCGCGGACGAACTTCAGGTTATCATCACCTTGGGCTGTCTCCAGATACTTGTCGGTAGTCTCGATGAAACGGGTGGCTAATTTGTTCTGCTTCTGCAGAGATGTGTAAGCCAGTGAGGCGTTGATAGTGGATTGTGCCAAGTCGGGACACTTCTCACCGCCCAGGGCGGTATTCAGATTGTTGGCTGACTCTGCCAGCGAATTGCTAACGTTGTACACCATCTCACGGTTGGCGTTCATCTCCTTGAGTACCTCGGCAAATACAGGTATGTTGCCGGCTACCTCATTTGACATGTCAACCAGCGTGCCGAACTGGGTGGCGCGTGTCTGCATCACCACCTGGGCTGCCACAATACCATCCTTGAAAGCTGGGTCATTCTGAAGGAGCTCTTCCATATTAGTAAGCTTCTCGGAAGCTTGCTCACGAGAGAATCGAGCAGCCTTGGCGATATCGCCATCTGCATCGTTGAGATCCACTTGCCAGTCAACAAATTGAGAGGCAATTAGTCCAATGGCGCATATAGCTGCCACAGAACACAGGATAATAATACTCTTTTTCATACAGCTAATTAATAAAGTTCTTGTTTTTTTCTTCTTTTCTCATCAAATGTCGCATTTATGCACTAACGCTACAAAAATACAGCGTATTTTGCTATCGTCCAAACTTTTTTTTATTTTTTTTATATAAATAGTTACACATTGAAGATTGAAGATTACCATGCGGTTTGTTAATTCGTCAATGTGGATAGCAAGGGGGCTTGCCCCCTTGTTTCTCCAATTGGCCAGGGTACACTGCAAAACAGACAATGGGGCAAGCCCCATTGCTAACTAACCCCGTTCGTTCGGATTTGTAATCCGAACGGGTTGAATATGAGCATTTGCAATGCGGAAAAATATATTATCGGATTACAAATCCTAATATTCGATGCGTTCGGATTACAAATCCGACCGAACGGAGATTACCATGCGGTTTGTTAATTCGTCAATGTGGATAGCAAGGGGGCTTGCCCCCTTGTTTCTCCGATTGGCCAAGGTACACTGCAAAACAGACAATGGGGCAAGCCCCATTGCTAACTAACCCCGTTCGTTCGGATTTATAATCCGAACGTAATGAATATGAGCATTTTCAATGCGGAAAAAATATATTATCGGATTAAAAATCCTAATATTCGATGCGGTCGGATTACAAATCCGACCGAACGGATCCCTTGTCCGACCGAACGGAGCCCGACTAACAGACTAACAGACTAACAGACTAACAAACTAACAAACTCACATCATAGCCAACAGAATCACCTGCCCAACAATGATGCGCAGGAACATACTCAGCGGATAGACAGTTGAGTAGCCCACTGACGGTGCATCGGTGTCGGTCTGCTGGTTGGCGTATGCCAAAGCTGCAGGCTGGGTGTAGCTGCCACTGATGAGACCCATCAGCGTGAGGTAGTTCAAATTGTATTTCCAACGGGCATAGATGCCCACAATCAGCAAAGGAATGATGGTGATGATAAAACCATAGAAGACATACATGATGCCTCCACCTTCTACCACCGTCTTGACGAAACTCTCGCCTGCCTCGATGCCCACACTCGCGAGGAAGAGTACAATACCTAACTCACGCAGCATCAGGTTGGCACTCATCGTGGTGTAGGTAACCAGCTTGAACTTATATCCAAAGCGGCCAATCAGGATGGCTACCACAAGCGGTCCACCAGCCAAGCCGAGCTTGACAGGGGTAGGGATGCCAGGGAACATGATGGGGATGCTACCAATCAGGATACCCATGAAGATACCCACGAAAATGGTGATGATATTAGGCGCGTCGAGCTTTTTCATCTCATTTCCCAATACCCGAGCCACTCGCTCCACAGCATCCTGTGGACCAACAGCCATGATGCGGTCGCCTACCTGCAGCTTCAGGTTAGGAGCGGCAAACAGATCCATACCGGAACGGTTGACACGCGTCACATTTACCCCATGCATACTGCGGAAATGCAGGTCGCCCAGTTTCTTACCATTGATTTCTGATTTGGTAATCAAGATACGGCGAGACACCAGAGGGAAATGTTTGTCCTCCCACTTCACACCTTCCACCTCGCGACCAATGAAAGCCGTGATGCCTGGGGCATCGTCCTCAGCACACACGATGCGTAGCTGATCGCCAATATTAAATATGGTGTCCTGGTTAGGACTGTCTAAATAACCATTGTGCTTGATGCGTGATACCACGAAATTACGCCCGGAAAGACTCTTTACCTCTAAGAGCTGCTTGCCGTCTATCGCCTCGTTGCGCACCTCAAGATATAAGGTGTGGGGTTGCTTGCTGGTATCTTCCAGTCCCTCAAGGTCTTTCTCCTCATTCTTTGTGTGTATTTTGAACAGCTGCTTGATGAGCAACATCGCGCCAATGATGCCAATCACACCCAAAGGGTAGGCGCAGGCATAACCCAAGGCGATGGGGTCGCCCGTATAGCCAAGCTGATTCAGTGCTTCCTGTGCGGCACCCAAACCTGGCGTGTTGGTCACAGCTCCGTAAAGCACACCAATCATCATAGGCAGTTCCACTGAGCCGTCCATGTAAAAGATAGCTAAAGTAACGATGATGTCTAAGGCAATGATGGCTGTAGCCAGCAGGTTGAGCCGGATGCCTCCCTGCTGGAAGGAAGTAAAGAAAGAGGGTCCCACCTGCAGACCTATGCAGAATACAAACAATATCAAACCAAAGTCGCGGATGAAATGCAAGATGTCAGTACTGCCCGTAAAGCCGAAATGCCCCATCAGGATACCCATGAAGAGTACGAAGGTGACACCTAATGATATACCATATACTTTTTGCTTGCCTAAAAAGACGCCAGCCGCGATGACAAATGAATACAGCAACACGACATGTGCCACTGAGGAAGTATCCCATAATAAACTCTGAATCCAATCCATAACATCAAAAAACCTGTAAGTAATCAAATATCCTATTAAAAAACTGCTGCAAAGATAGTGACATTTCACCTTTTTAGCAAAATATAGATATAAAAAACAAAGATGGCTACCTTCACAGGCCGCCATCCCCAACAATTAATTCATTCATAACAATGCCCAACTATGAAATTGGAACACTGCAAAGGTAAGCACTTTTTTTATATCCGCAAAATATTTCGAGGTTTTTTTTTAATTTTTTTCTGAGATTTTGTATTTTTGCGTTAAATATGGGCTGAAATCTTAAATAAACAGATATGAAAAACTATTTTTTTGCGCTAAGCATGGCTTTTATGCTTCCAGTTGGGGCTGCTCAAGCTCAAACTGCCAATTATGAGGTGGTGCCCTTACCCCAGAGTATTCAACTAACATCTTCACCCGGCTTCATGCTCAGTGAGTCGGTGGCAGTGATCTATCCCGAAGGCAATGCCGACATGCAACGCAATGCCCGTTTCCTAACCGACTATGTGAACGAGATGGTGCAACTGAGTCTGGCTGCCCCAAAGTCTATGACTGCAAAGGACAAGCCTGCCAAAATAGGGGAGGGCAATATCCTGCTTGCTCTCGATGCCAAGATCCAGAACGACGAGGGCTACACCATCAGTGTTACGGACAAAGGGGTGGTGATCAGTGGCAAGACACCCGCTGGTGTCTTCTTAGGCATACAGACCCTCCGCAAGTCGTTGCCGGTGGTACAGCAGAAGCCGCAGGCGATAACCCTGCCTGCTGTCAACATAGCTGACGAACCCCGATTCGCTTACCGGGGCATGCACCTGGATTGTGCCCGTCACTTCTTTACGCTCGACTTTGTGAAGGAATACATCGACCTCATTGCCCTGCACGGCATGAACCGTTTCCACTGGCACCTCACTGAAGACCAGGGATGGCGCATCGAGATCAAGAAATATCCGCGCCTGACCGAGGTGGGTGCCTGGCGCTCAAGCACTGTCATTGGTCATAACACGGGCGTGGAAGATGGTGTGCGTCACGGAGGCTTCTACACCCAGGAAGAATGTCGTGAGATTGTGAAGTATGCTGCCGACCGCTACATTACCGTCATTCCCGAAATAGATATGCCTGGTCACATGCTGGCTGCGTTGGCAGCTTATCCCGAACTGGGCTGCACGGGTGGCCCTTATGAGGTGTCACACACCTGGGGCATCTTCCCTGATGTGCTTTGTCCGGGCAAGGAGGTTACGTTCCAGTTTGTAGAGGATGTGCTGGCTGAACTGGTCACTATCTTCCCCTCAGAGTATATCCATATTGGTGGCGACGAAAGTCCGCGCGACCGCTGGGCTGAGTGTCCACTTTGCCAGCAACGTATCAAGAGCGAAGGATTGGTGGCGAAAGAAGGACAAAAGAGCGAAGATCTCCTGCAGGGCTACTTCACCCGTCGTGTGGAGAAATTCCTGCACGGGAAAGGTAAGAAGCTGATAGGTTGGGATGAATTACTGAGCTGCGGTGTTGACCAGACCTCCACCATCATGTCATGGCGTGGGGCTGAGCCGGGCGCGCAGGCTGCCAAGCAGGGTCACGACGTGATTATGACACCTACTACACACATGTATCTTGATTATTACCAAACAGATAATACCCGTCGTGAGCCGGAGGCGATAGGTGGTAACCTGCCAGTGGAAAAGGTGTATTCTTTTGAACCCATTGCCGGAGAGCTGACCAAAGATGAGGCAAGGCACATATTGGGTGTGCAGGCTAACCTCTGGACGGAATACATCGCTTATCCGCATCATGTAGAGTATATGGTGCTGCCGCGTATGGCTGCGTTGGCTGAAGTGCAGTGGCTGCAGCCTGAGCGTAAAAACTATGATGCTTTCATAGGCAGGCTGAAGCGACTGAAGGAGATTTATGACCTGCATAATTGGACGGTGGCACAGCATGTATTCAGATGAAAAAAAGCTGTATATAATTACCATTCTTTAACTATTAATATGCCTAATATTTTTACATTTTTTTGTAATTTTGCAGCCGATTTGAGAAAGCAACTAATTTTAATTAATAATAACTTATTACACAATGGCAGAAATGAAAGAAAAGCTTTTCGAGGAGTTCTCTCCGACCACGACCGAACAGTGGGTTGAGAAGATTACTACCGACTTGAAGGGCGCTCCATTTGACAAGAAGCTTGTCTGGAGAACAAACGAAGGATTCAATGTGTATCCTTTCTACCGCTTGGAGAATGTGAAGGACCTGAAGACCATCAACTCTCTCCCTGGCGAGTTCCCTTACCTGAGAGGTAACAAGAAGAAAGACAACACCTGGTTTGTGCGTCAGGACATCAAGGTGTCTGACCCTGCTGAGGCTAACAAGAAGGCGCTCGACATCCTGAATCGCGGCGTTGACTCTCTGATGTTCAGCCTTGGACAAGCTGAGGTGGATGAGCAGTTCATCGAAACATTGTTGGCTGGTATCCTGCCACAGTATGTTGAGCTGAACTTTGCTTGCTGCATGAAGAAGGCTGTGAACCTGGCTAACCTGCTGGTGGCTTACTTCAAGAAGAACAACTACCCAATGGCTGACCTGAAGGGTTCAATCGACTATGACTTCATGGGTAAGATGATGACTCGTGGCCACGAGCGTCAGGATGCTGTAGCAACAATGAAGGCGCTGATTGAGGCAACTGCTGAGCTGCCACAGTATCAGGTAATCGGCGTAGGTGCTTTCAACCTGCAGAATGCCGGTTCATTCATCTATCAGGAACTGGGCTATGCTTTGGCTTGGGGTGCTGAATACCTGAACCTGCTGACTGATGCCGGTGTTGCTGCTGAGACAGTGAACCAGAAGATGCGCTTTAACCTGGGCGTAAGTCCTAACTACTTCATGGAAATCGCCAAGTTCCGCGCTGCTCGTCTGTTGTGGGCCAACATCATGGCTACCTATACTGACAACAAGGAGGCTTGCAAGATTCACATGCATGCTGTTACTTCTACCTATAACCTTAGCGTATTCGACGCTCACATGAACCTGCTGCGTACACAGACAGAGGCTATGAGTGCCGCTCTGGGTGGTGTGGATTCAATGACCGTTACTCCGTTTGACGTTACTTACGAAGAACCTAATGACTTCTCTGAGCGTCTGGCACGCAACCAGCAGTTGCTGCTGAAGGAAGAGAGCCACATGGGCCGTATCGTTGACGTGGCTGGTGGTTCATATTATATCGAGAACCTGACAGTAGCTATTGCCGAGCAGGCTTGGAAGCTGTTCCTCGCTGTTGAGGAAGACGGTGGCTTCTATGCTCAGGTGAAAGCTGGCAAGGTGCAGGCAGCTGTGGCTGAGAGCACCAAGACCCGTCATGCTAACGTGGCTAAGCGTAAGGAGATTCTCGTTGGTACCAACCAGTATCCTAACTTTACCGAAGTAAGCAATGGCAAGAAGCCTGTTGACGCTTGCTGCTGTGGTTGCGGTGAGGGTGAGAAGGAAATCGCTACCTTGAACTTCGACCGTGCTGCTTCTGAATTCGAGGCTTTGCGTCTGGAGACCGAGGCTGCTGCTAAGCGTCCTGTTGCTTTCATGCTGACCATCGGTAACCTGGCTATGCGTCAGGCTCGCGCTCAGTTCTCTTGCAACTTCCTGGCTACAGCTGGCTACAAGGTGATTGACAACCTGGGCTTCCCAACTGTAGAGGAAGGTGTTGACGCTGCTCTGGCAGCTGACGCTGACATCGTGGTGCTCTGCTCAAGCGATGATGAATATGCAGAATATGCTGTTCCAGCATTCAAGTACCTGAATGGCCGCGCGATGTTTATCGTGGCTGGTGCTCCTGCTTGCATGGAGGACCTGAAGGCTGAGGGTATCGAGAACTTTATCCATGTTCGTTGCAACGTGCTGGAAACAATGAAGGAATACAACGCTAAATTATTGAAGAAGTAAGCATCATGAGAAAAGATTTTAAAAACTTAGATATATATGCAGCACTTGGTCAGGCTACCGATGGCGCTGCATGGCAGAAGGCTAACGCTGTTACTGCCGACTGGGAAACCCCAGAACATATCCATGTAAAGCCCGCATACACCAAGGAGGACTTGGAGGGCATGGAGCATCTTGACTTCGTGTCTGGTATTCCTCCATTCCTGCGTGGCCCGTATTCAGCTATGTATCCTCTGCGTCCTTGGACCATCCGTCAGTACGCTGGTTTCTCAACCGCTGAGGAGTCAAACGCTTTCTATCGCCGTAACCTGGCTTCTGGTCAGAAGGGTTTGTCAGTGGCATTCGACCTTCCTACCCATCGTGGTTACGACCCAGATAACGCACGTGTTGTAGGTGATGTGGGTAAGGCTGGTGTGTCTATCTGCTCATTGGAGAACATGAAGGTGCTGTTCAACGGTATTCCTTTGAACAAGATGTCAGTGTCTATGACCATGAACGGTGGTGTGCTGCCTGTTATGGCATTCTACATCAACGCAGGTCTGGAGCAGGGTGCTAAGCTGGAAGAAATGGCTGGTACTATCCAGAACGATATCTTGAAGGAGTTCATGGTGCGTAACACCTATATCTACCCACCTGCATTCTCAATGAAGATTATCGCTGATATCTTCGAATATACTTCACAGAACATGCCTAAGTTCAACTCCATCTCTATCTCTGGTTACCACATGCAGGAAGCAGGTGCTACCGCTGATATCGAGTTGGCTTATACTTTGGCCGATGGTATGGACTACCTCCGTACCGGTGTGAACGCTGGTATCCCTGTGGATGCTTTCGCTCCTCGTCTGTCATTCTTCTGGGCTATCGGTATGAACCACTTCATGGAGATTGCCAAGATGCGTGCAGGTCGTCTGTTGTGGGCCAAGATTGTGAAGAGCTTTGGCGCTACCAATCCTAAGTCATTGGCATTGCGTACTCACTCACAGACTTCTGGTTGGTCACTGACTGAGCAGGATCCGTTCAATAACGTAGGTCGTACTTGTATCGAGGCTATGGCTGCAGCTCTGGGTCACACCCAGTCACTGCACACCAACGCTTTGGACGAGGCTATCGCATTGCCTACCGACTTCTCTGCTCGTATCGCTCGTAACACCCAGATCTATATTCAGGAAGAGACCAATGTCTGCAAGCAGATCGACCCTTGGGGCGGTTCTTACTATGTAGAGTCTCTGACCAACGAACTGGTGCACAAGGCTTGGGAGCACATCCAGGAAATCGAGAAGCTGGGTGGTATGGCGAAGGCTATCGAAACTGGTCTGCCAAAGATGCGTATCGAAGAGGCTGCTGCCCGTACTCAGGCTCGTATCGACTCTGGTGTTCAGACTATCGTTGGTACCAACAAGTACCGTCTGGATCATGAAGACCCAATTGATATCCTTGAGATTGATAACACTGCCGTTCGCTTGGAGCAGGTTGAGAACCTGAAGAAGTTGCGTGCTAACCGTGACGAGGCTGCTTGTCAGGCTGCTTTGGCAGAGATTACCGAGTGCGTTCGCGACTTTGCTGAAGGCCGTAAGAGCAAGAACAACTTGCTGGCTTTGGCTGTCAAGGCAGCAGGCTTGCGTTGTACTTTGGGTGAGATTTCAGACGCTTGCGAGACTATCGTAGGCCGTTATAAAGCAGTAATTAGAACTATTTCAGGCGTGTATTCATCAGAATCTAAGAATGATAGCGACTTCGAGAAGGCTTGTCGCCTGGCTCAGGAGTTTGCAAAGAAGGAAGGCCGTCAGCCACGTATCATGGTGGCTAAGATGGGTCAGGACGGTCACGACCGTGGTGCTAAGGTCGTTGCAACTGGTTATGCCGACTGCGGTTTCGACGTGGATATGGGACCATTGTTCCAGACTCCTGCAGAAGCTGCTCGTGAGGCTGTTGAGAACGACGTTCACGTAGTGGGCGCATCTTCACTGGCTGCTGGTCACAAGACCTTGATTCCTCAGCTGATTGATGAGCTGAAGAAGCTGGGTCGCGAGGATATCATCGTTATCGCAGGTGGTGTGATTCCTGCACAGGACTATGACTTCCTCTACAAGGCTGGCGTAAGCGCTATCTTCGGTCCTGGTACCTCTGTGGCTAAGGCTGCATGCACTATCCTGGAGATCCTGCTGGAAGACTAAGGTTTTAAACCATAATAATTTTTGATTTAGTTAATGTTGTAGGCTGCTTCGTCTGTGAAGATAGGGCGGCCTTTTTTTTATCACTAAAAAAGCTATAAGATGAAAACTGAACAATTTGTGCTGGTCAACGCATGGTTCTACGGAACTGTTTTTGAAAGGGAGAATCCTGACTTGGGCTTGATGATCGAAGGAAATCGCATTGTGGATATATGCCATGTGTCGAAGATTCCTGCTGAAATCAGGCGTGTGGATATGCAGGGGTGCAGGGTTGCCCCGGGCTTTATAGATCTGTTGGCTAATGGGGCAGGAGGTGGCTCTTTTGGAGCGACAGCCGATTATGCTGATTTACAGCTCATGGCTGATACCATGCTCAAGGAAGGCACAACAGGGTTCCTTGCTGCCGCTCCCAGCAACTCACTGGAGATGTATCTGCGGATGCAGGACGCTTTGGAAGAGCAGAAAGGACAGCTGCCTGTCAATTTCATGGGCTTGCACTTGGAGGGACCTTATTTCAGCTATGAGAATAGGGGAGCCCATAGGGAGGAGTGCCTGCGTGATTGCACCGATGAGGAATTGCATGCCTTGTTCGACAAGGAGAATGCTTTCGTCTGCATGATGTCTGTTGCACCGGAGCGAATAACGGATGCTCAGCTGAGCTATTTGGAGAGCAAGGGAGTAAAGGTGTCATTTGCCCACAGTGCGGCAAGTTATGACGACACCTTGCGTTTCCTGGAGAAGGAGCATCGCAGCGTGACACATTTATATAATGGTATGCCCACGATGCATCATCGCAAGCCGGGTCATATCCCTGCTATTTTCCATGCGAAACCCATGACGGGCATCATTGTGGATGGTGTGCATGTCGCCTACGAGATGGTGAAGATGGCATACGAAATTATGCCTGATTCCCTGTATCTCTTTACTGACAGGTTTACGGATTGCGCGGCTATGAATGTGTCTTATGACAGCAGTCAAGATTGCTGCATCCGCCAGGATGCCGATGGCAACAAGGTTCTCTGTGGCTCTGCGTTAAGCATGATAAAGGCAGTGAGGAATTGTGTGGAGCATATAGGCATACCGTTGGATGAGGCAGTGGTCATGGCATCTTACCAACCTGCCACCGTACTGGGCATTGAAAGGCATGTGGGATTGCTGGAACCCGACTATGTGGCTAACCTTGTGGCTTTTGACGACAACTGGCAGGTGCAGCGTGTCATGGTGAATGGCGAATGGGTCTATGAGAAGTAAGACTAATTAATATAAATATGAAGAAACAATCCTTGAGAATCTGGATGCTGGTGGCGATGGTGCTCTCTTTGGGCATCACCACAGCTTGGGCGCAGAATGTTCAACCCTATCTACAGGCAGACGACCTGCCGGATATACTCTCATTCCTGCCACCTCCTCCTGCTGAGGGGTCCCACTTGTTTGATGCTGACAAAGCCATACATGACTGGGCAAGAGAGCTGAAACCGAGTGAACGCACGCGCAGGGCTGTCTTTGAGGGAACGACCAATGTGGATACAATGGCAATGGCATTCAGTGGGGCTTTTGGTAAGAGGCTGTCGAAGGAAACCACTCCCAAAACGATGCATCTGTTGGAGCGGAGCATCCGTACCTTCCGCTTAGCAGCTGCCAAGCCCAAGAGAGAATACATGCGTAAGCGTCCTTATGTCTATTTCAATGAGGATACACTGATACCGGAGTATGAGGAAGAAGAGCGTAACTCTGGCTCTTATCCCTCTGGCCATACCTCGCGTGGCTGGGGCATGGCGTTGGTACTGGCTCAGCTGAACCCGGAACGGCAGGACACTCTGATGTCGTATGGCTACGAATGGGGACAGAGCCGTGTCATTGCCAATTATCACTGGCAGAGTGATGTGGATGCGGCGCGGCTGATGACTTCTGCTACCTTTGCCCGCTTGCAGGCTTGTGAGGAGTATCGCATGGATTTGGCATCGGCTCTGGATGAATTGACTTCAGATAAGCCTGCCCGCATGGGCGATGAGCAGCTGCTGAGGGAATGGATCAAGACCATCGCGTCCGATGAGTTTGGCGGACGTAAGCCTATGACACCTTATGAGGATAAGACGGTGAGATACCTGGCTGGTCAGTTGGAGCAGCTGGGCTTGGAGCCTGCCTTTGATGGCAGCTGGTATCAGCCTTTTGAGATGATTGCGGTCACGGCTAAGCCTCAAGGAAGTAAGTTCAATGTGAAAGGCAAGAGAAAAGCCGAGCTGCGCTATCCCGACGACGTGGTGGTATGGACGGCGCAGGCTACTGACAAGGTGGAACTTCCCAAGGCGGAATATGTGTTTGTAGGGTTCGGCATCCATGCACCGGAATATGGCTGGGATGACTATGCAGGCATCGACGTGAAAGGAAAGATTGTGATTGCCATGGTGAACGACCCAGGCTATTATGACAGTGGCCTTTTCAGGGGAAAGAACATGACATACTACGGGCGTTGGCTGTATAAGTTTGAGGAGGCACGTCGTCAGGGGGCGGCTGGCTGCTTGGTATTGCATAACACCGAGGCGGCAAGCTATGGATGGCATGTGTGCGTGAATGGACACATGGAGGACAACCTGGCTCTGTATGACCCCAATACACGCAATGCCAACGAGCTGGCGATCAAGGGATGGCTGCACGAAGACGGTGCCCGCAAGCTCTTCAGAGCCGCTGGTATGGATATGGATAAGGCATTGGCATCAGCCAAGCAACCTGGTTTCAGGAGTTTCTCTCTCAAGGTGAAGGGTGATGTCAAGATGGCTGTGAGCTATGATATTCAGCAGACACGCAACGTGGGTGGTATCCTGCGGGGTACGGAGAATGCTGATGAGGTGGTGGTGATGAATGCCCACTGGGACCACTTGGGCATTGGCACTCCCGACGAGCGGGGTGACTCTATTTACAATGGCGCGGCAGACAATGCCTCTGGCGTGGCAGGTGCCTTGTTGGCAGCTAAGAAGTTCAAGGAACTGCCCCAGGCTCCCCGTCGCAGTGTGCTCTTCCTCTTCCCGTCCTCTGAGGAAAGCGGACTCTTTGGCTCTGAGTATTACTGTGCCAATCCGGCTATTCCCATGGAAAAGACTGTGGCATGCCTGAATTTCGAGAGCATCGGTCCGGCAGAGCTGACGCACGATGTGGTAATCCTGGGTGGTGGCGCGAGCAAGTTGGATGATTATTATGTGGCTTCTGCTGCGGCACAGGGCAGGTATATCTTCTTTGATGACGACAATTCCGATGGCTGGTTCTTCCGCTCCGACCATTATAATTTCGTGAAGAAGGGTGTTCCTGCCGTGGTGGTAGAGAATGGCCTGCATCCAGTGGATCCAGGGCGTCCGAACAAATACCCCATGCCCGTGTGGTACCACAAACCATCTGATGAGTATCGCAGTGACTGGGATCTCACTGGCACCATGTCAAACATCAACATGATCTTCAGTGTCGGCCTCTCACTCTCGAATGATAACGACAAGTTAGATAACTAATCAGCAAGACCTCCTCCCGTTCGTTCG
>JAGCGS010000038.1 GCA_017649485.1 Bacteroidaceae bacterium | reverse complement strand
CATTGGAGTTTGAAGCAGAAGCACTATAACGGCTTACTACATCGGCTACTATGGGAGATAAAGTGTAAGAATTAACATTTTTTCATGCAAGGTTTTTACTTTTCGGCATTTAAGAGGCAGGAAGTGAAACTTAAATAAGTGGAAATATGAAGACAAAAACTGTTTTATTAAGTATGCTGACTGCACTTTGCTTAGGTGCTTGCAATAGTAACAACGATGATTGGTTGACAGGCATCGCTCCTGAAAGCCAAGAACAGGCAGAAACACGACATAGTTATAAGCCTGTACAACTGAATGAAACCCAACAGGCCATCAATGCCAAGTTGCAAGAGTTCTCATGGAAGTTGTTTAAAGAGGTGTATGCCAATCGTGATGAAGGTATCAACTTGATGATTTCCCCCATCAGTTTGGAGGTTGATTTGGGTATGTTTATCAATGGCTTGGAGGGAGAAACCTTGCAGGAAGTGTTGAAGACTATGGGCTTGGAAAGCTTCGGCAAAGAGCAGATCAATGACTATTTCAAGACGATGATGACAGGCATTGAGAAAGCGGATGAAGCGGCTATCTTCAAAAGTGCTAATTCATTCTGGTACAACAAGAACAAGACTGCCAACAAGGATTTCCTGTCAGTTATCCAGACAGGCTATGATGCCAAGACAGAGGCTGTGGATTTCTCAGATTCAAAGACTAAGGACATCATCAATGCCTGGTGTGCGGAGCAGACAGAAAACAGAATCAAGAAAATGGTTGAAGAGACTTCGGAGGCTGACTTTTTTCATCTGATGAATGCAGTGTATTTCAAAGCTCAATGGCAATTACAGTTTGTCAAAAGCGTTACGACAAAGCAGCCTTTTCATTATGCTAATGGTTCTACTGCTGATGTGGATTTGATGCACACCAAGATTACAACATCTTACGCAGAAACCGATAAGTTCCAGCAATGTGTCGAGCCCTTTGTTGATAACGCATTCCAAATGGTGTTCATCCTTCCAAAGGAGGGTGTGAAGATGGAGGATGCGATACCAGAGGCATTGGATTGTTTGTTAAGTGCTACAGCTGAGGTCTATCCAGGAAAACCTGAAGTGAAGGTAGTTGATTTGTATGTGCCTAAATTCACATCTGAATATACTGAGAGTAAATTATTTGCCTACATGAAGAATATCAATCCTTCATTATGCTTTAAAGCCGGCGAATTGAAGTTCTTTGATGACCCTGTGAATGATGACAGTGTGCTATCGGCCTTGCAGAAGACATTTATCTTGGTGGATGAAACGGGTGCAGAAGCTGCGGCAGTAACTGACATTTATCACCTTGGTGATTCCGGCATAAAATACGAAACTGTTGAGATGCGCCTCGACCGTCCGTTCTTCTATGCCATTGTGGAGAGCAACACCCAGTGTCCGCTCTTCATCGGCTACTATGGCAACTAATACTTGATTTAGGGTTATAACTAATCCATTCCTTTTGATATGTAAAAGGCAGGGCATTTTCGCCCTGCCTGCTTCTGCTTGAAAGCTGGCAAGTATCTTAGTATTAAATAAAAAGCAGTTTGTTGTCTGCTTCTCCTCTTCTCCAAATTATTTTTTTGCTGTTTTAGTTACATAGTTACACTATGCTTGTTAATCGCTTGATACTTATTGCCTTTAAGTTAATGTACCTTCTCTCGAAAGTTACACTGGCATACACTGGCACCAAAACAAGTTGTTTTGGTATCGTCAGATAGCTTCCTGCAAGGTGTCAGATAGCTTTCTCTCGTACCAAAACAACTTGTTTTGGTGTGACGCATTACTTATCTCTTTAGAACATACTTGCCACACGCTTGATGCCAGCCACGAGGGCATCCACCTCTTCAAGGGTGTTGTAAAGGGCAAAGGAAGCACGGAGGGTGCCTTCTATGCCTAAGCGGTGCATCAACGGCTCGGCGCAATGGTGACCTGTGCGGACTGCTATGCCCAAGCGGTCGAGTAGGGTACCCATGTCTAAATGGTGGATATTGCCCACTAAGAAGGAGATGACACTACCACGAGAACATTGAACTTCGCTCCCATCTTGCTGCGACAATTGACAATTGACGATTGACGATTGAGGATTGACAAGGGGACCGAAGATTTTCATACCTGGTATCTGTATCATCTGCCGCAGGGCATATTGCGTTAATTCGGCTTCGTAAGCGGCGATTGCTTGCATGCCTATATTGCTGACATACTCCAACGCTGCTGCAAGACCTGTGGCACCTACATAGTTTGGGGTGCCAGCCTCAAACTTGTATGGCAGTTGGTTGAAAGTGGTGTGCTCGAAGCTGACGGTGCCAATCATCTCACCACCACCCTGATAGGGAGGCAACCGGTCGAGCCACTCGCGCTTGCCATATAATACGCCGATGCCGGTAGGGCCATAGACCTTGTGACCTGAAAAGCAATAAAAATCGGCATCGAGAGCCTGCACATCTACAGGCATGTGGGGCACACTCTGGGCTCCGTCAATGAGTACAGGAACTCCATGATCGTGGGCTATGCGGATGATATCGGCCACAGGGTTGATGGTGCCCAAAACATTGCTGACATGAGCCACACTCACTATCTTGGTTTTAGGGGTAAACAGTTTTTCGTATTCATCCACCAGCAAGATCCCCTCATCTGTGATGGGGATAACCTTTACGATTATGCCTTTACGCTCTGCCTGCAATTGCCAGGGAACGATGTTGCTATGATGCTCCATAGCGCTGACAATCACCTCATCGCCTGCCTGCATCTCCTGCTGACAGAAAGATGATGCTACCAGGTTGATGGCCTCGGTGGTGCCACGGGTAAAAACGATCTCATCAACAGAAGCAGCATGGATAAATTTCCTCACTGTTTCGCGGCTCTGCTCTAACATATCAGTGGCAACAACCGAAAGATGATGCACGCCACGATGTACATTGGCATTGGTGTGATAATACTGATTCACCATCGCCTCTACCACCTGACGTGGCTTCTGGGTGGTTGCCCCATTGTCAAGATAGACGAGGGGATGACCATATACTTCCGTCTGTAATATGGGAAAGTCTTGCCTTATTGATTGAACATTTACCATTGACTATTTACCATTTACCATTGACTATTGACCATTGACTATTAAAAGTTTCTGAATCTGTTTGCAACCATTTCATGCAGACGATCACGCAGGGTAGGGATGCGTATTTGGTCAATCACCTCGGCTGCAAATGCAGACATGAGTAGGAGGCGAGCCTCGGGAAGGGAGATGCCACGTTGCTGCATGTAGAACAGGGCACTCTCATCAAGCTGTCCAGTACTCGAACCATGGTTGCAGCGCACATCGTCGTTGTATATTTCCAACTGAGGTTGGGCAAACATGCGTGCCTCACGGGTGGTGCAGAGGTTACGGTTGGTTTGCTCAGACACCGTGTGGTGAGCACCACTTAGCACCTTGACCAAACCAGCATAAGTGCCCACTGACTGTTCATTCAACACGTATTTAAACAATTGGTGACTTGTGGTGTGGGGCACCATGTGTTGTACCAGCGTGTGGTTGTCAATGTGTTGCGACCCGCCAGCAATCACCAGTCCGTTAAGGCTGAGCTCTGCTCCTTCGCCGCACAAATCAACGTTGGTGGTATTGGTTGTGCTACCAGAAGCCAAGCTGACGCTTTGCACAAACACTTGGCTGTCTGCCTCTTGACGGATATGGATCTGATGAGAGCGGGTAGTTCCGACAAGGCTAAGGTCTAAGTCGCAGAGGTCGAGTGTGGCACCTTTGCCCACCAATACATCGGTAGTGACCTCTCCACAACCACCTTCTAACAGTAATTGCAGCTGGGCTCTCTCCTCAATGTTGATGCGCAACTGTTGGCCTTCAGACAGTTGCAGCGTCTTCTTCTCCACAGACCCTTTAGCGACAATAATCTCCATATCCTATTTTACTCTTTTATCTTAGAAAATCATCTCCTTAATCCAATCATAGCCACGCTTCTCAAGCTCCAACGCCAACTCTGGACCAGCCGTCATGACGATGCGTCCCTGATAGAGTACATGCACAATGTCGGGCTTGATATAGTCGAGTAGACGCTGGTAGTGGGTGATGACGATATAGCTGGTTTCAGGGGTCTTGAGTTTGTTTACTCCTTCTGCCACGATGCGCAGTGCATCGATGTCAAGACCCGAGTCGGTCTCGTCGAGGATGCTCAGTTTGGGTTCCAGCATAGCCATCTGGAAAATCTCGTTACGCTTCTTCTCACCGCCGGAGAAACCTTCGTTTACTGAACGGTTAGCCAGTTTGTTGTCCAGTTGCACCACTGCACGCTTCTCACGCATCAGTTTCAGGAACTCGCTGGCACTGAGGGCAGGCAGGTTGAGGTATTTTCGTTTCTCATTGATGGCAGTGCGCATGAAGTTGGTCATGCTCACCCCTGGAATCTCCACAGGATATTGGAAACTGAGGAACAAGCCCTCGTGACTGCGATCCTCTGGTGACAGTTCCAACAGATTCTTGCCGTTGAAAGTGACGGTTCCTTGTGTCACCTCATATTGTGGATTACCAACCAATACGGATGACAGCGTACTCTTGCCTGAGCCATTGGGTCCCATGATGGCATGTGTCTCTCCTGGCTTCACCTGCAGGTTGATACCTTTCAGTATTTCTTTGCCAGCCACACTGGCATGTAAATCACGTATCTCTAACATTACAATAATATATTCAATGAATCATCCTACACTACCTTCTAAAGAGACGCTGAGCAACTTTTGCGCCTCTACGGCAAACTCCATAGGCAACTTGTTCAGTACCTCCTTGGCATAGCCATTCACTATCAGACCTACTGCATCTTCTGTCGAGATACCTCGTTGGTTGCAGTAGAAAATCTGCTCCTCGTTGATCTTACTGGTAGTAGCCTCGTGTTCCACCACCGCTGTCTCGTTGTGGATGTCCATATAAGGGAAGGTGTGAGCCCCACACTGGTCGCCCAGAAGTAGAGAGTCGCACTGACTATAGTTGCGGGCATTTTCTGCCTTTGCCGCCACACGCACCAATCCGCGGTAGGAGTTCTCGCTCTTGCCGGCAGAGATACCCTTGCTCACGATAGTGCTTCGGGTATTCTTTCCTAAGTGAATCATCTTCGTACCCGTATCGGCTTGCTGGTAATTGTTGGTTACTGCCACACTATAGAACTCAGCCGTAGAGTTATCTCCCTGCAAGATGCAAGAAGGATATTTCCATGTGATGGCAGAGCCCGTTTCCACCTGTGTCCACGACAGTTTGCTGTTGTTGCCACGCAGATGACCTCGTTTTGTTACGAAGTTATAAACGCCACCTTTTCCCTCGGCATCGCCAGGGTACCAATTCTGCACCGTACTGTATTTCACTTCAGCCCGCTCGTGCACCACAATCTCCACGATGGCGGCATGCAGCTGGTTCTCGTCTCGCATGGGAGCCGTACACCCTTCGAGGTAAGACACATAAGCATCGTCGTCAGCCACAATGAGCGTACGCTCAAACTGACCCGTGTTTCGGGCATTGATGCGGAAATAGGTAGATAGCTCCATCGGACATCTTACGCCCTTGGGGATATACACAAACGATCCGTCGCTAAATACCGCTGAATTTAAGGCAGCATAGAAATTATCGGTATAAGGAACCACAGAACCCAAGTACTGACGCACCAAGTCGGGATGCTCCTGCACCGCCTCGCTCATAGAGCAGAAGATGATTCCCTTCTCTTTGAGCTGCTCCTTGAAGGTGGTCTTAACTGACACGGAGTCCATGACGGCATCTACCGCCAAGCCACTCAGCGCCATACGTTCCTCCAGAGGGATACCCAACTTGTCGAAGGTCTTCATCAACTCTGGGTCAATCTCCTTCTTTCCCTCATCCTTACGTTTCTTGGTGGGGTCGGCATAGTAAGAGATGGCCTGATAGTCGATTTCGGGAATGCGCAAATGAGCCCATGTGGGCATCGTCATCTTCGTCCAATGACGATAGGCTTTCAGGCGAAATACAAGCAACCACTCGGGCTCTCCTTTCTTTTCGGAAATCAGGCGCACCACATCCTCGTTGAGGCCACGGTCGATGACTTCGGTATGCACATCGGTGGTGAAGCCGTATTTGTACTTCTCCTCCGCTACTTGACGCACATAGTCGTTATCCTTATATTTCCTTTGTTCCATGCTCCGTGTTGAGGATATCTTTTGTAAAATCCTGTACGGCAGGCATGAACAAACCTGCTAATTCCCGTATTGGATAATACAAAGCAGATGTCTCCTTGGTCTTCTTCTCAATCATCATATTATCTGAGTCGATATATTCTATCGCACAGATAGCGAGACTGATGAATAATAACCACTTCACACCTCCCAAAGCAGCACCAAGCAAACGGTTGAGCCATCCCAGATAGATGACCTCCAATGCTTTGGTGAGTAATGAAGCCACCAATGTGAACACGATAGGCACCACAATCCAAATCAGCACAAAGGCGAGGATATGGGCGAAGGTTGTGTCAGAGGTGATAGTTCCTACCAGCTTGTCACCCACCACACCATAGAGTGCCTTAGCTGCCAGCAGACCAATCAGGAGGCCTGCCAGCGATGCCAACTGTTTGATAAAGCCCTTACGGAATCCTACCACAACTCCAGCCAGCACCAAAATCAAAATGATAATATCAATTACCTGCATAATTACAGTGTTTGCTTAACTTCAATTTCCTCAAACGTTTCAATCACATCATTCACCTTAATATCGTTACAGTTCGTCAAGCTGATACCACACTCAAAGTTAGTAAGTACCTCCTTCACGTCGTCCTTGAATCGTTTCAAGGCGTTGATGTTACCTGTATAGATGACGATACCGTCGCGAATCAGACGAGCCTTGTCGGAACGTTTCACCTTACCCGTCTTCACCATAGCACCAGCCACCATACCTACCTTGCTGATGTTGAATACCTCACGCACTTCGATGGTAGCGGTAACCTGCTCCTTCAATGTTGGAGCGAGCATACCTTCCATAGCGGCCTTCACCTCCTCGATAGCATCGTAGATGATAGAATACTTGCGGATATCAACACCTTCCTGCTCAGCCAACTTGGCAGCACCGGTAGATGGACGAACCTGGAAGCCCACAATGATGGCATCGGATGCAGCGGCCAGTGAAACATCGGACTCTGAAATCTGACCAACACCCTGGTGAATCACATTCACCTGAATCTTGTCGGTAGAAAGCTTGATCAGTGAGTCGCTCAATGCCTCCACTGAGCCATCCACGTCGCCCTTTACGATGATGTTCAGCTCGTGGAAATCGCCCAAAGCCAGACGACGACCTACCTCGTCGAGGGTCAGCATCTTCTGGGTACGCAAACCTTGCTCACGTTGCAACTGCTCACGCTTGTTGGCAATCTCACGGGCTTCCTGATCGGTATCAAACACGTGGAAGCTATCGCCAGCGGCAGGTGCGCCATTCAAACCTAAGATCAAGGCTGGCTCAGCAGGTAATGCTTTGTCGATACGTTGGTTGCGCTCGTTGAACATTGCTTTCACACGTCCAAAGTTTGAACCTGCCAGCACGATGTCGCCAATCTTCAATGTACCATTGCTTACCAACACTGTAGCCACATAACCACGTCCCTTGTCTAATGATGACTCGATGATGGAACCTGTAGCCTTGCGGTTCGGGTTAGCCTTCAGCTCCAGCAATTCTGCCTCTAAAAGAACTTTCTCCATCAGTTCCTCCACACCAATACCTTTCTTGGCACTGATGTCTTGGCTCTGATACTTGCCGCCCCATTCCTCTACGAGGAAGTTCATAGCAGCAAGTTCTTCCTTAATCTTATCGGGGTTAGCACCTGGCTTGTCAATCTTGTTGATAGCAAATACGATAGGCACACCAGCAGCCATAGCGTGGTTGATGGCCTCACGCGTCTGAGGCATCACGCTATCATCTGCGGCTACGATGATGATGGCGATATCCGTTACCTTAGCACCACGGGCACGCATAGCGGTAAATGCCTCGTGACCAGGAGTGTCGAGGAAGGTAATCTTTCGTCCGTCTTCCATCGTCACGTTGTAAGCACCGATATGCTGGGTGATACCACCAGCCTCACCGGCAATCACGTTACTCTTGCGGATATAGTCGAGCAAAGAAGTCTTACCATGATCCACATGACCCATCACGGTAACGATAGGAGCTCTTGGCACCAGGTCTTTCTCATCGTCTTCCTCTTCCACGACTGCCTGAGAAACCTCAGCACTTACATATTCAGTCTTATAGCCAAACTCTTCAGCTACCAAGTTGATGGTTTCTGCATCCAGACGTTGGTTGATGCTCACCATGATGCCCACGCTCATACAGGTAGCAATGACCTGTGTAACTTGCACGTTCATCATGTTAGCCAACTCATTGGCGGTAACGAACTCAGTGAGCTTCAGTATCTTGCTCTCTTCCATCTCCAAGTTTTCCTGCTCCAGCATACGCTCAGAAGCCAGTTCGCGTTTCTCCTTACGATACTTGGCACCCTTGCTCTTAGTCTTGTTGGTAAGACGTGCCAAGGTTTCCTTTACCTGCTTCGTTACGTCTTCCTCGCTTACCTCCTGTTTGAACACAGGCTTGCGATAGCGATCCTTACCCTTCTTTCCCTTATTATTATCGTTGCGATCGCCTCCTTGTTGTTCCTCGCGTTTACGCTTGAAGTCGTTTTCACGGGCAGCCTTCTTGATGTCCACCTTCTCCTTGCCAATGCGGTTGCGTTTCTTCTTTCCCTCTTGGCTCGTATTGGGAGCAGCGGTTTCCGTAGTTTCTTCATTGCCACGGATTTCCTTCATGATATCCTCTTTCATCTGGCGACGCTGACTCAGGCGTTGCTTCTCGCGCTCATCGCGTTCCTTCTTTCTCTCCTCCTTCGTCTTCTTCTTCGGACGGGTAGAAGTATTCAGTTGGTCGAGGTCAACATGTCCCACCACATTCAGCTTGCTCACCTTCACATCAGTCTTCAGGCGGAAGATGCCATCGTTTTTAGCTTCTTCACGAGGAGCGTTTGCCTTTTTCTCTTCTGTGGCAGGAGTTTCCGTCTTTCCTTCAGAGGTTGGCTTCTGTGTCTTAGCTTGTTGCTCGGCAGGTTGCTGAGTCTTTGGCTCCACCTTCTTTTCGCTTTTGGCATCCTGTTGCTCCTTAACTTCCGTTTTCTGTTGCTCGGCAACAACAGTAGTAACAGGCTTCTGCTCCTGTACTTCTACGGGTTCGTTCACAGGCTTGTTGGCAGGTTCAGCCTGTGGTTGGGGCTTCACTTGTTCAGGCTTTTCCTCTGCTTTCTCTTCCTGTTTGGCAGGCTTGTTCAGCTTTTCAAGGTCAATCTTGCCCAGAGGCTTGAATTTCTGCTTAGTCTTTTCGGGCTCTGGTTCATAACCCTTTATAGCCACAGCAGGTTTCTTAACCTTATCTTTGTCTTTTTCCTTTCTGCCGAGAATGAACTGGTCAGACTTCACCTTCAGTGCCTTGTCGGTACTGAACTCCTGACGAAGCAAGTCGAACTGCTCGTCGGTGATCTTGGCGTTCGGGTTTTCCTCCACCTCAAATCCCTTCTTTCTCAGGAACTCAACGGCGGTACTGATACCCACGTTCAAATCTCTTGTTACTTTATTTAATCTAACAGCCACTCTAATAATTATTTATTGACCATTTACCATTGACCGTTGACCATTTCCCGAAGTGATAATAATCAAGGTCGATTCAATGATCGGGTTGTTTAATATTTAATTCTCAATCGTCCTCAAACTCTTTACGCAAAACGTCCAAAACATAGTCAACCGTTTCCTCTTCCAGGTCGGTCTTCTTGATAATCATCTCGCGTGTTGCGTTCAGTGCCGTTTTGGCGGTTTCAATGCCTATCGACTTGAAAGCGTCGATCACCCAGCCGTCAATCTCATCGCGGAACTCATCCAAGTAGATATCCTCATCCTCTGTGCCTTCGCCATCCAGTTCACGGAACACGTCAATTGTATAGTCGGTCAGCATACAAGCCAACTTGATGTTCATACCACCCTTACCAATGGCGAGGCTCACCTCCTCTGGCTTCAGATAAACCTCAGCCTTGCGCTCCTCTTCGTTCAGTTTGACACTGCTCACGCGTGCAGGACTCAGGGCACGCTGGATGAACAGAGCCGTATTGGCGGTGTAGTTAATCACATCGATGTTCTCATTCCTCAACTCGCGCACAATACCGTGTATGCGGCTACCTTTTACGCCCACGCAAGCGCCCACTGGGTCAATACGGTCGTCATAGCTCTCAACGGCAATCTTAGCACGTTCGCCAGGTATGCGGGCAATCTTACGGATGGTAATCAAGCCATCGTTGATTTCAGGCACCTCAATCTCGAACAGCCTTTGCAGGAACAACGGACTTGTACGGCTCAGAATAATCTTCGGGTTGTTATTCTTGTTCTCAACACGAGCCACCACCGCTCTGGCTGTTTCGCCCTTGCGATAGTAATCGGTAGGAATCTGTTCCTGCTTCGGCAACAACAGCTCATTGCCATCCTCGTCCAAGAGCAACATCTCTCTCTTCCAAATCTGATACACCTCAGCGCTCACGATGGTGCCCACCTTATCAATATAGTGGTTGTAAATGGCATCCTTCTGCAACTCCAGGATTTTGCTGCTCAGTGTCTGACGCAAGTTCAAGATGGCACGTCTTCCAAACTTGCTGAAATCCACCTCGTCAGTGTATTCCTCACCCACTTCATAATCCTCGTCAACCTTTCTTGCCTCCGAGAGTGATATTTGCATGTTGGGGTCAGTCACTTCACCATCTGCCACCACTTCGCGGTTACGTCTTATCTCCAAGTCACCTTTGTCAGGGTTCACAATCACGTCATAATTCTCGTCCGAGCCGAAAATCTTTGCAATCACGTTTCTGAAACTCTCTTCCATCACGCTCACCAACGTGGTGCGGTCAATGCTTTGTGAGTCTTTGAATTCCTTAAAGGTATCAATCATGCTCACGGTTTCTGCTTTTTTAGCCATAACTTTTATTTAAAGCTGATTAAGTATTTAGTATATTTTATTTCCTCCATCTTCAAACAGATATCAACATCCGTCAGCTTAGGCCTTTTTGCTCCTTCAGGTTTAATCTTCTCCTGAACGGTAATCACGATATGGTCGGCATCCACCTCTTTCAGCGTACCCTTCAGCTTGCGTCCGTCAGTGGTTAATGTCTCCACATCCTTACCCACATGACATTCATACTGGCGTAAAATCTTAAAGGGCTGTCCCAATCCTGCAGAGCCCACTTCCAAGTCATAGTCGGCACCTTCCTCGCCTAAACGCTCCTCAATAAAGCGGCTCAACTCGGCGCAATCGTCAATCCATACACCATCTTGATGGTCAATCTCCACGCTAATCTTTTTGTCAACTCCCATTACTACATCCACCAAGAAGTAGTCCTTCTCTTTCAGCCATTCCAGTGCGATGTTCTCAACAAATTCTTTGTTAATCATAAATACGTTCTAACATTAATACAATAAAAAAAGGAGCCCTAAGCCCCTCCTCAATTTCATCATAACGGCTGCAAAATTAGGAATAAAAAACAACATTACAAAATAAAACGCCATTTTCTCCCTCTTTTTTGAATAAAAAAACAAAAAATATAAAAAAAGACAGTATCTTTGCAATCTAATAAGGGGTACTCTACGAAGTGTACCTATGATATTGACAATAATTTTATTAAACATTATAGCTGATTTATTATGGAAGACAAAAGAGTTTATACTTTTGGTAACGGCCAGGCTGAAGGACGCGCTGACATGCGTAACCTTTTAGGTGGTAAAGGCGCCAACTGTGCCGAAATGAATCTGATTGGTGTTCCTGTACCTCCAGGCTTCACCATCACTACTGAGGTCTGCAACGAGTATTTCCAGAAGGGAAAGGAAAATGTGATCGCCCTCCTCAAAGATGATGTGGAAAAAGCTGTAGCTCACATCGAGAAGCTGATGAACAGTAAGTTCGGCGATACTAAGAACCCTCTGCTGGTGTCAGTACGCTCTGGTGCTCGCGCCTCAATGCCAGGTATGATGGATACTATCCTGAACCTGGGTCTGAACGACAAGGTGGCTGAAGGTATGGTAAAGAAAACGGGCAATGACCGTTTCGTATATGACAGCTATCGCCGTTTCGTACAGATGTATGGTGATGTGGTGCTGGGCATGAAACCTGCCAACAAAACAGAAATAGATCCTTTCGAAGCTATTATAGATAAGGTAAAGGAAGAACGAGGCATCCAGCTCGATAAAGACCTGAATGTTGAGGAGCTCCGCAAACTGGTGAAGCTGTTCAAGGAAGCCATCAAGGAGAGAACAGGCAAAGACTTCCCAGATGATCCAGTAGAGCAGCTGTGGGGTGCCATCTGTGCTGTGTTCGATAGCTGGATGAACGAGCGTGCTATCCTCTACCGTAAGATGGAAGGCATACCTTCAGAGTGGGGTACCGCTGTTAGTGTGATGGCAATGGTATTCGGTAACATGGGCGATACTTCCGCAACAGGTGTATGCTTCAGCCGTGATGCCGCTACTGGTGAGAACATATTCAATGGTGAATACCTGGTGAATGCTCAGGGTGAAGACGTGGTGGCTGGTATCCGAACACCTCAGCAGATTACCCTCGAAGGCTCTCGCCGTTGGGCTAAGTTGCAGGGCATCAGCGAGGAGGAGCGTGCTTCCAAGTATCCTTCTATGGAGGAGTCAATGCCTGAGATCTACAAGCAGCTGTATGCTATCCAGGATAAACTGGAGAAACACTATAAGGACATGCAGGACATGGAGTTCACCGTACAGGAAGGCAAGCTGTGGTTCTTGCAGACACGTAACGGCAAGCGCACAGGTACCGCTATGGTGAAGATTGCTATGGACTTGCTGCGTGAAGATGTTATCGACGAGAAGACTGCCATCATGCGCTGCGAGCCTAACAAGCTCGACGAGCTGTTGCACCCAGTATTCGAGCCTCGCTCTCTGCGTCGCGCCAAGGTGCTCACTCGTGGTTTGCCTGCATCTCCAGGTGCTGCCTGCGGTCACATCACTTTCTTTGCCGACGATGCCGCTCGCATTCACGGCTTGGGCAAGCGTGTCATCCTGGTGCGTATGGAGACCTCTCCTGAAGACCTTGCCGGTATGGCTGTGGCTCAGGGTATCGTAACCTGCCGTGGTGGTATGACCAGCCACGCTGCCGTTGTGGCTCGTGGTATGGGTAAGTGCTGTGTTACAGGTGCTGGTGCTATGGTGGTTGACTATAAGAACAAGACTCTGGAAATCAATGGTGAGGTATTGCATGAGGGTGATTACCTGTCATTGAATGGTTCTACTGGTGAGGTTCTCTTGGGCCGTATCGACACCAAGGCAGCTGAGGTAACTGGCGACTTCGCCGAGCTGATGTACCTCTGCGACAAATACACCAAGTTGCATGTTCGTACGAACGCTGATACACCTCGTGATGCAGCTGTGGCTCATAGCTTCGGTGCCGAAGGTATCGGTCTTTGCCGTACAGAGCACATGTTCTTTGAGGCTAAGAAGATTCGCGCTATGCGTGAGATGATTCTTTCTGAGACGAAGGAAGGTCGTGAGAAGGCACTTGAGAAGATCCTGCCTTACCAGATGATTGACTTCTATGAAATCCTGAAGACAATGGACAACTGTCCGGTCAATATCCGTCTGCTTGACCCACCTTTGCATGAGTTCGTTCCTCATGATCTGGCTGGTCAGGAAGCTATGGCTCAGGATATGGGCGTAACCGTTCAGGAGATTCAGCAACGCGTGGCAAGCTTGAACGAGAGTAACCCAATGCTGGGACATCGTGGTTGCCGTCTGGGTAACACCTATCCTGAAATCACCGCTATGCAGACACGCGCCATTCTGGGTGCTGCCATCAAGTTGCGTAAGGAAGGCTACGACCCACGCCCTGAAATTATGGTGCCACTGATTGGTTTGGTTAATGAGTTCGACCTGCAGGAGAAGGTGATTCGTGAAACTGCAGAGAAGATGTTCAAGGAAGAGGGCATCGTGGTTCGTTTCCGTATCGGTACCATGATCGAGATTCCTCGTGCTGCTTTGACAGCAGATAAGATTGCTAAGCATGCCGAGTACTTCAGCTTCGGTACCAACGACTTGACTCAGATGACCTTCGGTTATAGCCGCGACGATATTGCCAGCTTCTTGCCTGTATATCTGGAGAAGAAGATTCTGAGCGTTGACCCATTCCAGGTGCTCGACCAGGAGGGTGTTGGTCAGCTCATCGACATGGCTGTGAAGAAGGGTCGCGCCACTCGTCCACAACTCATCTGCGGTATCTGCGGTGAGCATGGTGGTGAGCCATCATCCGTTAAGTTCTGCCACCGAGTTGGTTTGAACTACGTGAGCTGCTCACCGTTCCGTGTACCTATCGCTCGCTTAGCTGCCGCCCAGGCAGCCGTAGAGGACCTCATTGCTGAGGAGGCAGAGAAGAAGCGCAAGAAGGCAGAGGCTCAGGCACAAGCAATCGCATAAAAGCCTTTTAGCCATCGTAAAGATTAGGGGGAAGTGATAAACTTCCCCCTTTTTTATGCTTTGCAGAAATGCAAGTATATACATGTATACAGTTACTATCATTCTTACAATAATTACAATAAAGAGGTTTTAAAGAAAAGGGCTTTCTTCGGGATGCCTTAATCTATTACAAGAGTTTGAACTGGTAGCCTTCTTCCTTGAGGAACCAAAGGGCGTGGGAGAGGGCATATTGCAAGTTGCCTCCATTCCAGGACTTTAGGGAGTCGTGGAAGGTGATGATGCTACCATTGCGGGTGTAGCGGAGTACGTTTGACAATACCTGTGGGGGAGTGAGTTTGTTGCTGTAGTCACGAGTAACAAGATCCCACATCACAATCTTGTAGCCTGCCCACTGCAGTTTCTTGTATTGGTAGTGGTTCATGAAACCATGCGGAGGGCGGAATAGGCGACATTGACCGTTGACGATTGACGATTGGCCATTGACCATTGGCGATTGACCATTGACGATTGATGATTGACCTTTTGACGGTTGCTCAATGGTCAATAGTAAATGGTCAATGTTCAATGGTGAATGTGGTAAATTGTCAATGAAAACCTTGTCAGCCTCCCTTACATCATCCATATAACGCAGGGAGTTGCGGTCGAAGAACTTGATGTGGTGCATGGTGTGGTTGCCAAAACCGTGACCTCGTTCTACCACCATGCGGAAGATGTCGGGATGCTTGCGAACATTGTCGCCCACCATAAAGAAGGTGGCTTTGGCACCAAACTGGTCGAGCTTATCGAGTACCCAAGGAGTCACTTCGGGGATGGGACCATCATCGAAAGTCAAATAGATAGCTTTCTCTTCTGGATTCATCCGCCAAAGTGCCGATGGATATATTTTCTTTAGCAATATGTTGGGTTGCTCAATCAGCATCACTCACCCATTCTTTGTTTGTAAATGCTAAACAGCTCGTTCAGTGTGTCGTCCAGTTCTTCCACTCGAGGTGATTCATATTCCTCCATGATGGAGATGATGCGGTTCAACACGGCAGTATGGTATTCAAACTCGCCTGCAGAGATACTTAGACGCCAATCGTCAAGACTGAGGTAGTAAGTCATATACTGAATCTCTTTCTCGGCCATTGTGTTCATCATGTGCTCTGCTGTTTCGGTTTCTCCTAATTCATAATAGGCTGAAGCCATATCCACCGCTCCATTCTGATAGTCCCAAGCCACATTATAGGAAGGAATCATCTTCTCGGCATAGTCGAGAGCCTCCTTAGCCTTATCACGCTTGCCTTCCTTCATGAGTTGCTCTACCAGCAGGGCGAACATCCGACGATGGGTATAGCACATACGGGAAGCATTCTCATCAATATAGAGTCCGGGCTTATCGAGTCCGCCAAACTTGAATTTGTGCATCAGGTTGTCAAACATCTTCTCGCTATCCAAGCTAACACCTGTTTCGTTTTTGTTGAAAGGTGTGAAGCGATAGGCAAGGCCTTCTAGTATGAAGTAGTCTGACAGCCCCATGTGTTCGTCGCTACCCACACTCACTGCCATGTAGATGGGACGTTCCCAGTTGGTTTCTGCCAGCATTTCCAGCTTCATTAGGTCTTTCTTATAGAGTGCTCGTTGTCCCTTCAGGGAGATGTGCATATAGTCAGGTATGCTATCGCTTGGAATCATCATGCCACTTCTGCGAACTGCATCCTTGTCAATCTTTAGTACAATGCTATCGGTAGGAATGACATGCAGGTCGCTGTGCTTGCCACGCACCCAGTATTTCAGGATGTTTTTCAGTTCGTAAGGATTGTCGCCAAACTCACGTTCCACGTTCAGCAAGCTTTCAGTGTTGCCGTTCAGAGCATCCTTACGGGCAGATGCATACATTTCGTCGATGCTCTTCTTATATTCTGGTTGAATCACGACATACTCATTGGTGCCTTCTACATATTCCGTTCTGTCCCAAGTGATTGGCAAAGAAGGAGATAGGTATGAAGGACGTTTCATCTGGTCAATGTACCAGTCGGTTTGCAGGTAACTCAGGTTGCAAGTACGGGCATCTGTGCGGAAACCTTCCGTTTCTTGGTTGTACCACAATGGGAAAGTATCGTTGTCGCCATTGGTATAGATGATTGGATTACCAGTTTCCTGCAATGACATCAGGTAGTTCTGACCGAAGTCACGGGTCAGATAGCGATCGCTACGGTCGTGGTCATCCCAAGTTTGTGACGCCATCTGAATGGGGACAAGCAAGCAAACCAATGATACGATGAGAGGCATTAACCATTGACCATTGACGATTGATGATTGACCATTGGCCATTGAACTTTGACCATTATCTTCAGGTTTGGAGAAGAGGTCGTGGATGATGTGAATCAAGCCAGCTACACCCATACCTACCCAGATGGCGAAGGCATAGAACGAGCCGGCATAAGCATAGTCACGCTCACGAGGCTGACCTGGTGTCTGATTGAGGTAGAACACGATGGCGATGCCAGTCATGAAGAACAGGAAGAATACCACCCAGAACTGCTTGATGCCCTTCTGTCCTTTGTATGCCTGCCAAAGCAAGCCTATCAAACCCAGGATGAGGGGCAAAGCATAATAAACATTGTGACCCTTGTTCTCTCTCAACTCATCTGGTAGCAGGTTTTGGTTGCCCAACATTAGGTTATCAAACCAAGAAATGCCTGATATCCAATTGCCATGCTCCAGCTCACCGTTACCTTGTATGTCGTTCTGGCGACCTACGAAGTTCCACATGAAGTAACGCCAATACATCCAGTTCACCTGGTAAGAGAAGAAGAATTGAATGTTCTCCCACATGGTGGGGATATTCACCATCTGTACTCCCTCACCACATTGGCTGTAGGGCACATCGTGACCCTCGATATTCATCCATGCCTTGTAGAGCTGTGGGTGGTTCATGGAAGAGCTGTACATGCGGGGGAACAGCATGTTCTGTGCATACTTATATTCTATGCGGCTCTCTTCCTGTATGTAGCTATCTGACTCGTTTGGATTGCTCTTTTCCTTGCGTATCCACTTCATTTGTTGCTCGGCTATCACAGGTTCGCAATAGCCGTCTTTTTCCTGAAAAGCTACCTTTGAAGCGAAAGTAGGACCATAGAACAACGGACGTGTTCCATATTGCTCGCGTCCCAAGTATTCTCCTAAAGTGAAAATATCCTCAGGAGAGTTCTGATCCATAGGCGTATTGGCGGTAGAACGAACCACGATCAAGGCGTAAGACGAATAGCCAATCACAATCATCATGATGCTCAGCATGGTGGTGTTTAGTACGCGTGCTGAAATCTTCCAACTGGGACTCAAGCTGCGTTGTGTAGCAGGACGCAGGTAAAGCCACAACAGGCTCAGTACGATGATGCCTATGATAACGGAGGTTTTGCCGTGTCCGTAGAAAGGAATACCCAACAAACCCACAGTGAGGATAAAACTCCAAATCATGCGGTTTTCGCTCTTGCCAACATAGCTCTCATATACTCCCCAGATGATAGTAGCCGAGGCAACGAGGATATAGACGAAGACACCTGTATTGAACGACATACCCAGATCGTTGACAAACAAGAGTTCGAACCAGCCACCCACCTTTACGATGCCAGGCACAATGCCATAAAGCACCAAAGCTACCAATACAGCAGAAGCGAACAGAGCCAACAAAGAACCTTTGGCGGTGGCATTTGGAACGCGTTTGTAATAATATACCAACACGATGGCAGGCAAGCAGAGCAGATTCAATAGGTGTACGCCAATGCTCAAGCCTGTGAGATAGGCAATCAAAACCAACCATCTGTCGCTGTGAGGCTGGTCTGCCACATCCTCCCACTTCAGTATCAACCAGAAAACCGCTGCGGTGAACAAAGAGGAGAAGGCATAGACTTCACCTTCCACTGCACTGAACCAGAAGGTGTCACTGAAGGTATAAACCAAGGCTCCCACTACGCCACTACCCATGATGGTAATCAGTTGACCGTTGACCGTTGACCGTTGATCATTAACCAATGCTGATGAATCACTCATCATTTTCCATTGTTCTTCTGAAATCACTAACTTGCGTACTAAGTGGGTGATGGTCCAGAACAAGAACAGGATACAGCCTGCACTCATGAGGGCACTCATATAGTTCACCATCTTTGCCACTTGGGTAGTGTCGGAGGCAAACTGTGAGAAGAGGTTGGCTACCAGCATGAAGAATGGTGCGCCAGGGGGATGCCCAACCTCCAACTTATAGCCTGTGGTGATAAACTCTGGGCAATCCCAGAAACTGGCTGTGGGCTCTATCGTCATGCAATAAACAATAGCAGCTATGGCGAAAACTATCCACCCCACAATGTTATTGATTAATCTATACTGTTTCATCCTAAAATGTTCTTAAATTAATATTCAGCTGTTGGAACCACAAGCTCAATGGTCAATGGTCAATAGTCAATAGTCATCGGTTCAATTTCCACTCTGCACCATTCTTGCCATCCTTAATTTCAAAGCCCAAGGCGGCCAACTCATTTCGTATGCGGTCGGACTTAGCCCAGTCTTTGTTTGCCTTGGCTTCCTGACGCTCTGCCAACAACAAGTTTACTGCCCCAGCGAAAGCTTCTTCACGTCCAGCATTAGAGGCATGATCCTCTTGTAAGCCTAAAATGTCGAAGCAGAAGGTATGGAAGGTCTCTTTCAATGCCGTCAAATCTTCTGCGGTAATAGTGGCCTTACCATCTGCCAATGAGTTGATGGTGCGGGCGGCATCAAAAAGATGGGCAATGACGATAGGTGTATTCAGATCGTCGTCCATCGCTTCATAGCACTTCTCACGCAAATCGTTGACAGACATGCTGGTGGTATTTGATGGCTGAATCTTATCCAATGCATGAACGGCATCCATCATTCTCTCTAATCCTTTCTCGGCAGCTTGCAAAGCATCATTGCTGAAATCCACTGTACTGCGATAGTGGGCTTGCAAGATAAAGAAACGGATGGTCATAGGTGTATAAGCCTTATCCAGATTCTTATTGCTACCATCGAAGAACTCGAACAGGGTGATGAAGTTACCAAGGCTCTTGCCCATCTTCTGTCCGTTGATGGTAATCATGTTGTTGTGCATCCAGTAGTGTACCATATCGTCACCCTGAGATGCCACACTCTGTGCTATCTCACACTCATGATGAGGGAACACCAAATCCATGCCACCACCGTGGATGTCGAAGTGGGAACCTAAGTATTTCTTACCCATAGCTGTGCACTCGCAATGCCAACCAGGGAAACCATCGCTCCAAGGTGAAGGCCAACGCATGATGTGCTCAGGTTGTGCCTTCTTCCACAAGGCGAAATCAACTGGGTTGTGCTTCTCGTCCTGTCCGTCCAGTTCACGGGATGTATTGATGACATCCGTCAGGTTTCTGCCTGAAAGCTTGCCATAATGATGGTCTTGGTTGTATTTAGGTACGTCGAAATAAACAGAGCCATCGCTAACATAGCCATAACCGTTGTCCAGGATCTGCTTCACCAGTTCTATCTGCTCGATGATGTGTCCAGAAGCATGAGGCTCAATGCTGGGCGGCAACACATTCAAGGCATCCATAGCTTGGTGGTAGCGGTTGATATAGAATTGTGCCACTTCCATGGGTTCTAACTGTTCCAGTCGTGCTTTCTTTGCTATCTTGTCCTCGCCCTCGTCGGCATCATGCTCTAAATGTCCCACATCGGTAATGTTCCTCACATAGCGCACTTTATAGCCGATGTGCTTGAGGTATCGGAACAGGATGTCGAAGGTGATGGCAGGACGAGCGTGACCCAAGTGTGGGTCACCATATACGGTAGGTCCGCAAACATACATTCCAACATGAGGGGCATGTAGCGGAGTGAATCTTTCTTTCTGTCTGCTCAGTGTGTTGTAAATAACCAAGTTTCTCATAACTCTTATCTGTTCAAGATTAACATGTCTTCTATATAGGTACGTGTATTGCTTAATCGTGGAATCTTATGTTGTCCGCCCAGTTTGCCCTTCCTGTCGAGCCAATCGTGGAACAATCCTTTTCGTGCTACGATGATTTCCAACTGTTGCAGAGCCAGGTTATTCTGACGCTTTGCCTCATAATCGGAGTTGATTTCCTTGAGTGTGTCATCCAAGATCTTAGCGAAACGTTCCAAATTATCAGGCATCTTGGCGAACTCAATGAGCCACTGGTGGCGGCATTTCGCATTTTCATCCATGAAGACGGGAGCCGCAGAATAATCAGTAATCAATGCGCCTGTCTCGGCGCAAGCCTTTGCCAACCCCTTCTCGGCATTATCCACAATCAGTTCCTCGCCAAAAGCATTGATGAAATGCTTGGTGCGACCCGTGATGACTATCTTGTAAGGGTCTTTGCTGGTAAACTTCACTGTGTCTCCAATCATGTATCTCCACAAACCAGCTGAGGTAGAAATAACCATTGCATAGTTCTTATTCAACTTGACATCCCACAAAGGAACAATCTTGGGATTCTCTTTGCCTACTTCCTCCAAAGGGATGAACTCATAGAAAACACCATAGTCAATCATCAAAAGCATAGCAGGGTCAGTGAGGTCATTCTGTGTAGCAAAGTATCCTTCGGATGCGTTATAGGTCTCAACATATAGCATATCCTGCTTCCGGATAATCTGCTTGTATTGTTCGCGATAAGGGGTAAATGCCACACCCCCGTGGAAGAACACCTCCAAGTCTGGCCACACCTGCTCTAAGCTCTGCTTACCTGTTTTTTCCAAGATGTGCTTGATGAGTACCAGCATCCAAGAAGGTACTCCTGCCAGACTCACCACCTTTTGACCTATGGTTTCACGAGCTATCGCCTCCATCTTGGGCTCAAACTGATCCATCAATGCCGTTTGCTTGCTTGGCACTCGAAGATACATACCCATAGCGGGCATATTCTCAATCAGGATGGCACTCAAGTCGCCCACCAGACTATGGTTGGTATTGAGGTTGGGAGCATGACTTCCTCCCAAAACAAGACTCTTGCCCTTTGAGAAACGACTTTTGGGATTCATGTGCAAATATAAAGCTACGGCATCTTTTCCACCACGGTAATGGGTGTCTTGGATAGAGTCGCTGGTAACCGGGATGAATTTACTCTTGTCGTTCGTGGTGCCTGAAGACTTGGCAAACCATACTGTATTACCTGGCCAGAGCAGGTTCTGCTCTCCTCGACGGATGCGTTCCACCCAAGGCTTCACTTCTTCATAGGTTTGAATAGGCACTCGTTTGCTGAACTGTGTGAAATCTTTTATATCTTTATATCCATATTGCTTACCCCATTCTGTACGGGAGGCCTTGTCGATGAGCCATCGCAAAACCTGCTTTTGTATCTCTGCCGCATGGGTGGCATAACGCTCAATCCTGTGGTAGCGAGGAGCAAAATAAACGCTATTAGCTAAGCTTGTAATAAAGTCCATTTATCTGCAATCTTCAAAATTAATGTGCAAAATTAATCTTTTATCTTGGCATCTCTATCTTTTTTAAGTTTTTTTTCTAACTTTACACGTCGAATAAACAAGATTTTATACTTTTGTAAACAAAATATTGATTAAGGTATGAGAATAGGGGTTTTAACATCGGGTGGTGATTGTCCTGGCATCAATGCGGCAATCCGTGGTGTATGCAAGTGTGCCATGAGCCATTATGGCATGGAAGTGATAGGTATTCATAGTGGTTTTGAAGGACTATTGACCAAGGAAGTGGAGGTGCTTGACGAGGCAGCTTTGTCGGGGTTGCTCAGTCAGAATGGTACAATCTTAGGCTCTTCACGCGAACAACCTTTTAAGCGAGGGGGCATCATGCCCGATGCCGATAAGCCTACACTCATCAAGAAGAATGTGCAAGATTTGCGTCTCGATTGCGTGGTTTGCATTGGAGGTAACGGAACCATGGATACAGCAGCTAAGATGATGGGATTGGGCATCAATGTGGTGTCTATTCCAAAGACCATTGACAACGATGTGTGGGGTACAGACACTACTTTCGGCTTCGACTCTGCCGTTAGCGTTGCCACAGATGCCATTGACCGCTTGCATTCTACCGCCAGTTCGCATAAGCGAGTGATGGTGATAGAAGTGATGGGGCATAAGTCTGGCTGGATAGCTCTCTATTCTGGTATGGCTGGTGGAGGTGATGTGATCCTGTTGCCTGAGATACCTTTCAATATCACCAATGTAGGCAATGCCTTGATAGATCGTATCAAGAAAGGCAAGACTTATTCCATTGTGGTGGTGGCGGAAGGCATCAAAACCTCCAGTCCCAGGAAACATGCTGGTGAGTTCATAGCCGAGGAGATAGAGTATGAAACTGGTATTGAAACTCGTCAAACGGTGTTGGGGTATATCCAGCGAGGAGGTTCGCCCACTTCTTTCGACCGTAACCTGGCAACCCGCATGGGAGGTCATGCTGTGGAACTGATAGCTAATCAGCAGTTTGGTCGTATGGTAGCTCTACAAGGACGTAAGATTACATCGGTAGATATTCGTGATGTGGCAGGCAAGCAGAAATATGTGTCTGAACGAGATGATCTGGTGTTGGAAGGTCGTAGGATAGGTGTTTGCTTCGGTTGAACATTTACAAGTTTTCGATACGTTTCAACGCCTCTTCTGCAGCATGTTGCTCGGCTTCTTTCTTTGAATGGCCTGAGCCAATTCCGTATGGCTCGCCATCAATTAAGATTTGTACCTCGAATACTATCTGGGAATATGCGTCTTGCTTCTCAGAAAGCAACTCGAAAAAGTGTGACTTTTTGTTCTTCTGGCACCACTCCAGTATCTTAGCTTTGTGGTTTGTTTCTTTTCTGATGACAGACTCTATGTACTCAGGATTCTTGATGATATGTTTATAAATATATTGGCAGCTGGCATTGTAGCCCCTGTCCAAATAGATAGCACCCAGCAAAGCTTCCAAAGTATTACCATAAACATTGCTCTTTAGAGAGAAAAGCGTGTTGTCTTTTCGCATCATCTTCTGGATGTTCATGTCTATGGCAATCTTATTGAGGTTCTGTCGATTGACAATCTTGGCTCGACTGGAGGTCAACATGCTCTCCTTGGCTTTCTGGTAATGCTTGAAAAGGTAGTCGGCCACTGCCATGCTAAGTACGGCATCGCCAAGAAACTCTAGACGCTCGTTGTTCATACGGCGTCCGTTCAAATAGATAGACTTCGACTTATGGCTTAGCGCTACATCGTAATACAGGATATCATTTGCCATGATACCCAGGTTATGAAACAAAGAAAGGTAACGCTTCTTGTCATGTTTGAAAAGAAGCTTTACCCTCCAATAAATCACTTGCAGCCAGTAATTGAGATTACTCTGCATATTTCCTAACAATAAGACACGCATTGTGACCACCGAAACCAAATGTATTGGACAGTGCGGTATTCACGGTGCGTTTCTGCGCTTCATTGAATGTAAAGTTCAGGTTATAGTCAATGTTCTCGTCATTGTCACCCTCTTCATGGTTGATGGTTGGGGGAACGATGTCGTTCATGACGGACAGGATACTAAAGATGGCTTCAGCTGCGCCTGCAGCACCCAGCATGTGACCTGTCATTGACTTGGTAGAACTGATATTCAGTTTATAAGCGTGTTCTCCAAACACCTCTTTGATAGCTTTCACTTCAGAAACATCACCTACAGGGGTTGATGTACCATGTACATTGATGTAGTCAATGTCTTCTGGCTTAAGACCAGCATCTTCCAGTGCATTACGCATAACCAGGATGGCACCTAATCCATCAGGATGAGAAGCTGTAAGGTGGTAAGCATCAGCAGACATGCCTTCACCTACAATTTCTGCATAAATCTTGGCTCCGCGTGCCTTTGCATGTTCAAGTTCTTCAAGAATCAAGCAACCTGCTCCTTCACCCATTATAAAGCCATCACGACTTCCACTGAAGGGGCGTGAAGCTGTTTTTGGTGAGTCATTGCGGGTTGTCAGAGCATGCATAGCATTGAATCCACCTACTCCTCCGGCTGTGATAGCAGCCTCAGAGCCGCCTGACACCATGATGTTTGCCTTGCCTAAACGTATTAAGTTGAAGGCGTCGGCAATAGCGTTGGTAGAAGTTGCACAGGCAGATGCCACAGAGTAGTTAGGGCCGTGGAAGCCAAAAACGATGGAAATCTGACCTGCAGCAATGTCCGAAATCATCTTGGGGATGAAGAATGGATTGAACTTAGGACCCAAGTTCTGGTGCTGGTAGTAATATCCAATCTCGTCTTCAAAGGTGCGGATGCCACCAATGCCGGCACCAAACACCACGCCTATGCGGTTCAAATCTTCTGTTTCAAGGTTTATGGCAGCATCAGCCACAGCTTGCTTAGCCACAGCCACAGCAAACTGTGTGTAGATGTCCATTTTCCTGGCTTCCTTACGGTCAATAAATTGACTTGGGTCGAAGCCTTTAACCTCACATGCGATTTGTGTCTTGAAAAGTGAAGCATCAAAACGAGTAATCGGTCCTGCACCACTTTCACCCTTCAACAGGTTTTCCCATGTTTCTTCTACGGTGTTGCCCAGGGGTGTGATTGCGCCAAGACCAGTTACTACGACTCTTTTTAACTCCATATTTCAGCTATACAAGGTTTATTTAGGCAGATTAGCCTTAATGTATTCGATAGCGTCACCGACAGTCAGGATAGTTTCAGCCTTTTCATCAGGAATCTGCAGTTCGAAAACCTTCTCAAACTCCATAATTAATTCAACTGTGTCCAGTGAATCTGCGCCAAGATCATTAGTAAAGCTAGCTTCGTTGGTGATTTCAGATGGCTCAACGCCCAACTTGTCTGCAATGATAGCATAAACATTTGCAGAAATTTCTTCTGTTGTCATAACTTTTAGTTTTTAATTAGTAAAAATAATAATCTTCTTTCAGGGCAAAAACTCTATCCAAGTGAAAAACACATGCAGTTTCTTGCATTTGTCCCCACTTTAGACTATTTTTGCGATGCAAAGGAATAATTTTTTCTTTTACAAAACAAATATTTGATAGATTAAATGTGCTTTTTTGCACAAAATTAAGAGTTGTGTGCAGCAAAAATAGTTTTTTTATGATTACAAACGTCGCAATTCTCGCTTCAGGCAATGGCACAAATGCCGAAAATATTGCTCGCTATTTTATGTCGAATCCTGATGTTAAAGTAGCGTTGGTGCTTACCAATAGTCAGAAAGCTTTTGCCTTGCAGAGGGCCCGTAATTTGGACATCCCTTGTGCCTATTTCTCCAAGGAGTTTTGGCAGGATGGTGAGGCTGTGCTTGGCCTTCTCCATTCTTATAATATAGATTTCGTAGTTTTGGCAGGTTTTTTAGCTAAGGTGCCTGATGCCATATTAAAGGCTTATCCTCATCGGATGGTGAATATTCATCCTTCACTTTTACCACTTCATGGAGGTAAAGGCATGTATGGCGACAGGGTGCATGAAGATGTGTTGAAATGTGGAGATAAAGAAAGTGGTATCACCATCCATTACACCAGTGAGGTGTATGATGCCGGTCAGATTGTGGCGCAATACCGTTGTGAGGTAAAACCAGATGATACCCCAGAGACTTTGGCTACCAGGGTGCATGCCTTGGAATATGAATATTATCCAAAAGTGGTTGAAAAACTTATCAGTGAACTATAGTTCTAAGTCAAAGCCAACGGAATGTTTCTTCTGGTAGTTGCGCCAGAATCGTCTGCGTTCTTCAAGGGCAACTTCAACGCAAGTTTCCACATTGAAGCCTCGATGACGGGCGTAAGCCTCTACCATCAGGATAATGAAGCGTTTGGGTCCCCATAAGCGGGCAAAGTTTTGGCACCCTGTTCTCTGATCTACAGGGCCAAATTGCATGCGGTTAATATCGACGATAGTGAACAGATAATTGTCATGCTCCACCTTATATAGAATGTTGCCAGGCGAGTAATCCTTGTGCAACACTTCTTTTTTGTGCATCTCAGCGGTAAAGACTCCCAAAGCCCCTGCCAATGCTTCGTAGGTTCCCTCCTTGGCATTGCCCACTTCATAAAGCGTTTTGTAGCCCTGCGCCTGGATGCTGATGAAATAGCTAAACTGCAGAAGTCCCATCTTCCTCTCCTCTATATAGGCAATCGGCTCAGGGGTATTAATGCCTTTATTAGCCAGAATCAGGGGATACTCATAAGCTCTTTGTCCTTTGGGTTTCCTGATACCTGTGGAATACACGATGGCGTTGATGATAAATGGCTTATGATATCGCTTCACGTTGATGTGCAAGCCATCAGGGGTTACCAGTTCCTTGATGAGGTTGCGCTTTTGATACAGCGTTGTGCCTTCATAGAGCATCCTCTCTGGTATGCTCTCCAAATAGCTTCTCAGTGCCTCATATTTGGGATTAACGAGTAAATTATTCATGTCTCATGAAGGAATAAGGATTTCACTTTGCTGACTATCTCTTGGGCAGTCAGGTCGTTCAGGCAGGCATAGTCATTTCGCATACAGGGCTTGTTGCCAAAAATTGAGCAGGGGCGGCAACTCAATGCCGTCTGTACAGCAAGGTTTTCAGATTGCCCCCATCCCATAAAACCAGCATAAGGATGGGTGGCTCCCCATATAGAAACAACGGGAATGCCTACCAAAGATGCCAAGTGCATATTGGCAGAATCCATCGATATCATTACGTCCAGGTAGCTCATCAAAGCTAATTCTCCTGTCATCTTCAATTTGCCTGCCACAACTATTACTTGGGATTTTCCCTCAGCCAAAGCGTTCAGTTGTTTGATTTCTTCCTGTCCGCCTCCAAAGAGGAAGAGCTGATTATGCTTATCCTCGCAAAGCAGATTAATTACTTCAGTTGTAGTAGCTATGGGTAATATCTTGCCTTTATGGGTGGCAAAGGGCGCGAAGCCTATCCACCGTTCGTTTGCTACTGGTTTAGCCAATTGGTCAAACAGGGTAGCATTTCCCTTTTCCCCGTCAAATATAGAATGGAATTGCACTTTTACAGGAAAGCCTAACGATTGAAATACATCAGCATAGCGCTGAAAAGAGCTTTTTAGCAGAACCATGTGTTTGGACTTAGGTTGGCAAAGTGCTTTTTTCTCTTTCCTACCTTTGTCGATATGGGCAATCTTTACGCCTGAAAGAGCAAAGAACAATCGTAGAATCTTTGTGCGAAGCACATCATGGATGTCGGCAATGGCATCAAACTGCTCTCTCTTCAGCTCTTTAAACAGGCGATAGAGTCCGCTCAAGCCTTTGTAGTCGTTTAGGTTTACACCTTTGAACTGAACATTTGCAGGCATGTGGGCAAACAGTGGAGCAACAAAACCTTTGCTCAGTATTGTAATGCTGAGGTCGGGATACTGCCTAGCCAATGAGTCAATCACAGGCACTGTCATTGCCACATCACCCAAAGCCGAGAATCTGATGGCGAGCAGTTTCATTTCTTCTGTCCGTAGAGCACAGGGTTCAATGCTGGATCGTTGTACATCTTCATCTGTTTATAAACCTTCATGTACTTCCTGCCAGCCTCAATGTCAGCTAAGAGCTGATCGATGGCAGTACTCAAATCCTTCTGTTGCTCCAATAGCACATCCAGTTTCTTCTGGCAAGCCTCATGGTGCTCAGGGGTAGAGTCTTGACGCTCAACCTGTTCACGCATGTGGTAAATCTTTAGTGACAGAATCGACAAGCGGTCTATCGCCCAAGCCGGACTTTCAGTGTTGATGGTGGCATCCGGTAGCACTTCCACATCTTTATACTTGTCTAAGAAGTAGCTGTCAATCAGCTCCACCAAGTCAGTGCGGTCTTGGTTCGACTTGTCGATTCTGCGCTTGATTTGCAGTGCTTCTACAGGTTCAATAATCGGATCTCGTATGATATCCTCCAGATGCCATTGCACAGTGTCTATCCAATTCTTCAGATACAGATAGAATTCGATGCTTTTCATAGGATAGGGGTTTTGGATGGGTGTATCCACGTTGTCGGTCTTGTGATAATTGTCAATCACAGTCACGAAAATGCTGTTGCTTAACTCAGTAAATTTCATGTCGTAAGGTTTTTTATCAATAACTATCTTGCAAATATAGTAAGATTTTGTAATTTTGCACGTTTGAAGAAGAAAAAAATATGAAAGAATTTATCCAGGTACTGAAAAGATTTGTACCACCCTATAAAAAATACTTGGTACTGACTGTACTGTTCAACATCCTCAGTGCGTTGCTCAATATCTTCTCGTTTATGGCAATCATCCCCATCCTTAATATATTATTCCAGACAGAAGGGTCGATGGAGCCTGTGGAATGGATCCCTTGGAGTGAGATGACTTTGGGTAACATCAGCGATGTGATAAGCAACAATGCCAATAGTTTTGTGCAGTATATGGTAACAAGCTTGGGGCCAACCACTACCATGCTGGTGATAGGTATCTTTCTGGCTTTTGCCACCTTCCTTAAAACTGGTGCCTATTTTCTTTCATCAGCCACGATTGTTCCTGTAAGGACAGGTGTGGTGAGGGATATCCGCAATCAGCTTTATCAGAAAATCAACTCTTTGCCATTGGGCTTCTTTAGCGAGGAACGCAAGGGCGACATCATAGCACGTATGAGTGGTGATGTACAGGAGATTGAGAACTCCATTATGGCAAGCCTTGATATGCTTTTTAAGAATCCCATCCTTATCATCTCCTATTTTATCGCCTTGTTGGTGGTATCTTGGCAGCTCACCTTGTTTACTTTGGTGTTTGTGCCCATTTTTGGTTGGTTCATGGGCTTTGTGGGAAGAAAGCTGAAAGCCAAGAGCATCAAGGCTCAGTCGCTTTGGAGCGACACTATGAGCATTGTGGAGGAAACGTTAGGAGGCCTGCGCATCATCAAGGCTTTCAATGCCGAAGAGAAGATGAATCGTCGCTTCGACAAGATTAATTCTGGTTATCGCGACCACATTATGCGAGTGAATATCCGTCAGTCAATGGCACACCCCATGAGTGAGTTCTTAGGTACTGTGATGATTGTCATTGTCTTATGGTTTGGTGGTATCCTGGTGTTGAACCAGCAAGTACTCGATGGCTCCACCTTTGTCTATTATCTGGTAATTCTCTATAGTATCATCAACCCCCTGAAGGAGTTCTCACGCGCCAGCTACAACATCCCCAAGGGTTTGGCATCTATGGAGCGAGTGGATAAGATTTTGATGGCTGAAAACAATATCCTTGAGCCTGAACATCCTGTGCATATTGCTGATTTCCAACATCAGATTGAATTTCGTCATGTGTCGTTCAAGTATGCCGACAAGTGGGTGTTGCGAGATATCAACCTCACCATCGAGAAAGGTAAGACCATCGCCTTGGTAGGACAGAGCGGAGGAGGTAAATCCACCTTGGTGGACCTTATCCCCCGTTATTATGATGTACAAGAAGGTGAGGTACTTATTGATGGCATCAATGTCAAGGATCTGGGCATTCACGACCTGCGCCAGCTCATTGGTAATGTGAATCAGGAGGCTATTCTTTTCAACGATACCTTCTTTAATAATATCTCATTTGGGGTGGATGGAGCTACTCGCGAACAAGTGGAGCAGGCAGCTCGCATTGCCAATGCCCATGAGTTCATCCTGGCGTCTGAGCAGGGCTATGATACCAACATCGGCGATCGTGGTGGCCGTCTGTCAGGAGGTCAGCGACAGCGTGTTAGCATAGCTCGTGCCATATTGAAAAACCCTCCTATCCTGATTCTCGATGAGGCTACCTCTGCCCTCGACACAGAAAGTGAACGCCTGGTGCAGGATGCCCTTGAGCGCTTGATGAAAACTCGCACCACTGTTGCTATTGCCCATCGCCTCAGTACCATCCGCAATGCCGATGAGATTTATGTGCTCCATGAAGGTCAGATTGTTGAGCATGGCAAGCACGACGATCTCCTGCACCAAAATGGCTATTACAAAAAGCTGAACGATATGCAGTCGTTGGGCTGATTTTTAACCCCTTTTTGCCAAAAGTGAATAAAAAGTGAACTCCTTGGGAACAGTTCTTCAAGGTTTGCTACCTATCTTTGCAGTGAATTTTAAACTAAATGAATGAAGATAATGAAAGCAAAAATCTGGTTGATGGCAGTTCTCGCTTTAATCGTGGCTGCTTGTTCAGAAAAGCCCGTCAGTTTCGACACACCATATATAATTGATGGCGAGCTGACAGGAGTGAGAGAAGGGATAGAGATTGGTCTTTACCAGTATGATGGCAATGTAGGCACCCGGATTGCCACAGACACCATTGTCGGGGGGAAGTTCCATTTCGAGCAACAGATGCAGGAACCTGAGCTGAACAAGCTCACGCTAAGGGTTCGCGATAATGATTTTCCCCCGTTGAGCAGAGACATCTATGTAATGCCTGGTGCCCATGTAAAAGTTAAGGGGAGTGGCTATCACATCAAGACTTGGCAAGTGGAAAGCAAAGTGCCTGAGCAGATTGCCTATGATGAACTGCAAGCGATACCTGAGTATGAGGCGTTTCAGGATGTGGCACTTGAAAGAACGAAAATCACAAATGAACTGTTCGCAATCGACAGAACTACTGAGAAGGAGCGTTATCGTGAGGCCTATAATCGTTATGCAGCCATTAGTGAGCAGTCGGATTCTATCTACCAAATCATACAAGGCAAGCAAGTGGAGATTATGAAGCGCGTAAAGCCCTCGGAGCCTTGGCTGAGTGAGTTGTCTGGTATGGCGGGGATGTCGATTGCTTATCCCGACTATGCTTTTACTGAGGATGCCAAAGCCCTGTATCAGTCTTTGCCAGATGAATTGAAGCAGACCAAGCAGGGTATGGAGATTTATGCCAGTCTCTATCCGCCCAAACAGGCTATGAACGGGGATGACTTCCCTGATGCCGATTTCTATGATCTTGAGGGCAATCTGCATCACATCGCAGAGCATAAGGGCAAGTATATCTTGCTCGACTTCTGGAGCAGCGGTTGCGGACCATGCATCCAGGCTTTTCCAGTCATGAAGCAGTTGTACGAGCAGTATGCCGGCAAGCTTGCCATTGTGAGCATGAGCACTGACACCGACAGCCGTTGGCACAAGGCTTCCGCAGAGCATGATATTACTTGGAGCAATTGGAATGAGATGAAGGGCGAGGGTGGCATCTACACGAACTATCGCATCATGGGCATTCCCTACTATGTGCTGATCAACCCTGAAGGCAAGATAGAGAAGCAGATAAAAGGGTTCATGGAAGAGCCTTTCAGGGCTATCTTTGCCGAACTGTTTGATAATTAATTGAATTACTAATTTATGAAGAGAATAGGAATTGTAGGCATGATGTTTTGTATGTTGGCTTTGTTTTCTTGCCAGCAAAGATTGCAAGTGCCTGAAATGGAGGTAATCATGCCTGCTGATTCCATTGATTTGGAAATTGGTCATCATAAAAGTATGCAAGTTTATGATGACAAACTCTTTGTAATTGATACCCAAACAATAGATGGAGCTGTTCAGGTTTATGACCTCAATACCCTGCAATTCCTGTTCTCTTTTGGTTATGGTAAACAAAACCTTAATGAAAATTATGGCACAAACAGTGTAAGTCATATTGATTTCTATGAGGTGAATGGTGAGGAAAGAGTTGACCTGATAGTTTTCAACGAGAAGATTATCACTTACAGCTATGATGCCGTCATGCGAGAAAAATATGCAGCAAAGCCTTTGATGGAACGCATTGTACACGGGAAGTTCCCCCATATTTTGCAAGTCATTAAAGTCAGCAATGGCTATATTTCTACTGGTATTCGCACCGAAGGAAAATTCCTGCTTCTTACCGATTCTTTAGAGGAGGTGAAGTATGCAGGTAGCTATCGCCCTAAAGTTGATAAATTTGTATCAGACACCGTCCACATTATGGCGAACTATGGAGAAGTGAGAGTTTCGCCAGACAGGAAGTATTTGGCTGATTGTGTGACTATTGCCCCTGTTTTGACGCTTTATGAGTTAACAGATGGCGATATGCGGAAGCGATGGGAGTATCTAAAAGAGGAAATAGATTATGAGCCTATTGAAGACTTTGCTTTTGTGCCTAAAAGCAAGTCGGGATACGGCTCAACCACCTTTTCAGAAAAATATCTTTATGCACTTTATATAGGTGAGCCGGATGAAGATGAAGTGGGGCATTATAGAAGAGAAGTGCATGTGTTTGATATAGAAACAGGTGAGTTGGTAAAGCAATATCTCCTGAGTCGTCCTTCCTTAGATGTCCTATGGAATGATGGCAAGATGTATGCTTTGACTTATGACATTAATCCCGTTGTGCAGGTTTACAACTTAGAAGAATAGATAGTATGCTGAAGCGGATAGTCTATATAATGCTGATGTGTTGCCTGATGTGTATAGGCATTTGGCTGGTTTGGTATGCCGGTTATTCCCCTGCCATGAACCGGGCAGAGCAGTTGTTTGCTGAGTCAAGGTTCGTAGAGACAAGGCGGATGCTCGATAGCATCAATGGTGAAGTCATGCAGGAAGGCAAGTCGGTGAGGATGCGCTATCATCTGCTGAAAATTAAGACAGACAAAGAGTTGGGCATCCGTCCTTCATCAGATAGCCTTGCCCTCTCTGTGGTGGACTACTATGAGCTTGGAGGCAGCAAGGCCTACCTGAGCGATGCCTATTATTATGCAGGCAACATTTATCAAGACTTCAACGATGCCAACCGCGCTTTGGAGTACTACCAGAAAGCCCTCGACACGATGGAGGGCAAGCAAGACGAGCAGTCTTTGCTGGCTAAGGAGCATGTCTTCGAGCAGATGGGCCATCTCTTCTATGGCCAACAACTTACTGAACAGGCCCATGAGTCGCTGAAAAAGGCGCGCTCCATAGCCAAGCAGCTGAATGACACTATCGGAATGATTCGCATTTACCGCGATGTGGGGAGGATTTTCTTGCAGAAGAAGGACTACCTGATGGCTCATCACAACCTCAATGTGGCATCCAACCTGTCTCTGCTCATCAGGCATGATGGCGGACTTTACCGTTCTGTGCTCATGCAGGAGTGTCTGCTTTATATGGCTGAGGATGAATGGATCTCTGTAGAGAACCTATTAGACATATTTCTCAAGCGTCCTCGCTCAACCGATGATAAGGAGCTGCTCTACTCCATAGCCGGTGATTTCCACGCCCATCAGCAAAACTATGACTCAGCCGCTTACTATTACAACCGGCTTTTGCAGATGGAGTCTGTTCGAGCCAAGCGTGAAGCAAGCGGGAAACTGTTGTATATAGCAGCCCGGGCAGGCGATAAGCAACAGATGTTACCCTACTTGCTGCAATACCAGCAATATACGGATTCTGTGTTGAGCATCACTGATACTGAGAATATTGCCCGCATCAATGCCTTGTACAACAGTCGCCAGTTGGAGCGTCAGATTGAGACTCTCCATAAGGAGAACCAGCGATATGTATATCTGACAATCGTCATCGCCTTGCTGTTGTTGGCTCTGGTGGCTGGTGTGATGGTCTATTATCGCATCACACAGGCTGAGATTCAGCAACTTCGTGCCAACAATGCCCTGCTCGACCAGTTTACCGTGAAGCAGGTGGACGAGCAGCAGCAGACCATCTTCGCAAGCGATCTCTACACAAGGTTGAAAAAATCGCTGATGCCTGCCAAGGATGCTGATTGGGAGGAGATGAACACCCTGATCAATCAGGTCTATCCCGACTTCCTCTCTCGCTTGGGGGCTTTAGGCATTGTCAAAGAACAGGAATTGAGGGTTTGCAAGGCGATGAAGATGGGCTTCAAGCCATCAGAGATAGCTCGCTTGGTGTCGAGGGAGCGAAACACTATCACCAATGCTCGCGCGCGGATGTATAAAAAGGTAACAGGCAAGGTTGGCAAAGCAGAGGATTGGGATGAGATAATCATGAAATTATGAAAATGAAGGGAGAAGAAATGCGATACATGAGATTTAGTGCAGGCAGGTTCCTGTCAATCATTGGATTATGCTGGTTGCTGATAATGGCTTCTTGCCATAGCCATCAGGAGGAAGAAGATGCTTGGGAAATTCTGATGCCCGCTGATTCCATAGAGTTGGACATGGGTTTGCCTATTGATCTCTATCTACATGATTCCCTGTTGTTTGTAGTCGATTACAGATGCTACGACAACTTCATCCAGGTGTTCCGAATGCCAGCAGGGCAATACCTGTTCTCCTTTGTTCCCCAAGGCGACGCGTATGGCAAATGTATGAGTGCCAGTCAGTTCGACTTTTTTACAGAGGATGGTGTAGAGAAGGTGAGTGTGTGTGATTTTGGCTATAAAATACTGACCTACAACCTCTCCACCCTTTTGCGTGACAAGAACAGGGCGATGCCTGAGCGAGAACAGAGGTTTTGGGATGAGTTTCCCTTTATCTGGAATGTTTATATGACAAACGACGGCTATGTGGCCTCAGGCAAGTTCTATTATGAGCGCAATAGTCTGATTGTTAACGGTAAGGTCATTGAGGAGGATGATGTGGGGCCTCATGGAGGTAAGTTTGCCATCATGAACGATTCCCTGCAGATCATCGGCTATGCGGGTAGCTTGCGTCCAAAATCCCGTCCGGATATTGTTGACAATGTGCATAATATCGCCAATTATGGTTCTCAGGGCTTGTCGCCCAATCGTCGCTATCTGGCTGATTGCATCTCGGCAGCTCCCATCCTTACCCTTTATGAGCTGAAAGACAGGGATATGGAGAAGAAGTGGGAGTATGTGGAGGAAGAGCTGGATTATATGCCAACAGGCATTTCTTCATTTGTGGAAAAGAACAAGGCAGGCTATTCTCATGTTTCACTCACAGATGAGCTTGTCTATGCCTTGCTTGTTGGCGAGGCTGAGGATGATGAGATTGGTCATTTTGAACGTGAAATCCATGTTTTTGATATTCAATCAGGTGAGATAGTTCATAAATTCTTGTTGGATCGCCCCACTCGCAATATCTTTGTGAAGGATGGCAAGCTCTATACCATCCAGGACCATCAAGACGCCAAAGTCTTTGTTTACGACTTGCCTTAGCCGATGTCTTAGCCGAAGGTCTTCACCAGTGATAGGGTCAAGATTGTATGCCATGTAGTCGGGGTCGCTTACCGCCAGTAAAAGGGTCGCTTACCGACAGCTGATGCCTTGCCAGGCGTCGCCTGATGAGTCTCGAGCCGGCAGCTGAAGAATCGCCTGCTTCATCCTATGGCAATTGCTCCGACTAATTGAGCCATTTACTCCGAGCAATTAATCCTTTTACTCCGAGCAATTGATTGGCTCACTACGTGTCACGCTGTCACATTTGTTTTTTTTAATGTGT
>JAGCGS010000037.1 GCA_017649485.1 Bacteroidaceae bacterium | reverse complement strand
TTGGCACTGCCGTTTAATAATAATACTTTCATTTCGATTCTGTTTTATGTTCTTTTGTAAACTTGTAAATTGCTAACGTAGGAAGGATAACCAATAGCAGCAACGCAACCTCTAACAATGCGTACGACCCGAAATAGTCAACTAATGTCTGGAATTTCAGAACTCCATCTATCAGAAAGACCAGAAAGACAAACCAGCAGACAAAGAATATGGCTGCATATTTGATTTTTCGTTTCTTTAGTTTCATAATATGTTCTTATTTGGGACAAAGGTACGATTAAATGTGCAAAATACCAAACAAAAAGGAAAATAAATTTTTGTTTGTATTTTCGAGCGATAGTACCTTATGACGCTTATTAAGAATAATGGCAGCAATAGGAAACCCTTTGCTGCCATACATGATGTCTTTAAACTTACTATTTTGCTTTCAGTGCATCATATGTAGCATCATCTACAGCCTCACACCACTCGTTGCTTGCTCCTTCCTGAATATCCTTATGATAGGTGAGGTGCTGAAGCCATGAACCCTTCTGCGCTCCATGCCAATGCTTTACTTCTGCTGGAACAGCAATGACAGTGCCGGGAGTAAGCTCTTGCGGCTCCTTGCCCCATTCCTGATACCAGCCTTTACCGGCAACACAGATGAGTACCTGCACTTGTTTGTGGTGGATGTGCCAGTTGTTACGGCAGCGAGGTTCAAACGTGACATTTATCACACCACCACCAACATCAGCCAGATAGCTCTGGCCTATGAAGTACTTGCCGTAAGGATTAGGATCGCCCTTGGGCCATTTGGTGTCCAGGGTGTAGCCCTCTTTGCAGAGCCATGCGCAGAGTTCATCCACTAGCTGCTGCGAGTTACCCATATTTACGGCACCCTGCTTGTGGGCGGCGAGTTGTGGGGCAACGCCTTCCAAACCGCTCAGGGCTGCTACGGTGACTATCTCGCGGTCGGCAGCTGAGAGCTGGTCGCCAGCGAAGATGTCACCAAAGAGGTGGGACTTCAGGTAGTAGTCATCCTGCGGGCAGAACTCGTAGTTGAAGGGCTTTCCTGAGAGCTGCGTCTGGTTCTTGGTACCCAGTTCGTAGGCCTTCTTGGCATCGTCCCATTCTGCGGGGCGTGTCCAAGGCTTGCCCTCCTGCCAGACCCCCTCCAAACCTCCCCGAGGGGAGGCTTCCAAAACCATGTTCAGTACTCCTAATGCATTCAGTGAACGTGGGAATCCCGTGTAGGCATAGAGCTGTGAGAAAGCCTCCTTCAGCTCGTTGACGGTTACACCGTTGTCGAGTGCCATGCGTACGGCAGTCTCCAAACGGTTCATATCACCCTGTGCCATCAGGCAGGCACATGCTGCCAATCCCAGCTGACGCTCGGTCAGCGTCTGTGCATTTCCTGTTATCATCGTCATGATTGCGATTAAAGATAAAACGATTCTTTGCATTATAATATCACCTTTTTACCATTTTTTATATATAATCCTTTAGACAGATTCTCCACTTTCGCGCCATTCAGTGAATAATATGCTCCATCTTCCAAACGATTACCATTGACGCTCTCGATGCCAGTTGTACCCGATGTCAGCGAAAGAGTTACACTGATGTTGTTCTCGCCTGCCTTCAGGAATGTACGCAGCTCGCTCTCTGAAAGTCCGTCGATATGTCCTAAACGTGTATAGCTATACGGATTAGAACCATAGAAGAAGCAGATGTATTGTCCGCTGTAGAGAACGACATCTCCAGGCTGAGCTGTCATCTGCTCATTTTTCGTTGTTAGCGATCTGCCCAAGGAACCCCATATCTCAAAATTGTTGTCGTTGAGCGTTACCGTGATTGGCGCGTCCTGAAGTGCAGCAACCAACTCGCGTGTAGCGTCATTGTCGACCAGTGTTACGCTCTGTGTTTGTTCACCGATGGTGATATACATTTTATCCATATTCTCTTCTGCAAAAGTCAGTGTCTTGAGCCAGTCTTCAATCAGCGAGGCACGGTTACTGTGGTTGCTGGCGTTAATCCACAATGCATCTCCCATCCATGTGACATCGGGTAACAGTCGCTTGGCATCTGCCACCACACCGCTGATGCTACTCGAATGGCTCGATACAATCATACCGACGTGCTTTCCTGCCATCTGTGAGGCACTCTGAAACAGGTAGGTCTGCATGATGGCCGCCATCTGACTCCACCAAAGCGGGGTTACGATAATGATGTTCTTGTAGTTGTTGAGCGACGTCGTAACAGGGTCGATGGCTGGATAGCTGCTGGCATTGTTGGGATTGTCCTTGATGGCATTCAGCAACTGAGTGCCCAGGGCATAGTTATTAGCCTCGTATTTTAGTCCCTTTTCAGCAGGCTGAATCTCCAGCACGTCAGCCTCAATCTGACTGGTCAGTGTGTTTACTATCTCTTGGCTGTTGCCTGTGTAACTATAGTACACTACAAGTGTCTTTGCTGTTGTTTCTGTGCTTAGTAATGTAAGCATGGTGCAAACGAAAAACAATATTCTTTTCATA
>JAGCGS010000036.1 GCA_017649485.1 Bacteroidaceae bacterium | reverse complement strand
TTATCTTTGTGTTGCCAATCACGATGCAGGCTTGGCCGTCTTGTGCCAAGATGCGCACCATTTCCTTTGAGACTTCTTGCATATCATTGAAATACTGAGCGACATCACAGGCTATATGCTTACTCTTCTTTGCCAACTCATTGACGATTTCCTGCCCCAACGCGCTTCCAGGAACATCCATAGAGGTGTTACCAGAATAGGATGTACCAATAAACAGCCTTCTGAAATCCTGCATATTGGGAATATAGTCCATCCAATATCCAGTCAGTTGGTGAATATCTGCATACTCGTATGAGGTGACGTATGGTGGCGAAGTGATGATGACATCTACACTCCCGCTTTGGATAGAGGTGTGCCGAGCATCCTCCAAAAGAATGTCACATTCCACATTTAGATTCCCTTTTGTCACCAGTTCCTCGTAAAAGGCACGATTGCTTTTTATCATCTTCTGGCAATGACGCTTGAATTCTTCGAAAGGGTCTGGTATCTTTTCGCCTTTCCTTGGGTCAATTTGTGGCTTTGTGCTTGATTGCAACCAGCGAGAGCAATTCTTTAATATGTGAGATATGCAGACATAGAAAAACTCTTTCGTTGCGTTATCAAAGGGAGCATTGTTGACCGTTTCAAACAGAAATGCAACTTTTGCTTTTTCTGACGGAAAGAACCAGTAATCAATTCTGTCGTGCTTCTGAATATTGATATAGTCATTCTCTACATAACCATCAAACAATCCAATCAAAGTGTCGTATGCTTGCTGAAGACCTACAGGTTCTATAGGAGTAGTCTTTACTTTCGTGATTAACTGAGCAACGGGGTTGATGTCAGTTCCAATTGACTTCTTCCCATGTGCTTTCGCTTCAACGAGGGTCGTACCACAGCCAGCAAACAAATCGGCAATGACATTACTATCTGGTGCAAAGTCCTCTATAATCTTTTTGACCACATTAGGTAAAAACTTGGCAGGATAACGGTGGTAACCATGTGTCCACTGCTCAGTGGAACGGACATTTTCAAATGCCCATTCATGGCTAACCTCTATGTTGTCGAAATTTGTGTACTGCATAGCTTTACTAATTATCGGATTCTTCCCTAAGTAACTTTTGGGCTTTCACCCCCAAGCACTCTGAAATTTGGAGAAGGGTCTCAAGACTTGGCTGGCAAACATTTGTACACCACTTTGAAACAGTAGAGGGTGCAACTCCTAATTGTTCTGCCAACCATTTGTTCGTTCTCTTCTTTTCTGCCAAAACAACTTTTAGCCGATTGATGTCTTTGTCCATATCGGATGAATCTATTATTTGGGACAAAGATACAAACTTTTTAGCACAAACACGCAAATCTCTCCAATATTTAACAATTATATTCACTTATATTTCCTTATTCTCACTTTTCTGTATCCTTTTCTGATATTCGTCTGTCAGTTCTATCACTTTATGCATAATCTGCACTAACTGCATCATATACTTCTCTAACTTGTACACCAATACTGCGGTTCTGCGCTCTGAAAAGTGGCTCTTCAGTTCCTTCAATGTCTGGTTGTAGTTGTTTCCAACCATTCGAAACTGAGCATGAAAGTCGCTTAACTTAGTATAATATTCATGTTGACTTTTGTCGAATGACACTACATGGAATGGCTCACCAAAGATTCGCGCCTTGATGAATGCGGACTTACTTGTCATGCCTGAACGGTCAAACATCTTCAGAAAACGCATATCTTCCTCACTGCTGAAGTTTACGGAATAGCGATTTGTCGCTGGATCTAATTTGGGATTTCTCCCGCCTTTATTCTTCTTGTTGTCCATCTCTGTTATTTTGGGTTTGACATATAGCTATCACTCAATGCTTACTGCAAGTATAGACTGGCAGACTGACTTCGGAGGACAGCCACAACCCTCGGCAGAGCAAGGAGTTTTGCGCTGCAAACGAAGTTTCGTGCAGCAGAAAACATACCTTGCTATGTTCTGGCAAACATAATAATCCGCTCAAGAAGCGGTTGCTATTTATAGGGGCTGTCAATATATCCATACCATTGCCATTGGCATCTTTTTCGGGTACAAAGGTACTGTGACTAATCTGATTGGGCAATAGCAATCTACCGCCACTTGCAGCCACTTTACAGCCAAATGCCGTCAGAGACCATGTTTTAGTGAATGTATGAATTCATGAGTGCATTGAATCATCAGTATTTCCACTACTTGCGACACTAAAGTTTCAGGTCACTGGAATGTCAAAACATCAAGGAGCCGAATCGTCAATGCATTGATGTTACAATAGCCAGATGATTGGATGAATGAATAATTGTATAAGTATATACTTATTCACTCATATAAGTATCCAGCTATTCATTTCTTTGGGAAAAAGTTTATAAATCTATGTACATAATATGCAAATCAGTCTGTTTTCTCAGGCTAACTTTGCAACCGAAATTAGCGTAAACAAGTAGTAACAATCGATAAAATAAAGACAAATGGAAAGAATTGTAATCATCAACGAGAGCACATTCACGAAGTGGATGGAACGAATGAAAGAACTGCTGAGAGTCCTGCATTGCCAGGAACAGCAGATGAAGAACAAAGGTCTTGGAACATGGATCGATACGAGTGAGGTGTGTGCCATGCTCAACCTCAGCAAACGTTCGGTACAGAGTATGCGGGAACGAGGCGAATTGCCTTATACCAAGATAGAGGGTAGGATTTATCATCGGGTTGAGGACATTGCCAGCATAATGGAAGTAATGACGAAAAACTGATAACGGCTATGGAAAAAGAAAAATGGAAAAGTGGCATGATGGTGGAAGATAAGCAAATCCTTGACTTTATCAGCGAGATTGACGAGGCTATAGACAAAGTAAAGGAAACATTCAAGGACTATCGCCCCTTGCTTAATGGTGACAGGTGGATTAGCGACAGAGAAGCTGAAGACTTTCTGAAGGTCAGCAGGCATACATTGTTCACATATCGGCAGAAAGGGCTGATGCCATACGTGCTGCTCTGTGGCAAGATGCTCTATCGCGAACGGGATCTGGAAGAACTTTTGCAACGGAACTATGTACCAGCACTGAAGTAAACCTTCCTTATGAGGAAAAGGCAACGAGAATTACAAGAAGGAATTCCCGCTGCCTTTCTTCAGGTACAGCAGCACCTTGAATTTTGTTTCTTTCATCATGCTCTGAATTTGGGTTGCAAAATTAATCAATCTCAGAGCATCCCGGGCTATGCAAAATATGTCGAATATGTATATTATTCCGAGCCACAAAGAATCTTGTACAGACTACCCGATTCTACACATATTACCCAAACAATCGCGGGTAACACTTTGGTAACGGAACAGCCTCAACATTCGTCCATGTTCACAAGTTCAAGAATAATGCAAATTAGCGCAAATTGGCTAATTTATAACGACTTACACGAAAATCAATGTAATAACTTCCACATTCCTAACTGCCTTGATTTCCTGTAGAATAGTAACTATTGGAAATACGATTTTTCGTTTCTTGTCATTTAACGCAGTTCTTATGCTTTTATTTTCATTTCAAATAAACGGCACCATATAAGCCGGTATCATGATAGTCTCCTGATCTTTGGCAAAGTCTTTGGAGTAAACCAAATAGCGCCATGTTATTCTGGAAGAATAGATACGGCAGAACTCATCAAGTGAGGCGTGAGTCCTACTACCAGACGATTTTACTTCCACAGGACATAGCTTCGATCCACGAGACAAAAGGAAATCAATCTCATAATAATGCTTCTCGTCGCGTGGCCATGTGTGGTAATACAGCTCATTGCCTGTTGCCACCAGCATCTGGGCAACCAGGTTCTCATATACATAGCCAAGATTTGCAGGGAGTTTGTCAGACAGAAGTTTCTCGTAGATAATATTCTCCGTAAAACTTTTTTCCCAGAAAGCCAGCGTAACGAATAGCCCCGTATCGCAGACGAACATCTTGAACTGGTCTTTGTTTTTTGTCAGTCCCATTCCGACCTGCGGGTCATTTACATGATATGACATGTTTACCGTCTTGCTGTCTTCAAGTGCTTTCAATAGTTCTGTCATTTTCTCCTCGTCCACTTTTCCGACAGCAGAATATGGAACATATCTGATGGCATTTCGACTCAGCTGACCTGGAATGGATCGGAACATGACAGACGCACGGCTAGATGGGTCTATCTTCAGAAAGTCATCTTCATAGAGCTTTAGTATGCGTCTCTTTACTTGGTCAACTTTGCTGAAATTATTGCTGTCAAGGTATGCATTGACGGCCTGTGGCATTCCCCCTACCAACATGTAAAGGCGTAAATTACGTGCCATTTCCCTATGGGCAACTCCAAGTGCGTGTTGTTGTTCCCAAAACTTGTGCAAAAGCGGAACAGTAGCCTCGTCTCCCAAAGCCCAGCGGAATTCTTCAAAATCCATGGGGTTCATCTGAATCCTGTCTTCTTCGCTGGGTATTGTGATTCCCTTAGTATGTTTCTTGATGCTAATCAGAGAGCCTGTCTCAATGTAGTCATAACGGCCGTCTTCCACCAGATATTTGATAGCCTGACGTGCCATCGGGCACTTCTGGACCTCATCGAAGATAATGACCGATTTTCTTTCTTTCAGGGTTACATGATATACCGTCTGGAGATATAGAAACAGGTAATCAAGATCCATCAGGTCGTTAAACAAATCCCTGATAGCTTTAGAAGCCTTGTTGAAGTCTATGATTAGATAAGACTCATATTCGTTCTTAGCGAAAGCCTCCACAATTGTTGATTTCCCGACACGTCTTGCGCCTTCAACAAGTAATGCACTCTTGCCGTTTGACTCATGTTTCCACTTCAGAAGCTGCGTGTAGATTTTCCTTTTAAATAATCTTTCTGCCATAAAAACGCTTTATTTATGGTGCAAAGATAATTAAACATTCCATTTCCCACAAATTTATTTTATTAAAATTTGGCAATCCCCACAAAAAACCTCCCTTAAAATATGGAAATCCCCACAAATGCAGCATGTTTCATATAATGATGATGCCGCCCAAAAGAAAGATAGCTGATGAGCTCTTAATGAACACAATTTAGTTTAGGTTATGGATATTTATAAACTAAACCATTCCTCAAGCTGTCTATCATCGGCATCATGTGGTCGTCGTTCAGACGTATTATAAATTCCTCAAATGGAATAGTGCTAAGGCGAGATATTAGTTCTTCGTCATCCATACCACCTCTTGCCTTAAACTCTTAGGTAAACTTATCAACTTCTCGCAGTTCAGATTCTGTTAATACTACTTTATCCATATTCTATCATTTCTTATTATTAATATCCTAATAAGCAAAGATATATAAAAATAACGAGAATAACAAGTAACAAAACAACTCAACAAGATATTTATATAGAAAAAATGGTATATTAATTATGAAACAAAGAATAAAACTAACCGAATCAGACCTTCATAGGATTGTGAAGGAGTCAATAGATAATATCTTAATTGAAACAACCTTATTTTCAAGAAATTTTCAAAAAATTGTGCCAAAATCTATATCTTTGCCAAAAATAATGTATATTTGCAATTACTATATTTACCACAATAATTATAGAGTAACAGATTATGGCAACACTTGCAAGTGAACAGAAGATTGGTGGTTATACCGTGATCAGGTTGGTCAAGGAGAATCTTTATACTGAGACATACGAGGTGCGCGATGAAGAGCGAAACCGTTTTTTCCTTAAATTGTTTGCCCTCAAAAGGATGCCGGCAAAGTTGGTGGGGAAGGATGGACAGGTTCATGAAATAGGTTATAGCAAACAGCTGAAGCATAGGCGTATCGTGAGCTTTGTGGAGGAGGGTGAGTATCAGTCGGACGAAGGTCGTTTCCCTTACCTGATTACAGACTTCATCAATGGCACACTGATCAATGAGAAGTTGCAGCAAGGTGCTTTCCCAGAGGAGGAGGCTCTTGCCATCTACCGTCAGATGCTGGAAGGCTTGTTTTTCATGCATCAGCATGGCATCATACATAACGACATTACACCCCGCAATGTGTTTATCAATGCGCTGACAGGAGAGGCTGAGATTATCGACCTCGGTCATGCTTCAGAACGCTGCTCAGGTTCAGTGCCTTTCGATACGGTGGATCTGGATGTGTTCTACTGTGCCAACGAAACGTTCGCTGGCTTGTATGACGAGCAGAGCGACATCTTTTCGGCTACAGCGGTGCTATATACCATGCTGACTGGCAATAAGCCATGGATGATGGAACTTTCTGAGAGCATGAGCAGGGGCAGAAAGGGGATGCTGCTGAAGGAGAAACGCAAGTCGGAACCCATTGATTTCAGCATCATGAACGTAGGGAAACGTACGCAGGTGATTCTCGCCAAGGGAATGGCTTTGCCTACTGCTGACAGATATGATCATATTCAACAGATTTTTAATGACCTGGATTCAAAGGAGATGCCCAAGGAAACGGAGCATCGTCAGGAGGATAGACCTCAGCAGGGTGGGGGACAGACAAGGCATGACGATGACAGTTATATGGATCAGAGTCCGAACAAGGTGGAGTTTGAGATCAAACGGGGCAACGGACAAGGATTCAAGGACATCGCGGGTATGCAGGAGTTGAAGGACTATCTGACTCAACGGATCATCTTTGTGATTAAGAATAAGGAGAAAGCGGAGAAGTATCGCCTGACAACGCCAAACGGCATGTTGCTCTATGGCCCTCCGGGTTGTGGTAAGTCGTTTGTGGCAGAGAAATTTGCCGAGGAAACGGGTTTTAACTATATATTCGTGAAGTCGTCCGACTTGGCGAGCTCGTTTGTTCACGGTTCGCAGGAAAAGATTGCCCAACTGTTCAAGCAGGCTGCAGACAATGCACCTGTGGTGATTTGCTTCGACGAGTTCGATGCGTTGGTGCCAGACCGTTCGAACCCAGCCGCACAGTATTCTTCAGGGGAGGTAAACGAGTTCCTGACACAGCTGAACAACTGTGCACAGCGGGGCATCTTCGTGGTAGGCACTACGAACAGACCTGACAAGATTGACCCTGCCGTGTTGCGAACGGGCCGTATTGACAAACAGGTGTATGTGCCATTGCCAGATAAAGAAGCGCGTAAGGAGATGTTTCTGATGCACTTGAAAGGCAGGCCGTACAACGCTAACGAAATTGATGCGGAGAAGCTGTCGGAAATGTCGGATGGCTATATTGCCAGCGACATTGCTTACGTGGTAAATGATGCGGCTATGGTGGCTGCCTTCACCGATAAGGACATTACGGAGGAGTTGTTGGAGACATCAGTGAAGAGTACACGACCTTCACTGCGAAAAGATACCATGCAGATCTATGAGGATATACGCCGCAAGATGGAGAATACCGAACGGAGTAACCTGACAAGACCGAGAATAGGATTTAAATAAGTTAAATTAATACCATGTTGAGTTATGAACGCAAAAGATTTAGTACTTGATTTCCTGCGCAAGGAAGGGTTCTGTCCCGAGGTGGACGAAAGAGGGAACATCGTGTTTAAGTATCAGATGACCACTTATGTGTTCTTTTCTGATAAGGACGATGATGAGTTTTTCCAACTGGCGATGCCCGGCATCTATGATGTGACTGAGGATAATCGTGAGCTGGTCTTAGAAGCGACCAATAAGGTGAATCAGACAATGAAAGTGATTAAGTTGATTGTTACCTCTGATTCTGTATGGGTGCTTTTCGAGATCCTGCTCGACACGACTCCTGATGTGAAAGACATCATGCCTCGCGCCTTCAGTATTTTGGAAGATGGACGCAGAAATTTTTATGAAGCATTGCAATAAATACTTTGCCATCCATAACTCATCGTATTCGTGATTAGCTTGCTGTTCATAGCATGCTTCCTCAGGATATTTGAGCTTCTTCCACAAACTGTCAATCTTGCGTCCTAACAGCATGGCTCCGTAACGGTTGGTTACTTATAACCGCTCCATCCAATGCGAGAGGAACACGTCACTGATGGTAAGGAATACAGCGGATGTTATTTTTGATTACACAAAATGTGTAATATATTCAATCCACTTCCTCTGCAGCCTTGTCTGCGATGCGCTTCTCTATATATCTGATTTTGAGCTGAGCCTCTTCGCTTGCCTTGTTCAGCTCAGTAATTCTATTTAATAAAGTGGCGAGCTGGGCTACTGATGCGGCGGCTTTACGGTCTTGCGGGGTCATCGTAGTGTTGAAATTCTTGTCGCCGATGAACTGAACCTTCAGGTTCTCATCCTGATGGGCAGCAATGAAATCAATAACGCCACCGTCTTCGCCATACTTATAATCGGCTTTTTCTATACGTTCCTCCAGATCGGTTGTCTCGTAACTGTCTTTCGAATTAGGTGTTTCGGCTGATGAACCATCAGGGGCAGTCACCTTCACGGCTGTATGGTGGATATTGCCGGCACCGCAATAAATGGAGGTCATACTCAGCTTGCCCTCCTCACTCACCTGGAATCGCAAGAATGAGCGATGCAGGTTCTTCTCTACCGTCTGTGTCTTATCCATGTAATTGCCGATGCGTTGATACTCAGCATCCTTCTCCAAAACAAACACATCCTGTATATCAGCAATTTCCTGTTGCTTCTGCTCCAGTTCCGCATTGATGTCGGTCAGCAACTTGTTCTGCTCAGCCAGTTCCACCTCACGCTGTAACGCCAGGCTGGCACGACGCGTGTCAAAAGCTTTTGGGAAAAGAATCTTTATGCTGTCAATCAACTGCTTCGCGATGTCGAAATTTCCTTGTTGGTAAGCTGCCTTGGCTTCTTGTAACTTCACATCTGCCTGTTTTTCTATGTCATTGCAACCGATGAGACTGCAGACAGCCACCATCCCTGCCAAAAAAGGTAATAATGCTCTTCTCATAATCGTTGTATTCAAGTTTATGTTGCAAAGATAGAAATAAATACTTATCTTTGCACGCTATTAACGGACTTTAGCATAATGATTGAGCTGACAACCGAAGAACTGAAGGATAAATTTGCTGGAAAGATATTCCAGCAGATACAGCAGACCGCCGACGAACTGCACATGGAATGCTATGTGGTGGGCGGTTATGTGCGTGACCTCTTCCTGCAACGTCCCTCGACAGATATAGACGCAGTGGTGGTGGGTAGCGGCATTGCTATGGCTGAAGCCTTAGGCGAACGGTTGGGTAGGGGAGCCCATGTGTCGGTGTTCCGCAATTTCGGTACGGCACAGGTGAAGTATAAAGGTCAGGAGATAGAGTTCGTGGGGGCACGCAAAGAATCCTATAACCGTGACTCCCGTAAGCCCATTGTAGAGGATGGTACGTTGGAAGACGACCAGAACCGTCGCGACTTCACCATCAATGCGATGGCGGTGTGCCTCAATGCAGACAGGTTTGGCGAGTTGGTGGATCCTTTCGGCGGGTTAGAAGACCTGAAGGAAGGTACCATCCGTACACCACTTGACCCTGATGTGACCTTCAGCGACGATCCCTTGCGTATGATGCGCTGTGTGAGGTTTGCTACCCAGTTGAATTTCTTTATCGACGATGAAACATTCTACTCGTTGGAACGTAACCGTGAACGGATCAATATTATTTCTAAGGAACGCATCAACGATGAGCTGAACAAGATTATCCTTGCAAAGACTCCCTCGAAAGGCTTCGTGGAGCTGGATCGCTGTGGACTGTTAGAGTTGATATTTCCCGAGCTGGTGAAGCTGCAAGGGGTGGAGACACGCAACGGACGAGGACATAAGGACAATTTCTACCATACGTTGGAAGTGCTCGACAACGTGAGCCGTAACAGCGATAACCTGTGGCTGCGTTGGGCGGCATTGCTGCATGATATAGGCAAGCCTGCCACCAAACGGTGGGAGCCTGGTGTGGGGTGGACATTCCACAACCATAACTATATAGGCGAGAAGATGGTGCCACAGATATTCAAACGTATGAAGATGCCCCTGAATGAGAAGATGAAGTATGTGCAGAAATTAGTGGGTTTGCACATGCGACCCATTGCCATTGTGGATGATGTGGTGACAGACTCAGCCGTGCGCCGTCTGCTTTTTGAGGCTGGAGAAGATATTGATGACTTGATGCTGCTATGCGAAGCGGACATTACCAGTAAGAACCGTGAGAAGAAAGAGCGTTACCTGCAAAACTTTAAGTTGGTGCGTCAAAAGATGGAAGAGCTGAAGGAGAAAGATCATCGCCGCAATTTCCAACCTCTGGTGGACGGTAATGAGATTATGCAGATGTTTGGCTTGTCTCAGGGCCCTATGGTGGGGGATTTGAAGAACGCTCTTAAGGAAGCCATTCTTGATTATGGCTTGCCCGATAATCGCGAGGCGGAGATTGCTTTCTTGGTGGAAAAGGCAGCTACTATGGGATTGAAGCCCATACAATAGCGTTTATACTTCTTTTAAGAAAAGGATAGTTAAAAAGCGTCATCAGAATATTATTCTACAGGAACTGGGAAATGTGCTTCAATTTAGAATAAAAGTCATGGAATGACTCTGTTTCTTAGTATAATTCACTAAATGTAAAAGAAAGTTTGGAAAATCGTTCCAACCTTTCGTAACTTTGTACCCGGGTTTTATTAAACAGACAAAATTATGACAAAGATTGCAAAACAACTGACTGAGCTTGTGGGTAGCACCCCACTGTTGGAACTGAACAAGTATTCAAAAGCTAAGGGGCTTGAGACCCCAGTAATTGCCAAAGTAGAGTATTTTAATCCTGGTGGCAGCGTGAAAGACCGTATTGCCCTTGCAATGATTGAGGATGCCGAACAAAGAGGTATCCTGAAACCGGGAGCCACTATTATCGAACCCACCAGTGGCAACACAGGTGTAGGACTTGCACTGATATCAGCCGTTAAGGGCTATCACCTTATCCTGACGATGCCGGAGACGATGAGCATAGAACGTCGTAACCTTGTAAAAGCCTATGGTGCAGAGGTACGCCTTACCTCTGGCAAAGATGGTATGCCGGGCGCTATCCGTGCCGCTGAGGAACTACGCGACTCGATTCCTGGTGCAATCATCCTGCAACAGTTTGATAATCCTGCCAACCCAGCCAAGCACTATGCCACCACAGGTCCCGAAATATGGAATGACACTGAAGGACAGGTTGACATTTTCATAGGCGGTGTTGGGACAGGTGGTACTATCTCTGGCGCGGGCAAGTACCTGAAGGAGAAGAATCCCAATGTGAAGATTATTGCTGTTGAGCCGAAGGCTTCACCCGTACTGAATGGTGGACAGAGCGGACCACACAAGATTCAGGGCATCGGAGCAGGCTTCGTACCTAATACATACGATGCCGATATCATTGATGAAGTGTTTGACGTGGAGAATGACGATGCTATTCGCACGGGACGTGAACTGGCTAAGCAGGAAGGTCTGCTGGTTGGTATTTCTTCTGGTGCAGCTGCTTTTGCTGCTATCGAGGTTGCCAAACGTCCTGAAAACAAGGGCAAGAAGATAGTGGTTCTGCTGCCTGATACCGGTGAGCGTTACCTCTCAACCGTGCTCTACGCTTTTGATGAATATCCACTATAAGATATGAATTTTGTATTTATTTCACCTCATTTCCCCTATACCTATTGGAACTTCTGTCGTCGACTGAAGCAAAATGGGGTCAGGGTGCTGGGCATTGCTGATGCTCCCTACGAAAGCCTGTCGGAGGAGCTGAAGGAATCACTGACAGAGTACTATCGCGTGGACTCACTGGAGAACTACGACGAGGTATATCGTGCCGTTGCCTTCTTTGCCTTCCGCTATGGACCCATCGACTGGATAGAGTCGAACAATGAGTACTGGCTGGAGCAGGATGCCAGGCTGCGCACTGACTTCAATGTAACGACAGGCATAAAGTCCGACCGCATACAGAGTATCAAGGAGAAGTCAGAGATGAAAAAATACTATGCAAAGGGCAATATTCCTACGGCTCGCCAGATCAGGGCAGCTGAAGGAATAGAAGCCCTTCGCAGCTTTGTAGGGCAGGTGGGTTATCCCATCATTACCAAGCCTGATGTGGGCGTGGGAGCCAGTGGTACGCATAAGATTGAGGGTGATGAGCAGCTGGAAGGGTTCTTCAAGACGGTGAATGACTACCAGAACTATGTGGTGGAGGAATTCATCACAGGCGAGATATGCAGCTACGATGCCATCATCAATGATGAAGGCAATGCACTCTTTGAGTCGATGACAGTATGGCCACCATCCATCATGGATATCGTGAACCTCAAGCTCGACTTGTCTTATTATGTGGACAAGGAGATGCCAGAGAGCTTGCGTGAGTTAGGACGACGGACGGTGAAGGCTTTTGGTATCTGGAACAGGTTTGTGCATCTGGAGTTCTTCCGTCTTTACAACGACAGGGAGGGACTGGGCAAGAAGGGCGACTTTGTGGCACTGGAGGTTAACATGAGACCTGCAGGAGGCTATACTCCCGACATGATCAACTATGCACACTCTACAGATGTATATAAGATTTGGGCAGACATGGTGGCCTTCGGTGAGAGTCGCACGACACTTGGCAAGCAGCAATACTGTGCCTTTGCCAGTAGGCGCGACATCTATAAATATGTACATCCGCATGAGGAGGTACTAAGCCGCTACGGAGACCGCATCGTGATGTGTGAGCGAATGCCGGAGCTGTTCTCTGCCGCTATGGGACAGCAGATGTATACCGTCAGACTGCAATGTATGGAGGAGGTGAACGATTTTGTTACATTTGTACACGAGAAAGAACAATGAATATCAATTACGTAAAGAAGTACAGTAATGCCCTCGGGCGCGACATGGAATACAAAACTTACGGAGACAAGGGGCATCCTGTGCTCGTTTTCCCATCACAGAACGGACGTTTTTATGATTTTCAGGACTTCGACATGGTGGGTGTTCTCTCTAACTTTATCGACAAAGGTAAGATACGGCTTATCTGTGTAGATTCAATAGACAGTGAGACGTGGTCTGACACCCAGGGTGACTATCATCGGCGCATAGAACTACATGAGCAGTGGTTCCACTACATCGTGGATGAACTCATCCCCGAGGTGCGTCACTTCTCTGATGAGACATTCATCGTAACGGGCTGTTCGATGGGCGGTTATCATGCTGGCAACTTCTTCTTTCGTCGTCCCGATCTTTTCGACACATTGCTGGCACTGAGCGGGCTCTACTACGCAGGTTATTTCTTCCCCAATTATAACGATCCGCTCATCTATGACAACTCGCCTTATGACTTTCTGCGTCAGATGCCTGCCGACCATCCCTACTGGGATATCTATCGTCACCGCCGCATCGTGTTATGCGTGGGACAGGGAGCCTGGGAAGACGAACTGCTTGACAGTACCCGTCAGATGGATGCCCTGCTCAGCGAGAACAATGTTCCTGCCTGGATAGACTACTGGGGTTTTGACTCTGCCCATGACTGGGCGTGGTGGCGCAAGCAGATTGTTTATTTCATGGATCATCTGCTGACTGAGGAAACAGTGGAGTATGTCATTTAAGAGAGTAATTGCATAGGCTGTAAATAACCAGTCAAAAGTTTTGTCATGTCGCAAAAAATCCATTTCTTTGTAAACAAATAAGAAATTGATTGACATGAAAGGTATCATTCTTGCAGGAGGCAGTGCCACCCGTCTTTATCCGCTTTCAAAGGCTATCTCCAAACAGATTATGCCTGTGTATGACAAGCCCATGATTTATTATCCCCTGTCTGCCTTGATGCTGGCAGGCATCCGTGAGGTATTGGTCATCTCTACCCCTCGTGACTTACCAATGTTTCGTGAGTTGCTCGGTACTGGCGAGGAATTAGGCATGAAATTTGAATATAAAATCCAAGAACAACCCAACGGGCTGGCTCAGGCTTTTGTGTTAGGTGCTGATTTCCTGAACGGTGGACCAGGCTGTCTGATCTTGGGTGACAATCTGTTCTATGGCCGAGGCTTCGGTCAGCTACTGAAGAGTGCCGTCAAGTTGGAAAAAGGAGCCTGCATCTTCGGCTATTATGTGAAAGATCCCCGTGCTTACGGCGTGGTGGAGTTCGATGCCGATGGCAAGGTCGTTTCACTGGAAGAGAAGCCTGCCAAGCCCAAAAGCAATTATGCGGTGCCAGGTTTGTATTTCTACGACAGCACTGTGACAGCCAAGGCAGCCTCGCTCAAGCCTTCAGCTCGTGGTGAATATGAAATTACCGACCTCAACAAGTTATATCTGGAAGAGGGTACACTGAAGGTAGAGGTGTTTGGCCGTGGTTTCGCTTGGTTGGATACAGGCAATAGCGACAGCCTGTTAGATGCTTCCAACTTCGTGGCTACCATCCAGAAACGTCAGGGTATGTATGTGAGTTGTATCGAGGAGATTGCCTGGCGTAATGGCTGGATCAGCACGCAGCAGCTCAGGGCATTGGGCGAGAACCTTAGCAAGACTGCTTACGGTCAGTACCTAATAGACTTGGCAGAAAATCATAAAGTTTGATTTACCGGTCAATGGTCAACGGTCAATCGTCAATGGTCAATATAAATTAATTATGAAGAATTATCTTGTTACTGGAGGTGCAGGCTTTATCGGTTCAAACTTCGTGAAATATATGTTGCAGAAGCACGATGATGCAAGAATCGTGGTACTGGATGCTTTGACATACGCCGGCTATTTAGGTACCATCGCTGCTGACGTTGATGATGAACGCTGTTTCTTCGTGAAAGGCGACATCTGCGACCGTGCATTAGCAGGAGAGCTATTTACTAAATTCGACTTTGACTATGTGGTGAACTTTGCCGCAGAGAGTCATGTGGACAGAAGTATCGAGAATCCGCAGCTGTTTCTGCAAACCAATATTTTAGGTACGCAAAACCTGCTCGATGCAGCTCGTAAGGCTTGGGTGACAGGCAAAGACGAACGCGGTTATCCCACATGGCGTGAAGGTGTTCGCTTCCATCAGGTTTCTACCGATGAGGTATATGGAGCTTTGGGAGCTGAAGGCTTCTTTGTTGAAACAACACCCATTAGTCCACATAGCCCCTATAGTGCCTCGAAAGCGTCAGCCGATATGGTGGTGCAGGCGTATCGTGATACTTACAAGATGCCTGTATCTATTACACGCTGTAGCAATAACTATGGTCCCTATCAATTCCCAGAGAAACTGATTCCTTTGATTATCAAGAATATTTTGGAAGGCAAACAACTGCCTGTATATGGTGATGGCAGTAATGTGCGCGACTGGCTGTATGTGGAGGATCACTGCAAGGCTATCGATATGGTGCTGACTGACGGACGTGCCGGTGAGGTGTATAATGTGGGTGGTCACAATGAAAAGACCAACATCGAGATTGTGAAGCTGACCATCAGAACCATCCGCAAGATGATGGAGGATCAGCCTGCCTGCCGTCAGCTGTTGAAGAAGCAGGTGGTGGGTGCCGACGGACAAATTGACATCAGCTGGATTAACGACGACCTGATAACTTTCGTGAAGGATCGTCTCGGACATGACCAGCGTTATGCCATTGACCCAACGAAGATCAAGAATGAACTTGGCTGGTATCCAGAGACTCGCTTCGAGGTGGGTATCGTTAAGACCATCGAGTGGTATCTCAACCACCAGGATTGGGTGGGGGAGGTGGTTGACCATTGACCATTGACCATTGACTATTGACCATTTACCATTGACCATTTACCATTGACCATTGAACGCTGATAAAAGGTAGTGGAATGAATGGTCAATGGTCAATAGTCAATTACGGCATCATCACAATACCTGTTTTCTTCTTGCCATCCATCTTCACCACAAGTGGCGAGTCGAAATGCACATGTCGGAGGTAGGTTGTTTCCTGTACGGCAGGTTGGGCATTCAGGAACTCCTGGTTATATATGCCATCGTTCATATAGGCATTGATGGTGAAATAACCTACACCGAATGAAGTCAGATTCTGGAAGAAATGCGTTCCTTGACTTGGATCCACTCGGTAGTTGGTGAGACCAGCCTCCACAATGATGCGAGCTGCACTGATGTGAGGCCATTTCACAGGAATACCTAACCAGGTGTCACTGCTTCCCCAGCGTCCAGGACCAATCAAGATATAATTCTTATCCTCATTCAGGAATTGCTGATTCAGCTTTTCAATCTCCCATGCTATCGCTTGGTTATTCTGGGCGTTATAGTTGTCCGTTTTCACATACACCACATCCTGTATCTCGTTCATGATACCATGCCCCAGTGAGTTCACCGACTTCAGCAACAATTGATCCTCTGGTATCAGTGACAGGTCTTCCTCCAGATTCTCTTTGGCATCCACGATAGGCCTGATTTGCAGCAAGTAGAATGTGCTTACCTCATTCTGTTCTTTAGCTAACCTGGCGGCAAATTCAATCTCCACAGGTCGGCGCATCTCCTCCTGACCATATTTCAGTGAGAGTTGCAGAATGCGGGCTAGGGGGAAGATGTCGTGTTGCAGGATATTCGCAAAAGTAATCACCTTCCTGCCACCAGGATAGATGCCATCGCGAATCACCTGGTCGTATGGGTCGAATGTTGAGGCGATGTAGTTCAGTGAGCCATCTTTCTCAGCATCTTTCACACTTAGTTTTAGCAAATTAAAACCGTCGTTGATGGAGAAATTCTGTCCTGTATTAGTCATGTCTAAGGCATAGAAACGCGTCTGTGTCTCACGCAATGCCAAATCCAGTTCGCTGGTTTGTAGTACCTTGTTGGGATGATAAGGTGAGAATCTCAGTGTCAAGCCACCATCCACGATATACTTGCCCAAGCCCAATGCCAGACTCACCGTACCCTCCTCTGGTTTCTCGTCACCCAACGGATAATAATTCAGTGAACGACCAACGCCAGAGAACGAAGGATAATAATGGTCGCCATACTGTGTACCCACCACTTCCTGCAGGATTACAGCCATCTTCTCCTGGTCGATCACATTACTCGTAGCCTGCATATACGCCTTCGAGTCCTTGAAATACACTGAGGCATATACACCTTTGATGGCATCGCTCAGCATACGCAGCATCTCGTATTTATCATCACGATTAGGAATCATGTAAGTACTATAGATACCTGCAAACGGCTGGTAGTGTGAGTCCTCCAATAATGATGACGAACGGATGGCGATAGGCGACTTCACCGCATCGAAGAAGGTGAAGAAGTCCTCCACTAACCTTTCAGGCAACCTTGCTTTGAGGAATACCTTCAGGATGGTCTCATCATCAGCGTCGGACAATGCAATCTGATAGAGATTGTTGGTAGCCATGAACTCGTCGAACACATCCGTACACAGCACTACTGTCTTGGGCACCATGATGCGAGCATCCTCGAACTCGTCGAACTCGGCATGTCTTTTCAGGAAGTTGTCGATAAATGCCAAGCCACGTCCCTTGCCACCTAATGAGCCTTCGCCGATGCGGGCAAAATTAGAGTAGCTGTCGAAACGGTCGCGCTTAAAGATTGCCACCACGCCCTGGTTCTTCATCTTGCGGTATTTCACGATGGCGTCGAAGATGATTTCGCGGTGGGCATCCACATCTTGCAGACTGTTCCAGGTGATGGGTTTCAGGAACTCGGCAATGGGGAAGATGGCTCGTGAGTACAGCCAGCGACTCATGTGGTTGCGGCTGATGTGGTAGAGGAACGACTCGGTAGGAATAGCAAACAAAATGTTCTGCAATTCCTTCAGATTCTTCACTGTGGCTATCTTCTCATGGGTGACGGGATTGCGGAATACGAAATCGCCAAAGCCCACCTTTTCCCTCAGAATCTTGCGCAGGTCAAGATCCATGTGCTTCGAGTTTTTGTCGATAAAAGCAGCCCTGAACTTCTTGGCATACAAGGTATTCTCCTGCTCAGCCGACTGGATGATGAGAGGCACGAAGGGGTCGTTCTTACGCACGTATTGGCAGAACTTGATTCCCGCCATCGGGTCTTTCTCCTGTCCTTTCTCTTGTGGGAAGCGCACATCGGTAATTACACCTAATATATTATTCTTATACTGCTCGTAGATATCTACAGCCTCCTGATAAGTACGTGCCAGTGCAATCTTGGGTCGCCCACGCAGTCGCAGGGTACGCTGGTGCTCATTCAACGCTTCTGTGGCAAATTCCTGGCTCTGTTGTAGGATGAACTTGTATAAGTTGGGTAGGATGGACGAATAGAAGCGGATGCCGTCCTCTACCAACAGGATGACCTGTACACCTACCTCCTGCACATCGTGCTCCAGGTTCATCTTATCCTCTAAGAGCTTCAGGATCGACACGATCAGGTCGGTGTTGCCTAACCAGCAGAACATATAGTCGAATGCACTCAAATCCTCGTTCGCCATGCGTTTCGTGATGCCGTGACTGAATGGTGTCAGAATCACCATGGGGATGTTGGGATATTGAATCTTAATGCTACGCGCTACGCCGAAGGTCTCATTGTCGCCCGTACCAGGCATACAGATTACCAAGTCGTATTCCAGCATCGCCAACTGCTCGATGGCCTCCTCATAGGTGGTAACCTGTGTGAAGCGAGGCGGATAGCGCAGCGAGAGCGATGAATATTCAATGAAAATCTTCTCCTCGATGCGTCCGTCGTCCTCCAGCATGAAAGCATCATAAGGATTTGCGATGAGCAATACGTTGTAGATGCGCTTGGTCATCAGTTTCGCAAACTGTGTGTCGCGCAAGTATAATCGGTTAATATTCTGCTTACTTAGCATTATAAGTTATATTTAGATAATTCCTTTTCCATTTCGGTTATTCTGTCTTCCACAGCCTTGATCAAGCTCACGTTCAGCTTCTCCAAACCTGTCAGTGCCGTGGTCTTATTGGTTGCCTGATACCATGGTTGACGGTCGAAGTATGCTTGGATGGCAGCATCGCTCCGGAACTTTACCCCATGACGTGCATAAATCTCATTCCTCATCAACCTCAATACTTCTTTAGGAAAATGCACCAGCATCTGGCGGTTCAACGGTCTCAACGAGGTGAAGGGCCATCTGCCATTAACGCCCTTGAATGGGGTTTGTGTTTTCTTTAACTCAAATCTTTCAGTAATTGCAGGTTCGTGATCCACAGTAGGCTCATCGTGCAGCACCTCACCAGCCAATCCCTCTTCAGTCATGTTAAGACCCCACATCATCGGTCCCATCAGGGCTCCTGCGCCTCCTGCACCAGGAACATTTATCTTTGCAGGGTCATCCACAGGTCTGCCGTGACTTACTCTTCCTGCACCATATTCTATAATATAGCTCCATTCGTTGGCATCATCACGTTCCTCACGAGTCAGGTCAAAGATGCCGGGATCTCGTGTGTATCTGTCCACCCCTACATACATATCTGGCATTCCAAACACATACTGCTTATTGTCGGTGGATTGATATACTCCGTCCAACACATCGTGCAGGTCGATGAACGCCCAAACAGGCTGATTGTTCTTCACCTCCATCAAGATGTCGAATATTTTACCTTTCTCCGTCATCACCATCAGCATCATATCGCCTATTTGATGCAGTGAAAGCACCATGTCTGTATCTTTGATAGTACCTGATGCCCCTTTCACCTGAATCGTATTTACGATGGCACCAGCCCAAACATCATAAAGGCCTAACTCATCACTGCCGTCATTCATGTCCAGCAGAACCATGACGCGGTTACCATCCCACCAGTTTATAGTCTTTTGTTTCAGTGTGGACAGCGGCAGGTTTACCATTGCCTTGCCTTCCTGTTGTGCTATCTGTCTGCGCCATGCTTGCAACTCCTGGACAGGATATTGCTGACAGAATCCGTATAATACAGAGCATATCATCGTCAATGTTATTAAAAATCGTTTCATAAACACTATCGGTTAGAAAAACAAATTACGATGCAAAAATAATATTTTTCAACATTTCTGACAATTTTTTTCGTGAATTCAAAAAAATATCCTTATATTTGCAGAGTAAAACATGTAAAGAGGTCTTTGATATTTTAACCTGAACCTGACAGATTAATGTTAATAGTTCTAAATATTTGGGCAAAAAGATTGGAGTAAAGAAATTATTCGTATATTTGCATTGCCATTTGATGGCAAATTGTTGAATGATTGATTTAATTTGAAAAATAACTTTTAAAATCCTACGCTATGAATATTGATAGAATTATGTCTAATTTGGAGGCAAAGCACCCAGGCGAGTCTGAATACCTCCAGGCAGTGAAAGAGGTTCTTCTTTCTATCGAAGATGTTTACAACCAGCATCCGGAATTTGAAAAAGCGAAGATTATTGAGAGGCTTGTAGAGCCAGATCGCATCTTCACTTTCCGTGTTACATGGGTTGATGACAAAGGTGAGGTGCAGACCAATTTGGGTTACCGCGTTCAGTTCAACAATGCGATTGGCCCGTACAAAGGTGGCTTGCGTTTCCATGCTTCCGTTAATCTGTCAATTCTGAAGTTCTTAGGTTTCGAGCAGACGTTTAAGAATGCGCTTACCACATTGCCTATGGGTGGTGGCAAGGGCGGTTCCGACTTCTCTCCACGAGGCAAGAGCGATGCTGAGATCATGCGTTTCTGCCAGGCTTTCATGCTGGAGTTGTGGCGTCATGTTGGTCCTGAGATGGATGTGCCTGCTGGCGATATTGGTGTAGGTGGTCGAGAGATAGGTTATGTGTTCGGCATGTACAAAAAGCTCACCCGTGAGTTCAACGGAACTTTCACCGGCAAGGGCTTGGAGTATGGCGGTTCATTGATCCGTCCTGAAGCAACAGGTTTTGGTGCCCTCTACTTCACCAAGCAAATGATGGCTACTCGTGGCCTCGACTTGCAGGGTAAGACAGTGGCTGTGTCAGGTTTCGGCAATGTGGCTTGGGGTGCTGTTACGAAGGCTACCGAGTTAGGAGCTAAGGTGGTTACCATTTCCGGTCCTGACGGCTATGTATATGATCCCGATGGTATCAGTGGTGACAAGATCGACTACATGCTGGAGTTGCGTGCTTCAGGCAATGATGTGGTTGAACCTTATGTAGAGCAGTATCCTAACGCTCAGTTCTTCCCAAACAAGAAGCCTTGGGAACGTAAAGTGGATGTGGCACTGTGCTGTGCTACCCAGAACGAGCTGAACGGTGATGATGCCCAGATGCTGATTGACAATGAGACCTTGTGTGTGGCTGAGGTATCCAATATGGGTTGTACTCCAGAGGCTATCGACAAGTTCATTGAGCATAAGGTGCTCTTTGCTCCAGGCAAGGCTGTTAACGCTGGTGGTGTTGCTACTTCAGGTCTCGAGATGTCACAAAACGCTATGCACCTGAGCTGGAGTGCTGCCGAGGTTGATGAGAAGCTGCACACTGTGATGCACAACATTCATGAGCAGTGCATCAAGTACGGCACTCAACCAGATGGTTACATCAACTATGTGAAGGGTGCTAACGTGGCTGGCTTTATGAAGGTGGCTCATGCCATGATGGCTCAGGGAGTTATCTGATACATGTTTTTTAATTTGAAAATGATAGACAGTATTCTATAAAAAGGAACTTTGTTTAGTTGTATTTGTATTTGTGGTTTGTGCTGCTTACAGTCTGTGAAGATAGTGGGCAGCTTTTTTTTATTGAATATTGAAGATTGAAGATTGAAAATTAACGATTGAACTTCTAACTCCCCCTTTGATATAGAGGGGGTGGCGCAAAGCGCTGGGGGAGTATAGATAACTAAAAAAAGACGGAGTTATTCCGTCTTTTTTATCTTCAATTTTCAATCTTCAATCTTCAATAAGATTTACACCAGCTTGCCAATCCATTCATCCTTATCTCCTGGCAGTAAATCCACTACAGGTACCTCAATCATGGTGTAGCATCCTGGTTCACGACGCATGGTAGCACGAGCTGCACAAACCAACACCTGACCAGTTAATGCAGGATTATTGATATGCATATTGAACTCAAACAGCTGATTCTGCGTCTTGCCAGAAACACCCTTGCGCGTCAGGTTCACTCCATGACCCATATCCTTCAAGTCGTCCACGCAAGACACTTGCATCACATGTGTCTCATCGCTGGCGAAATAAGGATCCGTCTTGATAGCACGTTCCACATCCTCGAACTTGTAACCATCTTCCAGTTCTACATACACCATACGGCGATGAATGCCTGTACCCACAGGGATTGTCATTGAAAGAGCTGCCTTCACGCCCTCTTTCGACTTTACTGCTACAGTGTGACCCATGCTCATGCCAGGACCGAAGTTTGTGTAACTGATGCCCTTGGGGGCAATGGCCTGTAACATGGTGCGAACGATGGAATCCGACCCTGGATCCCATCCTGCTGAAATGATGGAAACCGTGTTGTGCGCTTTCGCCACTTCCTGAAGCGACTTCCTCAGGGCAGGAATCTGCGTGTGGATGTCGAAGCTGTCAACTGTGTTGATGCCCAATGCGAGGATATCCTTGGCATAGCTCTCCACGCTTCTTGTCGGCGTACTCAGAATAGCCACATCCACATCGTCCAGTTCGCGGATGTCTTTCACAACCTTCAAACCTTTCAGCTCGTCAGGGCAATTCTCCGCACCTGCACGGCGAACAATACCTGCAACTTCAAAATCAGGCGCTGCCTGTAATGCTTCCAAGGTAAAGCGTCCGATGTTGCCATAACCAACTATGGCTGCTCTCATTTTCTTCATAATTTTAGTGTATTTGTTGTAAAAAACTCAAGTTTGGTTGCAAAAATACATAAATTATCCGTAACTTCGCAACATAAATACAAAAAATAATTGGTTTATGTTGGATTATGTTAGTGGCGAGGTGGCAGAATTGGCACCTGCCAATGCTGTAATAGATTGTCATGGAGTGGGATATATGCTCAACATTTCACTCAATACCTATAGTACCATTCAGGGCAAGCAATCATGCAAATTGTATGTTTATGAAGCCATCCGCGAAGATGCCTATGTGCTTTTTGGCTTCGCTACGAAACAAGAGCGGGAACTATTCCTGTTACTCATCACCGTTTCTGGTATTGGCGGTAATACTGCCCGTATGATACTCTCTGCGCTCTCGCCCAGCGAACTGGTGAATGTCATCAGTACGGAAAATACTCAATTGTTGAAGTCTGTCAAGGGCATAGGTCTCAAGACTGCCCAGCGCATCATCGTGGAGCTGAAGGACAAGATCCAATCCGATGGTTTGGCTATGGGCGGTTCCTCTAAGGTTGTGGATATGCCTAAGGCTGAGAACGTGAACCGTGAGGTACAGCAAGAAGCCGTTGCTGCCCTCACCATGCTTGGCTTCCCAACTGCTCCATCCCAGAAGGTGGTCTATACCATTCTGAAAGAAGAACCCACAGCTCCCGTGGAAAAAGTCATTAAACTGGCATTAAAGCGGTTATAGTTTATTTTCATCCTAACAGAGACTACTATGACAAACAGGCAACCACAAGAGCATTCTGTCTTATCTAAGAATCTGGAATACGGGAAGATATATATTCTCACGGAATTGTATAGTTAGGTAAGTGGACTCATCGTTGTGCTTCGTAGGCAGATCTTTATTTTCATTCGCAAAGTTTCAGCTACGATTATCAAGAGCCTATTTGCTGCCACATCCTCTAAAAGTTGGCGGCTATTATCTGTCTCAGACAATAGCCGCCTTATTCACACATGAGTGTACAATGGTAGAAAAGAAAAATATTACTTACAATAGTCCATGACTTCCCAATACTATCAGCATCAGGTAACCTAGTACTAGGCCGATGATACCCATAATCAATCCAGCCTTCATCATGTCTTTCTGACTGATAAAGCCAGTTGAATGCGCCATAGCGTTAGGAGGTGTACTGATAGGCAACAGCATCGCCATAGATGAACTGAGGGCAATACCAATCAGCAAGGTAGAGATGCCACCCAGGTGATCCAGTTGGTCGCCCATGCTCGTACCCACAATCGCCAGTATCGGCACCAGCAAGGTAGCTGTAGCCGTGTTGCTGATAAAGTTCGACAGGATGTAACAAAGCAAGCCAGAGCCAATGATGATGGCCAGTGCCGGCCATGTGTCGAATGGGATAGCATTAATCAGGTGCATAGCCAAACCCGACTCCTCGAGTGCCACACCCAAGGCAAAACCACCAGCCACCATCCACAGCACGCTCCAGTTCAGCTCTTCCAAGTCGCGCTTGCCAATGATGCCCGTAAGGGCAAACACACCCACAGGTATCATGGCCACTGCGTTGGCATTCACGCCAGTATATTTGTCGAGCACCCACATGCTCACAGTTACGCAGAAAGTGATATACACCACCCAGTCGCGCCAGCTCTGCTTGTGCTCATGTTGTATGTTCAGCACAATCTTCTTCTGCTTGAAAGGGAAAATATTCAGGAGCAGTACCCAGGCAATGAGCAATATCACAATCACAAAGGGGAACATCACCATCATCCATTCGCCGAAACCAATATTAAGGTTCAAACCGTCAGGATTGTTCAGGTAGCGCAATGCTATTGCGTTGGGAGGTGTGCCGATAGGGGTACCTATGCCACCAAGGTTGGCAGCTATAGGAATTGACATAGCCAAGGCAATCTTACCTTTGCCGTCGGCAGGAAGCGACTTCATCACAGGGGTGAGGAATGTCAGCATCATGGCAGCAGTGGCAGTGTTGCTGATGAACATCGAGAACCAAGCCGTAAGCAGTATGAAACCCAGCAGCACAAAACGGCTCTGTGTACCGAAAGGCTTCAGCATCACCTTGGCCAATGTAGCATCCAGTCCACTTTTAGAAGTAGCGATGGCCATGATGAAACCACCGATAAACAGCATGATGATAGGGTCGGAGAAACTGTTGAGTATTGACTTGTAGTGGATGAATTCACCCAGCGACTGGTTAGGCAGTTCGTCTCGCATGAACCAAAGCGAACTGTCACTGCAAGTCAGCAAAAGCAGCACCACAATGCCCATCGAGGTGGTCCATGCCGGCACAGGCTCCAAAAGCCACATCAAGGTAGCAAATACGAAGATAGCAATTACTCGTTGTTCCACCAGGGTGAGGTCCGGTATGCCGAGCATTTCAGTTGGAATGAACAACATCAAGAAAGTACAACTGATAATGATAATCAGTTTGATAGTAGTTACAGAGAGGCGATACTTAAAGCTCTTACGCTCTCTACGTTCCCGCTTCCATGCCTGATATTGCTCAAACATGCTGAAGCCATGAAAGTTTTTAAACATAAAAACAGTACATGTAAATAGAAAAACAATGCTTTCGTACTACGCGCCTAACCCACGAGGCGGATAGCCTTTAATGAACGGCAGGTCTTCTGACTGACTCACCCTCTGACGCCTTCCCAACTTTTTCATGGCTAGATTTGTTAGTGGCAATTAGCATGTGCCAGAGAGCATTAACGAGCTTCACAGCAGCGGGACTGTCCAGGACTCTCACCTGATTCCCTTTTAATCCGAAGCGGCGAAATGCCCCAACGGAACCAATTCTGGGTGCAAATTTATATCAATCGGTAGATATATCAAAACAATTTCGTGCTTATTTCGCGAAAAAAAAGTTGCTTTCTTTTCAGTTTGCTTTATGCGTGTCCCATAAATAGACAATTCCCCGAGTAGGGGGATATTATTCATGTTATAGATGGAACCGTGTCCCATGTAGCTTGTATTGCTGATAGCTGTCATTGCAGCCGTAAGAATCGATATTGCCAATTGAATGACTGATTTTCAATATTTTCAGTAAAACCTAAACTACCCTTCGGAAACGCGGCGGTGATGAGCGTTCCAGAAGGGTAGTGTAGGATATATCGTAATCAGACTTTATTTCATCAGCTCTGAAGGAGCCTCTTTGATGCGTCGGGCAAACTTGTGTTTGTCATGCATTTGCTTGATCTTAACCTGAGGCAGGATCTCTAAAGAACGGGTGCCGGCAAAGTTCATGCCTGCTGCTTTGAGGGCTGCTTTCAACATGGTTTCGTTCTCATTACCCAAGCCGTAGCCATCCCAAGGAGTGTCGGCTGATTCGATGTTAGGAATGATGCCTACAGGACGAGCCATGTTGTTGTTGTCGCGGTCAGCATAAGTGGAAACCATCACATAGATACCCCACTTGCTGATGGCAGCAGGAGCGGAACGATAAATATCATCTACGCCCAAAATGTAACCTGTGCAATATTTTCCATAACTCTGCTGGCCAATGGTTTCGATCTTTAAGAAAGGATTCAAGCCTACAAGCAACGACTCGGATGCAGATGCTGAGTTGCCCGTCACGATGGCGTAGATCTTATCCAAACCCATGTTGGCACCTTTAGTGGAGATCTTCTTATAATCCTGACTTCCTTTTGTGCTAAACTCATGCTCTGTAGATAAAAAGGTCTTGTTGAAGTCATTACCTTCTTGTTCGCTGAAAGCATCTGTCAGCACGTCGTTATATAATTCCTGCTGGTAGAGTTGCTTGGCATTAACAGCACTTTCAGGAGCGAGCATGGAAGCCAGCACCTCTTCAGAAAAGACATAGCCACCACCGTTGTAGCGTAAATCCAAGATAAGCTCTTTCACGCCTTCGCTCTTGAATTGTTTAGAGATCTGAACGAGTTTGTCAGCTGATTCAATATCGAAGCTTTCATACATCAGATAGCCCACTTTTTTCCCGTTCACGTTAAAGGTCTTGCTCACCAGAATAGGGTTGCAATACATCTTTACAGGGTTTAAAGTGATAGACTTGTCTATATCGTGGATGCCATCGTCTTCCCAACTGCCCATCCCATATTGAGCAGATGAGGTGCCATAGTATGCATCTTCCAAATTATTGTCGTCGATGTCGCTGCCATTATAAGAGATGATAATATCACCACGTTTGATACCTGCTTTAGCTGCAGGACTGTCTTCATACGTAAAGTTCACGATGAAGAAGTAGGTTTGTGGTGAGGAACCTGTGAACTTACCCACACTCAGGTTCATGCCATTGGTGGTGTTGACACCTTGAACGGATTCTCTGAAGGGTGTGATATCATCAAACAACTCTGTCCATCGATCCTCGTCTTCCTTATTCTCATATCCGCCTCCTTTCTTATAGCGGATCTTCTGCACTGTGCCGACGGGATCCTTGCATGAATTGGGGTCGAGCTGTGTGCTGATAGCTGATGCTATCTCTTTTCTCCACAAATAATAAGTGTCCAACGCATCCTGTGCGAACTGGTCAGCCAGCTGAATTTCTTCGCTGATGGATGGCGTCGGCGTAGGAGTGGGAGTCGGCGTAGGTGTAGGAGTTGGTGAGGCAGGTTCGTAACTGTCTTTGCTACAAGCTACTGCGATAACCAGCACCATCAGGAGTAAGCCTAATAAGTTTGATATTTTCTTCATATCTTCTTGTTTTAATATGTTTACAAACTACAAATAAAGCAATTATTTGCGACATTTTGTGCGTTTTTTGCCAAAATCTTTCGATTTATGCCTATTTTTGCAATCCGAAACGTAATTGTACTTATAAATAAGGTGTATGGAAACATTAAGCCATTGGATGAATGACTTGCTACTAAGTCTGGGCTTCTCGGCTGAGACTGCGAACATGATGGATGAATATTGCACTGCACTGATGATTGTGCTGATAGCTCTGGCATTGAATTATGTGCTGCAAGAGATTATAGCCGTAAGCATCTCGAGGTTCCTGAAGAAGAGGCCCATCGCTTTCTTACGACACATGGTGAACCACAAGGTGATACATCATGTGTTACATCTGTTCCCTGGAGTTCTGATGCAGTTGGGACTGCCACTGGCTTTTGTGGTACATACGGATGCTTTGGCGTTCTGCCAAAAGCTGGTGTTTGTGTATATGATTGGCACCGTGATGGCGACACTGAACAGTTTGCTAAGGGCTGCCAATGACTGGTATGACGAGACCTATTTGGTGAAGGGACGACCCATCAAAAGCTTGGTTCAGGTGATTCAGGTGGCATTGTTCTTCATTGGAGGTATCTTGATCGTGGCAGTACTAATTGATAAGTCTCCCGCCACACTGTTTGCAGGTTTGGGCGCATCTGCAGCTGTGCTGATGTTGGTATTCAAGGATAGTATCTTGGGTTTTGTGGCTGGCATTCAGCTTTCTGGTAATGATATGCTGAGGGTGGGTGATTGGATTCAGCTATCTAACGGAGCTGCCAATGGTATTGTTACAGAAATTACACTGAATACGGTGAAGATTCAGAATTGGGACAAAACGATTACAACTATTCCACCTTATACACTGGTGAATTCAACATTCCAGAATTGGCGAGGAATGCAAGAGAGTGGGGGACGAAGGGTGAACAAGTTGGTACACTTAGATTTGAATACGCTGAAGTTCTGTACACCAGAATTTGTTGAACAGATAAAGAAAGAGATTCCTCTGATGGCTGACTATGAGGTGCCTGAGGGTGTAAAACCAACGAATGCTCAGCTGTTCCGCGTGTATGTGGAACGTTATCTGGAAACCTCGCCACTGGTGAACCAGGATATGCAGATTATTGTGGCACAGAAGGAGGCAACACAGTTTGGCGTGCCAATCCAGATTTATTTCTTCTTGCACAATAAAGTATGGAGAGAATATGAGCGTATTCAGTCGGATATCTTTGACCATTTCCTGGTGATGGTACAGCAGTTTGACTTAAAACTGTACCAATACCATTAATAGTAAAGAATAAAGTCTGCGTAAACAGGTAGGTGGTCGCTGTAACCGCCTATGTACTTCATACCTGAATAGGTGCGGAATGGTAGCTTGCCACCATAGCGGTCATCGTCTTCAAGCAGGAAGTCAGCTTTGAATACATCTGCCTTGACTAAGAACTTGTCGTTAGAGGGGACGATGTGGAAGGAACCTTTCTGACGAAGCAGGCGACCGTTGACAATCAAGTGGTCGAGGGAGTTCCATTCGCCTCGATAACGATAACTTCCATAATCTTTCAATGCTTTTTCTTTCGCTGCAAGCAGGTGAAAGAATGACATTTTGTTAGCCTTGAGGGTGGTCACTGGCTTGGCACCAACTACCTCTGCCACAGAACGGTTGTTGTAATAATCGTTGAAGTCTCCCATAATCACCACCTGTGCTTTCTTGCGGTCTTGTATCAGACTATCCACTGCCTGTTTCAGTACTCCTGCTGCCAACAGACGATAAGGCTCAGACTCTTTCTCACCACCTGTACGTGAGGGTAGGTGGCACACGAACACATCGAGCAGTGAGCGATTGGGCAACTCACCTGTTACATGCAGGATGTCTCGTGTGGCATTCTTTTCCTTCGACAAGGGTGGTACTCGGTAGGTCTTGATGCTTACAGGCCTGAACACCTCACGTTGGTAGAGCAAAGCCACATCAATACCTCGCTGGTCGGGCGATTCCGTCATAGCATAGCGATAACCAGCTTCTTTTAGCAGAGAATGCTCCGTAAGGTCAGTGAGGCAATGCTCGTTCTCCACCTCACAGAGTCCCACCAGGGCAGGGGGTGTCCATTCACCTACGGCAATGATAGCTCGTCCCAGGTCGTCAAGCTTCTTCCTGTATTTCTGTTGGTCCCAATGGCGGGTGGCATCAGGCAGAAATTCGTGATCGTTTTTCAGCGAATCGTGTTGATAGTCAAACAGGTTCTCTACATTATAGCTGACAATGCGGAAGCGGTAGCTGTCTTGTCCCAGACAGCTACACGCAACCAACAAAAAAACGAATATTAATCTAACTTTTCTCAACGGTCAATGGTCAATGGTCAATGTTCAACGGTCAATCATTTATTCGGAACATTCTTTAAGATGTCGAGCAAATGCTGCCAGAACAAACTTACAGTTGGAATCAGCATACGCTCATCGGGGGTATGTACTCCTCGCAGCGTAGGACCGAATGAAATCATATCCAAGTTAGGATATTTCTCCAAGAACAGACCACATTCCAAACCTGCATGAATAGCCTTTACCTTCGGCTCCTTGTCAAACAGACGCTTGTAGCTATCAACAGCTACCTGCAGGATATCAGAGTGTGGGTTGGGTTTCCAACCGGGATAGCCATCACCGTGACTTACTTCCGCACCACCCATCTCCAAGACTGTTCGTACCATCGTGGCTATATCTTCCTTAGAAGACTCTGTAGAGCTACGTTGGCTTGTGCCTAATATAATAAGGTGTTCATCAGTATTCATTTTCAGAGTGGCGAGGTTCGTGCTGGTTTCCACCAGACCTGGCACATCCTGGCTCATGCAATACACTCCGTGAGGCATAGCATAGAGCGTCTGGCACAGGTTCTTGGCTGAGTCGCAGTCAATGGCAGTCTTGGGGGTATCAACAGTCTCCATGAGAATCTGCAAGCCTGGGTCAGTAACATAATACTCAGCTTGAACAGCTGCTGTAAACACATTCAGTAAGGCGCGCAGGTTGTGCTTATCTGCTTCTGGTAATGCAACTACAGCGTGTGCCACTGCAGGGATGGCGTTGTGCAGACTGCCACCCCCTATCTCACACAGATAAAGATGGTACTGCTTGGCAGCTTTCACCAGGAATCGGTTCAGCACCTTAATGGCATTGGCACGACCACGGATAATGTCATCACCTGAGTGTCCGCCTAATAAGCCCTTCACTTCTATGCGGCAAGCATAGTAGCCGGATGGCACTTCTACCTCCTGGTAGGTGAACTTACCTACAGAATCCACACCACCAGCGCAGCCGATAAAGATTTCACCCTCGTCTTCAGAGTCAAGGTTCAGCAGGATGTCGCCGTGCATGAATCCGTCCTGAATCTCGAAGGCACCTGTCAGACCGGTTTCCTCATCGCGGGTGAACAGACATTCCAATGGTCCGTGCTCGATGCTGTCGTCTGCCAACACTGCCAAGCCTGTGGCAACGCCTATTCCGTTGTCAGCACCCAATGTGGTGCCTTTGGCTTTGAGCCACTCACCGTCGATCCATGTCTCGATAGGGTCTTTCAAGAAATCATGTTTCACATCCTTGCGTTTGTCCGGCACCATGTCCATGTGAGCCTGTAGTACCACTGTCTTGCGATTTTCCATGCCTTTGGTGGCAGGTTTTTCTATCAACACATTGCCACAAGCGTCTGTTGTGGTTTTCAATCCGTGACTCTTTCCAAACTCTTGCAAGTATGCAATAATCTTCTCCTCATGCTTTGAGGGTCTAGGAATCTGACAAATTTCCTCAAAAAATCTGAAAACTCCAGCAGGTTTTAGTTCTTTTTTTTCCATATTCAATTTTATATTGTATCTTTGCAGCGATTTTTTGCAACTGCTTTGCAAATATAAGAAGAATATTTGAGATATGTTATATACGATGCTCATTACTTTGGCGATTGTTGGCATTTGTGTGCTGCTTTTGGGGGTGAAGGTTTTTTTCACCAAGCTTGGCAAGTTTCCCCATTTCCATATCAGTGGCAACAAAGAGATGATTAAAAGGGGCATCGATTGCGTGGAGTCACAAGACCGAAACGCTCGCAAGTCTTCGAGGCTTGCTATAAATGAACAAAATAAAAGATAAAATAAAAGTAATTATGAAGAAAATGAGAAACCTTATCATGGGTTTGGCAGCATTGAGCTGCATCATGATGTTCGCACAATGTGCAGGAAATCAGAATGGCCAAAACACTGAAGACGCTGCTGTGCCAGGCGTTTTGACTGATATCAAGGTGGCTTACGTTGAAATCGACACGCTACTGTCAAAGTATAACTTCTGCATCGACCTTAACGAGGCAATGGTGAAGAAGAGCGAGAATGTGCGCCTCCAGTTGAACCAGAAAGCACAGGATCTGCAGAAGCAGCAGCAAGAGTTCCAGACAAAGTACCAGAACAATGCTTTCCTTTCAGCAGAGCGTGCGCAGCAGGAGTATAACCGAATCAACAAGTTGAGCGAGGATTTGCAGACACTGAGCGACAAACTGCAGAGCGAATTGGCTGCAGAAAGTGAGAAGAATAACATTCAGCTCTCTGACTCTATTAAGAATTTCCTGAAGGAGTATAATAAGACTAAAGGTTTCACGCTGATTATCAGTAATACAGGTATGGATAACCTGCTGTATGCCGATAAGGCATTAGACATTACCCAAGAGGTATTGGATGGCTTGAATGCTCGTTATTCGAAATAAATCATTGAACATATCATATAATAAAGGCTGCAAAATCTGCAGCCTTTATTGTTCATTCTCAATCAGTTCTAATGCTATAGCAAACAAATTTTCTTGTGGCGAGCCAAAGGGTTGGATGCCCTCAACGGGAGAGAGGGAATCAGCTGAGTAATCAGGAGTGAAGCCTGATCCAGCATAAGAAGCTTCGCCGTTGGCATCGGACAACTCGCAAACTGCAAGGCGGAGCAGCTGATCACTGGTATAATCTCTGAAACTCTCACAAGCTAACGTGATGCCTTTGGTCCGTTGACCGATTATCACTACATTCATTACCGTTTTCAGGCAATTGATAAGCATCTCGGCTGGGCCAGCTGTCTCTGATGATGTCAACACATAGAGTGTTTCAAGGTTTAAGTTCACGCCATCGGACAATTCATTGGCTGACAGGAATGGCATGCTATTCTCAGCTTGACGTGATTCGGCATATTGCGTCGTTGCCATTTTTGTACCTAAAGCACTGGCTGGTGCCATGATGGAAGCCAGGTACTGCAAGCCCTGCAAATCGCCAGTAGCGGCAAATCGCAGATCAAGTACCATGTCGGTTATACCGCTGTTAGCTAATGAACGGGAAGCAGCTGCCACCTTTTGACGGTTTTCGTCAGCGATATCGTTATAAAGCATGTAACCCACGTGATCGTTCACCACATTCACAACAGGGAGGGCATCGGGGAAAAAACCGGTGGAAGCAGGCAATTCAACATCTCGGTTGTAAACCACCACATCCTGTTCCTCCTCTTCTTCAGTTATTATCGTCATGTGTGAACCAATGGAAAGTATGTGAGATTCTCCTTTAACTAACTCTTCTAAAATGGTGGATGTAAGTTCATTGCCATCCATTGCTATAATCCATTCACCTCTTTGTATGCCAGCTGTAGCAGCTGAAGAACGAGGCTCCACATAGGTCACAAGGGCAATATAGGATGAGTCGGTAATCTGGTTTAATGCCAACTCAAAGCCGGGGTTCATGATAGGCACTGAGCAAGCAGTATCTACATAACTTACTTTGTCGTCAGCACTTCTCACCTTCGCCAAGAAATTAATTGATTGCAAGAAATAGGATGATGTAAGATCGTCTTCATCCAATAGCTCATCGTTCCACAGATAGTTTTCTCGCATTACGCTGTCTATCCAGATACTATGACGTGTTTGAGGGTAATACAACTCCCAGCGATCCTTGCCACAAGAAGCAAAAATACCCGTCAGCGAGACGATAAAAAAGAGTAATATGACACTATATTTGCTTTTCATCTTTTTATTCTTCGTATGCGAGTGCAAAGAAAATAAATTTTCCGTATATTTGCAAATTGTAACAGAGTGAAACTACCGATTTGACATGAATATAGCAGTTTTGATTTCGGGTGGAGTAGATAGCTCCGTGGTGGTACATCAGTTGTGCGAGCAGGGTTACAAGCCTGCACTTTTTTACATTCGCATTGGTCGTGACGATGTGGATTATATGGATTGCAATGCCGAAGAAGATATGGAGATTTGCACCGCTGTAGCTCATAAGTATGGCTTGTCCTTAGAGTTGATTGACCTTCATCGTGAGTATTGGGACAAAGTGGCTGCATACGCGATTGAGAAGATCCGTCATGGCTTCACCCCCAATCCTGATGTAATGTGTAATCGCTTGATAAAGTTTGGCTGTTTCGAAGAACAGGTGGGTAAAGAATTTGACATTACGGCTACTGGCCACTATGCAACTACCCATGTGATTGACGGCAAGGTGTGGTTAGGTACAGCTGTTGACCCTGTGAAAGACCAGACTGATTTTTTGGCTCAGATTACTTATCTGCAAGTGAAGAAGCTAATGTTCCCTTTGGGTGGTTTAATGAAGAGTGAGGTGAGAGAGATTGCTTCCAGAGCAGGATTGCCCAGTGCAAAACGTAAGGACAGTCAGGGCATTTGTTTCCTCAATAATATAAACTATAACGACTTTGTGCGCAGATTCTTGGGTGAGCAGGAAGGTGATATCATTGAGTTGGAAACGGGTAAGAAACTGGGAAAGCACAAAGGTTTTTGGTTCCATACCATTGGTCAGCGCAAGGGTTTGGGACTAAGTGGTGGCCCTTGGTTCGTCATTCAAAAAGATGTGGAACAGAACATTGTGTATGTTTCGCATGGCTATGATTGTACCAAGCAATATGGAGATCATTTCAGGTTAAAAGATTTCCACTTCATCACAGAAGACCCTTGGCAAGATCAGGAGCAAGAGATTAATTTCAAAATTCGCCATACGCCAGATTTTACCATTGGTCGCATCGTGCGTGATGGAAATGATTTCCTGGTGCAATCTAACCAAATGCTGCAAGGCATTGCACCAGGACAATTTGGCGTCATCTATAGCAAAGACAAAAAGCTGGTAATTGGTAGCGGCGAAATCTGTATTTAAAGTTGACGTTATGATTAAGATAAAAGATACGGATCTGAGAAAAGGAGCTGCTGAAGGTATGGATGGTTTCATACAAGTGTTTACCGATGCCTATTTGCAAGCTATGGGTGGTGAACTGACGGCTGAGTCGATGGCAAAGCTCAATGGGGTGCAACATACTTTGTTGGCTTACAAGATTCTGCGTGACGAACTGATGGAGGGAGGATTCTGTCAGTTGATACAGAATGGCTATGGAGCTTATATCTTTCATAACCCCTTTGCCAAGGTGATGAAGCAGTGGGGACTACCTGAGTTAGCAAGGATTATCTATGATGCCCGAAGGATTTATGACTTGCATCGCGAGGATTTGGAGAAAGAACGCACTGATGATGAGTTCATGGCTATGTATGAAGACTACGAGGCGTTTGACCCACTGGAAGAGGCGTTTATTGAGAACGAAGAGGAATATACTGCTTTAGTGGCAAACTATGTGGATGAACACCTGACACAATTCGCAATGATTGAATAATACTTAATTTGAAATTTTTTAACGATAGGATGGATGATAACTGAAATCTTTTGCCTAAATTTGCGCCGAAAATAAAAATTTACGACAATGAAACAATTAAGACTGATGGCCTTTGCGGCTATGACCCTAATAATGGGTGTTACGATGACTTCCTGTTTTGGTAGCAGTGAAGGCGATAATAAATCAACGCAGGATGTTATTGCGCTATATCAGAATGGTACTTTTGAACAGATTGGAGGTGGTATATTGGTACCCTCAAGTTCTTCCAATTTACCTTCTTTACCAGGTATTTATTCCTTTACTATTGAGTATGACCCTACGGGATGGAGTGATAACAAACTGAATGTAACCATTACTTCCAAGCCAATAAGTTTGGATAACCCGAACATAAGAGTTGGCGAGGCTACAGGTAATATCAATCTTTATGAACTGGAATACAGCGGTTTGAAACCTGAAATGTTTAACCAAAACTATTTGTTGGTACCTTGCATGTTCTGGATGGATAATGTGGATGAAGCAAGTTATGTAAGAGAGTTTGATAAGCATAAGTTCAGCCTGCTGGTTCCTGAAGATTTGCACAACAGTGAAGGTATATTGAACCTTACCTTGATTGACGAGGTGACTGATCCTGAGTTGGATCGCTATAGCAACTCTTGGCAGTATCAGGCATTCAATTTGCAGAGTATTATCACTGGTTTTAAGTCAATTAATGGTAAGATCAATACTATCCGTATCTGGGGTAATACCAACCGTAACTCTTACGATCCTGCGGAAGAAAGGACAGTTAAGAGGTATGTAGATATCGACTTAAAGCCATTTCAATAATAACATTGGACTATAAGTTTCTCATACATATTGTGATGTTACTGATTTCCTCTCCTGCACGTGCATGGGAGGAAATTCGTTTGCGTACTGATATCCGTGCGGTTTCTTTCGAGTATGTCTATCCCATGATAGGCTTTGCAGGCTTATCCGTTTTCATAGGCTCCATCTGGGAGCGAGGATGGAGCAGTGCGGAGGACTACCAGTATGCCATGATGCAGTGTGCAGGTGTGGTGGTGTCACTCTTTGGCGCTTATTTCCTTTCGGCTTTCCTCATCAATCGGGTGAGGGTGAGGATGATAGGACAGCGTGACGATATGTTGCTTTCTCAGCAGTTTGCCGGCTATGGTATGACTGTGATTTTTTTGTTGCAGATTCTCACAGGACTATTGCCCGACTTGGGTATCATTTCGATGATGCTGCAGTTCTATACCGTTTATCTGGTGTGGGAGGGTACAGACAAACTGTTGGATGTGGCTGTAGATAAACGTGCCACTCTTACGGTCATAGCCTCTGCTATCCTGTTGATTTGCCCTTCATTACTGCATTTTGTTTTCGAAAAACTTAATATTATTTTAAACTGATTATGAAACAGGCTCCAATCAATATCAAGAACAAACGTGCCTCCCATGATTATGAGTTCATTGAGACTTATACGGCTGGTATGGTTCTCACTGGCACCGAAATAAAGTCTATCCGTCAGGGTAAGGCGAGCCTGGTTGATACCTATTGCTTCTTCGACAAGCGTGAACTGTGGGTGAAAAACATGCACATCGCTCAATATACTTATGGTACTTATAATAATCATGCCGCAACCCGCGATCGTAAGTTATTATTAAACCGTAAGGAATTGAATAAGTTGCAACGTGATGCATTGAATCCTGGCTTTACCATCGTGCCTGTGCGTCTGTTCCTCAATGAGAAGGGATTGGCAAAGTTGGTGATAGCTTTGGCTAAGGGTAAGAAGGAATACGATAAACGTCAAACACTGAAGGAGAAAGATGACAAACGAGAAATGGCAAGAATGTTTAAACACTAAGGTCTTGGTGCTCGATGGTGCACTGGGAACCATGATTCAGCAATACAACTTGACAGAGAATGACTTCCGTGGGGAGTTGTTTGCCAATGCTGACCGTCAGTTGAAAGGCGACAACGATTTGCTTAATCTTACAAGGCCTGATGTCATTGGCGAGATTCATGAGAAGTATCTTCAGGCGGGGGCTGATATCATTGAGACTAATACATTTAATGCTACTTCAGTGAGCCAGGCTGATTATGGTATGGAAGCTCAGGTTCGTGCTATGAACTTGGCGGGTGCCCGTTTGGCACGCTCGTTGGCAGACCGTTATTCCACTCCCGATAAACCTCGTTTTGTGGCTGGCTCTGTTGGACCAACCAACAAGACTTGCTCGATGAGTCCTGACGTAAATGATCCTGCTTTACGTTCTCTGACGTTCAGCGAACTAACACAGGCTTATATAGAGCAGATGTGTGCCTTGTTAGAGGGCGGGGTGGATGCTTTGTTGGTGGAAACCATTTTCGATACACTCAATGCCAAAGCTGCTATTTATGCGGCAGAGGAGTCGATGAGGCTTATGGAAAGGAAAGTGCCGCTGATGTTGTCTGTTACGGTGTCAGATGTGGCAGGACGTACACTCTCAGGTCAGACACTCGATGCTTTTTTGGCATCTGTGGCTCATGCAGATATATTTTCCATAGGGCTGAACTGTTCGTTTGGTGCTGAGCAGATGAAACCTTTCCTTCGTCAGCTGGCGGAACATGCACCATATTATATCAGTGCTTATCCGAATGCCGGATTGCCCAATAGTTTGGGTCAGTATGATGAGTCGCCAGAACACATGGCATCAGTGATCAAGACCTATCTTGATGAGGGGTTGGTAAATATCGTGGGTGGATGCTGTGGCACTACAGATGCATATATCAAAGCCTATCAGCCATTTGTGAAAGATGCCAAACCTCATGTGCCTGTGCAGCCGTCTCCTTATCTGCAGCTTTCAGGCTTGGAACTATTGGAGGTGAAACCAGCGATTAACTTTGTGAATATCGGTGAGCGATGCAATGTGGCAGGTTCCCGTAAGTTCTTGCGTCTCATCAAAGAGAAAAACTATGATGAGGCATTGGGCATAGCTCGCAAACAAGTGGAAGATGGTGCTCAGATGCTGGATATCAATATGGATGACGGATTGCTGGATGCTCGCCAAGAGATGACACATTTCTTGAACCTGTTGTCTTCTGAGCCTGAAATAGCACGTGTGCCTGTGATGATTGACTCTTCGAAATGGGAGGTAATAGAGGCGGGTTTGCAATGTCTTCAAGGGAAATGTGTGGTAAACTCCATTTCATTGAAAGAGGGTGAGGAAAGTTTCCTGACCCATGCCCATAGACTGAGGCAATATGGAGCTGCTGTGGTGGTGATGGCATTCGATGAACAAGGTCAGGCTGATACTTTTGAACGCAAGATAGCCGTTTGTGAGAGAGCTTTTAGGCTGCTTACAGAACAAGTGGGTTTCCCTCCACAAGATATTATCTTCGACCCCAATATTTTGGCTGTGGCAACAGGTATGCCTGAACACGACGCTTACGCCATAGATTTTATTCGTGCCGCAGCATGGATACGTGAGCATCTGAAGGGTAGCCATGTCAGTGGAGGTGTGAGTAATCTGTCGTTCTCTTTCCGTGGTAACAATTATATACGTGAGGCGATGCATGCCGTGTTTCTCTATCATGCTATCAAGGCGGGTATGGACATGGGCATCGTGAACCCATCCACTTCTGTATTGTACTCCGATATTCCTGCTGATGTGTTGGAAGGTATTGAAGATGTGGTGTTAAACCGCAAAAAAGATGCTGCTGAAAGGCTCATTGCATTAGCAGAGGAAATCATGAAGGCTAAGGAGGATGGAAAGAGGGTAGAGAATAATGGTCAATCTCAAGTGGCTCAGTCCTGGCGCAATACCTCTGTAGATGAACGCTTGCAATATGCACTTACCAAAGGTGTTGTTGATTATCTGGAGACTGATCTTATGGAGGCATTACAGCATTATCCTAAAGCTGTGGACATTATCGAAGGTCCCTTGATGTCTGCCATGAATCTGGTAGGCGACCTCTTTGGTGCAGGCAAAATGTTCTTGCCTCAAGTAGTGAAGACTGCGCGTACCATGAAGAAGGCTGTGAGCATCCTTCAGCCTTATATTGAGGCAGAGAAACAAGCTGGTATGCCATCAGCTGGTAAGGTGTTGCTTGCCACCGTGAAAGGCGATGTGCATGACATTGGCAAGAATATTGTATCTGTAGTGATGGCTTGTAATGGTTATGAGATTATCGACTTGGGTACGATGGTTCCCGCTGAAGAGATTGTGCACACTGCCATCCGTGAGCAGGTGGATATGATAGGCTTAAGTGGACTGATTACTCCTTCGCTTGATGAGATGGTGCATGTGGCAAGAGAGTTGGAGCTGGCAGGATTAGACATTCCATTGCTCATAGGTGGTGCCACCACATCGCAGTTGCATACCGCCCTGAAAATTGCGCCTGTCTATCATGCTCCTGTGGTACACCTCAAGGATGCTTCGCAGAATCCAGTGGTGGCTGCCAGGCTGATGAATCCATCACTCAAGCACGAATTGGTGGACAATCTTAGCAAGGAATATGCTCATTTGCGCGATGAAGTGACAGATAAACAATCAGAATTACTCTCTTTAGAGAAAGCCAGAGAGAATAAGCTCAAACTTTTTTGATGGAGATGACGAGTAATTGAAAATAATATATTATCTTTGCATAGATTTATTAACACTAAAATGAATAGCGTATGAAAAAGTATTTGTTTATGTTGGTAGCATTACTTACAATGAGTACTGCTGCATTTGCTCAAAAGGGTGTAACAGGTTTTGGTATTAACGGAGCTTATGATGATTGGAATGGACAATTCGGTATTGGTGTTAAACTCCAGTATGGCTTCATTGATCAGCTTCGTGGTGACCTTTCTACTGATTTATTCTTCAAGAAGTATGATATTTCTATGGTTGATGTTAATGGTAACTTGCATTATGTAGTTCCAGTAGCAGATAAGTTCAATATCTATCCTTTAGCTGGTCTTAATATTGCTTTCTTCAACCATGATATTCCTACCAGACTTGGTGTAAACTTAGGTGGTGGTCTTGAATACTTTATCACTGATGCGGTAAAGATAGGTGGTGAGGCTAAATATATCGTTTCTGATAATGGCTTTAGTCGTTTCGGTGCCACTATTGGTGTTACTTTCCTGTTCTAAGGAGAGTGATAATAAAGATAATAGGAGAGGGTGTGTCAAAGGCACATCCTCTTCTTTTTTTTGCTTTGTAAAAGTATTTATCCAATACCCAATGTTTAATGTCTAATTCCGCAGGGAAATTATTCATTATTCATTCTTCATTATTCACTGATAAAGTACGCCTTCTTCGCAGGAATGGTGGTTTCTGAGAATTTATAAAATCCCAATTCGCCACCATCACTCATGTTCATCACATACACATTCTCACCTTCATTCAGGCCAAGAGATGATACTGCTGTTTGTGCAGCTTTACCCTCCAACTTGTTGTTGCCTGGTTTAGTCACGGTGGTGCTGTTGAGCTTGGTGAGCTTGATGTCCTTAGTGTCACTCATGATAATCACCGCACAATCTGCAGGAATCACAGAACCGTCTGTTCCCAGCAGATACAGCGACTTATCATCCTTCATATAGAAAGCCTGCGCACCTGCGGGCAGCTGATAGGCTGACTTTCCATGATAGAATGTGGTCCAGTACCTGCTCACGCCATTCAGCGTGGCTGCATGGGCTTCAAGGTCTATCTTGTCTGGTGACTCCGGCACCACCAGCGTGAGTGCTATGGTACCTGACTCACCTGAGTTGTCTGTGTGGAAACCTAGACCTACCCGCCATTCACTATCGTAAGTAAATGTCTCCGTATAGGTGCCGGGCACAGCCTGGTTGTAATCATTGGGATTGATATAGATTGCCATGATAAAGGTTTCGCCCGCTGAGCTGTGTTCATTCCCTTGGCCTTTTCTTTCTGCTGCACCCAAATGAAACGGATCATCCACTAAGAAAGAAATGGAATGACCCTTCCCGTCAGTCAGCGTTCCGCCGTTCATGTAGAAATTAACCCCTCTTGTTTCCATATTATTGATTATCCCATTTGCAAACTCGGTCAGGGTACAAGGGATATCCGTGTATCCACCTCCTTCCAGGGTGTATGCTGTGGGAGAAAGAGAATAATAAGGAACGTCATTCCATTGCGCAGTGAGGGTTATGGAACCACTACTTGGCATTTGTATGGATTCGCCAGGCAGGTATGTGGCGTTACCATACTTCCACCCGGCAAAGCGATAACCTCCAGGTGCAGTAAATGTATTATTTGATACCTTAAACCAGTACTGCGTAGGGTTATCTGCTGTGGAATAGAAATGTCCATTTGGCACTGAGGAAACGTCTGTAATACTGCCATGCCAAATA
>JAGCGS010000035.1 GCA_017649485.1 Bacteroidaceae bacterium | reverse complement strand
TGCCTGTATATGACGAGAACACGCAGAGCCACCAAATGGAATGGCGTGACCTTGTGGTTATGGTCGAGGGGATTCAGGAGTCTCCAGACCAGCGACTCAGGCGCCTTCGTGCACAGCGGAGGGAATATGTGGTTTAGCTTTTTTGAGATATTTACAACTTGTTGTTCTTTAACGTTTTATAGCACTTTTTCCTTGCTTTCATCGGATATTTTTCGTACCTTTGCACTGTATTTGAAAGGTACGGACAATGGAAGAAAGAGACATACTCATGCAGACAATAGAGTCGCTCAACGCCTCTATCCAGACATTGTCTGAGAGCCACAAGAAGGAAGTGGACTCCCTCAACGCACGCATCAAAGAGCTGACAGCCCAGGTTGCCTGGCTTAACCGCCAGCTCTTCGGACGCAAGTCAGAGAAGCTCCCCATCATAAATCCCAACCAGCTCGACCTCTTTGCCGCCATGCTGCCAGAGAATGTGCAGCAGATAAGCGAAGCCCGTGACGAGGCAGTAGAAAAAATTACGGTAACCAAGGAGGAACGCCGTCAGGAGAGGAAGAACCGCATCATGATGGAGGACCTGCCCGTGCTGGAACAGGTGATCCTCACACCGGACAATCTCGACAGGAATCTCTACAAGAAGATTGGCGAGGAGGTGACACGTGTCGTGGAGCACAAACCCGGCCAGCTGTACATCAAGGAAATCATCCGCGAGAAGTGGGGGCTGAAGGACAACACGTCGATCGCCCCCAAGGGCATGGGCGGTGTGCTGATTGCTCCCATGCCCCTGCTGCCTATCTATAAGGGTATCGCCGGTGCCAGTCTGCTGGCAGAGATCCTGCTGCAGAAGTACGAGTACCACATGCCTTACTACCGTCAGATCAAGCAGTACAGCCACTTAGGCATGAAGGGCCTGACGGAGAGCACCGTGGACGGCTGGTTCAAGCAGACAATGGAACTCTTGAAGCCCCTCCATGAGGCACTCAAGTCAGAAGTTATGATGGCCGACTACGTACAGGCAGATGAGACCACCACGCCGGTCATCAACAAAGAGACCCACAAGGCTGCAAAGGAATACCTCTGGATGGTGAGGGCTGTGATGGAAAGGCTGGTGCTTTTCCATTATGACCGGGGCTCCAGGGCTGGAGCGGTGATAGAGTCGCTGGCAAACAGATGTAAATTTAAGGGCTACCTACAATGTGACGGTTTTGCAGGCTATGAGACGGCCTTCAAGACAAATCCCGACGTGCATCTTGTCAACTGTATGGTACATATCCGCCGCCACTTCGAGCAGGCGCTCGACGAGAACCCCCTGGTGGCAGAGCATGGCTTAAAGGAGATACAACATCTCTATAAGGTGGAACACATGTGCGATGATGCAAACATGACACCAGAAGAGCGGAAGGCCAAGAGACAGGAACTATCCAAGCCCATCATGGAAGCCATGAAGCTGTGGATGGAGACAGAGGGCGTGAAGTACAGCGAGTCATCACAAATCGGCAAGGCCATCACCTACGCCTATACCCGATGGGACAACATGATGCGGTATCTGGAGGACGGAAGGCTGCTGCCTGACAATAATCTTGCCGAGAATGAGATACGTCCCGTCACGCTGGGCAGAAAGAACTACCTCTTCTGCGGTAACCATGAGGCTGCACAGAACATGGCGGTCGTCTGTTCACTACTGGCAACATGCAGAAACCATGATGTCAATCCCCGAGACTATCTGAATGATGTCATCAGCCAAATGCCCTATCATACAAAGGCATCACATGAGGATCTGTTACAACTGCTACCGCATAAGTGGAAACTCACGCATCCGGAATCTGTCATGACTAAAACTACATGATATAGGTACTACATATAGGTACTACATATAGGTACTACATAATACAATAGCAGCTACAGTCGTTGGTGATTGCAGCTGCTATTGTTATAGTATATAGGTGTTAACACCTGGAGTTTATCGAATGCTTACCTTTTCTCAGAAGTCCAGGGATTTTTATGTCAAAGTCCGTCCCACTACATTTACGTGAAAGTTCCCAAACATTTCATCAAGTGGGACTTTTCATCAAAAGCATGTAGAGAATGAAGCACAAGAGGGTGTACCAAATAGGCACACCCTCTTGTGTTTCACTTATTGTTATTTGCTTGTCAAACTTACTTCACCTCCTCGAATCTAACATGTACTGATAATCAGCGATTTGCGAAAGTCTTGGTACAAATTTGGAACTCCATAAGCATCTTGGATGTTGTCCCTCAATAACTATCGATAAGCATCCGTGCGATGCTCTTCCCATTCTTCTTTGTCCTTTTCTCTGTATTTCTTCCTTTTGTTGGTGCAAAGGTACAAATAAAACTTGATAGTAGCAAACAGTATTTGAACAAATACAAGTTCTCTTCGCCATTTTACTTCAGTAATAAGAATTGTCCGTTGGGAGAATGTATGCAACACTCAACTAAATACACTTATTCTTCTATTCATCGAATGCCAGTTTCTATGTATTTATACAGATTGTCTGAAACACCTGCATATTGTGAAAATGTAGACAACATTGTGTTTTGATTAAATGGTATAGAGCATGATGCAACACTATAAACGCGAGACTTCTTAGGTTCATTTTGCAAAAACCTCAAGAATTCAAATAAGAATTGCATTTCAAATTTACCCCTATAGAACATATGTCCTTTAGCTTGCAGTTTTGCTTTCTCTTTATTGACAGCTATTTCTTCCATGTGAGGTGCTTTATCATATTTCATCTCGATGTCTGCCAAATTGTAAGAATAGCTTATATTGCCGATTTTCAAAGAAAGCCATTCTTCAGGAAAAATATCTTCCAAAGACACATCTTTTCTGTTCCATTCAGGATTTGCATATAGACAGCTATACCAAGCATTAAATAGCAATGTTCCTTCTAAAAACTTTTCATGTTCGAAATGGAATAAATCCATACACTTAGTATACTTATCATGGTGATCTGCTCTTGACATTTTAAACTCTGTTTCAAGAATGCCAC
>JAGCGS010000034.1 GCA_017649485.1 Bacteroidaceae bacterium | reverse complement strand
TATACCATCCAGGACCATCAAGACGCCAAAGTCTTTGTTTACGACTTGCCTTAGCCGATGTCTTAGCCGAAGGTCTTCACCAGTGATAGGGTCAAGATTGTATGTCATGTAGTCGGGGTCGCTTACCGCCAGTAAAAGGGTCGCTTACCGGCAGCTGATGCCTTGCCAGGCGTCGCCTGATGAGTCTCGAGCCGGCAGCTGAAGAATCGCCAGCTTCATCCTATGGCAATTGCTCCGACTAATTGAGCCATTTACTCCGAGCAATTAAGCCATTTACTCCGAGCAATTGATTGGCTCACTACGTGTCACGCTGTCACATTTGTTTTTTTTAATGTGTCTATTGGATTCACTTTGCCGTTCGTCAAAAAGATGACCGAAGGAATATTCTCTTTCTACTTCAATAATTATTCTTTTTCCCTACTTTTCAAGCCACCATAGTTTGCTGGAGGTTTCCTTTGTAACCTTTGTAGCCTTTGTGGCTTTGGGCTTCGTTTCGTGTGCCGACAATACCCCAGCACCAACTCCTGCTACCCCCAGTTACACCTTATTTATATATAAAAGGCGAGCCCAAATCCCATCATTATTTCTATCCTCTTTCAGGCATAATCATTAGCCTCCAAGCCTCTGTTTCCCCCTTTTTACTACATTTTTATAAAAAATTAAGAAAAGCACATTGCTATTTCAGAAATTGTTTGTATCTTTGCAGCCCAAAATGTGTAGTTTTGAATTTAATTAAAATAATAATATAAAAAAAAACAAGTAAAATGCCTACAATTCAGCAATTAGTAAGAAAGGGTCGTCAGGTGCTGGTAGATAAGAGTAAATCGCCAGCATTGGATTCATGCCCTCAGAGAAGAGGCGTTTGCGTGAGAGTTTATACAACTACTCCCAAAAAGCCTAATTCAGCTATGCGTAAAGTAGCTCGTGTTCGTCTGACCAATGGTAAGGAGGTTAACTCCTATATCCCAGGTGAAGGTCACAACTTGCAGGAGCACTCAATCGTTTTGGTACGTGGCGGTCGTGTAAAGGACTTGCCAGGTGTACGTTATCACATTGTTCGTGGTACTTTGGATACCGCAGGTGTGGCAAGCCGTACACAGCGTCGCTCTAAGTATGGTGCCAAGAGGCCTAAAGCAGCTAAGAACGCGGCTAAGAAGAAATAACCCTCTTAAAGGCAAATAGTTAAAAAACAAAAGTATTAATTTCGTTTTTTAGTGATTGGATGCAATGAAGGTTGAGTAAATGTCTCCAGTGGGAGGCGTTGAAGAAGACAGAAACAGACAACCAAGAACAAAAAACTAAAGGTTTTTAATTTAAAATGAGAAAAGCAAAACCAAAGAAACGCCAGATCCTCCCGGATCCAGTTTATGGCGATGTGAAAGTTTCCAAGTTCGTGAACCATCTGATGTATGATGGCAAGAAGAACACATCTTACGAAATCTTCTATGCTGCATTGGAAACTGTTGGCAAGAAACTACAGAACGAAGAGAAGTCTGCTCTCGAAATCTGGAAGAAAGCTCTCGATAACATTACACCTCAGGTAGAGGTTAAGTCTCGCCGTATTGGTGGCGCGACTTTCCAGGTTCCTACCGAAATCCGTCCTGACCGTAAAGAGTCTATCTCTATGAAGAATATGATATCATACGCTCGCAAGCGTGGTGGTAAGGGTATGGCTGAAAAGCTGGCCTCTGAGATTATGGACGCTTACAATGAGCAGGGTGGCGCTTTCAAGCGTAAGGAGGATATGCACAGAATGGCTGAAGCTAACCGTGCTTTCGCACATTTCAGATTCTAAATATAGGTTTTAAATAGGTTTTAAGATAGAAAGAATGTCAAAACAAGACTTACACCTGACTCGCAATATCGGTATCATGGCTCACATCGATGCCGGTAAAACCACTACATCCGAGCGAATCCTGTTCTATACAGGTATGACTCATAAGATTGGTGAGGTGCATGACGGTGCCGCTACAATGGACTGGATGGTTCAGGAGCAGGAACGAGGTATTACCATCACTTCTGCCGCTACCACCTGCCGCTGGCAATGGAACAATGACACCTATAAGATCAATCTTATTGACACTCCGGGACATGTGGACTTTACCGCCGAAGTGGAGCGCTCTTTGCGTGTGCTCGATGGCGCAGTTGCTACTTATTGTGCTGTGGGTGGCGTGGAGCCTCAGAGTGAGACTGTTTGGCGTCAGGCTGACAAATACAACGTTCCTCGTATTGCTTATGTGAACAAGATGGACCGCTCAGGCGCCGACTTCTTTGAGGTAAGGCGACAGATGAAGGAAATCTTGGGTGCAAATGCAGTTCCTGTGATGATACCAATTGGTTCGGAGGAGAATTTCAAGGGCGTAGTTGACTTGATTCAGATGAAGGCCATCTTCTGGCACGACGAGACCATGGGTGCGGAATATACTGTTGAGGATATTCCTGCAAATATGGCTGACGAGGCAGAAGAATATCGTGCCAATTTGATTGAGGCGGCTGCCGATTATGATGATGTGTTGATGGAGAAATTCTTTGAGGCCCCTGACACCATTACTGAGGAAGAGCTGATTGCGGCTATCCGCAAGGCTACTCTGAGTATGTCGATGGTGCCTATGTGCTGTGGTTCATCATTCAAGAACAAGGGTGTACAGACCTTGCTGAACTATGTGTGCGCTTTCCTGCCTTCACCATTGGATACTCCCAATATCGAAGGTGTGAATCCTAACACAGGTAACGAGGAAGACCGTAAGCCTTCTGAGGACGAGAAAACGTCTGCTTTGGCATTCAAGATTGCCACCGACCCGTATGTAGGCCGTTTGACTTACATCCGCGTTTATTCCGGTAGTGTGGTTTCAGGCTCTTACGTTTATAACACTCGTTCTGGCAAGAAAGAGCGCGTAAGCCGCCTGTTCCAGATGTTCTCAAACCACCAGAACCCCGTTGATGAAATCTCAGCTGGCGACATTGGCGCTGTTGTTGGTTTCAAGGATATCCATACAGGCGACACCCTCTGCGATGAGGATGCACCTATCGTACTGGAATCAATGGACTTCCCAGATCCTGTAATCGGTATCGCTGTGGAGCCAAAGACCCAGAAAGATATGGAGAAGCTTTCCAACGGTTTGGCTAAGCTGGCAGAAGAGGATCCAACCTTTACTGTTCATACTGACGAGCAGAACGGTCAGACCGTGATCTCAGGTATGGGCGAGCTTCACTTGGACATCATCATCGACCGTCTGAAGCGTGAGTTCAAGGTGGAGTGCAACCAGGGTAAGCCACAGGTAAACTACAAGGAGGCAATCACCAAGACTGTGAACCATCGCGAGGTTTACAAGAAACAAAGTGGTGGTCGCGGTAAATTTGCTGATATCATCGTCAATATCGGACCTGTTGACCCAGATTACACACAAGGCGGTTTGCAGTTTGTTAACTCTGTTACTGGTGGTAACATTCCTAAGGAATTCATACCTTCAGTTCAGAAGGGCTTCGAGACAGCTATGAAGAGTGGTGTGTTGGGTGGCTATCCGATGGATTCCCTAAAGGTGGATTTGCTGGATGGATCATTCCATCCTGTAGATTCCGACCAGCTCTCATTCGAGATTTGTGCTATCCAGGCATACAAGGATGCAGCTTCTAAGGCAGGTCCTGTGCTGATGGAGCCAATCATGAAGCTGGATGTGGTTACTCCTGAAGAGTATATGGGCGATGTTATCGGTGACTTGAACAAGCGTCGTGGCCAGATTGAGGGTATGGAAAGCACCCGTTCTGGTGCCCGCATCGTGAAGGCTAAGGTTCCTTTGGCAGAAATGTTTGGCTATGTGACTGCCCTGCGATCCATTACTTCAGGACGCGCTACCTCAACCATGAGCTATGACCATCATGCACCTGTAGCAACCTCCATCGCCAAGACGGTGCTGGAAGAAGTAGGAGGTCGCGTGGATTTATTAAAGTAAAACAGAAAAGAGGAAAAGACCTGGGGTTAGCGAATGACTCTTAACCCGAGGCTTTCCTGCTAATATTAACATTTTAATTATTAACTAAAAAATGAGTCAGAAAATCAGAATTAAACTGAAATCTTACGATCACAACTTGGTTGACAAGTCAGCTGCAAGCATCGTAAAGACAGTGAAGTCAACAGGCGCTATTGTCAGTGGTCCTATTCCATTGCCAACGCATAAGAAAATCTTCACTGTAAACCGTTCAACTTTCGTTAACAAGAAGTCTCGCGAGCAGTTCGAGCTCTCTTCTTACAAACGACTGATTGATATCTATAGCTCAACAGCTAAGACTATCGATGAACTGATGAAGCTGGAGTTGCCAAGCGGTGTTGAAGTGGAAATCAAAGTGTAATTTTTAATCATTAAGTGAAATGCCAGGATTATTAGGAAAGAAAATCGGAATGACATCCGTATTCAGTGCCGATGGTAAGAATGTACCATGCACTGTTATCGAAGCAGGTCCTTGTGTTGTTACTCAGGTAAAGACTATTGAAACTGATGGTTATGAGGCAGTTCAGCTCGGCTTCCAGGAGAAGAAGGAGAAGAACACCACCAAGCAGATGATGGGTCACTTTAAGAAAGCCGGCGTAACACCAAAGAGACACTTGGCTGAGTTCAAGAATTTTGATACCCAGTTGAATTTGGGTGAAACTGTAAACGTTGAGCTGTTCAATGATGTGGATTTCGTTGACGTAATCGGTACCTCTAAGGGTAAAGGTTTCCAGGGTGTGGTGAAAAGACATCATTTCGGTGGTGTTGGCCAGCAGACTCATGGTCAGCACAATCGTCTCCGCAAGCCAGGTTCAATCGGTGCTTGTTCATATCCTGCAAAGGTGTTTAAGGGCATGCGTATGGCTGGTCAGATGGGTGGCAACCGTGTAACGGTTCAGAACTTGCAAATTTTAAAGGTAATCGCGGAACACAATCTGCTCTTGGTTAAGGGCTCAGTTCCAGGTTGCAAAAATTCAATCGTTTTAATTGAGAAATAATGGAAGTTAGCGTTTACAATATTAAAGGTGAAGACACCGGAAGAAAGGTTGCGTTGAACGAATCTATCTTCGGAATCGAGCCCAATGACCATGCAATCTATCTGGACGTAAAGCAGTTTTTGGCTAACCAGCGCCAGGGTACAGCAAAGTCTAAGGAAAGAAGCGAAATCAGTGGCTCTACTCGTAAATTAGGTCGTCAGAAAGGTGGTGGCGGTGCCCGCCATGGTGATATCAACTCACCAGTATTGGTTGGCGGTGGTCGCGTGTTCGGTCCAAGGCCAAGAGATTACTCTTTCAAGTTGAATAAGAAAGTAAAGCAGTTAGCTCGTAAGTCTGCCCTCTCATATAAAGCTCAGAATAGTGGCATTATGGTAGTTGAGGACTTCACTTTCGAGGCTCCAAAGACTAAGGAGTTTGTAGCTTTGTTAAATAACCTTAAAGTTTCTGATAAAAAGCTACTCTTAGTATTACCAGAAGCTAATAAAAACGTATATTTGTCGGCTCGTAACTTGCAGCGTGCCAAGGTACAGACTGTTTCTGGCGTTAATACCTACCGTGTATTGGATGCCGGAGTGGTTGTTTTTACTGAAAAAGCACTTTCAGCAATCGACGATCTGTTAGATAAAAAGGAGGCGTAAATAATGGCAGTAATTATTAAACCATTAGTAACAGAGAAGATGACAGCTATGACCGAAAAGATGCCAAATCGTTTCGGCTTCATTGTTCGTCCTGATGCTAATAAATTGGAGATTAAGAAAGAAGTTGAGGCGCTCTACAACGTGAAGGTTGTTGACGTGAATACAATGAGATACCAGGGTAAGAGCAAGAGCCGCTATACCCGCAGTGGTCTGCTCAAAGGCCGTACCAACGCTTACAAGAAGGCTGTGGTAACCTTGAGAGACGGTGATACTATAGATTTTTATAGCAATATTTAAAGAAAATGGCAGTACGAAAATTTAAACCCACAACACCGGGTCAAAGACATAAAATTATTGGTACTTTCGAAGAAATTACTGCACGGGTACCAGAGAAATCTCTTGTGTTTGGTGTTAAGAAGTCAGGCGGTCGTAACAATACTGGTAAGATGACCATGCGTTATATCGGTGGTGGTCATACAAAGGTGATTCGTAACGTTGACTTCAAGCGTAATAAAGACGGCATTCCAGCAGTTGTGAAGACTATCGAGTATGATCCTAACCGTTCAGCTCGTATCGCCCTGCTGTTCTATGCAGACGGTGAAAAACGCTATATTATTGCTCCTGATGGTCTGCAGGTAGGCACAACCCTGTTGTCAGGTCCCGATGTGGCTCCTGAAGTAGGTAACGCTCTTCCTTTGCAGAACATACCTGTAGGTACAGTGATTCATAATATTGAGTTGCGTCCTGGTCAGGGTGCAGCGTTGGTTCGTTCAGCTGGTAACTTCGCACAGCTCACCTCTCGCGAGGGCGACTACTGTGTAATCAAGTTGCCTTCAGGCGAGTTGCGCAAGATCCTGAGCGCATGTAAAGCTACTATCGGTAGTGTAGGTAATTCAGATCACGGACTGGAGAGTTCAGGTAAAGCCGGTCGCTCTCGTTGGTTAGGACGTCGTCCTCACAACCGTGGTGTTGTGATGAACCCACATGATCACCCAATGGGTGGTGGTGAAGGTCGTGCTTCTGGTGGTCATCCAAGATCTCGCAAGGGCTTGTACTCTAAGGGTCTCAAGACTCGTGCACCAAAGAAGCAGTCGTCTAAGTATATTATTGAGAGAAGAAAGAAGTAATCTGATAAATCGAATAAATTATGAGTCGTTCATTAAAAAAAGGTCCGTATATCAACGTGAAGCTTGAGAAGAAAGTCCTCGCCATGAATGAAAGCGGTAAGAAGGATGTTATCAAGACTTGGGCTCGTGCATCAATGATTTCTCCAGATTTCGTTGGTCACACCATCGCGGTACATAACGGAAATAAATTTATTCCTGTTTACATTACTGAAAACATGGTAGGCCATAAGCTGGGCGAGTTCTCTCCAACACGCACCTTCAAGGGTCACTCCGGTAACAGGAAATAAAGACAGGTTATCAAAGATAAAAAGTAATATTAAATAATGGGAGCAAGAAAGAAAATATCGGCTGAAAAGAGAAAAGAAGCCCTTAAGACTATGTATTTCGCCAAGCTGAACAATGTTCCTACATCCCCACGCAAGATGCGCCTCGTGGTTGACATGATTCGTGGTATGGAAGTGAACAGAGCACTCGGCGTACTGAAGTTCTCTTCAAAGGAGCCCGCAGCTAAAGTTGAGAAACTGTTGCGTTCTGCTATCGCTAACTGGGAGCAGAAAAATGAACGTAAGGCTGAAAACGGAGAACTGTTCGTAACCAAGATTTTTGTTGACGGTGGCATGACTCTCAAGCGCATGAGACCTGCACCACAGGGTAGAGGATATAGAATTCGCAAACGTTCAAATCATGTAACACTGTTCGTGGGTTCTAAGAGTAATAACGATGATCAAAATTAAGGTTTATGGGACAGAAAGTTAATCCGATAAGTAATCGTTTGGGAATCATCCGCGGATGGGATTCTAATTGGTACGGTGGCAAGAACTACGGTGATCGCCTGTTGGAAGACAGCAAAATCCGTAAGTATTTGAACGCTCGTCTGGCTAAGGCAAGCGTATCACGCATCGTTATCGAACGCACATTGAAACTTGTTACAATCACTGTTTGTACTTCACGTCCAGGTATTATCATTGGTAAAGGTGGTCAGGAAGTTGATAAGCTGAAAGAGGAATTGAAGAAAATCACCGATAAGGAGATACAGATCAATATCTTTGAGGTACGCCGTCCTGAGTTGGATGCAGTCATTGTGGCTAACAATGTGGCTCGTCAGGTTGAAGGTAAGATCGCATACCGTCGTGCCATCAAGATGGCTATCGCCAATACAATGCGTATGGGTGCTGAGGGTATTAAGATACAGATCTCAGGTCGTTTGAACGGTGCTGAAATGGCACGCTCTGAGATGTATAAGGAAGGTAGAACTCCTTTGCACACTTTCCGTGCAGACATCGACTACTGTCTGGCTGAGGCACTGACCAAGGTTGGTATTCAGGGTGTGAAGGTGTGGATTTGCAGAGGTGAGGTTTATGGCAAGCGCGACTTGGCTCCTAACTTCACTCAGCCAAAGGATTCCGGTCGTGGCAACAGTGGCAACGGCGGAAGGAACTTCAAGAGAAAAAAGAATAACCGCTAATTTTGAATTTTAGAAGTTATGTTACAACCTAAAAGAGTAAAATACAGAAGACCGCAAGATGGTCGTGGCCGTAAGGGCGATGCCCACAGAGGCACAACACTGGCTTTCGGTTCATTCGGTATCAAGGCGCTGGAGCGTAAATGGATTACCGCCCAGCAGATAGAGGCTGCCCGTATTGCAGTAACAAGATATATGCAGCGTCAAGGACAGATTTGGATTCGCATCTTCCCGGACAAACCTATCACTCGCAAGCCTGCTGACGTGCGTATGGGTAAAGGTAAGGGTGATCCTGCAGGATGGGTTGCACCTGTTACTCCTGGTAGAATTATTATCGAGGCTGAGGGTGTTCCTTTTGACGTAGCTAAGGAGGCTTTACGCTTGGCTGCTCAGAAACTGCCTATCACAACTAAGTTTGTCGTAAGGCGTGATTATGATTATCAGAATCAAAATGCGTAAAAGATATGAAGATAGCAGAAATTAGAGAATTAACTACCGCTGACCTGAAGGAAAGGGTGGAGACAGAAAAGGCTAATTTGCACCAGATGATGTTGAATCATGCAATCTCTCCACTGGAAGACCCTTCTCAGATCAAGAAATTACGCAAGACTATTGCACGCATGATGACTATCTTGCGTGAAAGAGAACTTAACAATTAATTGATGGCCTTGATGGAAGCAAGAAATTTAAGAAAAGTGAGAACAGGGGTTGTCCTAAGCAATAAGATGGATAAGACTATCACTGTGGCTTCTAAGTTCAAAGTGAAGCACCCCTTGTATGGCAAGTTCGTCAGCAAGACGAAAAAGTACTACGCTCATGATGAGAAAAATGAGTGCAATATCGGTGATACAGTTCGTATCATGGAAACTCGCCCGCTGAGCAAGCTGAAGAGATGGAGATTAGTAGAAATAACTGAAAGAGCTAAGTAATTATGATACAAGTAGAGACCAAACTTACTGTATGCGATAACAGTGGAGCTCGCGAGGCTCTGTGCATTCGCGTTTTGGGTAGCACCGGACGCCGTTATGCTTCTGTTGGCGACATCATTGTTGTTGCTGTTCAGAATGTTATCCCTTCAAGTGATATTAAAAAAGGTGCAGTGTCAAAAGCTTTGATTGTACGTACGAAGAAGGAAATCCGTCGTGCTGACGGTTCTTACATTCGCTTCGACGATAATGCTTGTGTGTTGTTGAATAATGCAGGCGAGCTTCGCGGTAGCCGTATCTTTGGCCCTGTTGCCCGCGAGCTTCGTGCTACTAACATGAAAGTAGTCTCACTAGCTCCTGAAGTACTTTAATTTTTTAAAGTTTTAAACTAATGAGTAAATTGCATATTAAAAAGAACGATCAGGTTTACGTGAATGCCGGCGAAGACAAAGGCAAGACTGGTCGTGTGTTGAAGGTTCTTGTGAAAGAGAACCGTGCCATCGTTGAAGGTGTCAACATGGTACAGAAGAGCACTAAGCCTAACGCTAAGAACCCACAGGGTGGTTTTGTAAGAAAAGAGGCTCCTGTTCATATTTCTAATTTGAATCCTCTGGATCCTAAGACAGGCAAGCCTACCCGCATTGGTAGAAGATTGGGCGATAATGGTAAGTTAGTTCGTTACGCTAAAAAATCAGGAGAGGAGATTAAGTGATGAGTAATACTGCAAGTTTAAAGAAAGAATATACTGAGCGTATCGCTCCTGCTTTGAAAGCTAAGTTCCAGTACACATCTGCTATGCAGATTCCTGTATTGAAGAAGATTGTGGTGAACCAAGGTTTGGGTAATGCTGTGGCTGACAAGAAGATTATTGATGACGCTATCAATGAGCTTACCACCATTACAGGCCAGAAGGCAGTGGCTACCCTTTCTAAGAAAGATATCGCTAACTTCAAGTTGCGTAAGAAAATGCCTATTGGCGTGATGGTGACACTTCGTCGTGAGCGTATGTATGAATTCTTGGAGAAGCTCATCCGTGTGGCTCTGCCTCGTATCCGCGACTTCAAGGGTATTGAAAGTAAGTTGGATGGTCGTGGTAACTATTCACTGGGTATCCAGGAGCAGATAATCTTCCCTGAAATCAACATCGACAGTGTGCAGACCATTAAAGGCATGAACATTACGTTCGTAACTTCTGCAAAGACTGACGAGGAGGGTTATGCTCTGCTGAAGGAATTTGGTTTACCTTTTAAGAACGCTAATAAAGATTGATATAATATGGCAAAAGAATCAATGAAGGCACGTGAGGTTAAGCGTGCGAAACTCGTAGCAAAGTATGCCGCTAAGAGGGCTGCTCTGAAGGAAATCGTAAGAAAAGGTGAACCTACCGAAGCTTATGAGGCAGCTCAGAAACTGCAGGATATCCCCAAGAACGCAAATCCTATCAGATTGCACAACCGTTGCAAGATGAGTGGACGTCCAAAAGGTTATCTCCGTCAGTTTGGCATTTCAAGAATTGCTTTCCGCGAGATGGCGTCTAACGGTTTGATACCTGGAGTACACAAAGCAAGCTGGTAAGAAAGTAATGTTTAAATATTGTCAGGGTAGTCCTGATTAATTTAATTATTTATTATATGACAGATCCAATAGCAGATTATTTGACGAGGTTGAGAAACGCTATTCAGGCTAAGCACAGAGTAGTGGAGGTTCCTGCCTCAAATTTGAAAAAAGAAATCACTAAGATTCTTTTTGACAAGGGCTACATTCTTAATTATAAGTTTGTAGAAGACGGTCCTCAGGGCACCATTAAGGTAGCGCTGAAGTATGATCCAGTGAACAAAGTGAACGCAATCAAGAAGCTCATCCGTGTGTCTTCTCCTGGTTTGCGCAAGTACACTGGTTACAAGGAAATGCCAAGAGTTATCAATGGCTTGGGTATTGCTATTCTTTCAACATCTAAGGGTGTTATGACAGACAAAGAAGCTACCGAGCAGAAGATTGGTGGCGAAGTTTTGTGTTACGTTTATTAATTAGGAGGATTTAGCATGTCAAGAATAGGAAAATTACCCATCAGCATTCCTGCTGGAGTTACAGTGAACTTCAAGGATGACGTTGTTACCGTGAAGGGTCCTAAGGGCGAATTGAGCCAGTATGTTAATCCTGCTATCAAGGTTACCATCGAAGATGGTCACATCTCTTTCGCTGAGAATGAAGAGACCATGATGGACAATACAAAGCAGCGCCATGCATATCATGGTTTGTACCGTGCGTTGGTGAACAATATGGTTGTTGGCGTATCAGAAGGATTTAAGAAAGAAATGGAACTTGTAGGTGTTGGTTACCGCGTTTCTAATCAGGGCAACATCATCGAGTTGGCTTTAGGTTACACACACCCAATCTTTATTCAGTTACCACCAGAGGTAAAGGTTGAGACGAAGTCAGAGAGAAACAAGAACCCTCTGATTATGTTAGAGTCATGCGATAAGCAGCTCCTTGGTCAGATTTGTGCTAAGATTCGTTCTTTCCGTAAGCCTGAGCCTTACAAAGGAAAGGGCATTAAGTTTGTTGGTGAAATTATTCGCAGAAAGTCTGGTAAGGCTGCTGGTGCGAAGTAACATTTTAATTGTATATATCATGACAGCAAAAATAGAAAGACGAATTAAGATCAAATATAGAGTTCGCAATAAGGTCTCTGGCACCGCTGAAAGACCACGTATGTCAGTTTTCAGAAGTAATAAGCAGATCTATGTTCAACTGATTGACGATCTCACTGGTAATACACTGGCTGCCGCCTCTTCTTTGGGTATGACAGAAAAGATGCCAAAGAAGGAACAGGCTGCAAAAGTTGGTGATCTGATTGCCAAGAAGGCTCAGGAAGCCGGCATTACGACAGTTGTTTTCGACCGTAATGGTTACTTATATCATGGTAGAGTTAAAGAAGTGGCTGATGCTGCACGTAACGGTGGACTTAAATTTTAATCATTATGGCAGAATTGACTAATAAAGTAAAAGTATCAAGCGATACAGAGCTGAAAGATAGATTGGTTGCTATTAATCGCGTAACCAAGGTGACCAAGGGTGGTAGAACCTTTACTTTTTCTGCTATCGTTGTTGTAGGTAATGAAGACGGCATTATCGGCTACGGTTTGGGTAAAGCCAGTGAAGTTACCGCAGCAATTGCGAAAGGTGTTGAGGCTGCTAAGAAGAACTTGGTAAAAGTTCCTGTACACAAAGGAACTGTTCCTCACGAACAGTTGGCTAAGTTTGGTGGTGCTGAGGTGTTCATCAAACCTGCTTCTCAGGGTACAGGTGTTGTGGCTGGTGGTGCTATGCGTGCTGTTTTGGAAAGCGTAGGCATTACCGATGTGCTGGCTAAGTCTAAGGGTTCTTCTAACCCTCACAACTTAGTTAAAGCAACTATTCTGGCACTTAGCGAAATGCGTGATGCTCGCATGGTGGCTCAGAATAGAGGTGTAAGTATGGAAAAAGTATTTAAAGGATAAGGAGGAAATCATGTCAACAATAAAGATCAAACAGACTAAGAGTAGAATTGGTGCTCCCAAAAATCAGAAGAGAATTTTGGATTCACTGGGTTTGCGCAAGCTGAATCATACTGTTGAGCACGATGATAACCCTTCTATCCGTGGTATGGTAGAGAAGGTTAAGCACTTGGTTACCATTGTTAAGTAATTAGTTGTAGAATAAAAAAGAATTACAATATGGATTTAAGTAATTTAAAACCTGCTGCAGGATCTACCTCTTCAAGAAAGAGAATCGGTCGTGGCCCAGGATCTGGTTTGGGTGGCACTTCAACAAGAGGTACCAAGGGTGCTAAGTCAAGATCTGGCTATAAGAAGAAAATCGGTTTTGAAGGTGGTCAGATGCCTCTTCAGCGCCGTGTACCAAAGTTTGGCTTTAAGAATATTAATCGTGTAGAATATAAAGCAATCAACCTGGATACTATTCAAGCGCTTGCTGAAACTGAAAATTTGCAGACTGTTGATATCAACGCATTAATTAATGCAGGTTTTGTTTCTTCAAAGCAGTTGGTTAAAGTATTAGGTAAAGGAACCCTGACCGCTAAGGTTGAGGTGGTAGCTCATGCATTCTCAAAGACTGCAGAGGCTGCTATTGAGGCTGCCGGTGGTAAGGTTGTAAAACTCTGATTCGATGAGAAAAGCTATTGAAACATTAAAGAATATATGGAAGATTGAGGATCTGAGACAAAGGATCCTCATCACCGTATTGTTTGTGGCAATATACCGTTTCGGTTCTTATGTGGTGTTGCCAGGTATCAATCCTGCAATGCTTTCACAGTTGCGTGAACAAACAAGTGAGGGCCTTTTAGCCTTGTTGAACATGTTTTCCGGTGGAGCGTTCTCAAATGCGTCAATATTCGCATTGGGTATCATGCCCTACATCTCAGCTTCGATCGTAATCCAGCTGTTGGGTATCGCAGTGCCTTACTTCCAAAAGCTGCAGCGCGAGGGTGAGAGTGGAAGAAGAAAGATGAATCAGTACACAAGATATTTGACTATCTTCATCCTGCTGATTCAGGGACCTTCTTACCTGCTCAACCTGAAATACCAGGCAGGTCCTTCATTAAATGCTTCATTAGATTGGACTCTGTTTATGTTTACTTCAACCATCATCTTGGCTGCTGGTAGTATGTTCATCCTCTGGTTGGGTGAAAGAATCACTGATAAGGGTGTTGGCAATGGTATCTCTTTCATCATCTTGATAGGTATCATCGCCCGTTTGCCTCAGGCTTTCTTCCAAGAGGTTGTTTCTCGTATTACTGACAAGACCGGTGGATTGGTTATGTTCTTGATTGAGATTGTTATCTTGCTGATAGTGATTGCTTTGGCAATCCTGTTGGTTCAGGGTGTAAGAAAAGTTCCAGTACAGTATGCTAAGAAAGTTGTTGGCAATAAACAGGTAGGTGGTGCACGCCAGTATATTCCTCTGAAGGTGAATGCTGCCAATGTAATGCCTATCATTTTTGCTCAGGCCATTATGTTCATTCCTATCTCTTTGATAGGTTTTACTGACCTGAACAATTCAAGTAGTTTCCTACGCTCACTTACCGATTCCGGCAGCTTCTGGTACAACTTTATCTTTGCAGTCTTGAACATTCTGTTCACTTACTTCTATACTGCTATTACGATCAACCCGACTCAGATGGCAGAAGATATGAAAAGGAATAATGGTTTCATTCCAGGTGTAAAACCTGGTAAGAAGACAGCTGACTATATCGACGATATCATGTCACGCATCACCTTGCCAGGTGCCCTCTTCCTGACTTTCATTGCCATCATGCCAGCATTTGCCGGTTTGTTTGGTGTTCAGAACGAATTTGCCCACTTCTTCGGTGGTACTTCGTTGCTGATTACCGTAGGTGTCGTTCTTGACACACTCCAGCAGATTGAAAGCCACTTGCTGATGAGGCACTATGATGGTTTGTTGAAGTCTGGACGTATCAAGGGTCGTAGCGCTGGTATTGCCGCATATTAAACTTTAGACTATGGCAAAACAATCGGCGATTGAACAGGATGGAGTAATAGTCGAGGCATTGTCAAATGCGATGTTTCGCGTAGAATTGACAAATGGGCATGAGATAACCGCCCATATCTCTGGTAAGATGCGTATGCATTACATCAAGATCCTGCCAGGCGATAGGGTGAGGGTTGAAATGTCTCCTTATGATTTGACCAAAGGTAGAATTTCATTTAGATATAAATAAAAAGATATGAAAGTTAGAGTATCCTTAAAGAAGCGTACGCCAGATTGCAAGATTGTGCGTCGTCGTGGCGTTCTGTATGTAATTAATAAGAAGAATCCTAAGTATAAACAGCGTCAAGGATAATATTATTATTTTTGCAAAGAAATAATTAAGTATATGGCTATAAGAATAGTTGGTGTAGATTTGCCTCAGAATAAGAGAGGCGAGATTGCGTTGACCTATATTTTTGGAATAGGTCGCAGTAGTTCAGCGAAAATCTTGGAAGCAGCAGAGGTTGATAAAGACCTGAAGGTAAAAGATTGGACTGATGATCAGGCAGCTAGGATTCGTGAAGAGATAGCTGCAAACTATAAGGTAGAAGGTGACCTTCGTTCAGAAGTGCAAATGAACATCAAGCGCCTGATGGATATCGGTTGCTATCGTGGTGTTCGTCACCGTTTGGGTCTTCCGGTTCGTGGTCAGAGCACAAAGAACAATGCTCGTACACGTAAGGGTAGAAAGAAGACAGTTGCTAACAAGAAAAAGGCTACTAAATAATTAATTTGATATGGCAAAGAAACAAGTTGTAGCAAAAAAGAAGGTTGTGAAAGTTGATGCAATGGGCCAGTTGCATGTTCATTCATCATTCAACAACATTATCGTCTCTCTGGCAAACAGCGAAGGTCAGGTTATCTCATGGTCTTCAGCAGGTAAGATGGGATTCAGAGGCTCTAAGAAGAACACTCCTTACGCAGCACAGATGGCTGCTCAGGATTGTGCAAAGGTGGCTTATGACCTCGGTTTGAGAAAGGTAAAGGCATACGTAAAGGGCCCAGGTAATGGCCGTGAGTCTGCCATCCGTACCATTCACGGTGCAGGTATCGAAGTTACTGAGATTATTGACGTAACTCCATTGCCACATAATGGTTGCCGTCCTCCTAAGAGACGTAGAGTATAATTTATTATTGAGTTTGAATTTAAATTGAGATAAAATGGCTAGATATACTGGACCAAAAACAAGAATTGCTCGTAAGTTTGGAGAGCCTATTTACGGCCCTGATAAAGTTCTTGCTAAGCGAACCAACCCTCCTGGACAGCATGGAGCTTCACGCAAGAAGACATCTGAATATGGTATTCAGCTGCGTGAGAAGCAGAAAGCAAAATACACCTATGGTGTGTTGGAGAAACAGTTCCGTAACATGTTTGAGAAAGCTGCAAAAAAGAAGGGTATCACTGGTGAGATTCTTCTGCAGATGTTGGAATGCAGACTGGACAATGTGGTTTATCGTCTCGGTATCGGTAAGACCCGTGATGCTGCCCGTCAGTTGGTAAACCACAAGCACATCGTTGTTGACGGTGAAGTGGTTAGCATCCCTTCATATCAGGTTAAGCCAGGTCAGTTGATCGGTGTTCGCGAACGCTCAAAGTCTCTTGAGGTGATTGCCGACTCTTTGTCTGGTTTCAACCACAGTAAGTATCCTTGGTTCGAGTGGGACGAGGCTTCTAAGTCAGGTAAGATGTTACATGTTCCTGAAAGAGCAGATATCCCAGAGAACATTAAGGAGCAGTTGATCGTTGAGTTGTATTCTAAATAATAATTATTTCATGTCGATATTAGCATTTCAAAAACCTGAGAAAGTTTTAATGTTGGAAGCAGACTCCAAGTACGGTAAGTTTGAGTTCCGTCCTTTAGAGCCAGGCTTTGGTATCACTATCGGTAATGCCCTGCGCCGTATTTTGCTTTCTTCATTAGAAGGCTTTGCTATCACTACCGTCAAAATCGACGGAGTTGATCATGAATTTTCAAGCGTTGCTGGTGTTAGAGAAGATGTAACCAACATCATCTTGAACCTCAAGCAAGTGAGATTCAAGCAAGTAATTGAAGAATATGAAACTGAGAAAGCAATTATCTCAGTTGAGAATTCTACTGTGTTTAAGGCAGGTGACATCGGCAAGTATTTGGCTGGATTTGAAGTGTTAAATCCTGAATTAGTTATTTGTCATTTAGATGCAAAAGCTACGATGCAGATAGTGCTTACCATTAATAAAGGTCGCGGTTATGTTCCCGCTGAAGAGAACCAGATTTATTGCACCGACGTTAATGTAATTGCTATTGATTCGATTTACACACCTATCCGCAATGTCAAGTACACTATCGAACCCTTCCGCGTAGAGCAGAAGACTGATTTCGATAAGCTGACACTTGAGATCGCAACTGATGGTTCCATACACCCGAAGGATGCTTTGAAAGAAGCTGCAAAGATCCTCATCTATCACTTCATGTTGTTCTCTGATGAAAAGATTACGTTGGAGCCTTCTGATTCTGATAACAATGAGGAATTTGATGAAGAAGTTCTGCACATGCGTCAGCAGTTGAAGACCAAACTCGTTGACATGGATCTCTCTGTACGCGCCCTCAACTGCTTGAAGGCTGCCGATGTTGAGACCTTGGGCGACTTGGTTCAATACAACAAGACCGACCTGTTGAAATTCAGGAACTTCGGTAAGAAATCGCTCACTGAGCTTGATGATTTGCTCGCGAGTCTGAATCTGTCGTTTGGAATGGATATTTCTAAGTACAAATTAGATAAAGAATAAAAAATGAGACATAATAAGAAATTTAACCATTTGGGTCGTACTGCTTCTCATAGAGCCGCTATGTTGTCAAACATGGCTATCTCTCTGATCAAGCACAAAAGAATCACTACGACCGTTGAGAAGGCTAAAGCATTGAAAAAATATGTTGAGCCTCTGTTAACCAAGTCTAAGAATGATACTACCAACTCTCGTCGAGTTGTGTTCAGTTATCTTCAAGATAAGTATGCTGTAACCGAGTTGTTCAAGGAAATCTCTGTCAAGATAGCAGATCGTCCGGGAGGATATACTCGTATTATCAAGACTGGCCATCGTCTGGGTGACAACGCTTCAATGTGCTTTATTGAGCTGGTTGACTATGATGAGAATATGGCTAAAGAGACGGTTAAGAAGGCAACTCGCACCCGTCGTCGTTCAAAGAAGGCAGTTGCTACCGATGCTGTTGAGGTAGCTGAGGCTCCAAAGGCGGGGGATGTTGCAGCTACTGATGAAAAACAAGCTGAATAAACCAACTATCTCTAACTATAATAGAAGTCGCCTTAGTGATAAGGCGACTTTTTTTTCGTTTTTTTGCGTACATTCTTGCTTGAATGAAGATAATCAACTAATTTTACCACCGAATTATACATTGTAAAGATGAAAAGGGTAATATATTTGTTCATTTTGATGATTTGGGCTGTCTCTGCTACTGCTCAAAACAAGATGTATGCCAATTTCCAAGACCTGATGAACGACCAGGGTGATGTAGTTACCACCCTTCACAAGTCAAAGCGCAGCATCAACCAGATCTATCTTTCCCCAGGGGCAGATTATGAAATCTACTCAGCAGAGAACAAAGAGCTGACCAAGTATCTCAAGAAGAGATGCTATGCCGTGCGTCTGAGCGACACCTTGTTTGTGAACCTCAAGCACATGAAATACAAGAAATACCGTTTTGGCAACTGGTACGCCTTAGGTGAGATGGTAGGTGGAAAAGTATATTTCCAAGCTCAGCCTTTAGGCCAGATAGCATCCAGCACACTGATACCCAAGGAGGGTTCAAAGCTGGGTGGCACAGTGGGTGATGCCATCAATGCCAGCAGCCTCGTCAATGTTAGGGTATATTACGTAATCGACCCAACTACAGGTGAGGCAGATTTCGTCGGTAAGGATATGATGAACCGGCTACTCAGCTCATCTCCCGAGCTACTTGAAGCATTCCAGCAAGAAGACAGTGAGCGAGCCGAAGTGATAGGCAAATATCTCGATAAGCTCAAATAACCTTACTCTGCGCATGATAGGGAAAGATAACAGGAGCGAGTTATATACTCGCATCGTTGTGGTTGCTTCTGAGCTATTTCGTCGGCAAGGCATCAAGCGAGTCACGATGGATGATGTCGCTCATGGATTGCGTATGTCCAAGCGAACCATCTATGAGATATTCCGTGAGAAGGAACAGCTTGTCACAGCTTGCGTCAAGTACCAGCGTCAGGAGTTCCAGCAACAGGTAGAGCTATATCAGCGTCAGTGTAGCAATGTGCTTGAATCAGCTCTGCACACCCTCTATTATGCGATGAAACAATACGCTGAAACCAGTAAGCAATTCTTCGAAGATGTCAGTATCTATCCTCAAATCAAGGAATTAATCAAACAAGACCGCGAAAACAGGCGAGAGGCTTCTTTTGAGTTCTTCAAGTTAGGTGTCAGACAAGGCATCTTTATCCCCGATTTAGACTACAACATCATTGCCATCCTTAATGAGAACCAGACACGTATGTTGGTTGAGAATGCATCATTTAAGAGCTACCCCATTACGGAGGTTGCCGAAACCATTCTCATGACCTTCTTTCGTGGTATCGTCACAGATAAGGGTAGGCGCATCTTAGATAAATTCTATCAAGACCATCACCATCAGTGAAAAATCGCATCAACCATATCGGCATCTTCATCATCCTCGTTTTGGGAGCCCTCTTACTTTTGGGTTTGCTCCCTTCATACTCTGTGTTCGGACATCCCCTGCGTCAGGTAGATATCCTGTCAGACATGCGCCCAAAAGTTGAAATTGCCGACTCTCTCGAGGAAGAATCCATATTGTTACCCCCACCTCCCAAGCCTGCTTTTGTGGATACTTGCCGCACAGGTATGGTTTGCATAGAGGATTACAGTGACTCTACACAGCGTGGTATGAAGTCCTTCTACGAAGCTCTCAATCAGTTGGATCGTGGTCAGCGACTCGTCAGGGTTGCCTATTATGGCGACTCTTTCGTTGAAGGCGACATACTTACTGCCGACCTGCGAGAGATGCTTCAGAATAAATATGGAGGCTGTGGCATAGGTTATAGCCCTATCACCAGCATATCCTCGGGTTTCAGAGTCACAGTGCGCCAAAGTGCCACTGGGTGGACGCGTCATTCTGTTATGGATACTGATGGCGACTTCAATCGCTCCCTGCAAGACATCTCCAATCACTACTTCAAGGCCGATGAAGAAGCCAGTATCCGTTTTCGTGGGCAGGACAAAAACTATGCTCATCTCGATACCTTTTATCACGCCTCATTCTTCTTCAATCCTGATTCAGCAGCCACCATTTCAGCGGCTGTCAACGGTAGGGGAGTGCTGCACAAAGAATTCAAGGGCAACAAGCTCCAGGTGGCTGAGGTAGATGGTAAAATTGGCAGCGTTACTTTCTCCGTACAGAATGCCCATCCCGACGCTCTTTTCTATGGTGTAGCTATGGATGGCGAGTCTGGCATTGCCCTCGACAACCTCTCCATGCGAGGTGCCTCTGGCTTGAATGTACGCTCCATACCTGCCAAGATGATGCGCAGTTTCTACGAATTTCGTCCCTACGACCTTGTTATCCTCCAATACGGCCTGAACATTGCCACCCGACTGGGGAGCAACTACGATAACTACATCAAAGGCATGAAAACCGCCATCGATCACCTCAAGGAATACTTCCCAGGTGCCAGCATCCTCATTGTCAGCGTGGCGGATCGTGACTACAAGACTCCTGAAGGCGAAGTGCGTACTATGCCTGGCATCCGTAACCTCATCCGTTACCAGCAGAACCTGGCGGCAGAAGAGGGAGTTGCGTTCTGGAACATGTTTGAGGCGATGGGAGGCAATGAAAGCATGAAGACGTTGGTAGATGCCAAGCCCTCAATGGCTAACTACGATTATACCCACATCAATGTGCGAGGCGGCAAGCATCTGGCAGGTCTGCTGTTCGATGCACTTGTCTATGGAAAGGAGCAATACGACAGGAGGCGTGCTTATGAGGAAGACCGCTAAGCACATGTTGTTGTTGCTTATCCTGGTGCTTGGATGCCACCAGCTTCTCTGGTCGCAAGATGCGATGCCTGTGCCTGCTTCGCTCGACAAAGGCATCTTCACCATCGACTCTTTGGCTCGCTATGGAGAGATACAAGACACCCTTCGCTTACCCTTTGTGCAAGTGCCCCGCACTTTCTTGCAAATGCGTGTGAACGAGATTGCCGACACCTTGGACATCCTCGCTCCTTTCTGGGAGAAAGTCAGGCAAGTGAAGCGTAAGAAGTCAAATGCCATCCTGCGTGTGCTCCATGTAGGCGACAGCCATATTCGTGGACATATCCTTCCCCGAACGGCTGGCGACTCCCTGCAGCTGGCTGTTGGCCGCCTCACTTATACCGATATGGGCATCAATGGTGCTACCTGCGAAACATTCTCCACCCCTGAATATATCAGCGACATCAGGTCGGAACGCCCCGACCTGCTCATCCTCTCCTTTGGCACCAACGAGAGCCATAACCGAGGATACAACCCCATGATACACTACCAGCAGATGGACAATCTGGTGCGAATGCTGCGCACAGCGATGCCTGGTGTACCCATACTTATGACTACCCCTCCTGGGGCTTATCAGGGGCGGCGCAGGGCTTACTCGCTCAACCCGCGCACAGCTGTGGCTGTACAGACCATCCACCGCTTTGCCAACGATAATGGTATCGCTGTGTGGGATATGTTCACCATCGTTGGTGGAAGTCGCAGGGCATGTCTCAATTGGCAGAGTGCCAACATGATGCGCCCGGATCATGTGCACTACACCGCTGAGGGGTATGTGTTGCAGGGGCAGTTGCTCTATCAAGCTATAGTAAAGGCATACAACGATTATGTGGGATACCGTTAAAGACATACTCACCTACAACCCGGCTGAGCCTATGCTTTTTAGCAGCGGACTGTTCCTGTGGCTTTTCGCAGGCTTCTTCTGCATCTACATGCTGTTGCAGAAACGCACCACCGCCCGCCTGTTGTTCGTGTTGCTTTTCTCCTATTATTTCTATTACAAGAGTAGTGGCACCTACTTCTTCCTGCTGGCAATTGTCACCGTCAGCGATTTCTATATTGCCCAGGTGATGGATAAGACAGCAAACAAGATAGGACGCAAGTGGCTCGTCACCCTCAGTCTGCTCATCGACTTGGGCTTGCTTTGCTATTTCAAATACACCAACTTCTTCGGGCAGATGATTGCCTCCCTCACAGGAGGTCATTTCGAGCCCCTCGACATCTTCCTGCCTGTGGGAATATCCTTCTTTACTTTCCAGTCGCTTAGCTACACCATCGATGTCTATCGTCGTGAAATCAAGCCGCTTGGCAACTTGCTTGACTATGCCTTCTACGTTTCCTTCTTCCCTCAGTTGGTGGCAGGTCCTATTGTCAGAGCGAAAGATTTCATCCCTCAAATACGCAAACCCTTGTTGGTCAACGATGAGATGTTAGGCCGCGCCCTCTTCCTCATCATGGCTGGTTTATTCAAGAAAACCGTTATATCAGACTATATCAGCGTAAATTTTGTAGATCGTGTTTTCGACAATCCCTTGCTGTATTCCGGTGTTGAGAACCTGATGGCTGTCTATGGTTACACCCTGCAGATCTATTGCGACTTCTCCGGCTATAGCGATATGGCTATTGGTATCGCCCTGCTCTTGGGCTTCCGCTTCAACATCAACTTTAACTCACCTTATAAGTCGGCTTCTGTCACTGAGTTCTGGCGTCGTTGGCATATCTCGCTCTCCTCTTGGTTGCGCGACTACCTCTACATCTCTATGGGAGGCAACCGCAAGGGTAAGGTTCGTCAGTACATCAACCTCATCATCACCATGTTCCTCGGAGGTTTGTGGCACGGCGCCGCCTGGAACTTTATCTTCTGGGGACTGCTGCATGGTGTGGCTTTGGCTTTCCATAAAGGCTATCGTTCCCTGTTGGGAAGGAAGAAGGGCGACGAGAGCCAAGGTTGGCGTCGCTTCTTTGCCGTACTCATCACCTTCCATTTCGTGTGTTTCTGCTGGATATTCTTCCGTCAGAGTGGCTTTGCCGCCAGTTGGGATATGTTGAGTCAGATAGTCTTCCACTTCTCGCCCCAGGTGTTCCCCCAGCTCCTCACAGGCTATTGGTTCGTGTTTGCCCTCATGCTGTTGGGCTACCTCCTCCATTTCGTGCCCGATAGTTGGGAGCGTCAAAGTGTGCGCTTCATCACTTGGCTTCCACTTATAGGCAAAGCCCTGCTTATGGTGGCTGTCATCTACTTGGTTATCCAGATGAAAAGTGCCGAAATCCAACCATTTATTTATTTTCAGTTCTGATTTCTTTTCTTTTTTCGGAATATTCAGTAAATTCGCAGGGTAATTATAACCTTAAATCAAAAGAATATGGCTACAAGACGAGATTTTCTGAAAACGGCATCGCTGTTTTCCGCAGGATTGGCCTTCAATGGTGCAAATATGTGGGCTGGTCAGCGCAACTACAGACAACCCCAGTTCGACAAAGTAAAGATTGCCTACATCGGCATTGGTAATCGAGGTGAGCAAGATATTGATGAGTTTGCCAAGACAGGTATGGTTGAGGTGGTAGCTCTGTGCGATGTGGATATGGGTAACAAGCAGACGGAGAAAGTAATGAATATGTACCCCAATGCCAAGCGCTTCAAGGACTTCCGTGAGCTGTTCGAGAAGGCTGGCAACGAGTTCGAGGCTGTCTGCATCGCCACCCCCGACCACTCTCACTTCCCCATCTCTATGTTGGCGCTCTCTGAGGGCAAGCATGTCTATGTGGAGAAACCCATGAGCCGCACATTCATCGAGGCTGAGCTGATGATGCAGCTGGCTCGCAAGAACCCGCAGCTGGTAACACAGGTGGGCAATCAGGGACACTCTGAGGGCAACTACTTCCAATTTAAGGCTTGGCAGGATGCGGGCATCATCAAGGATGTTACTGCTGTTGTAGGTCACATGAACAATGTGCGTCGCTGGCACCAATGGGATAGTAATATCGACCGCTTTCCTGCTGCTGATCCTATGCCCAAGACGATGGATTGGGACACCTGGCTCTGCGCCGTACCTTATCACGACTATAGCGAGAAGTTCCATCAGGGCAACTGGCGTTGCTGGTACGACTTTGGTATGGGAGCCTTAGGCGATTGGGGAGCACACATCCTCGACACTGTGCATGAGTTCCTCGACTTAGGTCTGCCTTATCAGATTAAGATGGTGCGCGAGAAAGGCCACAACGATTATTTCTATCCCTATTCATCCACTATCCTGTTCCGATTCGCAGCCCGTGGCAACATGCCTCCAGTGGATGTTACGTGGTACGATGGCCTTGACAACCTGCCTCCTTTGCCTGAAGGCTTCGGCAAGTCAGAGCTGGCAGCCAATATTCCAGCCACCAATCAGGGAGAGTATCGCGACAGTGACCTCAATCCGGGCAAGATCATCTACACCAAAGACCTTATCTTCAAGGGTGGCAGTCATGGAAGCACCCTCTCCATCATCCCGGAGAAACGCGCCAAAGAGATGGAAGGCATGCTGCCTAAGGTACCTGAGAGCCCATCTAACCACTATGTTAACTTCCTCCGTGCCATCCGTGGTGAGGAGAAGACACGCTCACCGTTCGAAATCAATGGCGTACTTAGTCAGGTATTCTGCTTGGGTGTGATTGCCCAGCGTCTGAATGCCGACCTTTATTTCGATACCCGCCTGAAGCAGTTTACTAACAATCAGTTTGCCAACGCCATGCTGGCAGGCTCGTTGCCTCGTAAGGGCTGGGAGTATTTCTATAACTTATAAAAATGGAGCCTATGAAGAAGTTTTTTATTTTAGCTATCGCCTTGCTGGGCAGTATCACCATTAATGCCCAAGTAAAAGCTGATGCGGGCGACAATAAGCTTACCAAGGAAGAAATCCGCGACGGATGGCAACTGTTGTTTGATGGACAAACCACCAGCGGTTGGCGAAGTGCCAGGGCACAGACCTTCCCTAAAGGAGGCTGGGAGGTGGCTAACGGCATCCTGCGAGTTTTGCCTGGTGACGGGCAGGAGTCTGCCAACGGAGGTGACATCGTCACCACCCGCAACTATCGTAATTTCATTCTCAAGGTTGATTTCAAGATTACCCCAGGAGCCAATAGCGGTATCAAGTATTTCGTCAATGTTGACCTCAATAAGGGTCCTGGTTCAGCCATTGGCTGTGAGTTCCAGATTCTTGACGACGACCTTCATCCTGATGCCAAGCTGGGTGTCAAGGGCAATCGCAAGCTGGGAGCTTTGTATGATCTGATACCTGTTTCTGACGACAAGCCCTTCAACAAGGATGAGTTCAACACCGCCGTTGTAATCGTGCAGGGAAACCATGTTGAGCATTGGCTCAACGGCACCAAGCTCCTGGAGTACGAGCGCAACAACCAGATGTGGAATGCCCTTGTGGCTTACAGCAAATACAAGGACTGGCCCAATTTCGGCAATTTCACTGAGGGTCCCATCCTTCTGCAAGATCACGGTCATGAGGTGTTCTATAAGAACATCAAAATCAAGGAGCTCCCTTGATTCCTGAGTATAAAACCTATTCGTTAACAAACTGTATAGCAAGGGGCTTTTCCCCTTCCGTCAGCAAGAATGCCTCCGCATCAGGAGGCATTCCTGCTTTAAGGCAATGTAGTGTCTATGATGTTTTACCCGTTCGGACGGATTTTCTGATGTAGTTAGGGCGGATTTAAATAAATCGCTTACGCTCGGCATAGTTCAAGCTTGACTCTGCTCTCTCTCGTTCGTTCGGATTTGTAATCCGAACGTATCGAATATAAGGATTTGCAATCCGATAAGATTTTTTCCCGCATTACAAATGCTCATATTCATTACGTTCGGATTGCAAATCCGAACGAACGGACGGACTTTGTCCTGAGCATCGGGCGGCGGCTGATGCCTCACCAAGCGGCACCTGATGAGAACACGTTACTTTGGCAACCTAACAAACTAACAACTAACAAATGCATTTTGCGAAGTGAAGAAACGCAGCCCAAGAAGGGGGCATCTTGTCTTTATATTTATATATTATTATAATTAATAATTATAATAATATATAAATATAAAGACATTCCCTCTTTCCCCGTTACTGATATGCAGAAAAACGTAATGTTAGTTTGTTAGTTTGTTAATCGTTTCTTTGAAACGTAATAATCATGGTAATTATCTATGCGAAATAAAAAAAGTAGGACAATCCTTCGTAGTTTGCGGAAAAATGCCTATATTTGCACGCAATAAATTCTAAAAGCATTTAATTATGTCATTTATTGCAGATAAAGTAGTGATGGACGGATTGACTTTCGATGACGTATTGTTGATCCCTGCCTATTCAGAGGTTCTCCCAAAGACCGTTGACCTTTCTACTAAGTTTTCCAGACACATCGATCTGAAGATTCCTTTCGTGACTGCGGCTATGGACACTGTCACTGAGGCGAAGATGGCTATAGCTATCGCCCGTGAAGGCGGTATTGGCGTGATTCATAAGAATATGCCGATAGATGAGCAGGCTCGTCAGGTGGCTATCGTGAAACGTGCCGAGAATGGCATGATTTATGATCCTGTTGTGATCAAGAGAGGCTCTAATGTGCATGACGCCCTCGAACTGATGCAGGAGTATAAGATTGGTGGCATACCTGTGGTGGACGACGATCGCCGACTGGTGGGTATCGTGACTAACCGTGACCTGCGATTTGAGCGTGACCTGAACAAGCGCATTGATGAGGTGATGACTAGCGAGCATATCGTTACTACCCATCAGGGCACTACCCTGGAGGATGCGGCACAGATCCTACAGGAACATAAAATCGAGAAGTTGCCTGTGGTGGATGCACAGAACAGGCTGGTGGGTCTGATTACCTATAAGGACATCACGAAGGCTAAGGATAAGCCAATGGCTTGCAAGGATGAGAAAGGACGTTTGCGTGTGGCAGCAGGCGTAGGTGTGACTGACGACACACTGGAGCGTATGCAGGCTCTGATCAATGCCAATGCTGATGCCATTGTGATTGATACGGCTCACGGACATTCAAAGTTTGTTGTTGAGAAGCTGAAAGAAGCTAAGTATGCTTTCCCAAATATCGATATCGTAGTGGGCAATGTGGCTACAGGCGAGGCTGCTAAAATGTTGGTGGAAGCTGGTGCCGACTGTATCAAGGTGGGTATTGGACCGGGCTCTATCTGTACAACCCGTGTGGTAGCAGGCGTAGGTGTGCCTCAGTTGTCTGCCGTTTATGATGTGGCTAAAGCCCTGAAGGGTACTGGTGTGCCTCTGATTGCTGATGGTGGCTTGCGCTACTCTGGCGATGTGGTAAAGGCATTGGCGGCTGGTGGCTATAGCGTGATGATCGGCTCATTGGTGGCTGGTACTGAGGAGTCGCCGGGCGAGACAATTATCTTCAACGGACGTAAGTTCAAGACCTATCGTGGTATGGGCTCACTGGAGGCGATGGAGAACGGCTCGAAGGACCGTTACTTCCAGGCTGGTACGAAGGATGTGAAGAAGTTGGTGCCTGAAGGTATCTCAGGTCGTGTGCCTTACAAGGGAACTCTCTATGAGGTGATCTTCCAGCTCGTGGGTGGTTTGCGCTCTGGTATGGGTTATTGTGGCGCTCAGAATATTGAGGAGCTGCATAATGCCAAGTTCACCCGTATCACAAATGCCGGTGTACTAGAGAGCCATCCTCATGATGTGTCAATTACGAGTGAAGCTCCGAATTATAGCCGTCCGGAGTAAAACTGTTGACCATTTACCATTAACCATTGACTTATATTGACTTAAAAAGTTGTGATGAGGAATAAATATAGGTGCTATAAAAAGAGAGTGATGCTGGTATTGCTATCAGCATTGCTTTTTAATTGTCAATCTTCAATTGTCAATGGTCAATTGTCAAGTCAATCGTCTTCCGATGAGGCACTTATGGCTCAGGCTGCCCGTGCCGAAGGATTGGACAAGACGGTGGAGTTTCAACGTAGCATGGAGGTGTATAGGCAACAGCTGGCGGGGCAGTACCTGTTTGATGAACAGTTGGCTACTGAGCAGGCACAACAAGCTTACGGCAAGGTTGTGCAGGCACAGGGTGACAGGATGTTGCTGATAAGAGAGATTTTCCACGCTTTGCCTCAACATGTCCGTCAGGTAGAGATCAACCAGTGGCAACAACGCATGGACTCCATCAGTGGGGCTTTGGCGCAAGGTGCCGACTTTGAGACTTTGATGAACCGTTATTCGGATGTCAGGAAGCCGGTATGGATAACCCGTTTGGACGTGACTGCCGAGGTGGAAGACTCGGCTTTTGCCCTGAAACCAGGACAGGTGTCGCAACCTTTCCTCTCACCACAAGGCTTTCACATTGTTCAATTGGTAGAGCAACGCGCTCTGGATGTAAATGCATACAACAAAACTTTTGTGGAACGAGCCAAGACACATGCCTTTCCTGATAAGGTGACAGAGAAGCAAATAGCTAAGTTGAAGCAAACGTATGGCTTTGCGGAGAACCAACAGACGATAAATAGGCTCTATCGTGACGGTAAGTGTGATGGTGCACTGTTTACCCTTGACGGTGAGACCTATACTGGTAGTCAGTTTGCCCGTTTTGCACAAACCTATCCTATGGGGGTACGAAGTCAATATGATGCGTTTGTCACCAAGTGTGTTCTCGAATGTGGAGCCAAACACTTAGACAATAATCCTGCCTATGCGGAGGCCATACAAACCTTGGCTGATAAGCTTTTGGCACAAGAGGCGTATCGCCTGCATGTGTTGGTGCCAAGTCAGACCGACGAGGCAGGCTTGTCGGCTTATTTCTCAACCCATCAGAAAGACTATCGTTGGCAACAACCTCGTTTTAGGGGTGCCGTTATTCATGCTGCCGACAAGAAAACCGCCAAGAAGGTGAGAAAGATTGTGAAGAAGCTAAAGGGGCAGGAGTGGAGTGATGCCGAACGACTCTTGGACAACAAAACCCGTGACAAGGTGTTGGTGGAACAAGGTGTGTTTGAACAAGGAGCCAATGCCTTTGTGGATGACCTGGAGTTTGGTGGCAGACAGGCTAAGCCCCTGGCAGGATATCCGGTAGCAATGACTGTGGGCAAGAAAATCAATGGTCCTGATGACTACAACGAGGTAAGGGCAAAACTGCAACAAGATTATGAACGATATCTCAGTGATGAGTGGCTCTCAGCCCTTAGAAAGCAAAAATGATATTTAAAATCACCTTAAAATCCGTTAATCATAACAATATAAGCAAATAAAGCGTTATCTTCGTGGCGTAAAACAAATAAGCAACAATTAGACAATATGAAAATACGTGTAAAATCAATTTTGACAACCCTGCTGATGACGCTCTGCATGACGGTGCAGGCGCAAGACAACGTGATAGATGAAGTGGCATGGGTAGTGGGCGACGAAGCTATTTGGAAATCGGAGGTAGAGGAAGCCCGGCTGAGTGCACTATATGAGGGACGTAAGTTCGATAGGGATCCCTATTGCGTCTTGCCGGAAGAGATGGCTGTGCAGAAATTGTTCCTGCATCAGGCTGAGTTGGACAGTGTGGATGTTAGCGAGGCAGAGGTGCTTCAGCGTGTGGAGTATATGACCAACATATATATTCAGAATATCGGGTCTCGCGAGAAGATGGAGGAGTACTTTAACAAAACTTCATCGCAGATACGTGAGCAATTGCGTAGCAGTGCCCGTGAGAATCTTACCGTGCAGAAGATGCAACAGAAGATTGTGGGCGACATCAAGACCACTCCGGCTGAGGTGAGAAGATACTACAGTTCGCTTTCACAGGACAGTATCCCTTATATCCCAACAATGGTGGAGGTGGAGATTATCACACGTAAGCCGAAGATTCCACAAGAGGAGATAGATGACGTGAAACGTCGCTTGCGTGAATATACTGAACGTGTTAATAATGGCGACAGTTTTACCATGTTGGCTCGTCTCTATTCAGAGGATCCAGGTTCTGCTATGAGTGGTGGTGATTTGGGACGATTCATGGGCAAGGGTGAATTAGACCCAGCCTTCGCCAATGTGGCTTTCAACCTTCAGTCGCCTGACAAGATTTCAAAAGTGGTGGAGAGTGAGTTTGGTTACCATATCATTCAGCTCATTGAGAAACGTGGTGACCGCATCCGTGTTCGACATATTTTGCTGAAACCTCATGTGCCTGATGAGGCTTTGGCAGAATCACGCGCATACTTGGATTCCATCGCAGACGAGGTACGCAACGGCAAATATACTTTTGAGGAGGCTGCATACACCTTGTCGGACGACAAGAATACCCGTAATAACGGTGGTTTGTTGCCCAATGACGAGACACAGACCTCTCGTTTCGAGATGCAGGATTTGCCATCGGAAATTGCCAAAGTGGTGGATACTATGGAGGTAGGCGAGATCTCTAAAGCCATCAATATGACCCCTCGCTCAGGACAAGAGCAAACGGTGATTGTGAAACTGAAAAGTCGTATCAAAGGCCATAAGGCTACGGTGTCTGACGACTATCAACGACTCAAGGATATGGTGGTGCAGAAGAAACAGGATGAGATGATTGAGAAGTGGATTCAGGATAAATTGAAGACAACATACGTGCGAATCAGTGATAATTGGAAGCCAAGTTGTGACTTTAAGTATAGTGGGTGGATTAAGTGAGATTGAACATTGAACATTGAAGATTGAAAATTGAAGATTGCCATGCGGAGTGGAGGATTTAGACATGGGGTGTATAGATTGGCGCAAGGAGTTTTGTTTGCGCTATTCGGTCTGTCTTTCATGTCAATGGTCAATGGTCAATGGTCAATGGTCAATGTCGATCAAGACCCCCAGAAGCAAAAGGTTCGCATTGACTTGCTGTATGCCGACGAGGCTGTGGCAGACCAGAACCAACGCCCAGATGTGCAGGTGCTTCGTGGCTCGGTGAAGTTGAAGCATGATAGCATGTATATGTATTGCGACAGTGCGTTGATATTCGAGAAGATCAACTCGGTGGAAGCTTTCGGCAATTGCCGTATGGAGCAGGGTGATACCCTGTTTATCTATGGCGACTATATGTATTACGACGGTATAGCTCAGTTGGCGAAACTACGTGAGAATGTGCGACTCATTAACCGTGAAACGCAATTGGAAACCGATAGCTTGGACTATGACCGTGTGATGAACTTGGGCTACTACTTCGATGGAGGTACCTTGCGTGATACGGTGAACGTACTGACTTCTGTATTGGGTGAGTATAGTCCTGTTACCAAGCAGGCCGTGTTTGAGGTAAATGTGGAGCTGGTCAATCCTCAGTTCACCCTAACCTCAGAAGATCTGACTTATAATACAGCCACCAAGATTGCCACCATCAACAGTGAGGCTGAGATAGTGAATGAACAGTCGCATGTCTATACCAGTTCGGGTGTCTATAATACGGTGACTGAGCGTGGAGAATTGTTTAACCGTTCTGTAGTGGTGAACGAAGGACGACGACTGACAGGTGACACGTTGCTTTATGACCGTCAACAGGGTTTTGGCGAGGCTTTCGGACGTGTTGCCCTCAACGATACGGTGAATAAGAATGTGCTTACGGGCGACTATTGCTTCTATGATGAGTTACAGGAGAATGCTTTTGCAACCAAGCGTGCAGTAGCAATCGACTATTCACAAGGTGACAGTCTGTATATGCATGGCGACACGTTGAGACTGGTGACTTTCTACCCCAAGACAGACTCTACCTATAGGGAGATGAGGGCTTATAACCATGTGAGGGTGTATCGTAGTGATGTACAGGCAGTGTGTGACTCCTTGGTGGTGAATAGCAAGGACTCATGCATGACCATGTATCGCGATCCTGTATTGTGGCATGGTGAGGAACAACTCTTGGGTGAGATGGTGAAGGTGTTCTCGAATGACAGTACCATTGAAAGGGCTCATATCATCAACCAAGCACTGGCGATAGAACGATTTGACTCGGCTCATTTTAATCAGATAACAGGCAAGGAGATGATTGCGCACTTCGTGGGAGGAGAAATTAGGGAAACTGAGGTGAATGGTAATGTTCTGACTATTTATCATCCTATCGATGAGAAGGACTCCACCATCATCGTGATGGTGTATGCCGAAGGCAGTTATCTGAAAATGTTTATGAAGGATCGTAAGATGGACAAGGGTATGTTTGTGGGTAAGACCACTGGTACGGCTTATCCTCTTAGTAAAGTGCCCAAGGGCAAGGACAAACTGGAGGCTTTCGTGTGGTTCGACTATATGAGACCTCGTGATAAGGACGATATCTTTGAGTGGAAAAGCAAACCTGCCGACCAGGTGCTCAAGAAGATTGACAGAGAATCGACTGGCGCACCTCGTGACATTAAGATCAGACACGGTAGGCGATAGTTAATAATCGTCATTGGTTAAGGGTCAATGGTCAATCGTAAATGGTCAATAAAAAAATAAATAACTATGGGAATGTTCTCAGTCAGGAAGCCCAGAGGCTTTCATCATAATTGGATCTACGTTGATGAGCGTAAGGAGAAGCTGGCGAAGATAGAAGAAAATGCCAAGCGAGAGTTAGGCATGCTACCTCCCAAGGAGTTTGACCCTGAAGACATCAGGGGAAAGTTCGCTGAGAGCACTACGCACTTGAAACGTTTTAAAGAGAAGGGTAGTAAATCCAACAACGCTATGATCATCTTCTTGATCATCGTCTTGTTGTGGGTTTGGTATGCCATTATGAATGGAGTGATATAATGAGCGACGTAATCCGACTTTTACCCGATTCTGTTGCCAACCAGATTGCTGCAGGGGAGGTGATTCAACGCCCTGCTTCTTTGATCAAGGAATTGGTTGAGAATGCCATTGATGCCGAAGCAAGGCAAGTGCATGTGTTGGTAACTGATTCCGGCAAGACCTGTGTGCAGGTGATTGACGATGGCAAGGGCATGTCGGAAACTGATGCCCGTATGGCTTTTGAACGTCATGCTACCTCTAAGATCAAGGTAGCTGCTGACTTGTTCAACCTGCATACTATGGGCTTCCGAGGTGAAGCCTTAGCATCCATCGCCGCTGTGTCGGAGGTGGAGCTGAAGACTCGCACGGCTGAAGAGGAGTTGGGTACTCGTTTGGTGATTGCTGGCTCAAAAGTACAGGTGCAAGAAACAACTGCTTGTCCAAAAGGTAGTAGTTTCTTGGTAAAGAACCTTTTCTATAATGTACCAGCCAGGAGGAAATTCCTGAAGATGAACGCCACAGAGCTGAGCAACATCATGACAGAGTTTGATCGCATCGTATTGGTGCATCCTGATGTTGCATTTACGATGCATAGCAATGGTATTGAAGTGTACAACCTGCCAACATCGACATTGAGGCAACGTATCTTAGCTGTGTTTGGCAAACGATTAGACGAACAACTGTTGCCTGTGGAGGTAGATACTACACTGATTCGTATAACGGGCTTCGTCTCTAAACCTGAGTTCTCTCATAAAAGAGGTAACCATCAGTTCTTCTTCGTGAATGGCAGGTATATGCGTCACCCCTATTTCCATAAAGCGGTGATGGAGGCTTATGAGCAACTGATTCCTGTGGGAGAGCAAGTGTCGTATTTCCTGTACTTCGAGGTGGATCCTGCCAATATCGATGTGAATATCCACCCAACCAAGACAGAGATAAAGTTTGAGAATGAGCAGTCAATCTGGCAAATACTTGCAGCATCTGTAAAAGAAACCTTGGGAAGGTTTAATGCTATCCCCTCCATTGATTTCGATATGGCGGATATGCCGGAGAATATGCCTGTGTTTAATCCTGCCAATCGTCAAGTTGCACCTCCCCAAGTACATGTGAATCCTCATTACAATCCGTTCAATGATAGAGGACAGGAGTATAGAAGACAGTCAACAAGTCAACAATGGGAGCAACTCTATCAGGGTTTGCATACTGTTGAAAAGTCAGAAATTTCTACTGAGCCGATGGCAGATTCAGGTGAGGCAAAAGGCTCTTTGTTGGAAGTGACGGAGAGGGCTTCGTTGATAATGCAGTACAAGGGCCGTTATATTCTGACGTCAGTGAAGTCGGGTTTAATGTTGATAGACCAACACAGGGCTCATGTAAGGGTGCTTTTCGAGCAATATATGCATCAAGTGAAGCAAGGGAAGAGTGCCTCTCAAGGCTTGTTGTTCCCGGAAATGGTGCAATTGGCACCATCTGAGGCTACCATGTTAGATAGTATCATTGCAGATCTACAAGCTGTTGGCTTTGAACTCACTTCATTAGGTGGGGGTAGCTATGCCATCAATGGAGTGCCTGCCGGCATTGAGGGTTTGAATCCTGTGGAACTGGTGCGTAGTATGGTGCATACGGCTATGGAGAAGGGTAGCGACGTGAAAGAGGAGATTCAACAAACCATTGCTTTGACATTGGCACAAGCCTCTGCCATCGTTTATGGGCAGGTGCTGACCCCAGAGGAGATGACTGACCTTGAAGACCGGCTTTTTGCCTTATCTACCCCTGCTTACACCCCTGATGGCCATCCTGTCATAGCCACAATAACTGATGATGAAATTGGAAGGATGTTCAGATAACTTTTCTATTCTTCAATCTTATATATGGCACACGAGATGCCATTCATTTCAATCTTATCTGACATTTTGCCTGGTTTATAGCTTGTCTTGCCACTACCTATTACAAAAGTAGCCACCTTGCCCCCTTGTGTAGGAATGGAGGCATTTACCTTCTTGGCACTTGGGTTCAACACCACCATGAAGGTCTCATTGCCCGCACTGCGTTTGTAAATCATAGGGTAGGGCTGGTTCACATCCCCAACGTATGTCCAATTGCCTGTATTACCCATCGCCTTGTGTTTCTTTCTGAGCTTCAGCAAGTCTTTCACAAAGTTCAAGAGTGAATTAGGGTCTTTCTCCTGAGTCTCTACCGTCAGACGATTATTGTCAGTATCGATGGGCAAGAACAAATCTTGAGGTTCACAGGTTGAGAAACCTGCGTTCTTGCCATTCGTCCATTGCATTGGGGTACGTTCACCTGAGCGTTCATTGAAGAAACCTGGCCTGTCTTCGCGAGAACCCTCTTTCTCAGGTGCATTTACATTGTACTTCATGCCAATCTCATCGCCATAATAGATAAAAGGCATACTGTGAAGCGTGAGGAAGAACATCGTTGAGACCTTCAATTGCTCGATGGTATTGCGATCACCATAGTTCGGACGGTGGAAGTCGTGGTTGGAGGTTTGCAATGCCACATAGCCTTTGTCTCCCAACTCCTGGAGACACTTGGTATAATATGGCACAAAGGCCTGAATGCTTCCGTTGCCATCAGGGTGGAAGTAATCCTTCTTATGCACACCGTATGGTTCTGGCAAAATCAGCTCTTTGTAACCGTTGTTGTCTCGCCAAGGCAAAAAGAAGTCGATGTCGAAACCAGCAGGGATGGAAGTCATGGGTGCAGACCACTCTGCGAGCAAAATGCGGTCAGGGTAATTGGCATCGAGCCAAGAGCGCATCTCATGCCAGAGAGAAGCAGTTGCCTTGCCATCAGTATCGTTCTTTACCAGGCTCTGTGCCATATCCACACGGAAGCCATCCACTCCCTTGTCGAACCAGAAAGCCATGATGTTCTTCATCTCCTGACGCAAGGCACGAGGTCCTGGAGCTGTTACAGGTTGCTCCCAAGGATGATTGGGGTCGGGGTTGGCATAGCCATAATTCAAAGCAGGTTGACTCTCGTAATAATTCTTCTCATAATACTTGGCACGAGGGGCATTGGCTTCCACAAACCTGCCTGTAAAACTGGCGGCAGGGTTCACTTCCTGGTGACGTTGGATAATCAGTTGTTTCTCCTGTTCACTGATTTCGTCAGTCCAGATGTAGTAGTCGCTATAGCGCATATCTTTGCCACTTTTCGACTGTAAGAACCACTCGCTCTGGTCGCTTGAATGACCTGCCACCAAATCCATACAGACACGAATGCCCAAACGATGGGCTTCATTTACCAAGTTCACCAAGTCGGTATTCGTGCCAAAGCGAGGGTCAATCTTGTAATAGTCTATCACGTCATAGCCACCGTCTTTCCAACCAGATACACAACATGCATTCAACCAGATGCTATTGACGCCCAGATCTTTGATATAGTTCAGTTTGCTGGTGATGCCTGGCAAATCACCAATGCCATTGCCGTCACTATCCATGAAGGCAGAAGGATAGATTTGGTAAAAAACGGCATCTTCCAACCACTTCGGAGCTTTATGTTGGGCTTGAGCTACAGTTAAGGCAAATAATGCCACAACTGTCAACAGGATGTTTTTCATAGGTCTATTCATAATGATTCTTGGTTTAGTTACAATATTGTTTCTCCCTCGATGAAGTTCTCCATAAACATGTTCTCGCCATCAAATACGGCATAGGTGAAGAAATTAATCCAATCTCCGAGGATGAGCATGCGGGTATTCTCATTCAGGGTGAGATCCAGTTCGATATGCCGATGCCCATACACAAAGTAATTGATGCCAGGGTGTGTCTTCAGGTACTCCTTTGTCCACAACACCAGGTACTCCTTATCCTCGCCCATGTATTCGGGTTCCCTACCATCCTTGCGTTTCAGTCGGCTATACTTGGCCCATTGCAAGCCGAAGGAGACACTCCAACGGGGGTGAATCATAGAAAACAACTTCTGCAAAGTGGTACTATGAAACATGGCTCGTAAAAGTTTGAATGTAACCCCTGGGTCGCCCAACCCATCGCCATGAGCCAAATAGAACTCCTTGCCATAAATCTCTGTAGTCAGAGGTTCCTTATGCAGGATAACACCACACTCCTTTACCAAATAATCGTAGCACCAAATATCGTGGTTGCCTGTGAAGAAATGCACCTCTATCCCCATGTCAGTCAGTTCTGACAACTTGCCCAAGAATCGGGTATAGCCCTTAGGTACCACAGTCTTGAACTCATACCAGAAGTCGAACATGTCGCCCATCAAGTAGATGGCACCTGCCTGATGCTTAATCTTATCCAGGAAATTCACCAATCGGCGTTCCTGTGTTCGACTATGCTCAATAGCCAGTGAACCAAGGTGGGCGTCAGAGAGGAAAAACACTTTCTTCATACACAATCTTTTTACATAAAACCTAACTCCAGTTTCGCTTCTTCCGTCATCATGTCCTGGTTCCATTCGGGTTCGAACACGATATTGATGGTTGTGGATTTCACACCTTTGATGGAATTCACCTTCAAGCGGATATCTTCTGCAATGAAATCACCTGCAGGGCACGAAGGAGCCGTAAGCGTCATGTCGATCTTCACCTCACCCTCCTCATCCACGTCAATCTTGTAAATGAGTCCTAAGTCATATACATTGACAGGAATTTCAGGGTCATAGACCGTCTTGAGCATCTCTACAATTTTCTCTTCTAATGCAAAAGTTTCCATATTCTTTTCAATAGCGTCTGCAAAAATAGAATTTTTCATCGAAAGGAGCAAACTTATTGACTTTATATTAGCGCTTGGTCATGAAAGCTAAAGTAATGTCCGTCTGTCACAATCACATGATCAGTGAGCCGGATGTTCATGATATCTGATGCCTTGCGAATGTTGTTGGTCAAGAACATATCGGCTTGACTGGGCATCACATTGCCTGAAGGATGGTTATGAGCCAGTGCTATCTGTGTGGCTTGGTGGAGGATAGCCTCTCTCATGATGGTTCTTACATCTACGGCTGTCTGGTCAATACCTCCCTGACTGATGCGAACCTTGCCGATAACCTTAGCCGCCTGATTCATCATCAAGAGCCAGAACTCTTCGTGGGGCAAGTCACAGAGTAGGGGATGAAAAATGCGATAAATATCTGTTGATTCCTTGATAACAGGTCTGTCGGTAGGACTTTGTGAAGCTCTCCGTTTGCCCAACTCCAAAGCCGCCATCACTTTGATACCCTTGGCAGGACCCAACCCTTTGAAGGATGTATAGTCTTGCAATTCCCACTTGGCAAGGGTGTTCAGATTGTTGCCACAACGAGCCAGCACCCTCTGCATCAGCGATACTGCACTTTCACCTGTGCTACCACTGCCAATCAGGATGGCCAGTAACTCGGCATCACTCAGGGCTTCCACGCCCTTTGTCATCATTTTCTCACGGGGGCGATCTTCCATCGCCCATTGGTTAATTGAAAGGTTTTCCATCATTTGTTATGAATGAAAAATGTGAAACATTATTTGTAAAAGTTCTTCTTAAACGCCTCGAACTCTTCTTCCTGTTTGACGCATCGCTTCCACCATGCCCTGATGAACCCACTTCCATAACCCAAGAGTTGGATGAAGGAAGCTTTAATTGCCAACAGGCCTATTTCCAAGCTTTTGTTGCGTATGCTTGCATCGAGGAAGATAATCAACGAGAAAAGCAAGAGTGGAGTCATGCCTAATACAACCATTACTGGTCCTCCTGGGAAGTCGATATTGATAATACCCGTTTGGTTGAGGATGCCATATAGGATTCCCATACAGATGAGCAACAGACAGAAGGCAACTCCAAATGTGAATAAGGCAGGCAACAGATGCACCAACTTGAGTGATTCGGGATATTTCTTGAAGAGATTGATGCGAGCTATGCCTGAGTTGTTGACCTGCTTGAAGAATTTCTTCAAGTCAGTGCGACGCTTGTGATACACCCATGCCTCACTGAACAGACAACTTTTGAAACCTCCCTTCACAATGCGGATGCTCAGGTCGATATCCTCGCCAAACCTCATCTTCGAAAAACCTCCCAAAGTGTTGATTACCTCTCGTTTGATTCCCATGTTGAAGCTTCGAGGGTAAAACTTGTCCATCTTCTGTTTTCCTCCTCTGATGCCTCCAGTGGTGAAGAAAGAGGTCATCGAGTAGTTGATGGCCTTTTGCACGGGGGTGAATGATGTGTGTGCCCTGTCGGGGCCTCCAAAAGCATCAGCCTTTCTTTCTATCAATGCTTGCTCAACGGCACTGAAATAGCCTTCAGGGATAAGACAGTCGGAGTCGAAGAAGATGATATACTCGCCAGAAGCCTTGGTCAAGCCAAAGTTTCGGGCACCTGCAGGTCCTGAGTTCTCTATCTTATAATATTGAATGGGCAGTCTGCTTGCATAGTCTTCCACAATCTGTTGGCAAGGCACCGTTGAGCCATCCTCCACGATAATCACTTCAAAATCACGAAAGCTTTGCCCAGAGAGACTTTGCAACAACTCGTCCACTTCGTCAGGCCGATTGAATACAGGTATAATGATAGAGAATCTCATGATAAGTTCAGATAGCAAGACTGCTCCTCTTCAAACGTAAAGGGGAGCAGTCATAATACTTTCTTTAACAGTTAATTACTTAACATTCACGCGACTTACGTAAGAACCATCGCGGGTGTCGATTTCAATTGTGTCACCCTCGTTGATGAACAGAGGAACACGCACCTCAGCGCCACTCTCAACAGTAGCAGGCTTCAGTGTGTTGGTAGCTGTATCGCCCTTCAGTCCTGGCTCAGTGTAAGTAATCTTCATCTGTACCTTAACCGGAACATCAGCATAGAGGATGGTCTCTGTTGAAGCGTCAGAAACCACATCAACCACCATTCCTTCCAACAGGAAGTCAGAACCATTGATGATTTCCTTTGAGATAGGCAATTGGTCGTATGTTTCCTGGTTCATGAAGATATAGTCCTCACCCTCCTTGTAGAGATACTGATAAGGACGACGCTCCACGCGAACATCTTCCAACTTTTCACCGATGTTGAAACGGCGTTCCAGCACATAGCCACTCACCACATCTTTAAGCTTGGTGCGCATGAATGTGTTACCCTTACCTGGCTTTACATGCAGGAAGTCAATGCAGAAATACAATTTGCCATCCATGCGGATAGCGGTACCGATTTTAATGTCTTGGGCATTAATCATACTCGTTTATTTTTTTGTTTTTACTCGAAAATACTTTGTTTTGCGTTGCAAAGTTAAGGGAATTTGCTAAAAAACACAATAAAAATCGATATAAAAAGAATTATCTCTTGCTTATTTTAGAAAAAGTACCTAATTTTGCAGCCCGATTGTGATAAAAATAATAACGTAAAACATATTAAGCAATGAAAAGAACATTCCAACCCTCTAACAGAAAGAGAAAGAACAAGCACGGTTTCCGTGAAAGAATGGCTACCGCTAATGGTCGCAGAGTGCTGGCTTCAAGACGTGCCAAGGGTCGCAAGAAACTTACCGTTTCTGACGAGTATAATGGCGTGAAGGCTTAAGCCCCGATTCTTGAGCAAAAGAAATAGAGCCGCAAGAAACCCCTGAAAAGGTCTTGCGGCTTTTTTACACCTTAATTATATTTTATATTAGCTTGAGTTTCTGAGTGCAGCTTTCGCTTATGATATTAAGGGTAACCTGATTATTTGTAATTTGTGACACAAACTCCAAACCATCTACAAGACCTCCTGCCACTTGGTCAAGCTCATCTTCAGAGAGTTCTTCACGCATAACCACATTTTGGTCTTTGTCAGAGCCTTCGATGGTGAGCTTTCTTACTTTGTCGTCAATCTCAATCTGTACGACTCTTTTCTCTTTCTTGTCCATAACTTTGTTTTTTTTCTGTTTAATATGCAAACATACTGCTTTTCTGCCATTTTAGCAAAATTTAGATGTGTTTTTTTTACTGTTGTTGGGTAAGTGCGTAAAACTGTGGTCAGTTTTTTATTTCGTAGTCTATCTTGATCTGCTCGACTCTTTTGTTCTTGCTCTCTCAATTCAAAGAAAAAGATGGAATAAAAAGTGCGTTTCAAATTGGGTATAGGCACATGATCATTTGCGTATAGCCGCACAATCGTTTGGGCTTAGCCAAACGATTGTTTACTTGGGGTTCTATCCCTGTTTACTACTAATCAGGTAACGTGTTTCCTAAGCAAGGCATGCTGTCAACAATGTCAGTACGACTGTCAACTAGTTCAGTAAGAATACTGGAAAAGTTTACATATAACCGCCAAAATGGTTACATGGTTACACTGTAACCATATCCCCTCAGAGCAACGATATTTATACAATTCGTGTTATAATAGCTTTACATAATGGCATTTATGGTAAGATAATGTCAAGGTTTAAGAACCGTGCGGTTACATGGTTACACTTGTAACCTGTAACCGTTTTATGTCTTTTATGAATAGAAATCTGTACTGTCCTAAACGGGAACTATATACTTGTTGGCAGTAATTTGCTATGGCAATAATATAGCAGTTGGCACAAGTAATCCTTGAAATGCAGTCAGAAATGGCTGCATTTATCATTTGTTGGAGTCTAATAGTAGATAGTTGCCTAAAAAAGAGTAAATCGGGGGAAAAGGCAAAAAAACAATGTAAATGTTTGGATTTTTAGGGGGAAAGGTGTTAACTTTACGGCAATTATATTTTAGGTAGTTATACCCAAACACTGTGTTTATGAAAAAGAATGTACTATATGTAGCCATTGTGGCTTTGGGCTTCGCCTCTTGTGCCGACAATACTCCAGCACCGACTCCTGTCTATCCCATCCCCACACCCAAACAGGTGGAGTGGCAAAAGATGGAAACCTACGCTTTTATCCATTTCGGACTCAACACATTTAATGATATGGAGTGGGGATATGGAGATTCAGACCCAAAGACGTTTAATCCCTCTCGTCTGGATGCAAAGCAATGGGCACGCACATTCGTTGAGGCTGGCATGAAAGGGGTGATTATCACCGCTAAACATCATGACGGTTTCTGCTTGTGGCCCACAGAGTTGACTGACTATAATATCACACACTCTTCTTATCAGGGTGATGTGGTGGGTGAACTGGCATCTGCCTGTCGAGAATATGGCCTGAAGTTTGGTGTCTATCTCTCGCCTTGGGACAGAAACCGAGCTGACTATGGCTCTCCTTCTTATGTCCAATACTATCATGCCCAGTTGCGTGACTTGATGACTCGCTATGGTGACATCTTTGAGGTGTGGTTCGATGGTGCCAATGGTGGCGATGGCTACTATGGTGGTGCCAAAGAGCGTCGCAACATAGACCGTCAAAACTATTATAACTTCCCGCAGGCTTGGGCTATGGTGGAAGAGTTGCAACCCAATGCCATCTGTTTCTCTGACGCTGGGCCAGGTTGCCGCTGGGTAGGGAATGAGGATGGCAAGGCTGGAACTACCAACTGGTCTTTCCTGCGAGCTGATGAAGTGTATCCTGGCTATCCGAATATTGAGGAACTAACAACTGGGCATCCGGATGGCGATGCATGGTTACCTGCCGAGTGCGATGTGTCTATCCGTCCAGGTTGGTTCTATCACGAAAGTGAGGATGATAAAGTGAAATCCGATGATTACTTGGTAGATCTATACTATCAGAGTGTGGGACGTAATGGTAACCTGTTGCTTAATTTTCCTGTCAACAAGGAGGGATTGATCTCTAAAACTGACTCCATCAATGCTGTTACTTTCCATCAACGCATTTCGCGGGAGTTAAGTCATAATCTGTTGTTAGATGCCAAGGTTGAGGCCTCAGATTTGCGGGGAAAGCGCTTTTTGGCTCAATTAGTCAATGATGGTAATTTTGATACCTATTGGGCTACACCGGATGAAGTGTCTGAAGGTTCGTTAATTTTCACCTTCCATCAGCAACAGTCAATGAGTCGCCTCATGTTGCAAGAGTATATACCTTTAGGGCAGCGTGTAAGGCGATTCCATGTGGAATACTTGCATGAGGGGAAATGGCTACCAATAGCGTTGGATGAGGAAACCACCACCATAGGTTACAAGCGCATCTTGCGTTTCCCTACGATATCAACTACTGGACTGAGGGTGAGCTTTACTGACTCAAGGGGACCTTTATGTATCAGTGAGGTAGCCGCATTTGAATAAACTTATATTTTTTTTGAGCATGAAGAAACTTTTCTTGTTTGCGACATTTGTGACATTGTCACTATTATCTGCAAAGGCAGATCAGATTAATGATAAGGCATCCTATGTCAATCCTATGATCGGTACTGAAGGTATGGGACATACATTTCCTGGTGCTTGTGCCCCCTTTGGCATTGTGCAACTCAGTCCTGATACTGACACTATCCCTCACAATATCAATGGGGTTTATCAAGGCAAAGTATATGAGTATTGCGCTGGTTATCAATATACTGACAATACGATTGTGGGTTTCAGTCATACCCATTTGAGTGGTACAGGTCATTCCGATCTTGGTGACCTGCTTATCATGCCTCAGACGGGAGCCCTGCAACTCAACCCTGGTACAAAAGAAAATCCTGATGGAGGCTATCGTCAACGCTTCTCCCATGATACCGAGAAAGCCTCTCCTGGCTATTATTCAGTTGTGTTGGAAGATACTGGCGTGAAAGCACAACTCACTGCTACCCAACGTGTAGGTGTACACAAATATACCTATCCAGAAGGTAAAGACCAACGCATCATCCTCGACCTGCTGCATGGGCTGTATAACTACGATGGCAAAGTGCTTTGGTCCACTTTACGAGTCGAGAATGACACCCTTCTTACTGGCTATCGCATTACTGATGGTTGGGCTCGCACCAACTATACCTACTTTGCCATTTCTTTCTCCAAGCCCATGAGCAGCTATGGCTATCAGGATAGGAAGCCTGAGAATTATGTAGGCTTCTGGCGTAAGTTTGATCGTTATCATAATTTCCCTGATATGGCTGGACGAAGCATGGTGGCTTACTTTAATTTCGATAAGAACCAGTCTTCTGATTTGGTGGTCAAGGTGGCTCTCTCAGCCGTTTCTACTGAGGGGGCATTGAAGAATTTACAATATGAAACTTCAGGCAAGTCGTTCGAGAACATTTGCCAGGAAACCCGTCAGGCATGGAATCGTGAGTTGTCCGTTATCGATTGCAAAGGGACTGATGATCAGTTAGCTATGCTCTATACCTCGCTCTATCATACCATGATTAACCCTTCCATCTATATGGATGTGGACAGACAGTATCGTGGGGTAGATGGCAATATACACATAGCAAACGACTTTGACAACTATACTGTTTTTTCAGTATGGGATACCTATCGGGCTGAACATCCTCTCTTGGGCTTATTGAAGCCTTCAAGAAATACCAATATGGTAAAGTCTATGATCCACCATCAGCAACAACAAGCTTTAGGTATGTTGCCTGTATGGAGCCTGATGGGCAACGAGGGTTGGTGTATGACAGGATATCATGCAGTGACCGTATTGGCTGATGCTATTGTCAAGGGTATTGATATCAATAAGGATGAGGCTCTGAAGGCGATGGTTCAAACCGCCACCAACATCTATTTCCCTAGTGTGAAAGATTATATGCGATTGGGTTATGCTCCTTATGATACCGATGACACTGCGGCTTCCAACACGTTGGAATACAGTTTCGATGATTGGACCATCTATGCGGCTGCCAAGGCGATTGGTAATGAACAAGTGGCTTTGGAGTTCCAAAAACGTGCCTTATATTATCGCAATACTTTCGATAATACGATAGGCTTTGCCTCGCCTCGCTATCTAAATGGGGAATTCAAGAAGGAACTCGACCCTTATCAGACTTATGGTGAGGGATTCATCGAGGGAAATTCGTGGAATTTCTCTTTCCATGCTCCACAGGATGTTTATGGCCTTATGCAATGTATGGGTGGCGAACAGGCTTTCCTCGACAAGTTGAACCGTCTTTTTGTGATGGATTTGCCAGAGAAATATTATGCTGATAATGAGGATATCACGGCAGATTGCCTTGTGGGTGGTTATGTGCATGGCAATGAGCCTTCGCACCATGTTCCTTATTTATACGCTTGGACTTCCACACCTTGGAAAACACAGGAGTGGCTTCGCACTATATTAAATAAGATGTACCGCAACCATATTCGTGGATTGGGTGGGAATGACGACTGTGGACAGATGTCGGCTTGGTATATCTTCTCCACGTTAGGTTTCTATCCTGTGACTCCAGGCTCTGACCAATATGTGCTTGGTGCTCCCTATATGCCTGAGATGAAGATAACACTTGAGAATGGCAATGTGGTGGAGATCAAAGCGCCAAATGTAAGTGATAAGAACCGTTATGTGCAACGAGTTCGCATCAACGGAAAACCTTACTCTAAGCTTTACATCACACATGACCAACTCGTCGAGGGTTGTGTCATTGAGTTCGACATGGGATCCTCGCCAAATAAGAAACGTGGACTTGCCCTTTCAGACAAGCCATATTCGCTGACACAAGGTCGATAGCAAACGTTTTTAAATTACTCGTTGCCTCTCAATGTCTTGATAATCACCACACCGTTGGCTCCACGAGCACCATAGGCTGTGCCGTCACGATCTACTGAGAGTTCGGCAATATCCTCAACGGCTACGATATCGTTGGGGTTGCTTACTTCGTAGGGGATATCATCTACCACATATAATGGGGGCTCTGGACCACGCATGGAGTTGTTGCCTCGGGTGATGGAAAGCACTTTTTCGCCAAAAGAAGCAGACTCTTGGGCACCAGGTACAAATCTGCGGATAACATCTGTAACATTCTTCATGCCACTGCGCATGATAACGTCGTGGGTAATCTTGCTTCCACGTTTCATTTGAGGTACAGGAGTATAAGGCACTTTGATTTCTTCCAAGCCACCTTCTACAGTAAAGTTTTCCTTGCCCAAATTGATGATGATATTTTTTAATTCACCCACCACTATTTTAGCATCATACTTTGAGCTGACAGATATCTGCAATGTGTCTTCTGCCAAAACATTTGATAGTGTGAATTGTCCTGATTTATCTGTCAAGGCAGAGGCTTTTCCAATCTTCATCCACACACTGACATTCTTCTGTGGCTTACCGTCTTTTAATATCACACCAGTAAGATTCTGTGCCAGTAAAACTTGACTCAATAGAGCCAACGTTCCTAATATACAAATAAACTTATTCATTTTTCTATTCTCCTTTCTATTCCATTGCTTGAATTAATTCTATATTCAATCGTTCAATCAGTGACAACTTGGGATATACTTCATCATTCGAGGCTGCTGGGCGATACCAAGCCTGATTACCGAAATACTCCTGCAAGTCGGCTGAAGAAAACGCATAGCCATTATGTGCCAGGATAGAATTGCGCATAATGCGTAGGGTAGGTTTGTCGAACTCCCTGAACTGTTTGTCGTTCAGCAATACAAGACTGGTGTAAGCGAAGCGGTCAGTATCCACGTCGTTATACCAGAACTCGTAGAAGAGCTCACCCTTTTTCCTGTCGAATAAAGAGGTAAAATCCCTGTCTTCATACTCAACCTCATACAGGCGAAAGCCTTCCAGTGTTGGCTCCACCTTCCACAAACCCATCAAGAAAGTGCCACCTATCTCTTCCACATTGATATAGCCTGTGGGGGTGCCATTGAATGTTTCTGCCTCATAAGGCACCTGGATGCCACCAATATCCAAGACATCATCTTCCCATTCCAGATTATAGACATCACCGTCAAACTCAATTACATAATAACCTTTCATCTGCTGAATCCATCTTGTTCTGTTCAGCACTTCGCTATCATCCTCTGCCTCTTTAGATATAACATCCTCCAGCTGATTCTTCTCGTTGTAGAAGCAAAGCACATCCACATTGCCCTCTTTCAGGTGTTTCACAGTCTTCGTTCCTTCATACATATTCACATAGCCATTTGGACTGTCCTTCACTTGGAAGGTGTCAGGCTTTCCAGCCACAGGAGCCAGCACGAACTCAATCTCCTCGCCCTCAGCCATACCATTCATCAGCACTTGGCCATTTCCTATGTCTTGTGCCGAGAAAATGAGTTGTCCGCTGTACCAATTACCACGGGTATCAATCTGTGCCAATATGCTTTGGCACATCAACATCAACAATCCTATAGTCAAAAACTTTTTCATGAGCTAATTATATTTATCAAGGGCAAAGATAGCAATAAATATGATAAACTAAACTATTTGCGTCCAAAATCTGCTGGAGTCTCACCCCAGAGATTCTTGTCCCACTTCAGGATAGGTGTGTCATAAGTGTTCTCCTGCAACCATTTCTCTGCACGCTCAATCAGCTGGAACAATTGCTCCGTCTTGTCATTGCGCTCCAGCTTCGTGCGGCATTTCTTTTGCTTCACCCAACTCATGGCATTTCGGCTATCACTATAAATCGGCATACTGATGTTCTGTTTCTTCATGAGAGCCAGACCATGAACGATGGCGAGAAACTCTCCGATGTTGTTGGTGCCGAACATGGGTCCAAAGTGGAAAATACACTGGCCAGTTGCCACATATACCCCTTGATACTCCATCTTACCTGGGTTGCCACTACAAGCTGCATCCACCGCCAAAGCATTCACTTGCAATCCATTGGCTATTGCCTGATTGATTAAATCCTCCTTCCCTTCCTGGATGGCTTTCATCACCTCAATCTTTGGCTTGGAGGGCTGCTGGGATCCATCTTTGGGCTTACCTAACGGAAAATCGGGGTCTGCAAAAGCAGTCATCGCCTCTGCTTCTGTGTCGAAAGCTTTGAATTTGGCAGCTTCAAAACCTTTCACCTGCTTCTCACATTCCTCCCAAGAGAGGTAAATACCTGGTTGCTGACCTCGCCAAACCACATAATATTTTTGCTTTTTCCCCATCTTTTTCGCGCAGTTTGCAAAACTTTTTTGCTGCGAAGATACACAAAACAAAAATATATCGCTAACTTTACGCCCAAATAATTGCTAAATATTTGATGGCAGAAGTGCATGATTAGGATATTTCTCATAGGATATATGTGTTCTGGCAAGACCACCTTAGGCAGAGCATACGCCTTGAAGATGGGGTTACAGTTCATCGACTTAGACTGGTATATTGAGGGCAGGTTTCACAAAACGGTAAAGCAGATCTTTGCCGAGAAAGGCGAGGAAGCTTTCCGGGAGATGGAACGCAAGATGCTGCATGAGGTGGGTGATTTCGAGAATGTAATGATTTCCACTGGTGGTGGCACCGCTTGTTTCTTCGACAATGTGGAATACATGAACAAGCAAGGGCAGACGGTTTATATGAAGGCTGATGTGGATACCCTCTACAATCGTCTGGAAATCGGCAAGGCCAAGCGTCCCCTGCTGATGAATATGTCGGGCGAGAAGATGAAGAACTATATCCGTGAGCAGTTAGCACATCGAGAGCAGTTCTATAGCCAAGCCACCTATGTGTTCGACAGTAATCGCCTGGAGAGTAGAACCCAGATAGACAAATCAATAGAGGAACTCCGCAAATTGCTGGGCTATTGATATTGAAAACCGTTTCTGAACTATGAAAAGACTATTTACATTCATTTCGCTTTGTTGCCTATCCCTCTGGATAGTGGCTCAGATTCAGTGGCCAGCCGGCAAGAAAGCCGCCATCATGCTTACTTACGACGACGGATTGCAGTCGCAATTGCAAAATGTGGTGCCAGCCTTGAACGAGCATGGTTTCAAGGGTACCTTCTTCCTGATGGGATATTATCTGGAAGCGAAAGACTTACCCCAGTGGAGGGAGGTGAGTGAGCTGGGACATGAGTTAGGCAATCACTCCATCTATCACCCTTGTAATGAAGCCCAAGCCGACACTTTGTCAGGCCATTGTCGAGCCTTGAACTGTTACACTGTGGAGGAGATGCTCAATGAAATCAAGATCATGAACACTTTCCTGAGTGCCATCGATGGCAAGAGTCAGCACAGCTATGCCTATCCTTGTGGGCAGTATAAGGCTGGCGGTCAGGACTATGGCACACCTATGATAGAACAGGGCATCTGTAATTTTGCCCGCATGACTGACACAGAAGAGGTGATTTCCTCCCCTGCTCAGCTGATGCCCAATAATGTGCCGGCTTTTACTGCCCTTCCTGGATACAAGGCCGAGCAACTGATAGCTTATATTAATAAGGTGGTGGCAAGTGGGGGTGCAGGTGTTATCCTCTTTCATGGCATTGGGGGTGATTGGATCAGCGTGGATGTGGAGGAGCACCAGAAGATGGTGGACTACCTGGCTTCGCATCCTGAGATCTGGGTGGGCACTTTCTCTGATGTATTAACTTGTATTCAGAAACAGCAATGAAATACAAAGTGTTATGTTTGTTGTGCTGCTTACTGGGTTACAACCCCTTGTCGGCACAGGTTGACTCAACAGCCGTCAGGATAGACCGAAGTGGAGAGTTTATCACCTTTGTTTCTCCCTATTATGCTGTTGCCTGGGCAAAGGCTTTCCCCATGATGTCATATCTGGGTGTGGAAGCAGGGGCCAGGAGTACCCGCTATACTGACCGCTCTTTGCTTCGTCCAGGCAAGGGTGGTGTGCTGATTGGCAACCAGCAGGATTCTTTCGGCAAATCAGGAGCTACTGCTTTTTACCAAGCAGGCAGCATCAGCTATGAACAGGTGGATTTCGGTAATGGAGAAAATCGAAACTGCATCATCTATCCGCAAGGAGCCCATGCCTTTGCTTTCGATATTACAGCTGGGAATAAGCAGATGAGTGGAGAGATTTTCCGCCTTTATACCGCTCCTGATGTGTCGCCAGTCTCTGTATGGTCGAAGAAAACGGATGACCAGCCTTCTACCCAATATGACACTCCAGAGTCATTCTATACGCCTCGCATAGTAAAAGCTTCGTTCCAACTCCCTGCTGTGCTGCATTTTCCCGACTACGGACTGGTGAAGATTGAGGCTAACGAGCCGACTGTTTATTTGCAGGAACATTTCTTGCCTGACTATGATAACGCAGGACTATCCTTGGGGCCATTCAACAGGGGAGGACACACCTATCGCAAGTCTGTGCACTTAGGCTCTGTGGTTCTTTCTTTTCATGCGCGTAAACCCATTGAAAAAACAACCATCAAGTTTACGGTATTGGAAGACAATTACCCTCATTTGGAGGGCGTTGACCTGAGTGACCACAAGTTTGACGGCTTGCGCCGATGCTGGCAAAATGCATTCACCCTAAATCCAGAGACTATGACGATGGGCGATAATATTATGCTATCTGGCATTGGTCATTTAGCGCTGGCTTTCCGTGCTGACCTGTTGCCTTTTACTCCTGCCTTGGATGCTTCGTTTTCGATGATAGACGGTTTGAGAAACTCTATTGAAATAGCACTACAGGAACGCATAGACCCACATACTAACCGCATTGCTGATTTCGGTTATGAGTGTACAGAAATCACCCTCATTGCGCTCTATGACTATCTGATAACCACTCATGACTGGGATTTTATCCGTCAGTATCTGCCTGAGATTAAGCGTTTGGTGAAAGGGGTGTTAGACAGGGATATTGATCATGACGGTATCTTTGAGGCTCCTTTCCATGGTAATAGGTTAGAGGATGGTAGAACTAGTTTCAACTGGTGGGATGACTTTGCTTTCGGACATAAGGATGCTTACCTGAATCTGCAAGCCTACAGAGCGTTGGAGGGTATGCAAAAAGTATTTGGTAAGTTGCAAGAAGACACAAATTCGATTGAGCAAGCTCTGAAAAAGTTTAGGCAAGCTTTTCATTACACTTTCTATAATCCTGAGACTGGTGTCTATGCAGGATGGGTGAGCCTGGATGGTAGGATGCACGATTATATGTTCACGTTCATCACCTCTATGGCTATCAATGAAGGGCTGGTGCCACAGGAACAGGGCGAGAAGATGATGCACATCATGCTCGCCAAGATGAAAGAGCAGGGATATGACGGAGTGTATGGTGTTCCTGGGCCGTTATTACCTGTGGCCAAGGAGGATAAGGGTACATGGGACGAGATGACTCGCTGGGGGCGTTATGAGAATGGCGGACTCTGCGGGCAGGCTGCTTGTCATTTCCTCAATGCCCTTTATCATGTGGGTTTGCGGGATGAGGCTGATGACATCCTCTTCAAAATGCTGGCTACATTTGAAAGGGAATACACCCATTCAGGCGTATTCCCCGGATATGTTCAGAGTGTTGACTGGCGCACGAAAGGAGGTGCTCCCTCTGGTTATAACTATCTGGCCGACAATTATTATTTCCTCTTGGCAGCTATTACTGGCCACTTCGGGGTGAAATATCCCGAACTTACAGATCCCAGTCGTCAGTACGGAAAGGAATAAGCGGGAGACCTGCCATATTCGCCACATTACCCAACTGGAAATTACGATAACAATAACGGACGGCAACAGGCTTGGCTACTTCATCGGAAGAGATTGTGATGCTTACCGAACCAGTTTGCCAGGACATAGTGGAGTGGGATTGGGTGACTTTATGGAACACCTTGTCCTCGCCTGCTATCTCAAAGCCCTCGAAACCATACTGGCGGGTGAATCCAACGTATGTATTGTCAAACAGCAGGGTAACTTTGTTGTCCTTCACCGTCATGCTCTTGTAGGAAGGACTCTTGCTTCGGATGCTCTCCATTCCGTAAGTATCGCTGAGTGCCAAGAAAGCCAGCCTGTCGCCCACCTTCTGCTTCTGGGTAGGATGGATGTTCTCAGTTTCATACGGATAAACTGCATCATTTGTACAGACCATACCACTGTTGGGTATCAGACTCAATGCCTTGAATTGCTGTTCGCGCAGGAATGCTCCGTTGGTGGCGTTAACATCGCCATTAATAAAAGGTGCAATCTGCACATAATAAAAAGGTATCTCGCCCAAAGCAAACTGTTCGCGCCATTGCTTCACTAACAACGCAAGGCGTTCAGCATATTGGGCTGCATGGTCATCCACATTCGAGCAGCCCTGATAGAAAGTGATACCTTTCACTGTGTAGTTCAGAATAGGATTAAAAGTGCCGTTTCCCCAAACCAGCTGACGCATCATGTCTATCGGATAATTTTTAACAATCTCCAAAGAGTCTAACGTCTCGTCAGTATATTTTTGCAGATTCTCCCTTGTGAGCCATCCTTCCACGCGGCTTCCTCCCTTGTTGGCCTCGATAATGCCTACAGGCACATTCAGTGTGCGGCTCAGCATACGGGCAAAGAAATAGCCTGTGGCACTGAACTCTGGCACCGTGTTGGGGTTGCAGTCTATCCATTGGGTATTGGTATCCTCGAGAGGTGTCATGCTCACGATACTTGGAATCTTGGCGTGACGAATGCCAGAAGAGTTGACTGCATCAGCCACCACATGGTTATAGTCTTCCACAGGGCAGTCGCTATAGCCCTTGATGGGCATCTCCATGTTGCTTTGTCCTGCACATACCCATACCTCGCCACTGAGGATGTTATTCAGTGTGGTCTTATCGCCATCATCGATGGTGATGCTCAGAGGAGTGAATGAAGCAGTTGGTGTCTTCACGGTCACTTTCCACTTTCCTTGTGTGTCGGCTTTGGCGGTATAAGTGTCGTTGTTCCACGAAACTGTCACTTTCACAGTCTTGCCGGCATCAGCCCATCCCCACAGGCGGGCATCTGTCTGCTGTTGCAATACCATGTTGTCACCTATCAGGTGTGGCAACCTCACCTTTGCTTCTGTGCTGGAACCTAACATCAAGGCAACTACCAGCGTTCCCAAAATCTTTTTCATAGTATCATTATATAAAGTTGAATGTTCAATGTTCAATGTTCAAAGCATGAAAAGCTGCCTTCACTATCTCAGCATCAGTTACCATCCTGCTATAATCGTCAATCTTCACAGTACCCCCCATCGAAACCTGATGATTCCGATAGGTCATGGGACTCTCGACTGTCTTGCGTCCTGAAAAATGAAACTCCGTAGCTCCTGTCTTTTCGGCTATCTGGCGGATATTCTGCGGTGTTATTCCACATCCAGGCATGATGATGATGCGTCCTGCCGCCTGCTTCACTAACTCTTTTATCAGCTGAATACCTTTAACGGCAATAGGCTGTTGGCCGGAAGTCAGGATGCGATCGCATCCCAGCTCAATGATATCTTCCAGAGCCTGGAAAGGGTTTCGGCACATGTCGAACGCTCGATGGAAGGTGACGCTTTTGCCTCGAGCAGCCTCCATCAGCTTCTGCATCGCCTTCTTATCCACGTCGCCCTCAGGTGTGAGGCATCCAAAAACAAAGCCATCTACCTGAAACTGACAAGCAGTATTGATATCCACCTTCATGATTTCCAATTCATCAGGTGTATAGCAGAAATCTCCCCCACGCGGACGTATGATGACATGCAACTTAGTTCTCTCCAATTTCTTGCTGGCTATCACAATTTCGCCAACAGATGGGGTTGTGCCTCCCTCTGGGATGCCTGCACAAAGCTCCACTCGTTGAGCCCCTCCAAGCTGTGCATTAAGGGCACTCTCAGTCGAATTGGCGCAAATTTCAATCTGATAATTCTGCATATCTGCTGTTTTTCCTGCAAATATAATGGAATTATTCTTATTTTTATTATTTTTGCCATTCAATTAATAACCTAAATAGTGAGTTAACAGTAGAAATGAGAAAATGGCGTATTGAAGATTCTGAAGAACTCTACAACATAAAGGGGTGGGGAGCTTCATACTTTGGTATCAATGACAAGGGTCATGTGGTTGTTACCCCGTTGAAAGACGGAGTGGAAGTCGATTTGAGAGAATTGGTTGACGAGCTGGCATTACGTGATGTCACAGCCCCTATGCTGGTGCGTTTCCCTGATATCCTCGACAACCGTATCGAAAAGATTTCACATTGCTTCAAGCGTGCAGCAGAGGAGTATGACTATAAGGCTCAGAATTTTATCATCTATCCCATCAAGGTGAACCAGATGAGACCTGTGGTGGAGGAGGTGGTGAGTCATGGTAAAAAATACAACCTCGGACTGGAGGCAGGCTCAAAGCCTGAACTGCATGCCGTGATTGCCACGAATATGGACTCTGACTCGCTGATTATCTGTAATGGATACAAGGATGAGAGTTATATCGAGCTGGCTTTGTTGGCACAAAAGATGGGCAAGCGCATCTTCCTCGTGGTGGAGAAGATGAATGAGTTGCGACTGATTGCCAAAGTTGCCAAAACGCTCAACTTACGTCCAAATATTGGCATCCGCATCAAATTGGCTTCCTCTGGCAGTGGCAAGTGGGAACAGAGTGGAGGCGATGCCAGCAAGTTCGGTTTGACTTCCAGTGAGTTGCTTGAGGCACTCGACTTCCTGAAAGAGAAGAAAATGGAGGATTGTCTGAAGTTGATTCACTTCCACATAGGAAGCCAGGTTACCAAAATACGCCATATCCAGACAGCTCTCGTAGAGTCGTCTCAGTTCTATGTTCAGCTACATCGTTTGGGCTTCAATGTCGAGTTTGTTGACATTGGTGGTGGCTTGGGCGTTGACTATGATGGCACTCGTTCTGGCTCTAACGAAGGAAGTGTGAATTACTCTATTCAGGAGTATGTGAATGATGCGATCTCTACCTTGGTGGACATCAGCAACAAGAATAATATCCCACATCCCAATATCATTACAGAGAGTGGTAGAGCATTGTCCGCATACCATTCTGTACTGATTTTCGATGTATTGGAAACTGCTCATCTGCCTGAATGGGATGACGATGTGGATATCAAGCCCGAAGATCATGAGCTGGTGCGAGAGCTTTACACCATCTGGGACAAGCTGAATCAGAATACCATGCTGGAGTCATTCCATGATGCCGAGCAGATTCGTGACGAGTCGCTGAACCTGTTCAGTCATGGGTTGGTGGATTTGCAGACACGAGCTCAGATAGAGTGCCTGTATTGGAGTGTGATGCGAGAGGTGAACCACATCGCACAGAGCCTGAAGCATACTCCCGACGAGCTTCGTGGACTTCCGAAACTGTTGGCAGATAAGTATTTCTGCAACTTCTCGTTGTTCCAGTCGTTGCCTGACTCATGGTCTATTGACCAGATTTTCCCCATCATGCCTTTGCAGCGTCTTGACGAGAAGCCTGACAAGGAGGCTACTCTGCAAGATATCACCTGTGACTCAGATGGTAAGATTGCCAGCTTCATCACCACTCGCAGTGTGTCTAATTACCTTCCTGTGCACTCACTCAAGCAGAAGGAGCATTATTATTTGGGTGTGTTCCTCGTAGGGGCTTACCAGGAAATATTGGGTGATATGCACAACCTTTTTGGCGATACAAATGCGGTGCATATCTCTGTAGATGAGAAGGGTTACTCCATCGATCAGGTGATTGATGGCGAAACTGTGGCAGAGGTGCTCGACTATGTGCAGTTCAGTCCGAAGAAACTGGTTCGCACTTTGGAGACTTGGGTGAGCAAGAGTGTGAAGGAGGGCAAGATTACAGTGGATGAGGGCAAAGAGTTCCTTTCCAACTATCGCTCCGGGCTCTATGGTTATACATATTTGGAATAATACTCAGCTCAATGGTCAATGGTCAATGTTCAATAATAAAAGTAGGTGGCAAGATAGTTGAAGAGCCTGAGAGCCTGCAAAGGCTTTTGGATGACTTTGTCGCCATCAAGGGTCCCAAAGTTCTGGTGCATGGAGGAGGACGTTCTGCCACGAAGATAGCTGCCCAATTAGGCATCGAGAGTCAGATGGTCAATGGCCGTCGCATCACCGATGCCGATATGCTCAGGGTGGTGACAATGGTCTATGGCGGTTTGGTCAACAAAAATATCGTGGCAGGCTTGCAGGCTCGTGGAGTCAATGCAGTAGGCCTAACAGGTGCCGATATGAATGTTATTCTTTCTGACAAACGGCCTGTCAAGGACATCGACTATGGCTTTGTGGGTGATGTGAAGCAGGTTGATGGTGCGCAACTGGCTAACCTCCTGCAAGCTGGCATCGTTCCTGTTATGGCTCCCTTGACGCATGATGGAAGGGGCAACTTGTTGAACACCAATGCCGATACTATTGCTGCAGAAACAGCCAAAGGCCTTGCCCCCTATTTCGATGTTACCCTCATATATTGTTTTGAGAAAAAGGGCGTATTACGTGATGAGGCTGACGACGATAGTGTGATTCCCACTATCACACCCCAGCAATTCAAGGAGCTGGTAGAGCAGGGCGTCGTTCAAGGTGGCATGATTCCCAAGCTTGAGAACGCTTTCCAAGCCATTGATGCAGGAGTCAAGCAGGTGGTCATTACAGCTGCAAATGCCATAGATGGTCAACAAGGCACCCTTATCTGTAATCCCCCTATCTTAAACTGTAAACAATAAACAGATTTTTTTTGAGAGAAACTGTAACTTTTCACGGTTTCGTCCGTCTATATGAATGAAGAGATGAAACAAATCAGCTTTCGTGACGACATCCTTCCCTTGAAAGACAAGCTCTTTCGGGTAGCTCTACGGATAACATTCGACAGAGCCGAAGCGGAGGATATCGTGCAGGAAACACTCATAAAGGTCTGGAACAAAAGGCAAGAGTGGAGCCAGCTGGAATCTGTTGAGGCCTATTGCCTCACACTAACGAAAAATCTCGCCATCGACATGCGCGAGAGGAAAGATTCCCAGACAGTAGAACTCACTGCCGACCATGACAGACTGCAAAATGAGCCAAATCCTCACGAAGTGCTGGAACAAAAAGAGCGTCTTCGCATCGTGCATCAGCTGATTGAACAGTTGCCCGAAAAACAGCGGCAAATCATGCAGTTGCGCGACCTCGAGGAAAAAAGCTATCAAGACATTGCCTTGGCGTTGGATATCTCCGAAGAACAGGTAAAGATAAACCTCTTCAGGGCAAGACAAAAAGTGAAGCAAGGTTACTTAAAAACTCAGATGTATGGACTCTAAACGGATTGAACAACTGCTGAAGCGTTACTGGGATTGCCAGACTACTGTGCGCGAAGAACGCGAGTTGCGCCAATTCTTCTGCGGGGATGAGGTACCTCAGCATCTCATGCCGTACAAGGATTTGTTCACCTATCAGGAGCTCCTGAAAAACAGCCAGCTGAGCAACGACTTTGATGAGCGACTGCTTCGTCAGATTGAACCGCCAGTAGTGAAGGCTAAACGGGTATCTTTTTTCAGCCGTCTCGCTCCCATCTTGCGGGCTGCAGCAGCTGTGGCGATGCTCCTTGCCTTAGGCACCCTTGCTGAACGTACCTTGTTGCAAGACTACCATCAGATGGCAGTGAACGATACCATCGGTCAGCAAATCACCTCGCCATCCGTGGCTTTGGGAAGCGAAGCCGATGAACAAGCTAATGACAGCTTAAGTCGTAAGCTGAAACCTGTCGAGCAGCAAGAAAAGATTAGGAAATAGTAGTTTTTTCATTTGCTTTATAAAAAATAACATTTTCATTTGCTTTAAACATTATATAGTTAGTGAAAATCGAAACTGCGAAGTTTCATTCTCTCAAAATCTTATCATGGCTAACTAACAGACAGGAACACTGCGTGAGGCAGCGTCCCTGTCTGCGTTTCTTCCATATTGTTCTTGCTTATCTCGGAAATTCTCAATACTTTTGCTAATTGATTGAATAAACTTATATGTCCATTAAACAAGAAAACTATGAAAAGCCTACATTTTAACTATATTGCATGGGCATGTGTTGCCACACTCGCATGTGTTGTCTTGTCTGCATGTTCAAGTAAAGATAGTGTTGTCTTGCCCGAACCCAGTCAGCCTGTAAATCCCACACCAGAGGTGGAAACAATAATACCTGTGGTTACCATAGAGACGGAAAAGCATGCTGACATCAAAGACAAAGAGAATTATATCAATTGTTCTGTAGTCATCAATGATGATGGCAAGCTCTACACTGATGGCACACCCTTCTCTGGGACAGGACGTATTCGTGGGCGAGGCAACTCCACATGGACAATGCCCAAGAAACCCTATAAAATCAAGCTTGACAGCAAGGCGAAGCTCTTGGGAATGAGCACCGATAAGGAATGGGTGCTGTTGGCAAATTATAGCGACAGGTCGTTGCTGAGAAACACCACAGCCTTTGAAATCTCTCGCATTGTAGGTATGGACTGGACTCCTCGTTCCCGCAATGTTGAACTTTACCTCAACAACACCTATCTTGGTGTTTATCAGTTAACGGAGCATGTAAAGGTCTCCGAAGAGAGATGCGACCTCGACTTAGTGGATGAAGACGCTACTGAAGATGCGGATCTACAGGCTGACTACCTCATGGAGTTGGATTTTCATTTCGATGCATCTCACCAGTTCCACACCAGTTATGCCAGTTTGCCCCTGATGTTCAAAGAACCCGAGCAACCAAATGATGCCCAATTCGAGTATGTAAAGAGCTGTTTCAATCGTGCTGAGGCTGCTCTTTATGGCGATTCATTCCTTGATCCTGAGGTTGGCTACAGCCAATACATCGACATTGAGTCTTTCCTGAAATACTACATTGTGCAGGAACTCACAAAGAACTGCGATGGCAACATGCGTGGCAGTTGCTACCTGGCTTTGAAGAGCGATGGCAAGGTTTATCAGCCTTTCGTATGGGACTTCGACATAGCCTTTGGCAATGCCAATCACATCACATGGGAGCAAGGTGCTAGTTCTACAGGACCTGATGGGTGGTACATTAAGACCTGCTCGCCTTGGTTCAACCGCTTCTTCCTGGATCCCGCCTTCGTGTCGGCTTTGAAGCAGAAATGGAATATTTTAAAGCCGCAGTTCGACAAGCTTCCTGACTTTATTCAAGAGCAGGTGAATCAGCTGAAATTTGCCATAGGCCGTAACTTTAGCAGTACTGGTTCAGGTGGCGCAGGCTGGTCCATTCATGGTGAGATTTGGCCTAATTACGAAGACCGTGGCTCATATGAAGCCGAGGTGAAATTCCTGAAGAACTTCATCACCGCCAGACTTCAATGGCTTGATGAACACATCAATGCGCTATAAAGCAATGTTGTTCCTCTGGAGGCAGTTTAGCTTGGCCTTCGCTGAGCCGCGACCATCAGTCACATCACATTTCCCAAATGCTATGCAAAGTTACATAAAATATCATAAACTACCAAATAATATAATAAAAAAATTAATATAAAGCCTAAAAATAATTGCTTTTCCCTCAATATTATCCAAAATACATGCTGTTTAGCATAAAAATTTCATAACTGTATGGTGATACCTAGCTAAACCCAGCCAGAGGGTGATAGCACATCTACCGCCTCAACCTTTCCTGGCGGTATTTTCATTTACCTTAAAACGGGTCAATTACTTCAAGTAATAGGCAGGGCATGTGACTTTTCCTGATTTACTCGACGCTACCTTTGTTTTCCATACTGAAAAAGTTGACTGTTGGAAGATTGTATTTGTTGTGGTCAATAGTGGTCAATTGTCAATAGTCATTAAGCTTTTTTAGGGGGGGTGCCTAAAAACACCACTATAATTATAAATATATATATTTATAATTATAGTGAGCCTGATGCCCCATCCCTTTTTTTTCTTATTGACAAATGACAATTGACCACTAATGACCACCAATAAGACGTTGTTTACCCTCCCAACCTATTACTCTAATTAATTGCTTCAATTTCACAAAACAAATGGCTCGATTAGTTGAAATGGCCACCACGTCGCAGCAAATCAAGGAAAAAGTTTTTTTTTGAAAAATATTTTAAAATATATTTGGCAGTTTAAAATATTATATATATCTTTGTATCGTGATCCAGATGGAGAGCCAAAAGCACCACCAAAGGCCACGGAGGTGAAGAGGCAAAGATCAAAAATCACGACACGTCGCTTCGCTTCGCGACATAGATCTTTGACGTATTGAACATCACTATCTAAGTTCGGACGGAATAAACGTTCGGCATAGTTCAAGCTTGACTCTGTTCGCCTGTTCGGTCGGATTTGCCCCGTCCGGTCGGATTTGCCCCTGTTCGGTCGGTCGGATTTAGATAAATCGCTTAAGCTCCCTGCCCGTTCGGTCGGATTTGTAATCCGACCGTATTGAATATGAGCATTTGTAATGCGGTAAAATTATCGGATTGCAAATCCTAATATTCATGACCGTCGGATTACAAATCCGACTGAACTGATTATCGGATTACAAATCCGACTGAATTAAGAGGCGGAACTAAGGTTACCCGAACTAAGACAGCAGGGTGATGCTTGCTTCGGCTATGCCGAATGGCGAGGGGAAAGTATCTGGTTCTTGGCTCCTCAATCGTAAGATTCACTCTTCTGCCTGCTATAGACGTGCTTGTTGCCGTCAAACTGGTAGATGCTGCTGAGATTGACCTGCTCGCTGTGTATCATCTCGGTGATGATGAAGTCTTTGCCGTGGCGAGGAAGGGTGAACCAATAATCCCGACCTTCCTTTGGCTGGTATGTATCGACAGGGCTCGACTCAGGGGTGAGCGTCTGAGTGTCTGGGTCATAGTCGTAGAAGCAGATAACGCAGAAATCTGGGTCGGTGTTGCTGCTCACCTGGATGGCGAACAGCCGATGGCCGTTGTCCCGCTTCCACACACAGGCTTCCATGTTCTCGCCGTCGCTGCCTCCAGCGTCCTCGCAGAGGTAGCCGTTTCCACGATCTACGACAGTTCCTCCACCATATTCATCGTCTGAAACCTCAGTGAAGTAGGGATTTGCGGCTTGGTCGAGAATGCCTTCCACCACGTAAGTTGGCCATACGCTGTTGAAGGCTTGTGTCAGCTTGACAACATCCGGTGCTTGTCCGCCGTTGGGCACCTTGATGGTCTTGTCTGCCCACCCGAGTCCGATTTTTATCATATCGTTATTCTCGTAGGATTCCGTCTCATAGGTACTATTATATCTACTTGCTGGCTTCAGCTGAGCCCATGCCGATTGGTTGCCTGCGATGATCAGCGTGAGCAGGAGGATGGTTGCAGTTCTCATATTTCCTTGGTTTTTGTTATTAACGCAGCAAAGATAACAAATTCATTTATTCATTCAAGATCTTTCTCGAGATCTTTCAATGTGTTCATAAGTTCTTCTTCAATTTCTTTCATGTCTTCCTCGTTGAAGATCTCCTGGGCTCCTTCCTGGAACTCCTTTACGATTGAGCCTAATTCCTTCATGAAAGAGGATGCCTCTTGACTGAATGCTTTGGCTCCATGCTTTGCTACGATGGCTGTAATCCTGCCGTCGGCACGAGCCACTTGCTTGAGTTGCTCACTTGTAAAATCACAGTCTTTCATGTCTTCGTGGATGTCCTCAAGATCTCTAAAGGCTTGAAGCCAATCGTCTGAGTCGAATTTAGCTCCATTTTTGTCGATGCGTTCCGTCAGGCTTGCGAGCCTGCTAATGACTTTCTCTTCTTTTGAACTGCATGATGAGAAGGAAAAGAAAAGGGTGGCGAAAAACGCGAGTGTCAGAATCAATTTTTTGTTCATAATGCTGTTTTATTTGTTCATTAAATGTCACTTGCATAAAAGGAAACCGCCTGTAATTATCTGAATTGCAGGCGGTTGTGCTGGAAATGTGGTACCCGGAGTGGGACTTGAACCCACACAGCTGCAATAGCCAAGGGATTTTAAGTCCCTCGTGTCTACCGATTCCACCATCCGGGCATCAGCTTTATTTGCGGTGCAAAGATAGTCGGTATTTTTCAATCTGCAAAAAATATCAGCAACTTTTTATATGTCTAATAGCTGTTGCTGGGCTTTCTCCACCTGCGGGAAGTTAAATTTGCCCAACTCCTGTTGCATCAGGGCACTGATTTCTGCATTGCAGAGGTTGCCGATGCTACCCTCGTGGGTGTGGTGCACCTCTTGAGCATGCCGGAACTGACCTGCCTCGAACTCCAAGCCCACCTGCTTGTAGGCATCACGGAAGGGCACTCCCTGCAGCACCAGTTCATTGACACGCTCCACAGTGAAGATGGGCTGGTAACGAGGGTCGTCGAGGATATGGGTGTTCACCGTGAGGCGACTGATGATGTAGGTGGTCATGCGAAGGCAATCCTTCAACTCATCGAAAGCAGGAAGGAACACTTCCTTGAGTATCTGATAATCACGGAAATAGCCACTTGGCAGATTGTTGCTGATGAGCATCATTTGCTGAGGCAATGCCTGCAGTTTGTTGCACTTGGCACGCGTGAGTTCAAACACATCAGGGTTTTTCTTGTGCGGCATGATGCTGGAGCCTGTGGTACACTCGTCGGGCAGCTTGACAAAGCCGAAGTTCTGGCTATTGAACAGGCAGGCATCGAAAGCTAATTTGGCGATGGTGCCTGCCAGACTGGCAATGGCAAAGGAAACGTTGCGCTCCATCTTGCCTCGTCCCATCTGTGCATACACCACGTTATAGTCCATAGAGTCGAACCCCAGTAGCAGGGTGGTCATGGAGCGGTTCAAGGGGAACGAAGAACCATAGCCCGCCGCAGAGCCCAGGGGATTGCGGTTCACCATGCGATAGGCAGCTTGCAGCATTGTCATATCATCCACAAGGCTCTCGGCATAAGCGCCTAACCACAAGCCGAAAGATGAAGGCATAGCAATCTGCAAGTGGGTATAGCCTGGCATAAGGATGTCTTTGTAGCGTTCGCTCTGCTCTATCAGGGTGTCGAACAACTGCTTGGTGAGTTCAGCCACCTCCTGCAACTGGGCACGGGTGAACAGTTTGAGGTCAACCAGCACCTGATCGTTGCGAGAACGTCCGCTATGAATCTTCTTACCAATGTCGCCCAAGGCACGAGTAAGCATCAGTTCTACTTGAGAATGAACATCTTCGATGCCTTCTTCAATAACAAATTCGCCTTTGATGGCAACCTCGTATATCTTTTTCAGTTCTTGCAACAGGAGTTTCAGCTCGTTCTCAGTAAGGAGACCGATGCTTTGGAGCATAGTGATGTGTGCCATGCTGCCCAATACATCGTAAGGAGCCAGATAGAGATCCATCTCACGGTCTCTGCCAACGGTGAATCGCTCTATCTCTTTGTCAATCTGTGTGGATTTTTCCCAGAGCTTCATTACTAATAAGGTACTTGCGCAAGAGCTTCAACAATGCGGTTCAAGCCATCGCGGATGGGTTTCTGCACCATGCCCAGCATAAAGGCGTTGAGTTGCAAGCCTGCAATGAGCTTCATCTCGCAAGCCTCAGGACCCTTAGGAACCAGTTCCATGCGGATATCGAACGGTATGGGTGACTGCACCGTGCCGTATGTCACGCTGTGGAAAGGCTCTGTGTCCTTAATCTGCATAGATACAGCACCCATCGGAGTCTTGAATGTCAGCATGCCATTGTCTAAATTGATGTTATCTAACTTCTCGGCAGGGATGCGTTCCTTCAGTTTCTCCAGATTCTCAGCATCAGACAGCTTCTCAAACACCTTGCGTTGCGGAGCCTCAATCAGCTTGCTGTCGCTCTCAAAATTCGTGGTACTCATAAGCTTAAATTTATTTCAAATCATCACCCCAATGAGCAGGGTCTTTGCGCCACTCATCCAGGATAGGGATATCAGCCTCTTCAATATAACCTGTCTTCAGGGCAGTCTCAATCACGGCATCGTAGTTGGTTAGGGTTACCAACTGCACCTTTGCATCCTTGAAAGCTTTTTCAGCCTCAGGGAAGCCGTAGGTATAGCTTGCCACCATGCCGATGACCTCGCAACCGTCTCTGCGGATGGCTTCTACTGCCTTCAAGCTGCTACCACCTGTGGAGATGAGGTCTTCCACCACCACCACCTTCATGCCAGGACGTAGCTCGCCTTCGATAAGGTTCTCTAATCCATGATCTTTTGGTTTGGAACGTACATAAACAAATGGCAGGTTCAGCGCATCAGCCACTAAGGCGCCTTGTGGTATGGCTCCTGTGGCAACACCTGCAATGGCATCTACCTGTGGGAAGCTCTCAAGTATGAGACGGGTGATCTCGTACTTTACAAAACTGCGCAGTGCAGGATAGGACAAAGTCTTGCGGTTGTCGCAATAAAACGGTGACTTCCAGCCTGATGCCCAAGTGAACGGGTTGGCTGGCTGCAATTTAATCGCTTTGATTTTTAATAATTTCTCTGCGAACAATCTCTCTAATGTCTTCATAATACTTGTTATTTCAAAAAATCAAATGCAAAAGTAAGCAAAAAGAATGGTAATCCCGAAAAGAATGAAACATTTTTCAATCATCTATGTTGCAAAACACCTCTTCATAAGTAAAGCCACGTTGCAGGGCAAAGCGGACGAGTTTAGTCTTGATTTGGAAGTTGTCGTTGCCTTGTAAGGTTTTGCGTTTCTGTTGTAAGAGGTCTCGGAGGTTTTGTGTATAAACTTCTTTGTCAATCACTTCTTCCATTTGTTGGTGAATGGTGGCGGAGGAAATCTGCTTCAAGCGAAGTCCTTGCTCTATCTTGACGCGACCCCATTTGGCGAAGCAGTATTTATCATGGATATAAGCATGGGTATAGCGCACTTCATTGATGAAGTCTTGCTGAACGAGCTTGCTGATGATGCTATCGGCATCGCCATCAAAGCCCCATTGGAAGAGCTTTTCTCGAATGTCTGCTGCACAATGCTCTCCTTTGGCGCAAAGGTTTGCTGCCTTTGCCAGAGCTTCTGTTGCTGATAATGGTTTCATATTCATTTTTCAATCTTTAATAGTCAATCTTCAATCTTCCAAACACAAATCTGTTATTTCCGAAAAGATCTTGCTTTAGTTTCACCTGTTGGTAGCCCTGTTCATGAAGCACCTCCTTAACCTCTTGTCCGTAAGCGCGGTTGATTTCAAAAGCAAGTAGGCCATCAGGCTTTAATATAGCCTTTCCCAAAGCAGCTATCTTGCGATAGAACAGCAAGGGGTCATTGCCATCAACAAATAATGCTACATGCGGTTCATAGCGCAACACATTAGGCTCCATAGTATTTGCCTCGGCCTTTGTAATATATGGTGGGTTGCTGACGATGGCATCGAAACTCTGCAAGGCTGATGTCTCAGGTTGGTATGTCAATATATCCGTCTGGAAGAAAGATACTTGTGCTTGATGGGTTTCATTGTTGTATTTCGCAATCGTCAAGGCTTGTTCAGAGATATCACAGGCGGAAACCTTTGCCTTTGGCAATGCCAACGCCAACGAAATGGCGATGCAACCACTGCCTGTTCCTATGTCAAAAATGTTGGCATCAGCAGGTAATATCTTCGTCAAGTGTTCCACTAATTCTTCAGTTTCAGGACGAGGAATCAGCACGCCAGGAGCCACAAAAAACCTGTGCCCCATGAATGGAGCTTGTTGTTGGATATACTGTATAGGTTCAAAATCCTGCAATCTTTCAAGGATCGATTGTAAAAATGTTTTCTGATTTGCAGATAAAACTATATCTTTGCCGAGGAAAAAGTCTGTGGCCGTTTGCCCCAGCATCTCTTGGCAGATGATGCGGGTCAGGGCTGCTGCTTCTTCTTTTCCATAGAGCGGCAACAAGGTCTGGCGTATGTCGGCAATGACGTTCTGCATATTTTTTTGCTAAAGTTACGGATAATTTTGAGAATGACGATGACGAATGACGAAAAATATATGAAACGATGCATCCAACTTGCCAAAAATGGTCGTTTGGGTGCTGCTCCCAACCCTATGGTGGGTGCTGTGGTGGTGTGTGATGATAAAATCATTGGCGAGGGATACCATGCCAAGTGTGGCGAGGCACATGCCGAGGTGCATGCCATAACGAGTGTGCAAGACCATTCTTTGCTGAAGCGTAGCACCCTTTATGTGAGCCTGGAGCCTTGTGCCCATTATGGGAAGACACCTCCTTGTGCCAATCTGATTGTGAGCAAAGGAATACCCAAGGTGGTAATAGGGTGTGAAGACCCTTTCAGTAAGGTGGCTGGCAGAGGAATCAAGATATTGCAGGATGCAGGATGCGAGGTGATTGTGGGAGTGTTGAGGGATGAGTGTATTGCTCTCAACAAGGTTTTCTTTACAGTTCAACTGAAGCATCGTCCCTTTATTACACTGAAGTGGGCACAGTCAGCTGATGGCTTCATCGACGTGGAGCGTGAGGGTGGAGAGCCTGTGAAACTGTCATCACCTTTGACACAATTGGTGGCTCATAAGCGCAGGGCTGAGCATCAAGCTATCTTGGTTGGCACTTGTACGGCTAAGCTTGACAATCCTTCACTGAACGTAAGGTGCTGGAGTGGATCACAGCCTTTGCGAATTGTGATAGACAGAAACCTGACTTTGCCTCGTGAGTTGCATCTTTTTGATGGCACTCAGCCCACATTAGTGGTGACGGAAAAGTCGGAAAGCGTGGCAGGGGCGATGACCTTCCAAGCCGATTTCAGCCGGAGCATACTACCCCAGCTGTTGGATGAACTGATGAGGAGGAAAATCCAGTCGCTGTTGGTTGAAGGAGGGGCAAAACTGTTGCAATCTTTCATAGATGAGGGGTTGTGGGATGAGGCCTATGTGGAGCATTGTCCACAACATTTGGAACACGGTATTTCAGCCCCAAGTATTGTTTTTCCTAAAATTTCGTCCAAAAAAAAGCTAATTATGGGGCGAAACTACCATATATTCCATAATTTTGTATAAAACTTCGCGAGAAATCTGCTCATAAGAAAATTGTTTTTTAATTTTGCAGCTTGTAAATAAGAAAAAAAGACTTTCATGAGAACTAAACTCTTAATGGCCATAGCCTGTTTGTTGGGTGCCTGCATTGGTTTCGGTGCATGTGTGAAGGGCAATGATGAAGACATTGAGGTTAATGTGAGCACCTTTGTGACGGCTTTTGGTCTGGACACGATATACGGAAAGAGTTATGCTTTCACCATTGATCAGGTGAATCATGTCATCTTTAATGCCGATTCCTTGCCAGTGGGCTCGGAGAAGGTGTTGAGCAATGTAACTATTAAAACTCTCTCTGCTACAGGAATTGTTACTTCGGGTTTGTTGGACTCTTTGTTTGTGGTTGGCCAAAAGGCTGACCTGACACCAGCGATTAACAAGCCTGGTGTTACATTCAAGATTGTGGCAAATGATGGAAGCCGTTGGCAAGAATATACCTTACAGGTGAATGTGCACAAGGAAGATCCTGATATGGCTAAGTGGAAATTGATGCCTAACCTGCCTGATGAATTCTTGGCGGCTAATCAAAGTACTGACCTACAGGTGCTGAAATTTGGCAATGACTTGATGGTGATGCTGGAGGGTAACTTGCTGATGAAGGCTGATGTGAGTCAGAGCGAATTTGTGTGGGAGACTTTCACTATGGTTGGCCTACCAGAGGATGCTATACTGCACTCAGCCCTTAATTTCCAGGGTATGCTTTGCATGATAACAGCTTCGGGTGATGTATATACCAGTGAGTTTGGCGAGTATTGGGAGAAAAGTGAGGTACTGAGTGGTGGTGTAACATCCCTCTTGGCTGCATTCTCTGATAAGTTGACGGCTATTAGAGAAGTGGAGGGTGAAAACCTGTATTGCTTGACGAAGTCAATTGACGAGCCTTGGACTGATGGTGAACCTGTGCAAGCGGGTTTCCCTATGGGTAAGGTGAATTATGATACATATATTTCCAGTACGGGTGTTGAGAGGGCGATTTTGGTGGGTGAGTCTTCAGAACCCACTGACCGGATTGTGCCTTGGATGACCATTGATGGTGATGACTGGGGTGGCATGACTACAAATACGGTATATTATTGCCCCAACTTGAGCAACCCAACGGTGATGTTCTACAATAAGTTCTTCTATATGGTGGGTGATGAACTGAATACAATGTATGAGTCGATGGGCGGCTTGGTATGGGGTAAGTGCGAGGGCAAGTTCCAACTACCGGAAGGAGTGGGAGGCCATGAGCATTACGCTATGATAGTGGATGAGTCTGATTTCATCTGGTTACTCGTGATTGGCAACGATGGTGAGAGTAATCAGTTGTGGCGAGGACGCCTGAATAAGTTTTCTTTTTTAGGTTAGGTATATGGAGATGGATGTTCAGTTGGATTTGAATCGCATACCGAGGCATGTAGCTATCATTATGGATGGCAATGGCAGATGGGCGAAGCAGCGTGGGTTAGATCGTTCGCAGGGACACCAGGCTGGTGCAGAAACAGTGCACCAGATTGCCGAAGAAGCAGCCAGATTGGGCATCGACTTCTTGACTTTATATACATTCTCTACAGAAAACTGGAACCGTCCCGAACAGGAGGTGACGGCACTGATGGGCTTGCTCTTTGAACATATTGAGGAGGAGACCTTTATGAAAAATAATATCAGCTTCCAAGTGATAGGTGAAATTGATAAATTGCCTGAGTTTGTAAAGGGGAAGTTGATGGCATGCGTGGAGCATACCTCGCAAAATACTGGCATGTCGTTGGTGCTGGCGTTGAGCTACTCGTCGAAGTGGGAGCTTACCGAGGCTACTCGCCAGATAGCGGCAGAAGTAAAATCAGGAAAGATGGAGCTGTCGGCTATAGACAGTGACACAATACAGCAGCATCTGGCAACAAAACACATGCCTGATGTGGATTTGTTAATTCGTACAGGTGGCGAACAGAGACTAAGCAACTATTTGCTTTGGCAATGTGCCTATGCAGAGCTTTATTTTTGCGAGACTTTCTGGCCTGACTTCAAGGAGCTGGAGCTTAGGAAGGCAATAGCCGATTATCAGCACCGCGAACGCCGATACGGATTGACAAGTGAACAAATTATTGATTTAGTAATTTAGAACAAGGGATGAAGAAAAGAAATAGCATATTGATGCGGGTGGCATTGCTGTTGATGCTGTTTAATGTACCTTATACTATATTTAATGTAGCCCATGCCCAAGAGGAGGTGGCAGTTGATGCACTGAATGATGGAACACCTGTTATTCTCTATTCTGGTGATCCGAAGAAATATGTCATTGCTGACATAGCCGTAGAGGGAGCTGAAAACTATGAGGACAATGTGATTGTCAACATTTCAGGACTCAGGGTGGGCGAAACAATAGAGGTGCCTGGCGAAGACATTACTGATGCTGCTAAAAGATATTGGAGGCATGGCTTATTCTCGGATGTGAGTATCTCGGCAGATAAGATTGTGGGTGACCGCATTTGGCTAAGAATCAAGGTGACTATGCGACCACGTGTGAGCGAGGTTAACTATCATGGCATGAAGAAGTCGGAGCAGGATGAATTACAGGCTCGTATCGGCATGATCAAAGGTAGCCAGATTACACCTAATGTCGTAAGTCGTGCTGAAACACTTATCAAACGCTATTTCGATGATAAAGGCTTCAAGAACGCTGAGGTGAAACTCGTGCAGCGCGATGATCCCGAAAGGAAGAATGAGATTATCGTGGATGTGAATGTGGATAAGAAGGAGAAGGTAAAGGTGCATGAGATTACGTTTGAGGGTAACCAGGCCATTAAGACGAATAAGCTGAAACGCGTGATGAAGAAGACCAACGAGAAGAACAAGTTGGTGAATATCTTCCGTACAAAGAAGTTTGTCCCTGAGAAGTATGAGGAGGATAAGCAGCTGATTATCGACAAATATAATGAGTTGGGCTATCGCGATGCCGTGATTCTGGAAGATAGTGTGACGAACTTCGACGATAATACAGTGGATGTGTACATCAAGGTTGAGGAAGGCGATAAATATTATATCCGCAATATCACTTGGGTGGGTAATACAGTGTATCCTTCGGATATCTTGGCTCAAGTGCTACAGATGAAATCTGGTGATGTGTATAACCAGAAGAAACTGGAGGAGCGTACAGTAACTGATGATGAGTCTGTTGGTAACCTTTATTATAATAATGGGTATCTTTTCTATAGCCTCGATCCTGTGGAGGTGAATATCGTGGGCGACTCTATCGATTTGGAGATGCGTATTTATGAAGGTCAGCAAGCTACTGTGAATAAGGTAACCATCACAGGTAATGACCGTTTGTATGAAGATGTGGTGCGCCGTGAGTTGTATGTGAAGCCTGGCAAGCTATTCAGTAAGGATGATATCATGACATCTTTGCGTGAGATTCAGCAAATGGGACACTTTGACCCTGAGCAGTTGCAGCCGGATATTAAACCACGTCCTGAGGATGGTACTGTGGACATTGGTTTCCCTCTGGTTTCGAAGCCTAATGACCAGGTGGAGCTCTCGGCAGGTTGGGGACAAACTGGTATCATAGGTAAGTTAAGTCTGAAGTTTACGAACTTCTCTATGAAGAACCTGCTTCATCCAGACAGAAGACACCGTGGTTTGTTACCACAGGGTGAAGGACAGACTCTAACGCTGAGCGGACAGACGAATGGTAGTTATTATCAGAGCTATAGCATTTCATTCCTCGACCCATGGTTTGGCGGCAAGCGTCCGAATGCGTTCCAGATATCAGCTTATTACTATGTGCAGACCGATATCAGTAGTCGTTATTATAATACGGCGATGATGGATATGTATAACTACGGCTATGGCATGGGTGGCATGTATGGTGGCTATGGTGGTTATGGTGGTTATGGTGGCTATGGTTATGGCGGTTATGGTTACTCGAACTATGAGAATTACTATGACCCTGACAAGTATATGAAGATGATTGGTGCTTCAGTGATGTTTGGTAAGCGTCTGAACTGGCCAGATAACTATTTCCAGATCTCAGCTGAGCTGTCCTTCAATCGTTATATGCTGAGCCAGTGGATGTATTTCCCTGTGACGGATGGTAGCTCTAATGAGGTGGCGTTGAACTTTACGTTGGCTCGTCGATCTACTGATAACCCGATTTATACACGCCAGGGTTCTGAGTTCAGCTTCTCTTTGCAGCTGACGCCACCTTGGAGTTCTTTCGACGGTAAGGACTACAGCAAGTATGACCAGAACAATCAGGATGACTATAATAAGATGTATCATTGGATTGAGTATCACAAGTGGAAATTCAAGTCAAAGGTATTCATCCCTCTGGCTGATCCTTATACCGTGAAGCGAACTCCAGTGTTGATGATGCGTGCTGAATTCGGTTTGTTAGGTCATTATAATAAATATAAAAAGTCTCCTTTCCAAACTTTTGACGTTGGTGGTGACGGTATGACTGGTTATACTACCTATGCTACTGAAAGTGTGGCACTAAGAGGTTATGAGAATAGCTCCCTGACCATGTCTAGGAGTCAGGCGGGATATGCCTATACACGCTTCGGATTGGAATTAAGATATCCTTTAATGCTTGAGACAAGCAGTACTATCTATGCTATTGCGTTTTTAGAAGGAGGAAACGCTTGGCATGACGTTTCCAAGTTCAACCCATTCGATATGAAACGCTCGGCCGGCTTTGGCGTACGAATCTATCTGCCGATGATTGGTATGATGGGTATTGACTGGGGTTATGGATTTGATAAGGTTAACGGCTCAAAGCAATATGGTGGTAGTAATTTCCACTTTGTGCTCGGCCAGGAGTTTTAATTGTATCACTTAAATAAAAAAAGAGGAATTATGAAGAAGTTTGTGTTATTGATGTTTGCTTTGTGTGCCATGAGCCTGGGAGCCAGTGCACAGCGTTTTGCATTGATTGACATGGAGTACATTTTGAAGAATGTTCCTGCTTATGAGAGTGCAAACAGTGAAATAGAACAATTGTCAAAACAATGGCAGGCAGAAGTGCAGAAAGTCTCAGAAGAGGCTAAGACGCTATATGAGAATTATCAGTCGGCTAAGAACTTGACGGAATCTCAACGTACACAGCGTGAGAACGCTATCGTGGAGAAAGAGAAGTCTGCCGCTGAACTGCGCCGCAAGTATTTCGGACAGGAAGGCGAGCTTGCAAAGAAGCAGCAGGAGTTGATGCAACCCATCATGGATGATATCTATGAGGTGGTGAAGGCTATTGCACAAAACAAGGGCTATAGTATGGTTATTGACCGTGCTTCGGCAACTAGTATTATCTTTGCATCGCCAAATATTGACATAAGTGATGATGTATTGGCAGAATTAAGCGAATAATTCAAAATTATTTCCTACATTTGCAGCCGAAAAACTAATAGACAAATAAATAATAACAATAAAAAAGGAATTAAGATGTTAAAGAAAATCGTTTTGGCCGTTGCTTTGATTGCCCTGCCAGCGCTGGGTGCAATGGCTCAGCAGAAGTTCGCTCACATGAACGCACAGGCTGTTATCGTTGAGATGGCTGAGTACAAAAAGGCTGTGACTGACATTGAGGCAATGCAGAAGAATTATCAAGAGGAGCTGCAGCGTACACAAGAAGAGTTCAACAAGAAGTATCAGGAGTATGTAGCTCAGGCTGACTCTCTGCCACGTAATATTGCAGAACGCCGACAAAAGGAACTTCAGGATATGGCTCAGCGCCAGGATCAGTTCCAACAGGAGGCTAGCCAGTCACTGCAGCAGGCACAGCAGGAAGCTATGAACCCTATTCTTGAGAAGGTGCAGAAAGCTGTGGAAGAAATCGGTCAGGCTGAGGGCTATATCTATATCTTCGACCTCGCAAGTACCAGCATTCCTTTCGTAGGTTCTCAGAGCGTGGATATTACAGACAAGGTAAAGGCCAAGTTGGGCATAAAGTAAAGTTATGGACCATCAGTTGTCAAGCATACCTGGCCCTATCGGGGTGTTTGATTCAGGTTACGGAGGCCTCACGATCTTAAGCAAGATTCGTGAGGCCTTGCCTGCTTATGACTATATCTATCTGGGTGATAATGCGCGCAATCCTTATGGCACTCGTTCATTTCAGATTGTGTATGAGTTTACACTGCAGGCAGTAACTAAACTATTTGAGCTGGGTTGTCACTTAGTTGTTTTAGGTTGTAACACAGCTTCAGCAAAAGCATTACGAAGTATCCAGATGAACGACCTGCATAGGTTGGATGCCAATCGCAGGGTATTGGGTGTGATACGCCCAACAGTTGAGTGCATAGGTGATTTGACTAACACAAGGCACATAGGTTTACTTGCCACACCAGGAACTGTAAAGAGTGAGTCATACCCTTTGGAAATAAAGAAACTGTTTCCTGAGGTACGGGTGAGCAGTCAAGCATGCCCCATGTGGGTGCCATTGGTGGAGAACAATGAAGCCAATGATGAGGGTGCCGATTACTTTGTGCAGAAATACCTGAATGAATTGTTGGCGAAAGACGATCAGATAGATACTATTATTTTGGGTTGTACTCATTATCCTTTGTTGTTGGATAAGATCAAACAATATGTACCTAAGCATATCAATATCGTCACACAAGGGGAACTGGTGGCGGAGAGCCTAAAGGACTATCTGTGTCGGCATCCGGAAATGGATGCAAAATGCACCCGTGGCAATACCTGCATATACTATACAACTGAATCAGAAGAAAAATTTACGGAATCGGCTTCTATTTTCTTGAATGAATCCGTGAACGTAAAGCACATTGAGTTATGAAAAGAATCGTTATCAAGGTGGGTAGTAATGTGCTGACTCGACAAGATGGCACATTGGATGTTACCCGCATGTCTGCGTTGGTTGACCAAATTGCCCAGTTGCGGCATGTAGGTATGGAGGTTATTCTGGTGTCTTCTGGAGCAGTGGCTTCCGGTCGAAGCGAGTTGAAACTTTCAGAACACCATCTTGACACTACATCCCAGCGTCAACTTTTTTCTGCTGTTGGACAAGCAAAACTCATTAACCGCTATTATGAATTGTTTCGTGATCATGGTATTGCAGTGGGGCAGGTGCTTACTATGAAGGAGAATTTTGGTACTCGTAGGCACTACCTCAACCAAAAGAACTGCATGACGGTGATGTTGGAGCATGGGGTCATTCCAATTGTGAATGAAAACGATACCATCAGTGTGACGGAGTTGATGTTTACAGATAACGACGAACTGAGTGGCTTGATAGCCTCCATGATGGATGCTGATGTGCTTGTCATTCTTAGCAACATCGATGGCATCTATAATGGTTCTCCTGCTGATCCATGCTCGCAAGTAATCCTTGAAATAAGGCAGAAGATGGATTTGACAAATTATATTCAAGCTTCCAAGTCGAGCTTTGGTCGTGGTGGCATGCTCACCAAAACCAATATTGCTCGCAAGGTAGCAGATGAAGGCATTGAGGTTATCATTGCCAATGGTAAGCGTGACGATATCTTGCTTCATTTGCTGCTTGATAAAGATGCTGTTTGTACCCGTTTCATTCCCAAGTCTAAACCTATCAGTGGTGTAAAGAAGTGGATTGCCCATAGTGAAGGGTTTGCCAAAGGCGATATCACCATCGATGCAAAGGCTTTGGAAGCTTTGAGAGGCGATAAGGCTGTGAGTATTTTACCTATAGGCATAACTGGGGTTTCTGGTGATTTCGAGAAAGACGACATCATTCGCATTATCGATGCTGAAGGCAATCAGATAGGAGTGGGCAAGGCCAACTGCACCTCTGTACAAGTCAAGGCTGCTATGGGTAAGCATGCTGGTCGCCCAGTTGTTCATTATGATTATTTATATATGGAATAAAACGTATGGATATAAGAAGTCAATTATTAGAAGTTCATCAAGCTGCAAAGTTTTTACTTCGGCTCAGTGACGATAAAATAGCAGAAGTGTTGTGTGCTGTTGCCGATGAGATTATCGCTCAGGCAGATGTTATTTTGAATGCTAATGAGCAGGATCTGTCTCGCATGGATTCTGCTAATCCAAAATATGACCGTTTAAAACTGACTCATGAAAGATTGCAAGGCATTGCGGTTGATATGCGTAATGTGGCAAAGTTGCCTTCGCCAGTAGGTAAGGTTTTAAGAGAAACTATACGTCCTAATGGGTTAAAAATTAGGCAAGTAAGTGTGCCTTTTGGTGTGATAGGAATTATTTATGAGGCTCGTCCGAATGTTAGTTTTGATGTCTTTTCTCTCTGTCTGCGTAGCCACAATGCCTGTGTTTTGAAGGGAGGGAGTGATGCTCAAGATACGAACGAAGCTGCAATTGGTGTTATCCATAGTGTCTTGTATCGTTTTGGTATCGATAAGCATGTGGTAGAATTATTGCCTGCTGATCGTGAAGCTACTGCAGAGTTGCTACATGCTCGTGGATTGGTAGATCTGATTATCCCTCGAGGCAGTAGTGGCTTGATCAAGTTTGTTCGTGACAATGCTACTGTTCCTGTTATCGAGACTGGTGCAGGCATTTGCCACACTTATTTTGATGCGTCTGGTGACATTAAGAAAGGCACTCCTATAATCCATAATGCCAAAACTCGTAGGGTGTCAGTTTGCAATGCTTTGGATTGTGTGTTGTTGCACCGTAGCCGATTAGGCGACCTGCCTGTTTTATGTGCTCCTCTTGTTGACAGTAAAGTGATTATCTATGCCGATGATGAAGCTTATCAATATTTGAAAGGTAATTATCCCGAAGATCTTTTACAACATGCAACGGAAGAAAGCTTTGGAACAGAGTTCTTGGATTATAAAATGGCAATTAAGACAGTTTCATCATTGGATGAGGCAATTGCGTGGATTAATCAGGTGGCATCAGGACATAGCGAATGCATTGTTACTGAGGATAAAGCATCTGCTGAAATATTCTGTAGCGAAGTGGATGCTGCTTGTGTTTATTGGAATGCACCAACATCCTTCAGTGATGGCGCCCAATTCGGCTTGGGAGCTGAGATAGGTATCAGTACACAGAAAATGCATGCCCGTGGGCCTATGGCTTTGGAGGCTATTACCACTTATAAATGGATGATTGAAGGTGAAGGACAAACCAGAAAATAATATAATAATGAGATATTTCAGTAAAGTAACAGATTTGGGTGACTTGCATCAGGCGTTGCAGGAAGCTTTGGAGATAAAGAACGATAGGTTCAAGTTTGTGGAGTTGGGTAGGAACAAAACCCTGTTAATGGTATTCTTCAATTCCAGCTTGCGTACTCGATTGAGTACCCAGAAAGCAGCTATGAACTTAGGTATGAATGTGATAGTGCTTGATGTGAACCAAGGTGCCTGGAAGTTGGAGACAGAGCGTGGAGTTATTATGGATGGCGATAAGAGCGAACACTTGCTGGAGGCTATTCCTGTCATGGGATGCTATTGCGATGTTATTGGCGTTCGTTCTTTTGCTGGATTGAAAGACCGTGAATATGACTATGCAGAAACTGTATTTAATCAGTTTGTGGAGTATAGTGGTCGTCCTGTTTTTGCTATGGAAACAGCAACTGTACATCCTTTACAGGCTTTTGCTGACTTGATTACCATCGAAGAATATAAAGAGGTAAAGCGCCCCAAGGTGGTGCTTACTTGGGCTCCTCATCCAAAGGCTTTGCCACAAGCTGTACCCAATTCATTTGCTGAGTGGATGAATGCAGCTAATGTGGATTTTGTCATCACTCACCCAGAAGGTTACGAGTTGGATCCTGCTTTTGTGGGTGATGCTTTAGTGGAATATGACCAAAGAAAAGCTCTGGATGGAGCTGATTTCGTTTATGCTAAGAATTGGAGTTGCCCTGGTGTGACAAACTTAGCCGATTACGGACAGGTCTTGAGTAAAGATATGGGGTGGACTATCGATGAAGAGCATATGAGTTGGACAAACAATGCCCATTTTATGCATTGCTTGCCTGTTCGACGTAATATGATTGTTACTGATAATGTCATTGAGGGACCACGCTCTCTGGTTATCCCAGAGGCAGCTAATCGTGAAATATCTGCTACTGTAGTGTTGAAACGAATTCTTGAAGCTTTAAATGTTTAATCATTTCAAGGTGTCTTGCATGTTTAAAGGAATGAGGAGTATTATTCTACTAAAAACTGTTCTCGTTTTGGCCTTATTCATGGTCAATGCTCAATGGCTCATGGTCAATGGTCAGAAACTGGAATGGAAACTCGGAGTTGAAGGCTTTTTCGATAATGGCGAGGGTGACGACACTTACCGAACCACATTGACCTATAGCGGAATACGTGCCACACCAGAATTAGGTTTAAGCTGGGATGAGGGTAAGCATCGAGTGATGGGAGGCTATAGTGGACACCTGGAATTTGGCATTAAACATGGTTTTACTGATGGTTCACCTGTGTTGTATTATCAGTATAACACCAAGCCTCTCACTTTTACTTTCGGTAGTTTTCAACGTGATAAGCTGTTGGGTGACTATCCGTCCTTCATGATAAGTGATACAATTCGCTATTATCGTCCTACCATGCAAGGTTTTGCTTTCCAGCATCAGTATAAGCGAGGTTATTTCGAAGCCTTTCTTGACTGGACAGGTTTCCGTACGGATAAAGATCGTGAGCAATTCATGGCAGGTTTAAGTGTCAAGCATGCTGTTGGCAAAGAGATAACGGAAAATGATCAATGGTCAAAGGTCAATGGTCAATTTTATATCGGCTTTGAAGGTTATTACTATCATTATGCTCTAACGTGGCAAGCAGATGAATCTCAGCATATTCACGATAATCTGGTGGCCCATCCGTTTGTGGGTTATAAGTTAGATAGTAGAGTTACTGATGCAGGTGTTGACGCCAGATTGGGGGCTTTGGCAAGCTTCGATCGTGAGAGAGGCTTGAATAATGGCAAGAGAACACCTATTGGTTTCCTTGGTGAGGTGAATGCACATTATAAACGATTCTATTTAGAAGATATTTTCTATGCAGGTGGGCATCAACAGCCTTTTGGCAAGCAATATCTCGGAGAGTTTTATTGGGGTGATACCTATTATCATGCCCCTGCCTATAATCGAACTGATGTCAGGTATCAATTTATTGTGAATAAGTATGTTTCTGCTTATGCAGGTGCCATATTTAATGTCACCAAAGCTGGCTTGAATTGGCATCAAGTACTAACCCTGCGCATGAACTTGGATGGTAGTTTTGGGAAATAATAGTCTATCACTAGGTTTATCCAAGGAGTGACAAGCGACAGGTTTTGCATGAATAACTTTTTTCTGGCAAAAACTCTAAATATCGTTTACATCTTCTAACCATTGTTTGCTAGTAGCAAACCTCACTTTTACTATTGGCAAAAGAGGATGGTTCTTGAATGTGACAAAAACGGTTCTCGTCATAAACGAGCCCTATTCTCGCTCCTAAATTCATGAATATGGATGATTTCCCCCTATATTATTAATATGGTATAATTTTTTTTGAAAGATTTTCCTGTTTTTGTTTGGTGGTTATCCAAAAAGTGCTTACCTTTGCATCCGCTTTCCGAGAGGGAGGTTTTTTGTATAGAGTTCTATGAGATATTGATGGACAGAGG
>JAGCGS010000033.1 GCA_017649485.1 Bacteroidaceae bacterium | reverse complement strand
GATCTCCTGAGTGATGTAACCAATGTAGGAAACAACGATCACTGCATTGTTTGGAACGCCCTGGATAACGGCGTTACCATCCATGTCAGTGATAGAACCGATTGTAGTGCCTCTAACGATAACGTTGGCACCGATGACTGGACCCATTGCATCGTTAACTGTCACTGTAACTGTGCGTCCATTCTGCTGAACCGCAGCTACACCTTCAGTTGACATTGCGTCCACGCCTGAAGCCATGGCCTGGCTTGCGGCGATCAGGAGCAGGGAAGCTCCACAGAGGAAGGTCCTTTTCCAAAATTTAATGTCATTCATAATAAAAAAATTTAAGTTAATGTAAAACTTTTCTTATAATAATTCTTTTTCTTCACTTCTTGTCGTGAGTTCATACATTCGCATGTACCTGTCACTCTACACCAAAAAGGTGCATATTCCCCTAATAAATAGGTACTTAAACCACAGTTACTCCCGTAACTGCACACTTTTTCTATAATTTCAGTTCACAAACTTAAATCTTTTTAAACAAATGAGCAAATAATATTAGCATTTTTTTTCAAATGAGGTGAATTTTTTTTTAGTCGTTACTTGGACGCTCTTTCTTTCAAATCCCTTGCGTGCTTCTTAAAATATAATAAGGTGTGAAATTTGTTTTCGTTTTTGCTTACATATATTTGCTCATTTCGAAAAAAATCTGTTACTTTGCTCGATTTTATAGCATAAGGTATGAGACAGAATTTGAAAAAGGTATTAGTCTTGGGCTCAGGTGCGCTCAAGATTGGTCAGGCAGGAGAATTCGATTATTCAGGCTCACAGGCATTGAAGGCTTTGCGTGAGGAAGGAATCAGTTCAGTGTTGATTAACCCTAATATCGCTACCATCCAGACTTCGGAGGGTATCGCAGATAAGGTGTATTTCTTGCCTATTACGACCAGTTTCGTGGAAAGAGTGATTGAGAAGGAGCGTCCAGATGGCATCCTTTTGGCTTTCGGTGGACAGACTGCCTTGAACTGTGGCACTGACTTATTTAAAAAAGGTGTATTGGAGAAATATGGTGTCCAGGTGCTCGGCACCTCTGTTGAGGCCATCATGAACACGGAAGACCGTGACCTGTTTGTGAAAGAGCTCGACAAAATACCTATGAAGACGCCGAAGAGTCATGCCGTGAATAACATGCGCGAAGCTCTGAAGGCTGCTGAGGAGATAGGTTTCCCAATCATGATTCGTTCTGCTTATGCTTTAGGCGGACAAGGTAGTGGTATCTGCCAGAATGAGGAAGAGTTCATGAAGTTGGCTGAGAGTGCCTTTACCTTCAGTAGCCAGATATTGGTTGAGGAGTCGTTGAAAGGATGGAAAGAAATTGAGTTTGAGGTGATACGAGATGCCAACGACCATTGTTTCACTGTGGCTACGATGGAGAATGTCGATCCACTGGGCATCCATACAGGAGAGAGCATTGTGGTTGCTCCTATCTGCTCGCTGAAGGATGAGCAGACCAAGATGATGCAAGACCTCTCTGTGCTGTGTGTTCGCCACCTGAATATCGTAGGCGAATGTAATATTCAGTTCGCTTTCAATGCCGAGACTAATGATTACCGTGTTATCGAGGTGAATGCCCGTTTGAGCCGTTCATCGGCATTGGCATCAAAGGCTACGGGTTATCCGTTGGCATTTGTAGCCGCAAAGATTGCTTTAGGCTATACCCTCGATCAGATTGGTGAGATGGATACTCCTAACTCTGCATACGTGGCACCTCAGTTGGATTACCTGATTTGTAAGATTCCACGTTGGGACTTGACGAAGTTTGCCACCGTAAGCCGTGAGATTGGCTCCAGCATGAAATCTGTGGGTGAGATTATGTCCATCGGACGCTGCTTCGAGGAGGTCATCCAGAAGGGTTTGCGTATGATAGGTCAGGGCATGCATGGCTTTGTGGGCAATAATATTCAGTTTGATGATTTGGATAAGGAGCTTGCTCATCCTACAGACCTGCGTATCTTCGCAATCGCTGTGGCATTTGAAAAGGGATACACAGTAGAACGTGTGGAGGAGCTGACGAAGATTGACCCATGGTTCTTGAGCCGCATGAAGAATGTGGTGGAATACAAGCATAAGCTTGAAGGTTATAATAAAATGGATGAAGTGCCTGCAGATGTGTTACGTGAAGCAAAACGATTGGGCTTCTCAGATTTCCAGATTGCCCGCTTTGTGTTACATCCATCAGGTTCTACTTATGAGAAGGAAAACCTGGAAGTACGTGCCCGTCGTAAGGCTTTGGGCATCTTGCCTGCTGTGAAGCGTATCAATACCGTGGCTTCTGAGCATCCGGACTTGACGAACTACCTTTATCTGACATACGGCACTGAAGGTTACGATGTGCGCTTCTATCATAATGAGAAATCGGTGGTAGTACTGGGTTCAGGTGCTTACCGCATCGGCTCATCCGTGGAATTCGACTGGTGCTCTGTTAATGCCACCCAGACGGCTCGCAAGTTGGGATACAAATCTATTATGATTAACTATAACCCAGAGACTGTTTCTACCGACTATGATATGTGCGACCGCTTGTATTTTGATGAGTTGTCTTTCGAACGTGTCATGGATATCATCGACTTAGAAGAACCTCGTGGCGTTGTGGTGTCAGTAGGTGGACAGATTCCGAATAACTTGGCTATGAAGCTTTATCGCCAGTCGGTACCTGTATTGGGTACATCGCCTGTAAGCATCGACCGTGCTGAGAACCGTGACAAGTTCTCACGTATGCTTGACCAATTGGGCATTGATCAGCCTGCTTGGCAGGAACTGACGAACCTCGATGATGTGAAAGGCTTCATCAAGCGAGTGGGCTATCCTGTTCTGGTACGTCCATCGTATGTGCTTTCTGGTGCAGCAATGAATGTTTGTTATGACGATGGTGAACTGGAGACTTATCTTAAAGCTGCTGCCAAGGTGTCGAAGGAATATCCTGTGGTGGTTTCACAGTTCTTACAGAATACAAAGGAGATTGAATTTGATGCTGTGGCACAGAACGGTGAGATTGTGGAATACGCTATTTCTGAACATATTGAGTTCGCAGGCGTACACTCTGGCGATGCTACATTGGTATGTCCAGCACAGAAAATCTACTATGCTACTGGTCGTAGGATCAAGCAGATCAGTCGTCAGATTGCGAAGGAACTGAATATCTCAGGTCCATTCAACATCCAGTTCTTGGCTCGTAAGAACGAAGTGAAGGTGATAGAGTGCAACCTGCGTGCATCACGTAGCTTCCCGTTTGTTAGCAAGGTGCTGAAGCGAAATCTTATTGAGACAGCTACCCGTATCATGTTGGATGCTCCTTACGCTAAGCCAGATAAAAGTGAATTTGACATCGACTGGATTGGTGTGAAGGCTCCTCAGTTCTCGTTCTCTCGTTTGCAAAATGCCGATCCAGTATTGGGTGTCGATATGGCATCTACTGGTGAAGTGGGTTGCTTGGGTGATGATGTGAATGAGGCTCTTTTGCAAGCTATGATTGCTGTGGGCTATAAGATTCCTCGTCCAGAAGTGGGAGTAATGGTGTCATCTGGAGCAATGAAGTCGAAGGTGGATTTGCTCGATGCTTGCCATGCGATGCATCAGAAAGGTTATAAAATTTATGCTACTGCAGGTACTGCAGCCTTTCTCAATGCTCATGGCGTGGCAACCATACCTGTATTCTGGCCAGATGAACGTCCTGATGCAGCTAACAATGTAATGCGTATGATTGCTGGTCATCAGTTTGATCTCATCATCAATGTACAGAAGAATCACACCACGCGTGAGGTGACCAACGGTTATCGCATCCGTCGAGCAGCTGTGGATCATAATATACCATTGATTACAAATGCCCGCTTGGCCAGTGCCTTTATTGAGGCCATTTGTCAGGTAAGTGAGAAAGATATCAAGATCAAGAGCTGGCAGGAGTACGAACTTTAGTTTACCTTTAAGGTTTACTGTTTAAGTGAATAATATCAGGTAGGGATGAGTTGAAGGCTCTATCTCTACCTTTTTTTTATGAATAATGAAAAAAACTGCATAAAGATTTTGGTAGTAAGAAAATAAACACTACCTTTGCATCGCTTTTCCAAAAAGAAAGAGCCTTGGGCGTTTAGCTCAGCTGGTTTAGAGCATCTGCCTTACAAGCAGAGGGTCGGCGGTTCGAATCCGTCAACGCCCACGATGATTTTGGCCTTACAGAGTGTCTGTGAGGCTTTTTTGTTTGTGAACATGAAATCAATGATTAACGGTTATACCGAATTGGTGGGACTCATGGCCTATCCCATTCGCCATTCTCATTCTCCTGCCATGCAAAACGAAGCGTTTCGCAAGGCAGGCATTAATTGCATCCAGTTGGCTTTTGAGGTTGATAACACCAACTTGAAAGAAGCTGTGCAGTCCATCAGGGCGTTGGGTATGCGAGGCTGCAATGTGTCTATGCCTAATAAAACCATAGTAGGACAATACCTTGAAAAACTTTCTCCAACTGCCCAACTGATTGGCTCTGTCAATACTATTGTGAACGATAATGGTGAGTTGACTGGTTATTGCACCGATGGTATTGGCTATATGAATTCATTGAAAGATGAAGGTATAGATATTAAAGGTAAAAAAATAACGGTAGTAGGTGCCGGAGGTGCTGCAACTGCTATCCAGATACAAGCAGCCTTGGATGGGGTAGCTGCCATTTCTATCTTTAACGTAAAAGATAAGTTCTTTGCCGCTGGTGAAGAGACTGTTCGCAAAATAAATGATAATACCTCTTGTAAAGCTGACATTTATGACTTGTCAGACTATGAGGCTTTGCGTAGGGAGATTGCTGATAGTTGCCTGGTGACCAATGCTACAGGTTTAGGTATGAAACCTTATGAAGATGTCACCTGGTTGCCCGACATCAGTTACCTTCGACCTGAATTGATTGTGACAGATACTGTATATGTTCCGCCTATTACCAAGTTCTTGGCAATGGCTCAAAAGGTAGGATGTCGAACCTTGAACGGCCATTCCATGATGTTATTTCAGGGTGCGGCTGCCTTTAAGCTGTGGACAGGGAAAGACATGGATGTGGAACACATGAAACAATGGCTCAAAGATAATGGTTAATACATTCTCTAAATGGTGGAATAAGCTGGAAGAAAGCTTCATGATATCATTGCTGTGTGGTATAGCAGTGGTTATGATGGTGCAAATCTTTAGCCGTTATGTCTTAGGTATGTCACTCTCCTGGTCGGAAGAGATTACCCGATACATGTTTATTTGGTCGGCTTTTCTGAGCATTAGTCTTTGCACCAAACTCACCATTTCCATTCGCATTGATACCATCATCCGTCAATTTTCTAAGAAAGGTAGGGCATTGGTGAAGATCTTCAACCTCACAGTGGAATTGGCTTTCTTCCTATATCTGATACCTTACGCATGGCATTACCTACAATCCACCATAGAGAGTGGTCAAGTGAGTCCAGCTTGTGGCATACCCATGTATTATGTCCAGTCGGCTCCTTTAATATGTTTCATCCTTTGTTGCGTGAGGATAATGGAACGCTGGTTCTTGCAATGGCAGAATTTCAGGATGAATGAAGAATATCGTAACTGGCAGGAATTGCGGGATGCAGAAAGAAAGGAGGGCGCGTGATATGTCTGGTTTGGTAATCATCCTGTTATTCTTTGTCTTCTTAGCCCTGGCCATCCCTGTTGCGGTGTCGTTGGGTATTGTTTCTGTTTTGCCAGGTGCGATGGATGAGTCCTTTACTGCCAGTGCTACTTTCGTAATTCGTTCTATGGTGGGTGGCATTGACAGCTTCCCATTGTTAGCAGTGCCGATGTTTGTTTTAGCTGGTGTACTGATGTCCCATGGCAAGATTTCCACCAAGTTATTTGATGTATTTTCTTATTGCTTTGGCCGACGAACTGCCGGAATTCCTGCTGCGGTGATTGTAACTTGCCTATTTTATGGAGCGATATCAGGTTCAGCACCAGCCACTGTGGCAGCGGTGGGGAGCATGACCATCCCTTTACTTGTTGAGTTGGGCTATGAGAAAGACTTTTCTACGGCTATCGTGGCAGTTGCTGGTGGCTTGGGCGTAGTGATACCTCCCAGTATTCCTTTTATAATGTATGGCCTGGCATCTGGAGAATCTGTTAGTCAGCTGTTCATTGCTGGCATTATTCCAGGATGTTTGATTGCTCTTTTGTTGATAGGTTATGCTTACGTCTATTGCAAACGGCATGGAGAGGACAAGCATAAGATTGCCTACAAAGTTGAGGAGCTGCAGCAAAAAGGCTTTTGGAAAGTGCTTGCCGACAGCTTTTGGGCAATACTCAGTCCTGTAATTATATTGGGAGCTATATACAGTGGTGTGGCATCACCAACTGAAGCAGCTGTGATATCGGTTTTCTATTCTCTCGTTGTTAGTCTGTTTATCTATAAAAGTATCCGAATCGGTGAACTATGGCGGTTCTTGGGCGAGGCGATGCGCACATATGCACCTATTCTGTTTATATTAACGGCATCCATGGCTTTCTCACGAGTACTAACGTTGATGCAAGTACCTCAGTTAGTGAGTGCATGGATTTTAGGTAACTTTACCAATATGATTGTGTTGTTGTTGATGATCAATGTCTTCCTACTGCTGGTAGGTATGGTGATGGACACCACTCCTGCTATCTTGATACTCACGCCTATTCTGTTGCCTATTGTTACAGCCATCGGTTTGAATCCTATTCATTTTGGTGTGATGATGGTGGTAAACCTTGCCATCGGATTCGTGACGCCACCTATTGGGGTAAACCTTTTTGTTGCCAGTTCGCTCACGAAGATACCGGTTGTATTGATAGCACGTAAGGCGGTGGGTATGATTGTGTTGTTCCTTTTTGCCTTGTTAGTGGTAACCTTTGTTCCGGTTATAAGTTTATTGTTGATATGAAGATGTCCTTAAATACATATCTACTTTTACTGGCAATGTTGATGGTTGCCTGTGGAACTCCTTCAGGACAGCATTATGCTTGGCCTTTGGGGACATCAAGCCCCGAGAATACCGTGACACAAATCTTTGCTGGAAAATTTTCCGATGAGGTGGCTCGTCTAAGTGAAGGAACCATGAAGATACAGGTCTATCCCAACAGTGTGGTGGGTGGTGACAGAGAACTGTTGGAGTCATGCAAGGATGGTGATATCCCGTTTGTGGTACAGAATACAGCCCCCCAGGTGCCTTTCATGTCCGACATCGCCGTGTTTGACATCCCCATGCTGTTTGACAGTATAGAGACGGTGAGGCAAGCTGTGGATAATCCGGTTTTTCTTTATCGCATCAGACAGGTATATCAGCGTGCCAACTATGAGTTATTGGGCTATGCCGATCAGGGGTTCCGTGTGATGACCACCAATCGTAAGGTACAGGATCTGATAGATTTTAAGGGACAGAAGATTCGCACTATGGAGAACCCTTATCACCTGGCTTTTTGGAAAGCCTTGGATGCTGCTCCCACACCTATGACTTTCTCTGAAGTTTATATTGGCTTACAGCAAGGCACTATTGATGCTCAAGAGAATCCCTACGAGGTAATTGTGTCTAATAAACTATTCGAGCAGCAACGTTACGTGGTTGAAACCAACCACCTGCCACATCTCATATCCTTGATTGTTAGTACTAAGTTTATGAATAAGCTCTCTCAAAAGCAACAGCAGATTATTCGTCAAGCAGCAGAAATAGCTAAAGTCTATGCCCGTGAACAATCTGATAAGCGTATCGCTTCTCGTATTGAATTGATAGAGCAGAGTGGTACGCAAATCATCCGCTTGGATGAAAAGACTAAAGCAGAAATGCGTCTTCTTTCCCAGCCTTTGATTGAGCGTATCCGTAGCAAGGTGGATACGGAACTGGTGAACAATTACTTGAATATTTCAGGTAATGCAGTAAATTAAAATTATAGTGTTATATTTTCAACACAATTAAAAAAGGATGCATTTATGAAGCAAATATGCGGTTTCATTTCGCGATGGATGGCAGCATTAGTCTTGCTGGTGGCTCTCATCGCTTTGGTAGAGCCTGATACATTTGTACATATTGATACTTGGTACATTAATCCCATATTAGGCTTGATCATGTTTGGTATGGGACTCACTTTGTCAGCACAAGATTTTCATATAGTGTTTAGTCGTCCTAAAGATGTGCTGTTGGGATGCTTGGCACAATTCACCATCATGCCTCTATTAGCATGGCTATTGGCAAAAGCTTTTGCCTTACCTGAAGAGTTGGCGTTAGGTGTGATACTTGTGGGTTGTTGTCCTGGTGGCACATCCTCCAATGTCATCACTTTTTTAGCTAAGGGCGACCTCGCCTTGTCTGTTGGCATGACGGCTACCTCTACCGTATTGGCTCCTGTTCTCACCCCATTGTTGGTATGGCTGTTGGCGGGCACTATGGTAGATGTTGATACCATTGGCATGTTGATGAGTATTCTTTATGTGGTGATAGCACCAATTGCAGGAGGACTACTTTGCCAAAGGTTTATTCCTAAGCTGACGGAGAAGTTAGTGGCTTATCTGCCAGCTTTCTCTACTCTAATGATCATGATGGTTGTCGGCATTGTGGTGTCTCATAATGCCGGCAAACTCTTGGCTGGAGGTGTGATGATCATATTGGTGGTGATGCTGCATAACCTCAGTGGATATGGCATCGGTTATATGATAGGTCGTATGCTTCATCTCAAGAAAGAGAAATGTATAGCGGTGTCGATAGAGGTAGGTATGCAGAATTCTGGCCTTGCTTCCTCCCTTGCTGTACTTCATTTTGCCGTTTATCCTCTTGCTACCATCCCAGGTGCAATATTCAGTGTTTGGCACAATATCAGCGGGGCAATGATGGCAAAGTTGTACAGATCATAAAAGCACACACCTTGTTGGAACAAGGTGGTGCAGGATGCAAGATAATTCTTAATATCCAATGACCTGGGCAAGGTAAGAAGCACGATATAATTGACAGCTATCCTATTGTAATAGTATATCTGCTCATAAATGAGGCACCAGGTAGCAGGTGGTTCATCAGAGGCTTGTCTTTGAATTCACCCTTGAAGCCCCTTGGATCACCAATGCCATACCAAGGTTCTATACATACAAAGGGAGCCTGTTTGCCATAAGGACTCCAAAATGCACAAACTGGTGTCTTGTAGTCCACAGTCACAGCAGCTTTACCATTTGTATCCATCAAGATGGCACGATGTGTCTGACACTTGTGAATCTTTACTGAGTCGTTACGGAAAAAATGATTAGTTATTTCTAAAATACCTTTATTGGATTCTAAAGGAACCTCCATCATGTCGTGACTGCCGTCAGCATAGCTTTTCAGTGCTATCATAGGTTCTTCATTGTCCAGTTTAATCCTACCTTCTAGCTTTCCTCCTGGCACATTAAAAGCAGGATGTCCACCTATCTGGAAATGAATTTCTTTATTGTCTGTGTTCTCCACATGCCAGATAACGTGAATCTTGTTACCTTCTAATCGATAGGATATGGCGAGATTGAAACAGAATGGATACACTTTTAACGTTTCCTCCGACTCATTCAATGCCAGTGTCACTTTTTCTGTCGTCTGGTTGACAACGGTGAACTCCATATCACGTGCAAATCCATGGCGAGGTAGATGATACTGCTTGCTGTCCACCATGTAGGTATTGTCATTAACACTACAGACGATAGGGAACAATATAGGTGAATGTCTTGGCCACTCTTTACCTGCTTGCCACATATATTCCTTACCCTCATGGTCTTTCACGCTCTGAAGCTCAGCTCCCTTTTCGGCAATACTTATCGCCAGAAGTTCATTCTTCAATTCTATCATAATCTTTTTTACTATAATATGTTAGTTCTAAATTGTTTTTTATCAGCCCATCACCACGTCAAGTACCATCATCAGTACGAAGCCAATAGCAAAACCGATAGTACTGAGATTACTATGTTGACCATTGGAGGCTTCGGGTATCAGTTCTTCGACTACTACATAAAACATGGCTCCAGCAGCAAAAGCCAACATATAAGGAAGAACTGGTAATAATAGCGAGGCAAGCAGTATAACGGCAACGGCTCCAATAGGCTCAACGGCTCCACTCAAAGAACCAATAAGGAATGACCGCCAACGGCTATTGCCAGCCGCTCGCATTGGCATAGAGATGATAGCTCCTTCTGGAATGTTCTGAATGGCAATACCCAATGATACTGCAGCAGCACTGGCTATGGATATGTGAGTTGCTCCGTTTTCTGCTCCTGCAAATACAATACCTACTGCCATTCCTTCTGGTAAATTGTGGATAGTAACTGCCAAAGCAAGCATAGCAGTCTTGGAAAGGTGAGATTTCATACCTTCTGGTTTGTCAGTTCCAATATGCAGGTGTGGGGTGAGTTCGTCAATTAACAGCAGAAAAAGCATACCTAACAGAAAACCGATGGCTGCAGGCATCACATTCCATTTACCATTATAAACCTCCATCTCCATTGAAGGAATCAACAGTGACCAAACTGAAGCTGCTACCATCACACCTGATGCGAAACCTAACAAAGACTTTTGCAACTGAACAGACATTTCGTCCTTTATAAAAAAGACGAAAGCAGAGCCGAACATCGTGCCAAACAAAGGAATGAGTAATCCAATAATCAATGTGGTCATTACTATTTATAAGTATAAATCATGGATACAAAAATACAACAAATAATTCACTAAATGAAAAATGTTATAGAATTTCCTGCTGAATCTTTGATAACCTTGCCGTCTTGAATCAGTTGCACGTGAACCCGTTGCTTCTTGTCACGATAGATGCGGAGATCGAAGTCACTACCACAAATGCGGATGTGGCGTAGGGTCATCTCTGGCCACGCGTAAGGGAGCCGTGGAGAGACAGTGAAACTATGTAGGCCAGTAGGACGAATACCAAAAAGGCCTTCAGTGATAATGCGGGCATAAAGGGCACTCTCTGCAGAGAGGTGTCGCTGGTTACCCTCTGGCCAAGCCTCTATAGCATAGGGAACGTGACTGCCTAACAGACGGGTCTGGGAATAATATTGTAAGAATCTTAAGGTACGTTCTGTATCGCCAGCCATCAGGGCTCCACGCAGAGCATAGAGTGTAGAGCGGTCCCAGAACGTTTCACTGCCAGCCTGAGTCAGCATCCCGTCTTTGGTCCAGAGGCGAGGTGAATAGAGGGCATCTATGGTTCCTTTGGCATGGTCGAAGATACCCATTGTTAAGGGAATGCAAATCCACGAGCGCAAGACGTCGTTACCTTCGTAGTATCGATAGGTGTCAAACCCCTCCACCTCAGCATGGAAATAGTTGTCAATTGCCTTTCGTAGGGCGCGAGCCTGTTGTTCATAGCTTTTAGACACAGCGGCTGGTTGTTTTAATTCGCGTGCCAGATAAGAAGCAGACACTAAGGCATCATAATATAATGAAGAAGTGCAAAGGTTAGCGTTACCAGAGGGGAAACGTCCTTCCAGTTCATCGCTGTCAGAGCTTACAACACCAGCTTCATTTAATTGTCGGTGGCAGTACTCCAGTGTCCACTGAATCAGGGGCCACAGCTGTTGTGCCTCATGAAGGTCACCACGAGCCAATGCATAGCGGGAAGCTCCGTAGGCAATCATAGCGGCATCGCCTCGATCTCCTGCTCCGTTCCAATAGTCCGTGCCCTCTGCAATGATACTGCTGGGAATGGGTTTCCAGTCTTCGTTCATCCATGAGGCAAACATTTTCCATGCGTTCATCGCCGAGGCATTTGCATAAGAATCACCAATGAAAGGGAAAAAGGGATTGGCATATTCAGCTTGGTCGTTGGCCCAAATGGCAGCATAATAGCGCTCTCCACCGGGTCCGTGTAAAGGACCGTTCTTGGTTTCATAAATGCTCTCACAAGCTCGTATTTTGGAGAAAGCAAACATGTGGTTGAGTACGTTGTCAGGAGTTCCCAATACCAGGTTGTCCTGCCATTCTTTTACAAGCTTTTGCCTTGCGGCTATTTCTGATACAGCATCGCAGACCAATGGTAGTTCGCTTTCCCTGCGGGCACTGACCACCGCCGAGAATGACAGACTTTCCTGTGGTTGGAGTTGGAAAGTGCCAGTGCCGTAGAAAGTCTCCTCTACCACGTAAGCGCCATCCACTCCTTTAGCAGCATCACTTGTCATGCGGTGTTCCGTTGGTTCAATACGAACTGTTACAGTCCTGTCTCCCAAGTTTGTCAGCTCATATACCTCTACCAATGCAGGCTGTGTAGGGGATGGGCTGAGGATGCGCTTCACACCAATGTTGCCCCAGTGACTTTGTACAGTCATCAGTCCAAGCAGCGAAATTGTTTCCACCTGCTCTTTAAGATCCACAAGGCGATTCTGCCCGATGAGTACGCTCTCTAACGGTTCCCAATTCACGTAGCGGATAAAGCTGGCATGTGTATCGTTGGGTATGGTCCGCAACATGGGGAATACCAGATGACGTTCACAGGTAAAGCGTCCTTCAGCGTTAATACCATAGTGCAACACGACGGCTATTTGCCGTCCTGCCATTTCAATGTGATCCATGTGGGCTCTTCCATCAGCAATCCAGGTTATGCCGCCCTCAGTATTCAGTTCCCAAAATGGCCGCTCAGTTTCTTCCGCTCGAACTGTTAGACATGATAAAGTACCTATCAGTACTATAGTATTCAAAAAATGTCTTGCTTTCATTTATTATCACTCCTTCTCTTTAATTTTGCAAATATAGGAGTTTTAACCGAGAATCTGCTGTTATGGCAAAAGATTTTCCAGACTCAGTATGGGTCAGTCTATCACCTCGATATAGAAGCTGAACGGGCGAAAGCCATCATTGCAACTGATCATGGCACTCATAGGATTTTTCATCCAACCATCATAAAAGTTTCCTTTGCCATGAGCCAATGATTCCACAAAAGACTTCATTGATTCCCAAGCTGAAGGACACATTCCCTCAGGACATTGCCCATCGACAGATATCCATTGTTGTCCTATCTTGACATCACAAGTATGCTCTATGGGGTTCTCATATTTCGCCATTAGGTCAGCATAGATTGTCTGTCGAATAGCTGTGATTCTTATTTTGTTCATAATTTATTATTATTGTTACTTTTTTTCTACAGAATGCTCAACCACACCAGACCGACATAGATAAGGTTAACAAAGCCAGCCATCATTAGGCAGATATTATACTCCACACCTTTCGATTTTAGCACCTTATAATATAAATAGGATGCAGGAATAATCACTGCGACAGCCCAACTTACTCCGAAAGCCAGCCAGGCAAATACAGGCATCAGTGCAACGATGACTCCGAGAAGCAACAGTGCTGCTTGTTTGCCCATCCGTACTGGGATGGTACGCTTACCCACTAGCCGATCATCCTCAATATCACGTATATTGTTGATGGCCAGTACACACATCGAAATCAATCCGCACACGGCTCCTGCATAGAGAGAAGTCTGTTGCTGCATGTCGGGTTCTTGTCCCAATGCTTTGTATTGTAGCCATACAGTACCGCATGTGGCCAATACACCATAATAGAGGAACACAAAAATATCTGCAATGCCTAAGTATGAGAGGGAGTATGGTGTGGCAGTATAAAGCCATGCAAAAAGAATTGCGGTAATGCCAATGATTTGTATTACCCAACCTCCTATATTGCAGAGTATTGCTCCAAGAGCTATGGAGATGGTAAGGGTGATATAACATGCCAATCGCATCTCTCTTTCGCTCACAGCTCCCTCTGCCAAAGCTCGTTTGAAACCCACCCTGCCAGGCTTATCAGTGCCACGTTTAAAGTCGTAGTAGTCATTGATGAGGTTGCTTAGTATTTGCAATGAGAGGGAACACAGCACCGTTAATATAGCTATTAAGCTTCCCACATGACCTATCTGTTGATATGCCACCAATAATCCCACCACTACTGGACAAAGGGAAGCAAACAAGGTATGTGGGCGGATGATACGAAACCAAAGAGAAAGATGTTTCATGTTGAAATGATTCATTTTGTTGCAGTATATATGGTAGTGATGCCGCAGGTGAGTGTTTTATGTGTTACCTGGCTGAAGCCTGCTGCTGTTAACTGCTTACACATCTGCTCCCCCCATACAAAACTCTTTACGCTACGATTGAGATAGGTATAAGCCGTTTTGTCCTTACTAAAAAAACGTCCCACAGCTGGCAGTATATGTGTGAAATACAAATCATATGTCCAAGCTATCAGTTTGTTCTTTGGATAAGAGAACTCCAGAATCATCAGTTGCCTGTTGGGTTTCAGCACGCGTTGCATCTCAGCCAGTCCTTTGTTCAGGTTAGAGAAATTGCGAACGCCGTAGGCGCAGGTAACTATATCGAACGTATCGTCAGCAAATGGTATGTCGAGCGCACTTGCCTGCTGAAATGATATGCACTGTTCCAGACCACGCTTCCGTACTTTCTCCTCTCCGATACGCATCATCTCAATTGATAGATCAATGCCTGTAATATTGCAGGAAGTATGTTGGCTATTCAGCTGACAAGCAAGTTCGATGGCGAGATCACCAGTGCCAATAGCAACATCCAGGCACTGGCATCCCCCATCGAAGTCTTTTTTTATGGTTTTCACTGCTTGCCTGCGCCACCATTTGTCGATGTTTAGTGACAGCAGGTGATTGAGGTAATCATACTTCCCTGCAATGCGATCGAACATAGATCCTATGTTCTGTTTCTCTTGTTGCATTGAGACTTATTTCTTAAAGATTTGGATAGCCATTTCACCTATCGCCATCTCTTGTAACTGCGGTACTATGCGTGTGAAATGCTCGGCAGCAGAGTGGATGTCGAGAGATGGTTGGTCTTTCCAAGTCTCAAAGATAATCAGTTGTGTAGGGTCGTTCTGACTCTGGTAGATGTCATAGTCGATGTTGCCACCATCTTTCCGAGATGCTTCTACCAACTCCTGTGCTAAACCCAAGGCCTTGGTCACATTCTCAGGAGCTACTTTCAGCAGACAGTTGATGCGAATCTCATTTCCTTCGCCAGCTTCCGTGAAACTCTGAATAGCCATTTCTCCCACAGCTGCATTGGCAATCTGAGGCACGATTCGTAAGAAGTGAGGCGCTGCAGAGTGAATATCTAATGATGCCTGGTCTTTCCACGTTTCAAAAATCATCAACTGTGTTTTGTCCGTCTGGCTTTGGTAAATATCGTAGTCGATATTACCCTTGTCCTTACGAGAAGCAGCAACCAGTTCTTTACTCACTTTTACAATCCTGTTCACGTCCTCAGAAGACACTTTAAACAGGCAGTTGATGCGTATTTCGTTACCAGAGGCAATTGCTTCAGTAGCAGTCTCCTCATCTTGATGTGAAGGTTTGTTAGCACATGATGCCAGTCCGAAAGCGGTCATCATCGCCATGCCGAATAATGCTTTATTCATAATAGATAGAAATTTAAACGATTATAGCTTATTTAATTTTCATTATTTCAAACAGAGATTTCCTTTCTGGACGCTTGGGTACCTGATTACCATAACCCAAAGCTACCACAGACATAACAGTTTCATCATTAGGAATATCCAAGGCTCGCTTGATGCCATCTGCATCTCGTAAGCCCATAATTAGGGTGTCGAAGCCCATTTCTTTTGCTTTCAATACTAAGAAAGCATTGCTAAGACCTGCATCGAAAGCTCCCCATCCATTACCTATTTCATTAGAGGGCTCTCCGTTAAAGAATCCTGACTGGTTTTGCTTGTAGGTGGTCACTATTAGCACTGGAGCCATTGATGCTTTTTCCTTATTCTGCAGCATTGCAGGTAGAACCTGGTTTAGTTTCTCTTCTGACATCACTACATAATATCGTGTGGCTTGTACGTTTGCCCAAGAAGGGGCTTCCTGGGAGGTTGCTATCAATGTGCGGATCTGTTCTTCACTGATTTTTTTGCTCTTATCGTAGCTTCTCACACTGCGACGGTTTGCCACAATATCGTCAAACGAACTACTTGAACAGCTTACGAATCCTGTTATTGTCAAGCATACCAATAAAAATCCTATAATTTGTTTATTCATAATATCCATATCTTAAGCACATCATCAATAGTAAGTAGGAGATAAAAAGCCTCAAATGAGGTTCCTAACTCAGCGCGTGGTAATCTCTATCACACCATTGCCTCCACGGGCTCCCCAGCCAGTACCTTCTTTATTGAGTACCAGTTTGCTGATGGTCTCTACTGGTACAAGACGGTCAACCTCATCAAGAGATTCCATAACAACACCATCGACAACGAACAGAGGCGCGGTGTTGCCCATGATGGAACCAGGACCTCTCATCACAATGTTACTACTCATCATTTCCTGTTCAATGCGGACACCTGTCATGAAGTTTTTCAGTAAATCAGATACAGAATGTAAGCCAGAACTCATAATCTGATCGTGCATCACTATATTGCCTCGAACTACTGCATCCGACCTCAAAGCTGTATAGGGTAAATGCTGCTCTATGCGACCATTGTTATAAACAAAGTCCGATGGAGCGATATAGACCCTAAGGCGACGGGCTTCGCTAAGTTGGATACGGGCCGCCTTGCGGGCTGTTACATCTATTTGCAATATATCACCAGGAGAAGCATTCTTGAAATAAAAACGGCCAAACTTGTCAGTTGTCGTGCTTTCATCAGAACCGAGAATGGAAACCGTCAACCCTCTCTTGGGCTTTCCATTCTTAGTAATCACACCAGATAGTTCCTGTGCCGACAGGGCGACACAAGACATAATCATCATCCAAAGTAAAAAATACCTTTTCATAATAACTAATATGTTTATATGTTGTCAGTTTGCAAAGATATTATTTTTTTGGGAATTGACAATTAATGGTTATGAGTTTAATGCTTTTTTACATTTTATGGGCATCTGATTACAGACATAACAGCATAGAAGCTGGCCACTAAATAAAGTGACCAGCTTCTATGCTTAGATACTGTATTTTTGTTATTGTCTGCTCAAATAGAACTTCTCTAAGGTACGATATGCATTCTCCGTAGCAGCATCAGCTTTCTCTGCACTCTCTACGTCGATATACATCACAGGAGCCACTTCCTGACCATTGATGGCTGTCCACTGAGGCAGACCCTCACCGTTAGGATTGCCATACTTGCAGAAGTTAGCATAGTAAGTGAGGAATAGTTTAGAAATTGCATAGTCCTCGGGTTGCCAATCGTAGAACTCGTTTGAGTCGAGGTTACCCATAGCGTACTCGATGTCAGCAGAATGAACTGCACCTGCCGGGAACTTAGGACGCTCAGCCTGTGCTTTCTTTTCTTCCTCAGTCATCTCACGAACGCCACCAGCCAAAGCAGCAACACGGTTACCCATCTTGGCAGAAACCTGTGGACGTGGGTGCATGTACTTGTAACGGTAAACAGGCTGCTTAGAGGTCTTAGCATGATAGTCGGCCCACTTCCAAGTTGGGAAACCTGTGAACAAGTCGCCTGCCAAGTTCAGACTCTTGATGCTGAACAAGTCGGCATCAGTTTCCAATCCATAAGCCTTGAAGATCTCGTCTGTCATATCGCCGAAAGTAGCAGTCATAGCTTTCTTGTAGTTAGCCAATGTCTGCTCTTGACCACGCAATGCACCTGCAGGACTACCCTCTTGTGAGTTCCAGCCCACCAGCAGAGGCACCTGAGCCTGCTCGCCTTTCTTGAACACATCGTCGGCACTCTCCTTCATGAAGTAACCGTCGAGCACCACATTCGCCATGCCCTGTGGAGGAATGAGCTTCTGCAAAGAATCTGCAGACAGAGCACGGGCATCAGCCAGCGACTTGATACCTCTGCTCTCGAGCAACTTAGCGCCAGCGGCGTCAGCATCAGTCTGGGCAACAGCACCGTAAGGCAGCACCTCAGCACCACTTGATCCCATCACACCTGCCAGATTACCTTTAGACAGAGGTGAGCACATGAGCAATGAAGTAGAGAATGAGCCAGCAGACTCACCCACAATGTTGATGCGGTTAGGATCACCACCGAAAGCTGCGATGTTGTCCTTTACCCACTGGATAGCAGCTACCTGATCCAAGAAACCATAGTTGCCACTACCTTTGTAAGAAGTCTCAGCAGTAAGGTCGGGATGAGCGAAGAAGCCAAATACACCCTCACGGTAGTTGGCAGTTACGCCGATAACACCCAGCTGGGCAATAGCCGTACCATCATAGCGAGGTTCGCTACCGCTACCTGCCATCAAGCCACCACCATTGAAATAAATCAGTATAGGCAGTGCCTCATCGGTATAGTTAGCAGGTGTCCAGATGTTGAGGTAGAGGCAGTCTTCATCGGTCTTAGGACCACGGAAGTTCATGTCACCAAATACTCTGGGCTGCATAGGGTCATTGCCAAAAGTCTTTGCCTCACGCACACCTTCCCAAGCCACAACTGGCTGTGGAGCCTTCCAACGCAGGTCGCCTACAGGAGCAGCAGCGAAAGGTACACCTAAGAACTTCTTGATGCCGTCTTCGGCAATACCCTCAACCACACCGGCCTGGGTCTTGACCTGCAATGTCACCTCAGTATTCTGAGTGCAGGATGTCACCATGATAGCTACCAATGCTGCCATCAGTACTCTAACAGTTGTAAAATACTTTTTACTCATAATTATAATGTTAATTATTTAGAACTTCCACATTTTCATTTGCTCGGCAAAAGTACAAATAAAATATGAAATATCATCTCTTTTGTAAAAGAAAAAAACGCCTTATCCCTCCTTTCATGGCTATTGAGCCAGCTAACCCCTTTTTTAGTATAACTTTATCGCTTAAGCCAACAGGCAAGCAATAAAATAATCATAGGTTAAGCTACATTAAACCATAGGCTTAGCATGCCTAAACCATAGGTTAAGAACTCATAAGCTTATGGTTAATCCGACAAAAATAATGGAAACATTAGCTTTTTCCCTTTACACTCGCATTAAGTCGCTGATGATATCGTCTGATACGAAGATGCCCTTAGGAGTAAGCTTGAGGGCATCTTTTTTATGTTCCAACAAGCCTTGATGAAGGTAGGGAGAAGCTAAATGTAGGCAATAGTCGTGATAAGGCTTACCGAACTTCTGCTTGACATCGTTGAGATTGAAGCCCTCGCAAGTGCGGAGGCGAGTCATTACAAACTCGTTATAGCGTGTGTCTATATCCAGTTCTTCTTGTTCGAAGTCACGGAGTCCATGCTCAATGGCCAGCATGTAGTTTGCCAAAGAAGCTACATTCCACTCGCGGCTCTTGCCGTTAAAAGAGTGGGCACCTGGGCCAAAACCCAAATAAGGCACCTCATGCCAATAAGCACTATTGTGCCGGGATCGATAGCCAGGACGAGCAAAGTTGGAAATCTCATAATGCTCAAAGGCAGCTTGCTGCATCTCATCGCAAAGCATTCGGAACAATTCCACGCTGGTGTCCTCGCTAACCTGGGCAATTTCTTTTAGTTGTAACATCTGCCAAAGGCGAGTGCCTTCCTCGTAGGTGAGATGATAAGCCGAGATATGTTGCACATCCAAGCTGAAGGCTGTTTGCAGGTCTTGCTTCCATTGCTCAGGTGTTTCACCAGGCAAGCCATAAATCAGGTCGATGCTGATATTTTTGAAGCCATGCCTTTGGCATCGACGTACAGCTTCAATAGCTTCTGATGCCGTATGTCTTCTTCCTATCAGTTGCAATGTAGGCTCGTGGAAAGTCTGTATGCCCATGCTAATGCGATTGAAGGGTAAGGAGCTAAGCATCTGTACATAGTCTTCAGTCAGGTCGTCGGGATTAGCTTCGAGGGTTGTCTCTTCGCAGGTGTCCAGTCCATATATATCTTCCAGGCAGGCAAACAATTTTTTGAAATCATCCATTCCTAATTGTGAGGGTGTGCCACCGCCGAAATATAAAGTGCGGATGGGCTCACCATGCAAATAGTCAGAACGCATCGCCAATTCTTGACATACAGCTTCCACATAGCGTGGCTTCAGCTCCTTTAAAGTCGTGGAGTAGAAGTCGCAATATGCGCATCTGGTCTTGCAAAAAGGTACATGTATGTAGATTCCCGCCATAGATTTATTGCTTTTCGTATGAATAATCACCAATAATTCTTGCAAATGTAGTTTAATTTCCGCGAAATACCTATATTTGTAGATTGGAAAATAAATAACCTTAAAGCAATATAGTATGAAAAGACATTTGATGATTGGTTTGCTGGCTATGATGGCTCTTGGTGCTCAGGCACAAGGTAACGAATGGCAAGACCCCCGTGTAAACGAGGTGAACCGTTTACCAATGCATAGCCACTACTTCGCTTTTGAGAATGACAAGGCGGCACAAGGTACTCCAGAACAAGCTGCCAACTACATGACTTTGAATGGCATGTGGAAGTTTAATTGGGTGGAAGATGCAGACGCGCGTCCCACCGATTTCTGGAAAACCGACTATAATGACCGAGCTTGGGACACCATGCCAGTGCCTGGTATGTGGGAGCTCAATGGCTATGGCGACCCACTGTATGTAAACATTGGCTATGCCTGGAAGAACCAGTTTGAGAATAACCCGCCCGAGATACCCGTCAAGAACAATCACGTAGGTTCTTATCGTAAGGAGATAACAGTGCCCGCTACTTGGAATGGAAAGCAGATTATTGCCCATTTCGGTTCTGTGACATCTAATATTTATCTGTGGGTTAATGGTCGCTTTGTTGGCTATAGCGAGGATAGCAAGTTGGAAGCAGAGTTCGACTTGACGCCATTCATCAAGGTTGGGCAACAAAACCTCATCGCCTTCCAAGTGTTCCGTTGGTGTGATGGCACCTATCTGGAAGATCAAGACTTTTTCCGCTATTGTGGCGTGGCTCGCGACAGCTATCTCTATGCACGTAATAAACAACAGATTAGTGATATCCGTGTGACGCCAGATTTAGATGTACAATATAAAGATGGTAAATTGGATGTACAGCTTAGTACAAAAGGTGGTGGCACTGTAGAATTGGCTCTGTTTGATGCAGCAGGCAAAGAAGTAGCAAGCCAAAGTGTGAAAGCTGCTCCTTCCAACTCTGTTACTCTGAATGTGTCTAATCCTGAGAAGTGGAGCGCAGAGACGCCATATTTATATACATTGAAGGCAACGCTAAAGAATGGTACTAACACAGTGGAGGTAATACCTGTAAAGGTTGGCTTCCGCAAGATTGAAATTAAGAATGCACAGGTGTTGGTAAATGGGCAACCTGTTCTTTTCAAGGGTGCCGACCGTCATGAATTGGATCCGGATGGTGGCTATGTGATGTCTCGCGAGCGCATGATTCAAGATATTCAAATCATGAAGAAATTCAATATTAACGGTGTCAGGACCTGTCATTATCCTGACGATTCTTATTGGTATGATCTCTGCGATGAGTATGGCATTTATGTGGTAGCAGAAGCCAACCTCGAGTCGCACGGTATGGGCTATGGTGATAAGACACTCGCCATTCGTGACGATTATAAGTTGGCTCACATGCAGCGTAACCAACGCAATGTACAACGCAATTTCAATCATCCGAGCATCATCTTTTGGTCGCTGGGCAACGAGGCTGGCTATGGTGCTAACTTCGAAGCGGCATACGATTGGATAAAGGCAGAGGACAAGAGTCGTCCTGTACAGTACGAGCGTGCTGGCTATGATGGCAAGACAGATATTTACTGTCCAATGTACCTGAACTATGATGGTGCAATCAAGTATAGCGAAGATCCTTCGAGAACCAAGCCGTTGATTCAATGTGAGTATGCTCATGCTATGGGTAACTCAGAAGGTGGTTTTAAGGAGTATTGGGATATCATTCGTAAATATCCTAAATATCAGGGAGGCTTTATTTGGGACTTTGTGGATCAGTCGGTACGTTGGTATAAAAACGGCAAGATGATTTACGGCTATGGTGGCGACTTCAATAAGTTTGATGCCAGCGACCAAAACTTCTGCGACAATGGCTTGATTAGTCCTGATCGTGTGCCTAACCCTCACATGTATGAGGTGGGTTATTACTATCAGAATATCTGGACGAAGCCTGTAGATTTGGAGAAGGGCATTATCAGCGTATATAACGAAAACTTCTTCCGTGATTTGTCTGACTATTACATGGAGTGGTCGTTGCTCCATAATGGCAAGGTTGAGAAAATGGGTAGGGTGGATAATCTGAATGTGGCTCCCCAGCAGACTACTAATATTCAACTTGATTATGGTGAAACATGCAAGCACTGTGAGTGGTTGCTTAATGTGAGCTATAAACTCAAAAAAGCTGACGGTTTGTTGCCGATAGGATTTGAGGTGGCAAAAGACCAACTGGTTGTTAATCCCTATCAAGGAACCTCCGTTGACTTAAAGAATGTAGCGACAAACAATCTGCCTGTTGTGAAACCTGTCATTCAGAATAACGATCGTAATTACCTCATTGTAAAGGGCGAGCAGTTCCGCATGGAGTTCAGTCGTAGTACTGGCTACTTGGTGAAGTATCAACTGGATGGTCAGGAAGTGCTGAATGAAGGTTCAGCCTTGACTCCAAACTTCTGGCGCGCTCCTACTGACAACGATTTTGGTGCTCGTCTTCAGATGCGCTATGCAGTATGGAAGAACCCAAGTATTAAATTGAAGAAACTTTCACAAGAGGAGAAAAATGGTATGGCCGAGGTGAAAGCAGAGTATGAGATGGAAGGTGTAAAGGCTAAACTGGAATTGACTTACCTAATAAATAATAAAGGAGCAGTGAAGGTGACCCAGAAACTTGAAGCCGACAAAGAGGCTAAGGTGTCTAACTTATTCCGTTTCGGTATGCAGTTGCCAATGCCTGAGAACTATGAGACTATCGAGTATTATGGACGTGGTCCAATTGAGAATTATGCTGACCGTAATAACAGTACCTTCTTGGCGATCTATCGTCAGACTGTTACGGAGCAATTCTATCCGTATATTCGTCCTCAGGAAAATGGCAATAAAACAGATATTCGTTATTGGAAAATGATCAATGAAACTGGCAAGGGTATTCAGATTGTAGCTGAACAACCTTTCTCGGCTTCAGCCCTCCATTATACCATAGAGTCATTGGATGAAGGAACTGAAAAGCACCAGATGCATTCTCATGAAATTGAACCTGCTAAGCTGACGAACCTCTTGATTGACAGAGTTCAGATGGGACTGGGATGTATCACCAGTTGGGGTACTCTGCCTTTGGAAGAGTATATGCTCCCTTATCAGGATTATGAGTTTACTTTTGTGATTTCGCCTCTAAGTAACCAGATAGATATTGACTAAAATAGTTATGAAATCGTAAAAAAGTGGTCGAATAGTTGTTTTTCTTGCTTAGAATTACTAATTTGCGCAACCTTTTGGCTAAGGTAATATAGCATGAAATATAAATTTAATAATTATATAGCATGAAAGTTTATCAAACAAACGAGATTAAGAACATTGCCTTGTTAGGTAGTGATGGCGCCGGGAAAACCACTCTCACTGAGTCTTTACTCTTTGAGGGTGGTATCATCAAACGTCGCGGTAGAGTAAGTCAGAAGAATACAGTCAGTGACTATTTCCCTGTTGAGCAGGAGTATGGTTACTCAGTGTTCTCTACAGTTTTCCATGTTGAATATAACGGCAAGAAGCTGAATTTTATCGATTGCCCGGGTAGTGATGACTTCGCTGGAGCATACTTGACTGCTTTGAATGTGACTGACACAGCTGTAGTGTTGATTAATGGTCAGTATGGCCCTGAGGTGACTACCCAGAACCATTTCCGTTATACTGAGAAACTGGGCAAGCCAGTTATCTTTTTGGTAAACCAGTTGGATAGCGACAAGTGCGACTATGACAATAGCGTTGAGCGCCTACGTGAGATTTACGGCTCAAAGGTTGTTCAGGTACAGTATCCGTTGAACCAGGGACCAGACTTCAATGCAGTGATTGACGTACTGCTCATGAAGAAGTTGTCATGGGGTGCTGATGGTGGAGCTGCTACCATCGAGGATATCCCTGCTTCTGAAATAGACAAGGCCACTGAGATGCACAATGCGTTGGTGGAGGCCGCTGCTGAGCACGATGAGGAGTTGATGGAGAAGTTCTTTATGGAAGAGCCTCTGACAGAAGATGAGATACGTCTGGGCATCCGTAAGGGTTTGGCAAGTCGTGGAATGTTCCCAGTGATGTGTGTTTGCGCTGTTAAGGACATGGGTGTCAGCCGTCTGATGGAGTTCTTGGGTAATGTAGTACCTTTCGTTGACGAAATGCCTTGTGTTAAGAATACGGCAGGTGAAGAAGTGAAGCTCGATCCAAACGGTCCTACTTCTATCTTCTTCTTCAAAACTTCTGTTGAACCACATATCGGTGACGTTCAGTACTTCAAGGTGATGAGCGGAACGCTAAAGGAAGGTGATGACCTGACAAATGCTGACCGTGGATCAAAAGAGCGTATTGCTCAGATCTATTCTCCTGCAGGTGCCAACCGTGAGAAGGTTGAGGCTATGGTAGCAGGTGATATAGGTTGTTCAGTAAAATTGAAAGACGTTCGCGTAGGAAACACTTTGAACGGCAAGGACTGCGAGTATCGCTTCGACTTTATCAAGTATCCTAACTCTAAGTACTCTCGTGCTATCCGTCCTGCAAACGAGGCAGATATGGAGAAGATGATGGGCTTGCTGAACCGCATGCATGAGGAAGACCCAACTTGGATTGTTGACCAGTCTAAGGAGTTGCGTCAGACTATCCTTTATGGTCAGGGCGAGTTCCACCTGCGTACTTTGAAGTGGCGTATGGAGAACAACGAGAAGATGCAGATTGTTTATAACGAGCCTCGTATCCCATATCGTGAGACCATTACCAAGGCAGCTCGTGCCGACTATCGACACAAGAAGCAGTCTGGTGGTGCAGGTCAGTTCGGTGAGGTACACCTCATCGTAGAGCCTTATAGCGAGGGTATGCCTGAACCTACCGTTTATAAGTTCAACGGTCAGGAATACCGTATCTCAGTGAAAGGTAAGGATGAGTATCCATTGGAGTGGGGTGGTAAGCTCGTGTTCTACAATGCCATCGTTGGTGGTTCTATTGATGCGCGCTTCATGCCTGCTATCTTAAAGGGTATTATGTCACGTCTGGAGCAAGGTCCGTTGACAGGTTCTTATGCTCGTGATGTTCGCGTGATAGTATATGATGGTAAGATGCACCCAGTGGATTCAAATGAAATCTCATTCATGCTGGCAGGTCGTAACGCGTTTAGTGAGGCATTCCGCAACGCAGGTCCAAAGATCTTGGAGCCTATATATGATGTGGATGTTTTGGTACCAGCTGACTACATGGGTGATGTGATGAGTGACCTGCAAGGTCGTCGTGCTATGATTATGGGTATGGACAGCGAGTCTGGTTTCCAGAAGTTGAGTGCTAAGGTGCCTTTGAAGGAGATGTCATCTTACTCAACCGCCCTGAGTTCACTGACTGGCGGTCGTGCATCATTCGTGATGAGCTTCTCTGGCTACGAGCTCGTTCCTACCGATGTTCAGAACAAGCTCATCAAGGAGTTCGAGGAGAGCAACAAGGACGAAGAGTAATCCTCCTACACCTTATATATATAACAGGAACTGTACCGATTTTGGTGCAGTTCCTGTTTTTTTAACAAAGTTAACGCAATAATCATAAAAAAGATAGCAACAAACTTGCATGATGTTGGTTTAATTGTTAAATTTGCCGTGTGAATTAACATTACATAGTTAAGAACGCAGATATGAAAAAAACTACGATATGGATATTGGGCATCGTGATGGGGCTTTCATTCCTCAGCCTGCTGTATCTCCAGATTAGCTATATCGAGGAGATGGCTACTATGCGCAATGAACAGTTCGACGAGTCGGTCAAGCGTGCGCTTCTGGCGGCATCGAAAGACGTAGAGCAAGAAGAAGTGGATCGTTGGCTTCGTGAGGACATCTCCAATCAAGACCGTGCGGCTTGGAATCAGAGTTCGCAAGGCTCCAAGACACAATCACAAACATATACCATAACAAGCCCAGATGGTTCTAAGATTGAACTGAAAACCTTCTCCAGTAGTTCGCAGGAACTACCAAAGGCAATGATATCCCGTAGGCATGGTACTAAAACCATACCCCAGACGTCACGTTCGATGGCCGATATGTTGCGTAACCGCTACCTTTACCAACGTGATTTATTGGATGAGATAGCTTGGCAGATGGTGTATAACGCCGATGTGAAGCCTGTGTCTGAACGTGTGAACTTTAGGAGCCTTGACCAGTACATCCATTCTGGACTGGTGGATAACGGAGTGAATCTTAGCTACCACTTTAAAGTGATTGACGGTGAGGGCAAAGAAGTGTATCGTTGCACTGATTACAATGAAAAGGGCAATGACCAGGTTTATACCCAGCCGTTGTTCCTGAACGATACACCTGCTAAGATGAGTTTAGTTCAGGTGCACTTCCCAGGCAAGCGCGACTACATCTTCGACTCCGTGAGTTTCATGATACCATCGGTGGTGTTCACCCTGGTGCTTTTGGTCACTTTTATCTTCACCATCTATGTCATCTTCCGTCAGAAGAAATTGACAGAGATGAAGAACGACTTTATCAACAACATGACTCATGAGTTCAAGACCCCGATTTCTACCATCTCTTTGGCCGCTCAGATGTTGAATGATCCTGCTGTATCCAAATCACCTACCATGTTCCAGCATATCTCAGGTGTCATCAACGATGAAACTAAACGCTTGAGATTAGAGGTGGAGAAAGTGCTACAGATGTCAATGTTTGACCACGAGAAAGGAACTTTGAAACTCAAGGAGATTGACATGAACGCCCTCATTGAAGGAGTGGTGAATACATTCGCCTTGAAGGTGGAACGCTATAATGGTAAGATTGATAGCGAGTTGTTGGCAGAAGATCCCATCGTCTTTGCCGACGAGATGCACATTACCAATGTCATCTTTAACCTGATGGACAATGCCGTTAAATACAAGCGTGCGGATGTGGATTTACACCTCATCGTCAAGACATGGAACGAGGGCAAGAAACTCATGATTGCCGTACAGGACAACGGCATCGGTATTAAGAAAGAGAATTTGAAAAAGATATTCGAAAGGTTCTACCGAGTGCATACAGGTAATCTGCACGACGTGAAGGGATTTGGCTTGGGACTGGCCTATGTGAAGAAAATCATCACAGACCACCAGGGTACCATTAAGGCTGAGAGCGAGCTGAATGTCGGAACCAGGTTTATTATTGCATTACCTTTATTTAATCATGACTGAGATGGACGATAAATTACGTATTCTTTTATGTGAGGACGATGAGAACCTGGGTATGCTGCTCAGGGAGTATTTGCAGGCAAAGGGCTATGTGGCAGACCTCTTCCCTGATGGTGATGCTGGCTACAAGGCTTTCCTGAAAAACAAGTATGATATTTGCGTGTTTGATGTGATGATGCCAAAGAAAGATGGCTTCACATTAGCACAAGAAGTACGTTCTGCCAATTCTGAAATTCCAATCATCTTCTTAACAGCCAAGACCTTGAAGGAAGATATACTGGAAGGCTTCAGAATCGGTGCAGATGACTATATAACCAAGCCTTTCAGTATGGAGGAGCTAACATTCCGTGTGGAGGCTATCCTGCGTAGGGTAAGAGGTAAAAAGAACCGTGAGACCAATACATATAAGATTGGTAAATTCACTTTCGATATCCAGAAGCAGATCTTGGCAATCAATGGCGAGCAGACAAAACTCACCACCAAGGAGTCAGAACTGTTGAACCTGCTCTGCTCACATGCTAACGATGTGCTGAACCGTGACTTCGCCTTAAAGACCATCTGGATTGATGATAACTACTTCAACGCTCGTAGCATGGATGTGTATATTACCAAGCTGCGTAAGCACCTGAAGCAAGACCCATCCATCGAGATAATCAACATCCATGGTAAGGGCTACAAACTTATCATCCCCGACACGAAGGATGAAGAATGATAAGACAATAAGAAAGGCGGCTTCATTTCAGGAGCCGCCTTTACTTTTTCTCTAACACGAAACTCGTGTGGGAAGATTAGTCAGCCAAACGTTTGTTGATAACGATGTAAACGATTAAACCTACAACCATCAGGAAGAACAGGCCACCTAATACACCATTGTTGTTTACGTTGCCGGTAAACTGGCATACAATCATACCGATGCCACCCAGCAGGATTAAAATCAGTCCCAGATTCTTTACTAAGCCTTTCATTGTGTACACTATTTTTTTAATTATTATTTATTCTGACCTAAATCAATTACAAAGAAAAGCATAATTCTTCAACGAAAGAAATAATTTGACGAAAAAATGCTAAAAACAATCCAATTATTTTCGTTTTACCCTTTTTTAGTCCTCTTTACTCTGCTTTTCTTGGATATTGTTGAATATCTTCTTCAGCAAATTTTGCCCCATTCTCAGTTCTTCGGGCGTCACATTGTAGAGAGCCTTGCGCATGGTTTCATTGGCCACCTTGAAGGCTGTCTGCTCAATCTTTCTGCCGTTAGAGGTGAGTATAATCAGGTTATTGCGCTTGTCATTCTCATCAACCCTGCGCATCACCAGTCCCTTCTTCTCCAAGCTGTCGAGAAGTCTCGACATGTTGGGCTTCTCTTTAAAGGTAATGTTACATAACTCCTGCTGTGGCACCATATCCTTCTTCCAGAGGAATGACAACACAGACAGTTGTTCGGGTGTAATGTCGATGTTTTGCTCTTTAAAGTCTATCATTAACCTGCGATTGATAGCTGCTGATACCCTGCCATTCAGTACCGCAAATATCAGGCTAACGTCGAAATCATATTGTTCTATATCTTTCATATCAGCTTTTTTACCTGTTTTGGCTACAAAGTTAGGAAAAATTTTTGCAGTTCCAAATAAAAAGCCTACCTTTGCATCCGCATTTTTGCAAAACAATTAATTTTTTTATTATTAAACAGTATGAATCAATACGAAACCGTTTTCATTTTGACTCCCGTTTTGTCTGATGATCAGATGAAGGAAGCGGTAGGTAAGTTCACTGGCATCATCACCGCAAATGGTGGTACGATTGTCAATGAAGAGAGCTGGGGCTTGAAGAAGCTGGCTTATCCTATTGAGAAGAAGACCACTGGTTTTTATCAGTTGGTAGAGTTTGAGGCTGATCCTACAGTGATCGCTAAGTTAGAGGTTAATTATCGTCGTGATGAGCGCGTTCTTCGCTTTTTGACATTGAAGCAGGAAAAATATGCTGCTGAGTATGCCGCTAAGAGAAGAAGTCTTAAAACTAAAAAGGAGGATTAATTATGGCACAGAATCAGAACGTTCAAGAGCAGTCTGAAATCAGATATCTGACTCCCCCTTCAGTAGATGTTAAGAAGAAGAAGTACTGCCGTTTCAAGAAGGCCGGCATCAAGTACATCGACTATAAGGATCCTGAGTTCCTGAAGAAGTTCCTCAACGAGCAGGGCAAGATCCTGCCTCGCCGTATCACTGGTACTTCTCTGAAGTTCCAGCGCCGTGTAGCGCAAGCTGTGAAGAGAGCCCGTCACTTGGCTCTGCTGCCTTATGTAACTGACATGATGAAATAATAAGGAGGAGATAGTATGGAATTGATTTTGAAAGAAGACGTAGCCAATCTGGGTTACAAGAACGATATCGTTAAGGTGAAAGACGGTTATGGCCGTAACTACCTCATCCCTATGGGCAAGGCTATCGTAGCTACTCCTTCTGCAAAGAAGCAGTTGGCTGAGGATCTGAAGCAGCGTGCTCACAAGTTGGAGAAGATTAAGAATGAAGCGTTGGCAAAGGCTGAGGAGCTCAAGGATGTTAGCCTGAAGATTGCTGCTAAGGTTAGCAACACTGGAACCATCTTCGGTTCTGTTGGCGCTATGCAGATTGCTGACGAGTTGGCTAAGTTGGGTCATGAGATCGACCGCAAGATCATTACCGTAAAAGGTAGTGTGAAGGAGGTTGGTAACTACGTGGCTAATGTACAGCTGCACAAGGAGGTAAAGGTTGAGATTCCTTTCGAGGTTGTGGCTGAAACTGAGGAAGCTTAATCCCCGCTATAATTTAAGAAGTAAGGCTCTGCATCATGCAGGGCCTTCTTTTTTTGTATGGTGTCACTATGTAAGCAGTCACATGCATACTTTTTTTCTTCATTTATCGTTACTCAATTATTGCTAATTCTTGCTTTGGACTCCTGGCTGTTTCTGGCAAATTTATTTGTTTGGGAATTATTTGTTGCTTATCTTTGCGCAGTGATTAGAGATAATTCATAGTTGATGAGCCAAATACAATACATACTGATTCTGATGATAACGCTCTGTTTGTCAGGGTGTAGGGGGTGTTTTCTATAATAGTCCTAACGTGGCACTCAACTATATTGATAGTTTGCTTGATGCCGGCAACTACTGGGCGGCATTTAATGCGTTGGTTGCCATAGACAGCTTTATGCTTCAGGAAAGTCATGATGCCAGGATGAGGTTTGAGCTGCAAAAGATTAAAGCAGAAGACAAGATTAACAAGCCTCTTGTAACTGACAGTATGATTATCGCTGTCATTGACTACTATGAAGAAGAGGGCGATAAAGGCACATTGCCAGAGGCGTATTACTATGCTGGCAGAACCTATGTTTCTTTGTATGATGCCCAGCGCGCTTTAGAGTATTTCAATAAAGCCCTTGATGTGGCAGATGAAGGCGACAGCTATTTACTAAGCAAAATTCATTCACAAAGAGGTGAAATCTTCAGATCACAGGCTCTGTATGATATGGCTTTAAAAGATCTTGAGAGTTTTTATCAATATGCAGATGTTATTTCAGATTCATTGGGCATGTTTGCTGCACTAAGTGATTTAGGCTATTGCTATATGGAAATGGAAGAGTATGAAACCAGTCTAAAATATTATGATAAGGCATTTGATTTAGCGTCACAGATGGGGGATAAGAGCTTACAGAGTTATGCTAATCTTAGAAAAGCTGAGGCGTATAATTATATGGACAATTATGATTTGGCTGAAGATTTCATGAAATCATCGATGGAAAATGTTGGCGAAGACTATAAAGATATTGCTAATTCTATCGCTGGTTATATCTTCTTTAGGCAACATAAGTATGAATTGGCAAGACCTTATTATGAACAGATGTTAAGATCTCATTCAATAGGGAGTCGTCAGCAGGCTGAAGCAATGCTTTTGAGCATGGCTGCAAATGATAGAAACATAGATGAAATAATCAAACATCTTGTTCCATATAAGGAACTGACTGATTCGTTATCACTTATCACTGATTCCGGGCAGATTGCCCGCATCAATAGCTTGTATAATAGCCAGAAACTCGAGAAGGAAAAAGATCGTCTGAAGCATCTGAACATGCAATATACATATTTCGTAATCATTATCGGATTGTTCATTATGGTGATTATCTCTGTACTCATAATCTATGGAAACAGGATTCGTTCAGACAGAGATAGGTTGAAATACAATAATGCCCTGTTGGATCAGTATCTGAAAGAGGAACAGTTGAGAAGAAAGGAAGCTGAACGTGAAAAGCATTCTTTGCTTCAAGAGCGTGATAGGCTAATCAATGATAATATGATGGAGCAACTTCGTCAGTCTAAAAGTGATAATAGAAAGCAAACGATATTTGAATCTTCAATCTATGGGAGACTCTTAAATACGAGTAAAGGTATTTCAGACAAAGAGCTGATAGAGGTGGAGGAACTGATTAATAATATATTCCCCGACTTTACAACCCGTTTGCACACATTAGGTGTGAATAAGCCACAAGATTTGAGAGTCTGCCTGTTGTTGAAAATGGGGTTCAGTCCTTCACATATAGCCAGTTTGCTGAGCCGAAGGGAAAGTACTATAACAAATTCCCGTAAGAGACTTTATAAAAAAGTTGTGGGAAAAGAAGGAAAAGCCGAAGAATTTGATAAAATCATTGACGGTATTTAATCAATTGTATATCAGTGTAGTAATTCTGCTTGGTGAAATTTAAGTGAAATTATCCCTACCTTGTTAAGATAAAAGTGAAATAAAAGTGAAATGGTTTTTTAGCCAGCTTTTAGCGCATATCTTATCTTTGTTCCATCAAAATGAACTAATAAGATTATGTGATTATGAAAAAGGTACTGTTATTATTAATTTGCGCATGTTTCAGTTTGGTTTCTGTTGCAGATGAGATAGATCTGGATAGAAGACCCAAGAACTTCGGTGGCAACGGAACCCCTGGTAGCAAAGCCCCTGCCCTTTACCCTACTGCCTCATACGAACTTGGAGTTCTAACTATCACTGCACCATATTATATAGATGGTATGACAGTGGTGATAGCTGACAGCAATGAGGACGAGATCTATACTGTTCAGCTTGGAGGTTTTATAGGTCAGCAGCCTATATTGTTGCCAGATGAAGTGGATGAAGATAAATATAGCATCAGCCTATATTTCAATGGTATCTGCCTCTATGGCTTATTCTGATAGGAGTATTATGCTGCTTAATCTGAGGCATCTGATATTATTGGTGGTATTGGGCATGCTTGCCTCTTGTAAAAGTTCAAGCAGTAATGACGCTGTTAGAATTGTAGGGGAATGGCAAGGGAAAGAAGTCGTTTTTCCAAACAATCCAGTTTTCACTATCTTTGGGCAGGATACGGTTGATTTCAATTTCCGTGAGGCTGACTACAAAGTGGTGAGTTACGTGGATTCAGTAGGTTGCGTCAGTTGCAAGTTGCAGTTGGACAGGTGGAAGAACATCATTCATCGCATAGACTCTGTGTCTGCTGTTCGTGTTCCCTTTGTCTTTGTGTTCTCTCCGGATAAACTGCGGGATGTAATGTATGCTACAAAGAGCGGAGGCTTTGACTATCCGATTTTGTTGGATTTGCAAGGAGAGTTTAATGCCCTGAACCATTTTCCGGCTAATTTCAATTTCCAGACCATGCTCTTGGACAAGGATAACAAAGTGCTTGCCATCGGCAATCCTGTTCAAAGTCCCAAGGTGTTGGAGCTTTACCAAAGCATTATCCTGGGCAAGGATGGTGAGAGCAAGCCCCAAGTATCTTTGACTGAAGCTGCGATTGATCAAAACACCATTGACTTTGGGGAGATTGAGATTGGCAATAAACAGGAAACAAAACTGAAGCTTACTAACACAGGCTCTAAGCCTTTGGTAGTGCAAGATGTGGTAGTTTCTTGTGGATGTACCAAAGTGGAATACCCAAGGGTACCAATTATGCCAGGAGAGGCTGGTGAGGTAGTGTTAAGCTATGACCCAGACAAGAAGGGGGCCTTCCATAAGACGGTTACTTTGTATTGCAATGCAAAACAATCTCCACTGCGTATATCTGTCAGTGGTAGAGTTGAATAATTATCAATAACATTAAAATTGCATTATTTATGAAGAAGTTTTTAATGAGCGTAGCCCTCATGTCAGCAATTGCGATTGCTGCTGGCTACAGTATGATTAGCTCTGAAAAGAGCGAAGTAAGTGTGAATGACTTGACATCTGCTAATGTTGAAGCACTTGCAAGTCCAATGTGTCCTAACGGGTGTTTAATTAATTGCGGTGAAGGCTGTTTCTGTAATGGATGGCATGAAGATTATATGGAAAAAGTATGGCCGGCTACATAAGATTTTGCTTTCTTTTTCTGGCTTTCGTTATGGTTGGCTGTGGCAACCATAACGAAAGTGGTGAAGTGATTATTCAATCTAAAAGGAATAATCTAATTGATTTGAGCTTTCAGGTCAGGGAGTTTAATCCTGATGAGCTACCCATGTCCTCATCACACGCATACTTGCAGGTGCATGACGATTTTTTAATAGTCAAAGATCATAGGGCGGTAGGCAAAATGATTCATTTGTTTAACAAAGACACTTGGGATTATGTGGGTAGTGCGGGAGATATAGGTCAAGGTCCAGGTGAGATTTCTAATTTAGGTTCAGTTGCGATAGATGCCTTAAAGGGCTTGCTGTTGGTTACAGATTTAGGCGGGTCAAGAGTGCTAAGTTATGATATTGACAGCATCATGGTAGTTGCTGATTATACTCCTCATGTTAGGGTAAAATTTGAAAACACTACTATTCCAGTATCTTATCAATACTTGACTGACACGCTATCTTATGGAGTTATCGGATATGCCAACTTTGAGAGAAATACTATGGCTCAAATGGCAGGCATCTGGAATATGAGTACAGGTGAGGTAATAACTCATAAGCATGAGCTGGCGGGTCTTAAGGTTTTTAGAGTGAGTTGCGCCTATTCTGTCGATAATCAGATACTTATTGAATGCAACAGGTATTATGACCTTATCAATGTTTTTGACAAGGATTTGAATCTTAAATTCAGGATTAAAGGTCCACAATGGAGTGTGAATGGTGACAACAAGAGGCATTTTGGCGATGTCGTGTGCTATAAAGATAAGTTTATCGCTGCTTATGCGGGTTATGATTATGATAAGCAGCAATATGCTAAGCAATGTCACGTTTTTTCCATGAATGGTGATTATCTAATGACGTTTAATGTCGGGAAAAATATCTGGCACTTGACTATTGACGAGGAGAATGGATTAATATATTTCACTTTTGCGGATGAGGTAATGCAGTTCGGCTACCTGGACTTGAAAGGTATATTAGACTGAATTTAATAACATTTAAAAGAAATGGATTATGAAGAAAGTATTTATGAACGTAGCCCTCGTAGCTGCTATCGCAGCTGGCTATATGATTACAAGCTCTAATAAGAGCGAAATGATTGTAAGTGAATTGACACAGGCTAATGTGGAGGCATTGGCACAAAGTGTGGATTTCGGACCTTGGTGTGCCAACACTAAGAATCAACCATGTGTTTTACCAGATATTACTGTAGTAGGTGAAAAGCTTGAAGAGCCATATCAATAATTCTATGACAGGTATAAGGCTATTGTTGATTGGATTATTCTCTGTGCTATTGTCTGCTTGCCCAACCAAGCAAGTAGACAATAGTCCTGTCTCACATTTTAGGAGAGTGCCTCACAAGAATTTACAGATTAGTAATAGGATAGATTTAGAGAGTCTTGATACTTATAGACCTTTTTCTATTAAGAAGGATAGCCATCGTTATTTTGTGTTTGATTATGCTCGCTCTAATATTTTTAAAATTATAGATAGGAGTACATTACAGGTTAGACAAGGCGTTAATTATGGAAATGGGCCAGGTGAATTAATATACCCGACATCCTTTATTAAGGAAAAGACTGGAATGACAGTCTATGAGATTAATACAATGAAGCGTTATCTTATCATGGAAGATAGCGATTCTGCTCTTTACATAATAGACTTTCAAGATATTGGCGTTGAGGCTGTTTCGCTGCCTGATTTTCATGGTAGTTATATGGCAGCCAAAAGTTGGAAGGGTGATTCATGGATAAAATATTATAAAGATGGTATAGAGATAGATTCCTATGGGTTCCCGGACTTTCCCGAGACAAGAGATATGGAAACGTCTGTGTTGGTTGATGCTTATAAAAGTGGGCAACATCGGTTTAAGCCAGATGGGACGAGACTGGCAGTTGTAATAGACAATGGATGTGCCTTAGCTATCTATGATTGTGATGAGAAGGGCATAAATGAGCGAATCTTGCTGAATTATTTCCCTCCCATTTTTGTGAGGACAAAAAGTGATTACTCACCCACAGCTGTCTCCATGAAGTGTAGGACAGGGTTTGTCGGATTAGAATGTACGGATAGCTTTGTCTATACACTTTATGCCGGTAAAATAGTAGGAGATGATGTAAATAAAGCATGGCATGGGTCACATGTATTTGTTTATGACTGGGATGGTAATCCTGTCGCGCATTATGAATTGGAAAAAGAACTGTTCGCTTTTGGTGTTGATGAAAAAGAAGGATTGCTTTATGGAATTGGATATGACCCTGAAGGTTGTATATTAGAGTATAAATTTTAAATTATAGTGTTATGAAAATAGAATTAATGAGCGTAGCCCTCATGTCTGCAATTGCGATTGCTGCTGGCTACAATATGATTGGATCTAATAAGAGCGAAGCGAATGTAGGTGATTTGACGCAGGCAAATGTGGAGGCTTTGGCACAATCTGTTAATGCCAACTTCGTTTGTGCACAAATCACGACTAATATATGTACAATTGTTGATGGTGTTGGCGTACCAGGAGTATTGGTTTATGCAGATCAATAATGGGTAAATTTTAGATGGAAATTGCTTTTTAAACGGGCTTGCAAATCCCTCTTTATTGTCATTCTTTGAATGGGAGATATGATAATAATTTGAAGAAACGCCTCAACATACTGGTGAACTTAGTGTTCTATGGATGCCTGGCAGTGGTGGGGTATCTGCTGCTGCAAGTGTTTCTCTTGGTGTCGTTTAAGGTGCCGACCAATTCTATGGTGCCTGAGATGATGCCGGGAGATTTTATTTTGGTTGAGAAGCTCAGCATGGGACCGAGGCTGTTCAATGTGTTCAAGGCCACACGGTTAGAGGATATTGAGATTTATCGCCTGCCCGGACTGAGGGGCATCAGGCGGAATGATGTGGTAGTGTTTAACTTTCCCTACGAGTACGGCAGGTTGGATAGCATAAGGTTTCATGTAATGAGATACTATACGAAGCGGTGCATCGGACTGCCTGGTGATACCATCAGTATAAGGAACGGATTGTATCAGATAGCTGGTGTGAAGGGGAAATAGGAAAGCGTTCACGGCAGATGGAGCTGATGGTGCTGCCTGACAGCATGATGCTGACAAGGTATCCTGACCCTGTTTATCCTGAAGCATCAGCAGGCGAGGGCATGGGATGGACGCTGAAGGAGTTTGGTCCCTTGCCTGTCCCTAAGCGAGGACAAACAATGCGGATGGACAGCACTGCTTGGAAACTGTATCATCAGTTGGTGGAGTGGGAGCAGAAACGCAAACTGGCGATTGATGACCAAGGAGTAGTGAGGATGGGAGAGGAGGTTATTCAGGAATATACCTTTACCCACGATTATTATTTCATGGCAGGCGACAATGCCGTCAGCTCCATTGATTCCCGATTCTGGGGCTTGGTGCCTGATGACTATATTGTGGGCAGGGTTTGGCGCATCTGGAAGTCGGTTGATAGCAAAGGCAAAGTGAGGTTGAATAGAATCTTTAAGAAGGTGAACTGAGGTGATGATTATATTTTGATTATATTGCCAATGACAGTTAAGCTGAGATGAAGATTGTGATTATAGAAAATGAGGATATGGCTTCTGACTTGCGCAAATCTTTGGAAGACAGGGCTGTAGATTTAAATAGACTTGGCGTTGATGGCAAACTTGCTGAGGAGGTAGATCGCCAGGAACCAGATTTGATACTGATGGATGAGCATATCAGGTTGGGCTCCTTCATCTTTATGCCAGACTGCATGAGGCTTGAACGTGAAGGCCGGATGACCTGTCTCTCTATCTATCAGAACAAGCTGCTCTACCTGCTTTGCGCATGTATGAACATCACGGTTACTCGTGATGAGATCCATCGCATGCTTTGGCCGGATATTATAGTAATCGACCAGTCTGTCAACAATCTCATCTTCCAGCTTCGCAAGCTTCTCCAGGTTGATAGCCACATCCGAATTGAGAATATCAGAGGCGTAGGCTATCGGCTCAGTGTGGAGTGAAATTGATGCAGAACAATAATGAGCGAAAAATAAAACAGGCTGCACCTCAACTTTTTTTTTCAAGAAATATTTGGTGTGCCTTCTCAAATTGCCCACCCTTCTTTTTGGGGGTATTACTGATAAGATATACAGCTTTTATTTGGCATTATTCATCAAATCCTATATCTTTGCAGACAAGATGGAAAGATTTGTTAGTCATTAATGAAACGTCATCTTATTTATATAGTACTCTTGTTTTGTTTAGCGAGTGTGTGCTCTTGTCATCGCCGCTATCAGTATCCTGCTGTGTTGCAGGCGGCTGACAGCTTGTGCGTTGCCAATCCTGACAGTGCTGTTTCATTGCTGAAGTCCATAGCTGATGACATGACCCAGGCTGATGAGCATGTGCAAATGCGATACCGGCTGCTTACCATCAAGGCCAATGATAAAGCCTACATCCCCCATACCTCCGACAGCCTTATCCTCTCGCTCGTTGACTATTATAAATATGGTGGGGATAAAGTCTATCTTGGCGAGGCTTACTATTATGCCGGCAGTACCTACCGTGACCTGGGCGATGCTCCCCGTGCCTTGGATTATTATCAGCAGGCTCTTGATGCGATGCCGGGCGATGAAAACCTGAAGGTGAAGAGTAAGGTGTATGCTCAGATGGGGGAACTGTTCAGATATCAGAAATTATATAATGAAGCTTTGAAGTCATATCGTGCAGCATATCAATGTGACTCTATCCAGCAGGATACCATAGGACTTATATACGACTTGAGAGACATTGCTGTAATGTTTTGGGGCAAAAGGCAAATCAATAGCACAATGCAATATTTCTTAAGAGCTCATGAATTGGCTTTAATAATCCATGACACCAAAATGGAGAATCTTATAACTTCCCAGATGGCAAGCCTCTACATAACGATTGATAGTATTCAGCTTGCAAAGAAGTTTATTCTTCCCTCGCTGGAAAATTTAGATCAATCTAATATTAGTAGTATCTATGCAATCGCTGGAGACATTTATTTCAAAGCAGGACAGATCGACTCTGCTTCCTATTATTATAACGAACTCTTAGATAAAGGAACCATTTATGCAAGACGCACAGCCTATGAACGATTAGCCCAAATTGCCCTCCAACATTGGAATAATCCCAAGCTTGCAATCGATTATAGCTTGCAATATGAAGTGTTGAAAGATTCAATCAACGAGTTGAATGCCACTGAAGTAATGGCACAGATGAATTCTCTATACAATTACCAACTCCGTGAAAAAGAGAATTATGAGCTTGAAGAGAAGATTAATCGCAACCAACTATTGTTGCTATCAGCAGCCATTGTCTTGCTAATTGTCATTACCATCAGCGTATTCTTAATACTGCGATACAAAAATCGACAAATAAAGGCAGACCTCTCTTTGGAACGTTTGAAGCAGGTGCAGGATAAGGTATATCGTGAGAGTGCAGAGATGTTGGCTCTCAACAATAAAAAAATCGTATCATTGGAAGCCGAATTGGAGCAAATGCGCTTGCAAGGTAAAAATGATAGTCAGAAGGAAGCGATGAAAAGGATTCTGGAGAATGAGAACAAGAATCTTGAAATGAAGCTTCACCTAAAAGAGGATGCTGATTTAAGCATGCAGACTTCGCAATTCCGTAACATACTTCGTGAACGTGTCAAAAAGGAAGACTATATTCATGAAGAAGAATGGATAGAAATAGAAAATGGTATTACAGCCATCTATCCAGATTTTCTCAACAGATTACAATCTATTGGTGAACTGAATAAATCAGAATATAGAACTTGCTTACTACTTAAATGTCATATATCCCCCTCTGAAATTGCTTCTTTATTGAACCTTACAGCAGGCGGAGTTTCAAACATTCGTCGCAGATTAAGTCTGAGTATCCTGCATGATTCTACAGGGACATCAGCTTGGGATCAATTTATTCTTTCGTTATGATTAACCAAACTGTTAAATTACTCCACTTTTTGACTGTAAATACTCTTGTTTAATTATTTAACACAGTTTGTTAAATAGTTAATAACATATTTTTTTTTCATTTGCGATGAGTTTTTAAATCATTGCAATATGAAAAGATTTTTTATTTTTATGACTGGTCTTATAATCAGTTTGGTAAGTTTTGCAGACCCTATTCCATTGTCATTATGCGGTGGCCCACCTGATGAACACGGAGGCAAAGGGCATCGTGAACAACCATTACTCCCATCTGTTGACTATGCCGACAGAGAGGTAACCATTAGTGTACCATATCAAATCGATGATATGGAAGTGACCATCAGGGATAATCAGGGAGATGTCCTTTACTCCACTGTTATTCCTGTCATCTATCTACAGTACTCCATTGTCTTGCCAGACTATGTAGATGCTGCTAAGTATTCCATTCAAATTGCCTACGGTGACATTCATCTGATAGGCTGGTTCTAATTATTAACACTATAAATTCTAAGCTATCATGAAAAAACATTTATTATTTGTCGCAAGCCTTATATTAGGTTTTATGGTAACTTCCTGCCAGAGTGACATGGAAGAAGTGATTGGCATTGATAAAGATGCTGCTATTACACGTATGCTGGATGAAGAAACAGAAGAAACGGCAGATGAATCGTTAAGAACCTCACTGAGTATTACAGGCCCTAGTATTATTTCCGGCACCACAAGCCGATCATATACAGCAACTGGATATAGTACTTCAACTTACAAGACCATTTGGGAGCCTTCAAGCTATTTGCAGCGTACTGATTCAAACGGTGATAGCCCTTACGCTTCATTTAAATTGGTGAATTCTTCCTCAACAGCTGACACGTATCTTACAGTCAAGTTGCAAAACAGGTCAACGGGGCATATAGATTTTACTTCTACGATTGATATAGGATGCAATGGCCCGCTTGCAGGAACCTCAAGCGTTAGAGTGGTTCGCTCGTCTGATGGAGTGGAAGTGTTTCCTGCCATTGTTGGACTGAGTCCTAACACTTTCTATTATGCATACTTCTCAAACTCAGAGGCATCGAATATGACATTGACTTGGATATTCAATCATGCTACTATTTACAATCAGTATGGTTACACTGTCTATTTTAAGACTGACAGCTATGGCTATACATTCTTGACCGTAAAGGGCAGAATGCCAAATTCTTCTACAGATAAGACGATGATTAATGACATTACACTCTACGGGGCACCAAGCAAAAGCAATGCCAAAAAGAAAGAAGTTGTAAAGAGTGAGGAGAAAAATAAAGGTGAATAATCCAGGGAGGGATGAACCATGAAGAAAGCAGGAAGTATTATTTCGTTATTATTTGTCATTGCCATATTGATTCCTTTTCACTCTTGCAGCAAAAGCAATGACGAACCAGTGCCAGAACCAGCTCCTCTGCCCTATATGGAGATAGAGAAGGTGGTATATGAGATCAGTGCTGAAGCGCAGACCTTTGAGGTACCTGTCAAGACGAATATCAGCCTGAGAGTACAGCTGCTTGAAGGCAGCATCGGATGGATCAGTGCCTCGAAGACAGGGGAGGAAGGTGATGTCGTGACGTACTCTGTTATGGTAAAGGAAAACAACGGAACGGACGCGAGGGAAGGTGTCGTTATGTTCAGGCCTGTTGAGGGTACGTATATCCCCCAGGACGCGCAGATGGGCTCAAACACCATCATCATACAGCAGGACGGCGCAAAGCCTTAATCGGGGATTGTCCTGTCCTATCATTCCTTAGTCTTACATAGTAATTACAGCTATGAGAAAGAGAATAATGTTTTATCTTGCAACAGGTTGGCTCGCACTTTTGAGCCAGCCTGATTATGCTCAAGACGTGGCCAGGGAATACGACCTGCAGGAGATAGAGGTCACTGCCCGGAGGCACAATTTCAATGCAAGGAACGTACAGATGAGTACCATTGCTGTTTCTGCCGAGCGGATCAGGCAGCTCCCCAGATTGTTAGGGGAGGCTGATGTACTCAAGTCGCTGCAGACCCTGCCCGGTGTCCAGAGCGGCGGCGAGGGCAGAGCCGGTATCTTCGTGCGTGGAGGCGACTATGACCAGAACCTGTTTATGCTTGACGGCATTACGCTGTATAACCCCGAACACCTGCAGGGCTTCACTTCCGCCATCAATGCCGACTTAGTGGATGATGTGGTATTATATAAAGGTGCTTTCCCCTCAAGATTCGGTAGCCGATTGTCAAGTGTCATCGATATCAGTCTGCGTGAGGGCGACATGCAGCAGTACCATGCCTCTGTCACGGCCGGCATGCTGGCTTCAGGGATTCAGGCAGAGGGACCGCTTTGGAAAGGTCACACCTCTTTTAATATAGGTGCCCGCATAAGCTACTTCAATGCGATTGTCAGCCCTCTGCTGAAAGAAGTGGTATATGACAACCCGGGGCAGATGAACAACTACAGCCACATGAGGTATTACGACATCAACGCCAAGCTGACGCACAGGTTCAGCGAGACAACGAAGCTGAACGGTATGTTTTACTATGGATATGATGAGAACAACACCACTCCGAGCGTAACGAATCAGCATTTCGAATACAGCGAGTTTAATCACAAATACAATGTGGACAAGACAAGCTTCACCGATAACTCCAGAAATGAGAGGACATTGAACAACTGGAAAAACCTGCTGGGGGGACTCTCCGTCACCTACTGGCCTAACGGATCTTTCCAGCTCGATGCCAATGTTGGCTACAGCGGATATGATTACAGGCTTTCCCGCCTTTCCGCCCTGGAGAAAAGGACGATGCTTGACCTGTGGGGTCACGGCATAGACGGGGCACAACTGTATTCGTTAACAGGAACTGACCGCAGCACCACATATCATTCAAAGATAGACGACTGGTCCGCACGATTGGGGTTTACGGTCAGCCTGCATGATGTTCATGAAATCCGCCTTGGCCTGCAAGGCAGTATCATGTCGTTCAGGCCATCAGTGGCTTCATCCTATGTCAGTCGCCTGCAACAGGCCATCAGCGAGGACATTATATATCAGACGACAATGGATGACGGCAAGTATGTCTTTTCTGAAAACAGCAAAGGACACGGCTTGGGCAGTGATTTCAGGCTGAACAGTTTTTCCGCATTTGCAGAGGAAGACTGGACCGTGACTGACTGGATGAAAGCCGATGTCGGTTTACGGCTGCAAGTCTATGGAACTGATAAAAAGACCCACCTGATGCTTGAGCCGCGTGCGTCACTCCGCCTGATGTTGGCTGAATCCACCTCCGTCAAAGCTTCCTATGCCCGCATGACTCAGGGCGTGTTCCTGCTGAGCAGCGGCAGTATGGTTTCTACCTCAGAAATGTGGATGCCCGTTAGCAGGGACATGAAGCCGGGAATATCAGACCAGGTGTCCGTAGGTGTCAGCCATGATATGGCAGAGGGCATCCAGCTCTCATTGGAAGGATACTATAAGTGGCTGGACAATGTAGCCGATTATCGCGAGGGCGTTTCTTTCCTTGCTGTCCGGGAGTGGACCGATGCCATAGCACAGGGAAAGGGCAGGGCGTATGGCGTTGAGTTCCTGGCACAGAAGACCACAGGCAAGACCCGCGGTCATATAAGCTATACATGGTCAAAGTCATTGCGTACATTTGACAGACCCGGCATGGAAATCAACGGGGGCAGGGAATTCTATGCAGCCGGCGACCACCGTCATAACTTCAATATCAGCGTGACACAGAGGCTGAGCCGTAACTGGGACCTGTCTGCCTCGTGGTCATTCCAGAGCGGACTGCGTACCAACATTGCCGGCACAACAGTGAGCCATGCCACGCTTGATGAGTTCAACGCATATAGGCCTTCATGGATCGACTCCGACAGTTACAAAGGGCTTGACTACACACAGAACCCCAACTATTCATACTATTCCGACGTGTATTATGAGGGGACTCGTGTTGAAGACCTTGTACGTAT
>JAGCGS010000032.1 GCA_017649485.1 Bacteroidaceae bacterium | reverse complement strand
TATATGACGCTGATGAGCATGAGCGAGGGAACACCTGTATTCAAAGCGGGTGTGGCTGTGGCTCCTGTTACTGACTGGAACTATTACGATACTGTATATGGCGAACGCTATATGCGTACACCTCAGGAGAATCCTGATGGCTATAAGGCAGCTTCGGCTATGGAGCGTGCCGACAAGCTGAATGGTAACCTGCTTCTGATTCATGGTATGGCTGACGACAATGTGCATTTCCAAAATGCAGCCGAGTATGCAGAAACGTTGGTACAGAAGGGAAAACAGTTTGACATGCAGGTATATACCAACCGAAACCATAGCATTGCAGGTGGTAATACGCGCCAGCATCTTTATACAAAGATTACCAATTTCTTTAATCAGCAGTTGAAGAAATAATGGAGCATGTCAGAAAGCCTGATTGGCTGAAGGTGAATTTCGGCGCTAACGAGCGATATACCAACACCAAGAAGATTGTGGACACCCACTGTCTGCATACCATCTGTAGCAGTGGGCGTTGCCCAAACATCGGTGAATGTTGGGGAAGAGGTACTGCAACCTTTATGATTGGAGGCAATATCTGCACCAGATGCTGTAAGTTCTGTAATACCAATAGTGGCAGACCCCTACCACTGGACGAGGCTGAACCACAGCATGTGGCAGAGTCTATCCAGCTAATGCAGCTTAACCACGCCGTGATTACATCAGTTGATAGAGATGACCTGCCCGATTACGGAGCTGCTCACTGGGTGGCCACCATAAAAGCCATCAAGGAGCTCAACCCATCAGTAACAATGGAAGTGCTAATACCTGACTTTATGGGACGCGAGGAGCTGATTGCCAGTCTCATTGATGCCAAACCCGATGTGATATCACATAACATGGAAACAGTGCGTCGCCTCACCCCTGTAGTACGGAGTGTGGCAACATACGAGAGAAGTCTGCAAGTGCTGAAGCAAGTAGCCAACAGCCCCATCCCTGCTAAGACAGGCATCATGGTAGGCTTGGGTGAAACGATTGCAGAGGTGGAAGAAACGATGGATGACCTGCTGGCTGTGGGATGTTCCATCCTGACCATCGGACAATACCTGCAACCCACCCGCAAACATTATCCCGTTCAGGAGTATGTTACTCCCCAGCAATTTGCTGCCTACAAGGAAACAGCCCTTGCCAAAGGCTTCAAAATGGTAGAGAGCGGACCATTGGTGCGCTCATCATACTATGCTGAAAGGGCGCTATATAAGATTGACGATTGACTGCGTCCTATTTTGTCGCGACTCGACCAAATCGATTTAAGCATCTTTGGCGTTCACTGCTTCAATAAGTGACCATTGACTATTGACCATGATCAATCAAAAAATCAAGAAGATGCAAGGCTTTTTTCCCAGCTCAGGCACATGCCCTTTCCAATCCTTCAGCGTCTTGGTCTTGATATACTCATTCTCACAAGTTATGTTTGCAGCAATGCAGAGGCGGGTTTGGGGACGACAACACTTGATGATATCCTCTACCATCTTATTATTTCTATAAGGAGTCTCGATAAAAATCTGAGTCTGATGTTCTGCAATTGCCCGCTGCTCTAAGGCTTTCAGCTTCCTGATACGCTCTGTGGGATCAATGGGCAAGTATCCGTTGAAAGCAAAACTCTGTCCGTTAAAGCCGCTAGCCATCACACTCAGTATGATGCTCGACGGACCTATCAGAGGCACCACAGGCAGGTTCTTGCGTTGTGCTATCGCCACCACATCTGCCCCAGGGTCAGCCACAGCAGGACATCCTGCTTCAGAGATAACCCCCATCGCATTCCCTTCTTCCAAAGGCTTCAGATATCCGCTTACGTCTTGTGGAGAAGTAAACTTGTTCAAAGGATAGAACTGCAACTCATCAATGTTGATGCTTTCATCAACTTTCTTGAGAAATCTACGGGCTGAACGAATATCTTCCACAATAAAATGGCGGATGCCCAAAACCACCTCTTTGTTATAAGCAGGCAACACCCTCTCCAAAGTGGTGTCACCCAAAAGCACAGGTATCAAGTATAAAGCTGCCTTCATCTTATTTATTTCGGTTTTTTTTGCAAAAATAGCAAATTAATGCCCAATGGTCAATAATCAATGGTCAATAAATTTGTATCTTTGCACAAAAGAAAACAGAAAAGAATGAAGAAACTCGTTATATTCGATTTGGACGGCACACTGATCAACACCATAGCCGACTTAGGCATGAGCACCAATTATGCCTTAAAGAAGCTGGGCTACCCCACCCACGACATTGAGAGTTACAAGTTCAGGGTGGGCAATGGTATCAACAACCTGTTCAGACGATCCTTACCTGAGGGTGAGAAAACTGACGAGAATGTGCTACGTGTGAGGCGTGAATTCATACCTTATTATAATGCACACAATACTGACCTCAGTCGCCCCTACCCTGGTATGGAAACACTGTTGGAGGATCTGCAGGCACGAGGCATCCTTTTGGCTGTGGCAAGCAACAAATACCAAGAGGCCACCACCAAGATTATTTCCGAGCTGTTACCAACCATCCATTTCTCAGCCGTATTAGGTCAGCGAGAGCAGGTAAACATCAAGCCCGATCCACAGATAGTCTATGACATCCTCTCGCAAACTGCTATCAGCAAGCCGGATGTTTTGTATGTTGGAGATTCTGGCGTAGATATGCAGACAGGACTCAATGCTGGAGTAGAGACCTGTGGGGTTACTTGGGGATTTCGTCCTCGCACAGAACTAGAACATTTCCAACCCCATCATATCGTAGATAGTGTAACAGAATTAAAACTAATTATATTATGAAAATCAAGAGAATTTTTGCCATTTTTACATTATCAGCCTTAACTACTTGGGCTCTTGCGCAGGATGCCAACTTTCCTCGCATCCAAAACAATGGCCAGGGCACACAGCTTATCATCGACGGGAAGCCTTTCCTGATGCTGGGTGGTGAGCTGCATAACTCAACAGCAGGCAGTGCCCACTACATTGCTCCTGTATGGAAGCAGATGGCCGACAAAAACCTTAACACTGTTATTGCCACCGTTTCATGGGAACTGTTCGAACCCGTTGAAGGTCAGTATGAATATAAGTTGGTGGACAGCATCATCGAGGGTGCCCGCAAGGAAAACCTCAAACTGGTGCTTATCTGGTTTGCTTCATGGAAGAATACCGAATCTACCTATGCTCCTGAATGGGTAAAGAAAGACAGCAAACGTTTCCCTCGCGCAAAGACAGGCGACGGACAAACGATGAACATGCTGTCACCTTTGGGTGAGAACACCATGCGTGCCGATGCGAAGGCGTATGCTGCCTTGATGCGTCATATCAAGGAGGTGGATAGCAAAGACCATACTGTGGTGATGATGCAGGTGGAGAACGAGTTGGGTATGTTCAACATGCGTCAGTTTATGAGACCAGGCGACAACCATAGTCAGCGCGACTACAGTGATGCAGCCAACAAGGCATTTAATGGTCAGGTGCCTGCAGAACTGATGGCTTATCTCAAAGCACATAAGAACGAACTGCACCCCGAACTGCAGCGTGTATGGAAGGCTAATGGCAACAAGGAGAAAGGCACTTGGGAAGAGGTGTTTGGCAAAGGTCAGCCTACCCCTGCCTTCGAAAGAGGCTCTACCGATTGGCAAACAAACTATCCCTATTATACCGAGGAGTTGTTCAGTGCATGGAACTATGCTAAGTATGTGGGCGAAGTGACCCGTCAGGGTAAGGCGGAATACCCCATCCCTATGTATGTCAATGCCTGGATGAAGCAAGAGTCGGGTCCTGAACCTGGCAAGTACCCTTCGGGGGCTCCATTCGCTCACACCTTCGATGTCTGGCGTGCAGCTGCACCTGCCGTGGATTTCTTTGCTCCCGACATCTACATTGTTGACCACTTCGACTGGGTAGCACAGCAATATAAATTCTCGGGCAACCCGTTGTTCATCCCCGAGACATCAGTTGACCCCAGCGCTGCAGCACGTGCCTTCTATGTCTACGGCAAGTATGATGCCTTGTGCTACTCGCCTTTCGGCATCGATGGCAACTGGTATTTCAACAATCCTGTTGCCAACGACAACTCTATCCAGTTGGCTTACGGGGCTTTGAAGAAGATCATGCCCGAGATTTTGAAATACCAATATACCGACCAGATGGACGGCTTGTTCATCAATAAGAACAAGACCACCGACAAGGTAGATATGGGCAAATACACCATCTCTATCATACGCTCATCCACCCAGGGTGCCGAGAATCTGTTTGGCATGACATTGGAAGAATTGAGTAATTCGGATGTAGCTGCAGGTTTGCTGGTTATCCAGACAGGTGAGGATGAGTTCCTTGTTGCTGGTGGCATTGGCGGTCTTTCTGTTGTCATCGACAAGAGTCCTAAGAGCAAGGCGGAGCATATCTCCTACGCTTCAGTAGATCAAATCACCTATGATGCACAGGGCAACGAGTTGCGTCACCGCCTCAATGGCGACGAAACCAGCTTCAGCGTAGCCACCATCCCTACGGGTCAGGTAGGCATCTTCCGCATCAAGATGTTTGAGTATTGAACATAAATATTGAACATGAGTAATAGTGGTGTGCCATCGACACACCACTATTTTTTTACAGGCAAATGGGAAGCCAGGATTCTACGCATAAGGTCGTACTCATAGCAGCCTGTTCTGCCATTGTTAAACCTCGTAGAGAGCATCTTCTTTTCAGCACGTACACATTTGTATAGTTTTTACCAAAAGGACTTAGTGATGTTGTCCTATGGCAACTGATTACAATGCAAAAAAACTGAGGAAATCAATTTTTTTCTTGTTTCTGTTGTTTTTTAAGCAAAAATTGTAGGGTTTTAAAATAAAATCGTAAATTTGCTCTACATAAGAAGACGAAGTTACCATTATAATTTGGCAGTGAAGCGGAGACATCCATGCCCGAACGCCTTTACAAGTCAAAAAAATAATATTCGGGTTGTGATGATACCTCATTTTACAGCATAAAACTATTGTGAAGTAGAAATAATAAAATAAACGGTTTATGAAGAATTGGTTTGATAACATCCGAATCTATCACCTGCTGATTGACAGATTCAACGGAGGCTGGCAGGTACCGCCAGCAAGCAAGAATGTGTTTTGCGGAGGAAACCTCCAAGGAGTGATTGAGAAACTTGACTACATCAAGGATCTTGGCTTCACAGCCATCATGCTCTCACCCATCTACAAGACAGCAAACTATCATGGATACCATACCTTGGACTTAGACGAGGTGGATCCACACTTCGGCACTTGGGAGGACTATCAGCAACTACTTGACCTGGCTCATGACAAAGGGCTACGGATAATTTGCGACTTTGTGCCCAACCACTGCTGGTATCAGGCTCCCCTCTTTCAAGAAACTCTACTTTCGAATGGTGGAAAGAATCGCGACTGGTTCTTCTACCCCAAGGAAGGCAGCGATGAGTTCGTATCATTCTTGGGCTTTGGCGACCTGCCTAAGTTCAACCTGACAAATCCTGAGGTAGTACGTTTTATGACTGACAAGGCTGAGCGGCTGGTACGTATGGGGGTAGATGCCTTCCGCATTGACCATGCCCTGGGACAGCCATTCAGTTTCCTGCAGAGCCTTCGCCAAAGCCTACAGGACATCCGAAGCGATATAGTTGTGTTTGGCGAGGTGTGGGCACAGGGTATTGGGCCACAGTTGGCTAGTCAGCTGTATTTCAAGACAGAAGAAAGGCTGAGTGAGTTCTTGGAACAAGACACCCATCCTTTTAGTCAGGACGGACTTCAGGCCGACTATGTGGGCACGCTGGATGGTGTGTTGGATTTCGCCTATCGAGACCTGCTCTTAGAAGAAATACACGCAGGCCGACGCTTCAAGGGAAATGAAACCTTGCGCAGCAAGATAGCTGACCACTTTGCCAAGTATCCAGACGACTTCAAGTTGGTTCTGTTCCTGGATAACCATGACACTGACAGGTTTATGTTCGACTGTCATGATGATGTGTCTTTGCTGCAAGAAGCCATAGACTTGACGATGGATCTGCCCAGGCCGTTCTCCTTCCTTTATGGAACAGAACAGATGATGACCATCAAGTCCACCATTTTTAATGCTGAACCATACGCCGACCTGCGTGTGCGCTGCTGCATGGATTGGTCTAAACAACAAACAGTGTTGAATCTGCACAAATAACGTTTCACCATGAAGAAGCTCCAGCTACTACATATCAGAGAGTCGCTTGCCAGCCGCATAAGCCTGTGGATAGTGCTTTGTGCGGTGCTTATCCTTACTGCCACAGGCTTAATTGCCAACTATTATGTAGTGAAAAGCATTAAGCTCGAGGAAAGCGTGAAGGCAAACGGCATTCTCTACATCATGAGGCAACGCATAGATGCGGCACTCATCTCCGTAGAAGTAGCTGTGAGGAATCATATAAAAGATATCAAGGATAACCAGAACGAGCCAGATGAGCTCTACCGCATGACACGAAGGATGCTGGAGGATAATCCCTCCATCGTGGGGTCTGCCATAGCTTTCAGACCCAACTACTTCCCTGAGAAAGGAAAATGGTTTTCTCCTTATAGCTATAGGGAGGATGGTGGCATCAGCACGAAGCAGTTGGGGACAATTAACTATGATTATTTTAAGATGGAATGGTACCAGACTACCGACTCGCTCAAACGCGACCACTGGAGCGACCCATACTTCGATGAGGGAGGAGGCGAAATGCTGATGACTACCTACAGCTATCCACTGACAGACGAGACGGGCAACCTTATTGCGGTGGTCACTGCCGACATATTGCTTGAAGATCTGTCTAAGTTGTTAGACGTGAATTATTTCGAATATGCATACGCCTGTATGATAAGTCGCACCGGAAGTATCATCTCACACCCAAACAAAGAACTGGTACTCCAGCAAAACATCTTCAGTATTGCAGAGAAGACAGGGCATCCCGAACTGATAGAGGTGGGACATGAGATGATTGAAGGAAAGAGTGGCATGAGGGAGTGGCAGTCACCCTCGTTTGGTAAATCCTACATCTTTTTTGTGCCTTTCGAGCACACAGGTTGGTCGATGGCCATTATTTGCAAAGCCTCTGAACTGTTTAAGGAAGTGCGTAAAACGGCACTATTCCTGGCAGTATTGTTTATCGTAATGCTGGCGTTACTCACCAACATCCTGCGACGGGGTGTGCATCGCCTCATTGCCCCACTGACCACATTCACCCAGGCAGTGGATGAGGTGGCACAGGGCAACCTGCAGGCTAAGCTTCCTGTTATTCACTCCAAGGACGAGATGCAGCGGCTGCACCATTCGTTCAGCACCATGCAGCGGTCACTGGTAAGCCAGATGGAGGAACTGAAAATAGTAAATGAAGCGAAGGGTCGCATAGAAGGAGAATTGAAGGTGGCAAGAGATATTCAGCTTTCCATGTTGCCAAAGGCATATATTCCTACTGATAACAACAATAATCTGGACATCTATGGTCAGCTGATCTCAGCCAAAGAGGTAGGAGGCGACCTCTACGACTTCTTCATTCGCGATGATAAACTATTCTTCTGCATTGGTGATGTTTCGGGTAAGGGTGTGCCAGCCGCTTTGGTGATGGCCATGACACTCAGCCAGTTCCGCAATGTGGTCAGTTATGAGGACGATTTGGTGAACATTATCAAATCTATTAACAAGACCACTTGTGACGGCAATGATACCTTTATGTTTGTTACCTTCTTCGTGGGGGTGCTTGACCTGCCTACAGGACGGTTGCACTACTGCAATGCGGGACACAATAAACCATTTATCGTGAGTAGCGACATCACTGAACTACCCGCTAAGCCTGACCTGCCTTTGGGTGTTGAGGTAGAGGCATCTTATGTAGTAAGGGAATATAATGTGCCAGCTGGTGCTATGTTGTTTCTTTACACTGACGGACTGACTGAAGCCATGAACTCACAGCGTGAGCAATTTGGACGTGAGCGACTCAAAGAGGTACTAAAGGGAGGAAATGGCTGCAAGGGTATGATAGCAGAAATGACTCAGGCGGTGAAGCTGTTTGTGGGCAAGGCCTCGCAAAGTGACGACCTCACCATATTGGCAATTCGTTATTTATCAACCCATGTAAAATAATTGAATCATAATGTAATTGACTATGAATACAGAAGTTTATCGATTAGGTGAAGAGCTGGACTCCTTCAATTACCAGCAAGTACAGGAAGGCATTTTGGCCATTTTGGAGAAAGGATGCAGTGTTGTGCTCGATATGACTAACTGCAAATATATTTCCAGTACGGGCTTGCGCGTTTTGCTCTATTCCAAGAAAGTGGCAGCCTCTAAAGGGTTGAAACTCTATTTGGTAGGTTTGAATGATGAGGTCAAAGACATCATGGATGTAACAGGCTTCAATAGTTTCTTCGATTTTTATAGCACAATGGAAGAATGCCAGAAGGCAATTGATAATTGAGAATTATGCATAGAGTTGATTTGTTTCCTACACATGAGTACCAGGGATTGAAGTTGCGCACTGGCCGACCCTATCCTTTTGGTGCAACTGTCATTGGCAATGCGGTAAACTTTTCGGTTTATTCCCGCTATGCCACTGACTGTACGCTGGTGCTTTTCCACAATCGCGAAGAGAAACCGTTTATTGAAATCCCTTTCTTCAAGGAGTTCAGGTTGGGGAATGTATTCTCAATGATGGTTTTCGACCTGGATTATGAGAACATTGAATACGGCTTTAGAATGGATGGTCCCTTCCAACCTGAAAAAGGTCATCGTTTCGATAAGTCGAAAATTTTGTTAGACCCTTATGCGAAGCTTATTGTGGGTCGAGATGTGTGGGGAAAGCAGCCCAATTGGAACAGCGCTTACCAATATCGTGCCCGTGTGGTGTTCGATGATTTTGACTGGGAAAACGATCTGCCATTAGAAACGCCTGTCAACGACCTCATTGTCTATGAGATGCATGTTCGCAACTTCACTTGTGGACCTGCTGCTGGCGTGAAGCACAGAGGAACGTTTGCCGGCATAAGCGAAAAGATACCCTACCTCTTGGAACTAGGTGTCAACTGTGTAGAACTAATGCCTATCCATGAGTTCGATGAGTTTGAAAACGCCCGTACTTCGCCTGTTGATGGACGCCAGCTTTATAACCTTTGGGGATATAGCAATGTGGGATTCTTTGCCCCCAAGGCAGCCTATGCCTCTTCAGGAAGATTCAGCATGCAGGTGGATGAGCTGAAGAATTTGGTGAAGCAACTGCATGCCAACGGTATTGAGGTGATATTGGATGTAGTGTTCAATCATACTGCCGAAGGCAATGAGAGAGGTCCTTATATTTCCTATCGCGGCATAGACAACAAGACATATTACATGCTGACTCCAGATGGGTCTTACTATAACTTCAGCGGCTGTGGCAATACGCTAAACTGCAACAACCCCAATGTGCGCGACATGATTGTGGAAAGCCTACGATACTGGGTAACTGACTACCATATAGATGGTTTTCGCTTTGATTTGGCCGCCATACTGGGACGCGACCAAAGCGGCAATCCCATGTCGAATCCTCCATTGTTGGAATCGCTGGCACATGACCCTATTCTCGGCAAGACTAAGCTGATAGCCGAAGCCTGGGATGCAGGCGGACTTTATCAGGTAGGCTCATTCCCTTCGTGGGGACGCTGGGCTGAGTGGAATGGAAAGTTCCGCGACAGCATACGCCGCTTCCTGAAAAGCGACGAACAGGTGTTGGGCGATGTGAAGGAGCGCATCATAGGCTCGCCTGACCTCTATGCCTCACAGAAACGAGGTATCAAGGCCAGTGTGAACTTCGTCACTGCTCACGATGGTTTCACGCTAATGGACATGGTTTCGTATAACAGCAAACACAACGAGGCCAATGGTGAGGACAACCGCGACGGTGAGAACCACAATAACAGCTGGAATTGTGGCTGCGAGGGTGAAAGCAATGACCCTGAGATCAACCGCCTACGCCACCGCCAAGTAAAAAACGCCATCTCATTGCTTATGGTGAGTCAGGGCATACCTATGGTGCTGTCAGGTGACGAGATGGGAAACTCTCAACAAGGCAATAATAATGCTTATTGTCAGGATAATGAAATAGCCTGGCTCGATTGGAACAATCTGAAGAAGAATGCCGACATTTTCCGCTATTTCAAGCAGATAATCAGATTCCGTAAGCAGCACAAAGTGCTCCGTTATGATGAGCACTTGAGCCATAGCGACTATCGCAACCTGGGTTACCCAGACTTCTCTTGGCATGGTGTGAAAGCTTGGCAGCCAGAGAGCGGTTACAATAACCTTACAGCAGCTTTCATGCTGAACGGACAATATGCTGAAACTGATGGCATGACTGATGATTTCATTTATGTGGCCATGAACATGCATTGGGAGATGCATGGTTTTGAACTGCCTCAGTTGCCTCAAGGTATGGCATGGCACATATTTGCCAATACAGGGATGGAAACTCCAGAGGATATCTTTGAGCCAGGAGAGGAACCTGTCATTGAGAACCAGCGTGAGATACTGGTAGGTCCACGCTCCATCATCATTTTAGTAGGGAGGTGAACATTATGAGCGAATTGCATTTCCAACCTATCAAAGGACAGGCTCGCAAAATACTCAGAGCTATCCTGCAGACGCCAGAGATTTCTTCTTGCCGCCTGAAGGAGGTTTTGACCATACGACTGGCCTGCGAAGAAATAGTCATGAATGTGACATCATACGCATATCCAGAAGATACAGAGGGCTATTTGGATGTTGATATTCAAAAAAATGACAACCGCATTATAATCCGTTTCAAAGATAGTGGTGAGCCTTTCAACCCCTTGGAACAGAATAAGCCAGACACAAAAATGTCGTGGAAACAGCGTCACATTGGAGGACTTGGTATCTATCTACTTACCAAGAAGATGGATGATGTCCGCTATGTATATGAAGATAATAAAAATGTATTGACTATTGAAAAAAACATATAATCATCATTAAATACAAAGAATATGGATAAAGTTCGAATTGGAGAAAACGCTGGTATTGTCTGGCGTAAATTAGAAAGCAAAGGTAGTCTTACTATCGAGGAGTTAAAGAAAGAGACAGGACTTGAACTGGCAGAGGTGCTTACAGCCATCGGCTGGCTCGCACGCGAAGACAAAATAATTTTCAGTAAGGAGAATAGCATCACGTCCATCAGCCTTTATCATGAAAATTATTATTAAGACTGCGTAAGTGTCAGAATACCAGTTTTGTTATTTACGACAATGGGCATTTTCTACGGGATAGTAGATTTCTATCCCGTAGTTATTGTATTGCCCTGATTTCAGAAGCTGATTTCTTTGGGAGCTTCAGTGAACGAATAGAAGGTAGCAGTGGCATCTGTGACGTAAAGCACAGCCATGTTGCCATCGTCTGCCTTGTACATAGACTTCAGTTCTGGGTTCAGTTCGAGGAAACGCTCCTTTACTGATAGAGAATCATCGTTCACAACCTTGCCACACAGACGCATCCACTCAGCACCAGAAGCCTTCATGGCACAAATCTCAAACTTGGCATTGGCATCCATCTGCTTGAACACATTCTTTACTTTGCCCGTAATGATATACAGACGACCATCAATAATTTCCACTGCGCCAAAAGGACGCACACGAGGCTGGTCTCCCTCGCAGGTAGCGAGATAGAAAGCGCCACATTCTTTCAAATAAGCTAATACTTCATTCATAATATCTATGTTTTTTAATTCTAATTGCAATGAGACAAAGGTAGATAGTTTTTAATTATTATCCAAATGCTGACAAAACAAATTTGCCTTTACTTCACGATCGGGACAGACTGAAGTAGAAGATGATAAATGGGATGCTGCCGCAACAACTGAGGAACTCCTACTAGGATAAGTCGTTTTCGAGCACGAGTCAATGCCACATTGAGCTTGCGGTCAATGAGGTGCCCATTTTCACTCATTAGGTTGCTGAGCTGTTTCAATTGCCAGGAACGGTTGATACAGAAGCTGTAAATGATGATGTCGCGCTCGCTACCTTGATAACGCTCAACTGTATCGATTGTGATATTGTTCAAGGCAGGAATGGATAGTTTGGCAAGCTCGCTTCTAATTAAGGTTATCTGACTGCGGTAAGGGGTAATGATACCTAGTGTGCTCTGGGAATCAAACTGTTCTGTTTGATTATAGAGTGTACCTGCTATTTCAGCTACTATCCTTGCCTCATCATGATTGATTTTATGGGAGGACATTGGTGGCTCAGGTACTGAAGCATGAAACTGAACTCGCTTTTCCAATTGTTCTAGCTGATGGGGTAAACCTACAGGTTGAAGTTTGCCTTCGTAAAAGGCTTCGTTGGGAAACTTAGCCACTTCTGGGTGCATGCGACCTTGACGGGTTAGCATGTCAATTGACCATTGAACATTGGCCATTGACTGCGTACTATTCTGTTGATCATTGAGCAATCTATAGAGTCTTTCGAAAAGAGAGTCTTTGAGGTTGGTGAGACCTATGGCACGAAGATTGGGATTAGTCACCTCAGAAGCAGCAGTAGGTTGTAGGACAACAGCTGGCAATTGTTTATGGTCACCTATTAAAATGAACTTTCTGATGGATTCCCGACCCTCACTGTCTGACAAGCATAACAACCCCAACAACTGAGGTTCTAAAATCTGGGTGGCCTCATCAATGAGAGCTACATCAAAGTGCTTAACCTTAAATAAAGAAGTACGTAAAGAAAGGGTTGATACAGTGCCTACGAAGATTTGGCTAGACTGGATGCGTTGTAAAACCTGCTGACGTGTAAAACACCCTGACAAGGCTTGTTCTAACAGATGTTCACGATAGGGCTCTGCACAGACAGAAGCAGATCCAATACGAAGGTAATCAACCTGCAATTTGGTGAGCATCTTGCAAATTTCATCTACAGCACGATTGGTATAGCTCAGCAACAGTATTTGCTTTCCTTGCTTCAGGAATGCCTCAACCATGCTGCTAAGTGCCAAGGAGGTTTTACCTGTGCCTGGAGGACCTACTAACAGAAAAAAGTCATTGGCAGCTAAAGCCTTGAGAGTAATTCGCTTGAAATCTTCATCAGTCTCAGCAATGGCAATGTCGTAGTGGGAATCGTGAGTTGGTAAACGCTGTCCTAAAAGTAAATCTCTACGAGCTTGAGGAGCTTGTAAGAACAGGCTTAATCCCTGGAATTGGGAACGGAAAGAGGTGTCCATAAAGTCATGCTCTATGGCATAAAAGCTTTCTACAGGTAGGACTTTTAGGTTTCTTTGAGGTTGGCGAAGGACAATTTTCCAAGTACCATCTGGATTAATCTTATCGATTGACCCTTTGAACAGCATTTGATTGGTGACATTGGAATGAGGAGTATCTCTGCGATAAAGGGTAATGGAGTCTCCCTGCCTAAAGTTCGCCATTGACTGTGTACAATTATTATTATCACCGAGAATAAGAAACGGGTTGCTAATATCATTGGCATGATTCTCCTTGATTATCAGGTCAGCTATTATTTCACCAGCCTCCACTTTCTCCTGATAAGTGGAGAGCCACTGTATATATTGGCCTTTAGGGCCTTCGAAGTCAGAGTTACCACCAGTTTTGGCTGTATAAAGCTCGCATGTTATGAAGTTATAGAGCGTATAGAAATAGCTGCGCTCAAGAGACGAGAGACTGTCAAGACGATGCTGGAAGGCTTCAATCTGAGGTGCCTGAAACTGTTGCCATAACTTATTGGTGAGGTGGTTCTCATTTAGCGTATCGGGATTGATTTGAGCCAAAACATCTGCAGTATAGTCCTCATCTCCATGAGATTGCACCTGAAACTCAGTTGCCACAATACGATTACGGAGGTTAATAATCCTGCGAACCATTGCCCAGGAAGGACGCGCGGGATAAAGCAAAGGATATTTTGTGTAGAGCAGATAAGCCTTGCTTTCGCGATGATCAATGCCCATAGAGTATTCCAACATAGCTTGGTAAAGCAACATCTGGACTCTGTTGTTCTCTAACGGCAATATGTGACCTGGCATTGAAAAAGTGTCAGCCTTGCCTGACTTCATTTCAATAAATGAACTCATGTCACGTTGAATATAATCCAAACGACCCTGCACGCCCAATGCCTCACAGATATAGGATGGTTCCAACACGGCATCTGTTTTATCCAACTGATAGCCTGTCTCCTGGAAAGTCTTGCATACCGTTTTTTGGATATTGTTGAAATGTAGCTGGCAAGATTTGTTAAACTCTTGCGCCTGTGTAATATCCTGCAAATCACGACAAGCAGAGATACTAAGCGGATGCTGACGAAAAGCCTTTATCATGCAATCCTTATAAACAGGTGCATCGCTATTAATCCACTCATCAAGGAATGAATTGGCGATGTTACCCAGAATCAAAGGCAATGAATTCTCTGCTGGTGTGAGTCTTGACATCAGGTAATTGGCAGGATGATGGCCATAGTTCTTGAAACACTCTGCCAACGAACTGACATCCATCAGGTAATCGGGCTCCAAGACGATAAACATGGGTGTTAGTACTCCTTCTTCATCAACGCCAATATCCAAAAGATTAAGCTGTGCATGAGGCCAAAGCAGTTCCACAGTTTCGTCAAATTCTGCATTAACATCTGCTAAGCCATATCTTACTTTCAGAGGGTTGTCAGAGATGGTTTCTGAAGGTTGAACAAAGAGAAAATGTTTATCCCGACACAAATAGTTAACCCTCATGCGCTTAACACGCTTAACTGATGGAGGCATAGCATGGAACACAGCATCAGCTACAGGCAACAAGAGCTTCAATTCTTCAGGAATAGGGTCTTTGGTCAAAAGTTGAACAAGGTGAGCCAATGTTTTAGCATCACGCAACAAATCCTCTCGTCGAGGGATAACCATATCGTTTAGGATGGCATTGGAAGCCAAACGAAAAGTATGTAACCTGTTTTGGTCAACTACTGTAAGATGATGGACTGATGCTAAATAAGTGATTCGAGCAGAAAGATCTGTCAACCGCAAGGAGACACCCTCCATTTGTTGTAAACAAATACGCTCAAGCAGTTGCCGCAGCTGATAATAGGCTTGTGGCAACTGACCTTCAGGGCATTGACATACTGACTGCAGTAAACTATAATGCTCTTTACTGGGTGTATCTGCCGTAGTCATAGCGGATACCACTTACATCAATAATTGGTTGTGCAGAGGCTTTGGCAGCTTGTTCAGCTGCAGCCTTAGCAGCTTCTTCTGCAGCTTTGGCTGTTTCTTCAGCGATGCGAGCAGCTTCCTGGGCAGCTTTCACGGCTTGTTCAGCGGCTTTACGGGCATTCTCGGCAGCCAATCGTGCCTGCTCGACAATGCTATTAGCAGATGATGAAACGGATGGACTGAGTGATATATCTGGAGCTGCAGGGATGGCATCTGACAGAGATGCTACATCTGTTTGCGTCTTGGCCAAAGCTTCTGCTTCTTCTTCAGCTATTTCACGCTGTGTCTCAGCATAGTAGTTGCTGAGGTCAGGCATAGCCTCCGGGTCGTCATAGTAAGGCGACTGTAACGCCTCTGGGTTGTGGACAGTTTCCTCAACATAAGGACTTTCCAAAGTGGCTTCAACAGAATTCTCTGCTGGACTTTCGACTTCTGGAGTTTCAGAAGTAACTTCAGTTGGAGTCTCATCAACAGCAGTTTCTGTTGTAGCTTCTTCTGTCGGAGCATCTATTGATTCTTCAGTTGAAGTCTCAGCAGGAGTTTCTTCCTCAGATTTTGGCAATTCTTCTGCCTTCTGTTCCTCTTCAGGTGATGGATCATCATCATCCACCCATGGGCCTTCTTCCCAGAAAATCTCGTCGTTGATGATAACCATACGAGGTTCACCTCTTTTCTTCTTCTTGACTGGAGCCGCTTTAGCTTCAGCCAATGCATCTTTAACAGAAGGATCGGTATTGGCAGTCAGTTCCTTCACAGCACCATCGGCAGTTTCAGCAACACCAGCTACTCCTGTAGCAGCAGCTTTGTCCAAACGCTCTTGTAAAGCCTTGTTCTTAGCCTCTATCTTAGCCTGTTCTGCAGCCTCACGCTGTTTGCGGAAGGTATCGTGGATGTCCCTGTCTTCTGGAAGCACTTCCTTGGCTTCAGCTTCAGGAGCATCGGGGTCACCTCCACCATCTGGCTTCTTCGCCAATGCCGGTTTAGGATCATCGGTTTTTTTACTATCAGAACTACCAGACTTGGCTTTTGCGTCTTCATCGTCCTCATCATCTTCTTCCTTGCTTTCTTTAATCATAAAGATGCTCAACTCATAAAGTGCATACAGAGGTAAGGCTACAGCAGTTAGTGTGAATGGGTCACCTGTAGGAGTAATGATGGCTGCAGCGATTACAATCACCACCATAGCATGACGGCGATACTCGCGTAAAGTACTTCGCGTCAGCAGGCCGAAAAGTGAAAGCAGCCAAGTTACCAAAGGCAATTCGAAAGCAATACCCATAGCCAAAACAAGCATCATGAAGTTATCGATGTAGGAATTCAACGAAATCAGCGTGTCAATATTGTCACTCAAATCGTAGGTAGAGAGGAATCGCAAAGCCAGCGGATAGACCATGAAATAACCCACAGCCATACCGACATAGAACATGATGTTGCCCAACAACAAAGCCTTACGAACTCCAGCTGCCTCGTTAGGATAGAGGGCTGGACGAATGAAAAGCCATATTTCCCAAAAGATATAGGGAACCAGTATAACTATTGAAAGCACGAATGATGTGGTGAGATGCACAAAGAAAGGTGCCGCCAAGTTTATGTTTTGCAGCTTAATGTCAAACCGCTGGGTAAAGAAGTCACCCGTCAGATTGAACACCTCACCTATCTTTCGTAAGAATGCATAGAAGACAAAGTTGTCGTGGCAAGGCCCCATGATTACAGGGTCGAATATGTATGGCATAGCGATGAAGAAACCTATCGCCAGCAAAAACCACAATCCCACAATACGGGCAAGTGCCCAACGTAACACATCAAGGTGTTCCCAAAACGTCAATTCTCTGTCTTCCATTTTTCCTTAAATTGACCATTGATTATTGACCATTGAATACAGTTTCAACAATCAATTATCAGATCTAAAAATTAATCTTTCTTTGTCTCCTTGTCTTCCAGTTCTTTCGTAGCATCGTTGATTTCGTTCTTAGCCTCATTGACACCGTCCTTAAAGCTCTTAACGCCCTTGCCAAGACCCTTCATCAGTTCAGGAATCTTCTTGCCACCAAACAATAACAGGATGATCAACGCGATAATGATCCACTCTGAGCCCGAAGGCATAAACATTAACAGTAAATTTTCCATAATTCTATTGATTTTTAATTGTTAATAATTATCTTTATCTTTAATCTTGGTAATAAATTCGTTTAACACGGTTGCTCACGCTAGTCAGCACCTCGTAAGGGATGGTATCCAACGCATCACTCAATATGGTAACAGGCAAGTGGTCGCCAAAAATTTCAACCTTATCACCTTCCTTGCAATCGATACCCGTAACATCTATCATGCACACATCCATGCAGATATTGCCCACATATGGTGCTTTCTGACCATTTACAAGACAATAACAACGTCCATTGCCTAAATGACGATTCAAACCATCAGCATAGCCAATAGGAATGGCAGCAATACGAGAAGGCTTATCAAGATGTCCCTTGCGACTATAGCCCACCGTTTCGTCGGCTGGCACATCGTGCGTCTGCAAAATGGTAGTCGTAAGTGTGCATACATTGTGCATCACAGCATTTGTGATGGGGTTGATGCCATATAGGCCTAAACCCAAACGCACCATATCCAACTGAATGCTTGGGAAACGCTCAATACCTGCCGAATTGCAAATATGTCGCAAAATCTTATGTGGAAAAGCTGCTTGCAGCTCATTTGACGATTTTAGGAACGTATTAATTTGACGACAGGTAAAAGCATCAAACTGCTCAGAATCACTACCTACGAAGTGAGAGAACACTGAGCGAGCAATCAAGGCATTCTGGTTTTTCAATCGCTGTATCAAAGCTGGCATATCGGAAGGAGCAAAGCCTAATCGATGCATGCCTGTATCCAGTTTAATATGAATAGGATAGTTGGTAATACACTCTTTCTCAGCAGCATTTATTAAAGCCTCCAACCAATGGAAACTATAAACTTCCGGCTCTAACTTATAGTCGAACATCGTCTTGAAAGCTGTCATCTCTGGGTTCATTACTAAGATATTGGCATGGATTCCTGCCTTACGCAGTTCAGCACCCTCATCGGCAACAGCCACAGCCAAGTAGTCCACCCGATGATCTTGCAAAGTTCGAGCCACCTCAATGGCACCAGCCCCATAAGCAGAGGCTTTAACCATACAAACCATCTTGGTGGTAGGTTTTAGTAAACTACGATAATAATTGAGATTCTCCACCAATGCACCCAAATTTACCTCCAAAATTGTTTCGTGTACTTTCTTTTCTATAGCCTCTGTCAGCTCATCGAAACCAAACTTACGGGCACCCTTAATCAAGATAATTTCATGATCCAATCTCAGTTCCCGTTGGTCGATAGCTTTCAATAGCTCACTAGTAGAAGAAAAGAAAGAGCGTTCGACAGAAAACTCATCAGCACACGAGGCAATCTCGTCTCCAACTCCAATGATGCGCTGAATGCCTTTACTATTCAGCAACTGTGCCACCTGACGGTAGAGAATACGGGCTTTCTTTCCCGTTTCCAGGATATCACTCAGAATCAGTGTACGTTTCAGTTGTTTATCTTGAGAACGTCGATATAAAAAATCTAAAGCTAACTCTAACGATGTAAGGTCGGAGTTATAACTATCGTTTATCAGCAGACAGCCATTCTTTCCTTCCTTTACCTCCAGACGCATAGCTACAGGCTCCAAATGAGCCATACGCTCTGAAATCTGTTCTGGCGAAAGCATTAAATAACAGCAAACGGCCAAACAATGCAAAGAATTCTCTATGGAAGCATCATCAATGAAAGGCAAGGTGAACTGGTTCACCATATCGAGGTAACGATAGGTAATGATTGTATTATCTTCACCTTTTTCCACCTTACTTATAAATAAGGGGCGATCGGCATCTTTGCGACTCCAAGCAATTGAGCGTGTTGCCAACATCGAATTACCCACACAATTATTTATAAATTCATCGTCACCATTATAAATCACCACATCACTATCACGGAAGAGCGTCAGCTTCTCCATGCACTTTACCTGACGAGAGAAGAAATTCTCCTGATGTGCCCCACCAATATTGGTCAACACACCAATGGTAGGAAGAATCATTTCCCGTAATGATTCCATTTCTCCAGGTTGTGAGATACCAGCCTCAAAGATAGCCAATTCAGCGCCAGAATGCAGTTGCCATACAGAGAGTGGAACACCAATTTGTGAATTATAACTACGAGGAGAACGAATAATCATTCTATCTTGACTCAGCAACTGATGCAACCATTCTTTTACTACAGTCTTACCATTACTGCCCGTAATGCCTATGACAGGTATTTGGAAACGCTTTCGATGTGTCTGTGCCAGCTTCTGCAAAGCCATAAGAGTGTCTGGTACTAACAAAACATTGGCATCCTTTAGATTAAGAGCCTCCACCTCGCCATAGTCACTCCGAGACACCACAAAGTTCCTAACTCCGCGTTGATAAAGTTCTTTGATATAATGTGCGCCACTGTTGCGTTTTGTCTTCAAGGCAAAGAACAGGGTCGCCTCAGGGAAACTGAGGGAGCGACTGTCTGTGAGTAGCCAGTCGATGGTTGCAGGAGTGTCTCCCACCCTATATGCAGCCATGTCTAATGCTATCTGTTCAATCTGGTAAGACATAGTTCTTTTTCTTTCTCGAATTCAAAGTAAGGATATTTTTCTGATAGTGTTTCTATTTTTAACACAATTTGATGTAAAAACTTTGCATATCCAGCAGATTCTGGATGCAAAGGACGATGATTGAGCATTTTTTTTATTTCATTAACACTTTTCATCATCGTCAATGTATCTTTATCAAAAAAAGTTTCTGTGAACTTTTGCCATATATAATCCACTGCCACTTGGGAAGGATGCACCATATCATCAGCATAGAAGCGATAATCGCGTAACTCATCCATCAGCAGCTCATATGCTGGGAAATAAATCAATTTCTCAGGATACAATCGTTGTAATTCGTCTATTGCCAATAATAGTGTTGCTTTGCTCAACTGGTTCTCATGTAATCCATCGCGTACATGACGAATGGGGCTAACTGAAAACAACACTCTTATTGTAGGATTGACTTGCCATATCTCCTTAAGTAAATCGCAATAAGTTTCTACGATTTCAGGGACACTCAATTTCCTACGACGGAAAAGCTGTTCTGGTAGCTTATGGCAATTCGCCACCACCTGTCCTGTTTCCTTCCAAGTATAAACATAAGCAGTACCAAAAGTGAGAAATAAACAAGACACTTGTTTCATCACATCGCGACAAGTATCAAGTGAGCGATGAATATTCTCTTGCAAAGTTTCTTGTGAGACAGCAGAAAAATCACTATGAAAAGAGAGACTGTGCCATAATCCCTCATGAAAGATAAAATCTTCTCCCATAGGGAATTTGTTTTCTAACAGAAAACGCAAAGAGGTGGCAATGCTTAATGGATTGTATAGCACACCAAAAGGATTAACTTGACATGTAAACTTTACCCCTTTCAAACGTGCACCCACTTCAGAGGCAAAGCAGGAGCCAATCAGCAACAGCTTGTCGCTATAGCTGAGCCGATCTGATAAACTACCTATTTCAACGCTTGTGAAGAGGTTCATAGCGATATTTTTTCTTATCTTCGTGCAAAGATAACAATTAATTTATGTATTTTTGCATCCAAAGAGCCATAAAATGAACGAAGAAAAAACAACATATAACCTGCTTGAACAAATCAATGACCCAGTGGATTTGCGTAAACTTCCTGTAAGTCAGCTAAAACAGGTATGCAAAGACCTGCGAAATGACATAATCAAAGAGGTGTCACGCAATCCTGGGCATTTTGGCTCAAGCTTAGGTACAGTAGAACTAACCGTTGCCTTACATTATGTTTTCAAAACGCCAGACGACCTTATTGTATGGGATGTGGGACATCAAGCATACGGACACAAGATTCTGACAGGCCGACGTGAGGCCTTCTCTACCAATCGCCAATTCAAAGGAATACGTCCTTTTCCTTCACCAGAAGAAAGTGTTTATGACACCTTTGCATGTGGTCATGCATCGAACTCCATCTCCGCAGCTTTAGGTATGGCTGTAGCAGCACAACTCAAAGGGGAAAAGGGCAAACATGTAGTAGCTGTAATAGGCGATGGCAGTATGAGTGGTGGCTTGGCTTTTGAGGGTCTTAACAATGCCTCATCTACACCTAACGACCTGCTGATAATCCTCAATGACAACAACATGTCTATTGACAATAGCGTGGGAGGTATGAAACAATACCTACTGAATCTGACTACTACAACAAGCTATAACCAACTGCGTTACAAAGCTTCGAAAGCTATGGAGAAGATCGGTTTGCTAAATGACGAACGCAGGAAAATGCTGATTCGTTTAGGTAATAGTTTGAAATCTATAGCAGCTAACCAACAGAATATTTTCGAAGGACTGAACATCCGCTATTTTGGGCCTATCGACGGACATAACGTGGAGGAGATTATCCGTGTGTTGAATAACATCAAGGATATGAAAGGACCCAAACTGCTGCACCTGCACACCAAGAAGGGCAAAGGCTTCAAACCTGCAGAGGAAGATCCTGCATTCTGGCACGCCACAAGTAAGTTCAACCCTGATACTGGAGAACGGATACCCGAGAGCTGTGAGAATCTACCACCTAAGTATCAAGATGTATTTGGAGAGACTCTAGTTGAACTAGCCAAGCAAAATGAACGGATTGTGGGTATCACACCTGCTATGCTACAAGGCAGTAGCATGAATAAACTGATGGAGGTATTCCCGGAAAGGACATTCGATGTAGGCATCGCAGAAGGTCATGCCGTAACTTTCAGTGGAGGCTTGGCAAAAGAGGGTATGCAACCCTTCTGCAGTATCTATTCATCGTTCATGCAGCGTGCCTTTGACCATATCATTCATGATGTGGCATTTCTCAAGTTGCCTGTGGTATTTTGTTTGGATAGAGCTGGTTTAGTAGGCGAAGACGGTCCTACACATCATGGCATGTTGGATATGGCAGCCTTGCGACCTATCCCTAACCTCACTATAGCTTCGCCAATGAATGAGGTCGAGTTGCGCAATTTGATGTATACTTCGCAATTACCTGGCAAGGGTACATTTGTAATACGCTATCCTAGAGGACGAGGCATCAGCACTGATTGGAAACGACCCATGCAGGAAATACCTGTTGGCAAAGGCAGAATGCTGAAAGACGGAAAAGATATAGCCGTGATCACCATTGGTCCTATAGGCAATTTGGCAAAGGAAGCTATAGCAAGAGCTGAAAGGGAAAAAGGTTTGAGCATTGCTCACTATGACTTACGTTTCTTAAAACCATTAGATACTGAGATGTTACATGAGATTGGCAAACAATTCCCAATTATCGTAACAGTGGAAGACGGAGTTAGGAAAGGAGGCATGGGCAGTGCTGTTTTGGAATTTATGGCTGATCATGGCTATACTCCACATGTGAAACGTATTGGCATTCCTGATGTGTTTGTGGAGCATGGATCACCAGAGGATTTATACCATCTTTGTGGGATGGATGAAGAAAGTATTTTTCAGCAATTAACAATTGAATTTTGACAATTAAATAAAGAGATTCATTTATCATGAAGATAATTATTGCAGGAGCAGGAGCAGTGGGTACCCATTTGGCCAAACTGTTATCGAGAGAGAAACAAGACATCTACTTGATGGATGAGAGCGAAGAAAAACTCAGTGCATTGGGTAATAACTTCGACCTCATGACAGTTGTTGCTTCTCCTATATCCATTCAAGCTTTGAAGGATATAGGAGCTTCTGACGCCGATCTCTTTATTGCCGTTACTCCTGATGAGAGCACAAATTCTATGGCTTGTATGTTGGCTCGCAGCTTAGGAGCAAAAAAAACGGTAGCTCGCATAGACAAATATGAATACATCGAGCCCAAGAACCAGGAGTTTTTCAAACGTATGGGCATTGGCTCACTGATTTATCCTGAGCATCTGGCAGCAAAGGAAATAGTATCGTCTATCCGAATGAGTTGGGTACGTCAATGGTGGGAATTCAGCAATGGGGCCCTCATTCTGGTGGGAGCTAAGCTTCGCGAGAAGGCTGAGATCCTGAACATCCCCCTCAAAGATCTGGGTTCACCAGACTTACCCTACCATATTGTCGCCATTAAACGTGGTAGTGAAACAATCATCCCTGGCGGCAATGACGAACTGAAACTTTATGACATCGTATATTTCACCACCACACGTAAATATGTGCCATATGTACGCAAGATTGCAGGGAAGGAAGATTATCCCGACGTGCGCAATGTCATGATTATGGGAGGTAGTCGTATCGCCATCCGTACTGCAATGTATGTCCCAGATTATATGCAGGTTAAGATTATTGAACAGAACTTAGATCGTTGTCATTACCTAACCACGATGCTCAGTGACAAGACTATGATTATCAATGGTGATGGACGTGATTTGGACTTGTTAATGCAAGAAGGTTTGCAACACACAGATGCCTTTGTTGCCTTGACAGGTAATAGCGAAACAAACATATTGGCTTGCCTTGCAGCAAAACGCATGGGTGTAGAAAAAACAGTAGCAGAAGTTGAGAACATCGACTATATCAGTATGGCAGAAAGCCTGGATATTGGTACCGTTATCAACAAAAAATTGATCGCGGCTTCTCATATTTATCAAATGATGTTGGATGCCGATGTAAGCAATGTGAAATGCCTGACCTTTGCAGATGCTGATGTGGCAGAATTTACTGTCAAGGAAGGTTCACGTGCTACTAAACATCTGGTTAAAGATTTAGGGCTACCTCGAGGAGCCACCATCGGAGGTATGGTACGTGACGGTGAAGGTATCTTAGTAAGGGGTAACACTAAAATAGAGGTGGGTGATCACGTAATGCTGTTTTGCTTGAAGCAAACAATACAGAAAATAGAGAAGTTTTTTAATTGATGATAAACACTAAAGCTATAATCAAGGTCATTGGCAACCTGCTACTGTTAGAAACGATGATGTTGCTGATTTCTACAGGGGTTTCTGCATATTATCATGATGCAGCCCTTATGAGTCTGCTCATCACAGCTGGAATCACAGGAATTACAGGCTTGCTCATGTCACTTTATAGTCGTAAACGCACACTTGCTTTCACTCGTCGTGACGGATATATCATGGTGACCTGTTCTTGGCTTGCTTTCGCTCTATTTGGTATGCTCCCTTTCTATATAAACGGACATATTCCATCTGTTACCAATGCTTTCTTTGAGGCAATGTCAGGCATCACCAGTACTGGAGCTACTATCCTTGACAACATCGATGAGATGCCTCGCGGACTTCTCTTTTGGCGCAGCATCACCCAATGGTTTGGGGGCTTGGGCATCATCATCTTTACTATTGCCTTGTTGCCATTCCTGGGAGTCAATGGCTTGCAAATGTTTGCAGCAGAAGTAAGTGGTCCCACACACAACAAAGTGACTCCTCGTATTGGTATCACTGCGCGCTGGATTTGGTGCATCTATGTAGGCATCACAGCATTACTCTTCGTATTACTGTTGTTGGGTGGCATTGGGGGATTCGACAGTATCTGTCACGCTCTCACAGCAGCAGGTACAGGTGGGTTTTCCACTCACCAAGAGAGTATCGCCTACTATCATTCACCTTATATAGAATATGTCATCATAGTGTTCATGTTTATATCTGGCATGAATTATAGCTTACTTATCCTCTTTGTCAGTGGCAGATTCAGAAGAGCTTTGAAAGACAGCGAGTTAAAATGGTATACAGGGACTGTAGCCATCACTGTCATAACCTTCTCTGTCGTGTTATGGATCAGTCAGGGCATTGAGGGAGAAGATGCTATAAGAAACTCTCTGTTTCAAGTGGTTTCCCTTCAAACTTCAACAGGTTTCAGCACTTGTGACTATATGACCTGGCCTGCTGCCCTTTGGGGCTTGCTGTTGCTTGTCATGCTGGTAGGAGCTTGCGCCGGCAGTACCTCTGGTGGTTTGAAATGCATTCGTGTACTGGTCTTGTTCAAGGTCATGATGAACGAGTTCAAACACATCCTTCACCCCAACGCCATACTTCCTGTGCGTATGGACAAGCAGGTGGCTCCTCCCACCTTACTCAGCACTGTAATGGCTTTTTGCTTCATCTATTTCATTATTATCTTTGGCAGTAGCATTTTTCTTTCTTCTATCGGCATCGATTTCATGGAAGCCATAGGATGCTCTATATCAGCACTCGGCAATATGGGACCGGCACTTGGCAGTTATGGTCCTAGTGGAACCTGGAACATGATGCCTGATGCTGGTAAGTGGCTTATGAGCTTCCTGATGTTGCTTGGACGTTTGGAAGTATTCACTGTCATTCTGCTCTTTACCCCCAATTTCTGGAAGCGAAATTAATTTGTTTACCAAAGAAAAAAGTATTTTCTTTAATTTTTGATGAACTTATAGAAATAAGTACTATCTTTGTGGAACAAATTAGTAAATATTTAAGCAATGAGAAATTCAATCATTCTGGCGGGTATGATGGCCCTGATGCTGACAGCCTGCAACAACCAAGAAAAAACAGGTCCAGCCTTAACACAGTCAGGTTTAGACCCACTAAAGTTTGAGGCAACCATCGACGGTCAGCAGACACATCTTTATACACTGACCAACAAAAATGGGATGGAAGTATGCATCACCAATTTCGGTGGTCGCATCGTATCTGTCAACCTTAACGACAAGAATGGTATCCCTCGTGATGTAGTTTTAGCCTTTGATAACATTGAAGACTATCAGAACATAGCCAGCGACTTTGGTGCCAGTATTGGACGCTATGCAAATCGAATAGCGGGTGCTAAGTTCGAATTGGATGGTACTATATACGAATTGCTTGCCAACGATGGTGACAACTGTCTGCATGGTGGTCCTAAGGGATGGCAGTATAAAGTGTTTGAAGGGAAACAGCTTAGCGATACCCAAGTCCAGCTCTCACTTGATTCTCCCGATGGTGACATGAATTTCCCCGGAAACATGAAGGTAAAGGTTACCTATACGTTAACTGATGATAATGCCATTGATATCAAATATAGTGCAACCACTGATAAGAAGACAGTGATTAACATGACCAACCACTCATATTTCAACTTGAGTGGTGATCCCACGAAAGACAACTCTGACCATGTGTTGTTTGTGAATGCGGATAACTATACACCTGTGAATGCTAAACTGATACCACTCGGTAAAATTGAGAGTGTTAAGGGTACCCCAATGGATTTCTCCACTCCTAAGCCTATAGGACAAGATATCAATAAAACTGATTTTGAACAAATAAAACTTGGCAATGGTTTCGACCACAACTGGGTTCTAAACACTAATGGTGACATTACTCAATTAGCTGCAAAAGCAACCTGCCCTTCAACAGGCATTAGTGTATCAGTCTATACCAATGAGCCTGGTATCCAAGTTTACGCTGGCAACTTCCTCAATGGCAGGGTAAAAGGCAAGCATGGCATCCCTTATAATAGACGCACGGCTGTATGTCTGGAGACACAACATTATCCTGATTCACCTAACCAGCCATCATTCCCAAGCGTAGTATTGGAGCCGGGACAGACTTATAATAGTGAATGTATTTTCAAATTTACAGTTGATAAATAAGACAGAGGCTACAAGGAAATTAGAACATAACCTTGTAACATCATTGCATTAAAATATTATGGAATTACTTGATTGGATTGTAATAGCAGCGTTTTGCTGTGTATTGGTAGGAATCATTGTTTGGGTACTAAAGAGCAAACAAGATGACTCAGCAGATTATTTCTTGGGTGGTCGAAGTGCAACTTGGGTGGCGATTGGTGCCTCTATCTTTGCCTCCAATATTGGTTCAGAACATTTAATTGGATTGGCTGGCACAGGAGCATCAAGTGGTATGGCTATGGCTCATTGGGAAATACAGGGATGGATGATTTTGATTTTAGGTTGGGTGTTCGTACCTTTCTATAGCAGAAGCATGGTTTATACAATGCCTGAATTCTTAGAGAAACGCTATAATCCACAGTCACGAACCATATTGTCCGTTATCTCGTTAGTTAGTTATGTACTTACCAAGGTAGCTGTGACAGTTTATGCTGGTGGCTTGGTGTTCCAACAAGTATTTGGCATCGACACCCTGTGGGGCATCGATTTCTTCTGGATTGCTGCAATAGGTCTGGTGCTGTTAACTGCCATTTATACCGTTTTGGGTGGTATGAAGTCTGTACTATATACTTCTGTTTTACAAACACCTATCTTGTTATTAGGTTCTATTATCATATTGGTTTTGGGTTTAAAAGCCTTAGGCGGATGGGATGAACTGATGGGTATCTGCAGTGCTGTTACCATCAATGATTATGGAGACCACATGACAAACTTGATTCGCGATAATCGCGACCCAGAATATCCTTGGTTGGGTGCCTTAATAACTTCTGCGACAATAGGGTTCTGGTATTGGTGTACTGACCAGTTCATTGTTCAACGTGTTCTCTCTGGCAAAAATGAAAAGGAAGCTCGACGGGGAACTATCTTTGGGGCTTACCTGAAAATGTTGCCTGTTTTCATTTTTTTAATACCTGGTATGATAGCATACGCCATCAATGTTAAACAAGGGGGTGGTTTCCTGCCTTTAGATGCAAGTGGTAACACACTAAGTGATGCAGCATTTCCTACACTCGTAGCCAAACTCCTGCCTGCTGGTGTGAAAGGTTTGGTGGTTTGCGGTATTTTGGCGGCTTTAATGAGTTCCTTGGCTTCGCTATTCAATTCGTCATCTATGTTATTTACTATAGATTTTTATAAACGCCTGCGTCCCAACACCTCTGAGAAATCATTAGTACGCATCGGACAAATTGCTACAGTTATCATCGTACTTTTAGGCATCCTGTGGATTCCCATCATGCGCAGTATAGGCAGTGTGCTCTACAACTATTTACAAGACGTTCAGTCGGTTTTGGCTCCTGGTATTGCTTCCGCATTCCTTTTGGGTATAACTTGGAAAAGAGCATCTGCCAAAGGTGGTATGTGGGGACTCATCGCTGGCATTATTATCGGCTTGACCCGTTTGGGTGCAAAAGTATATTACACCAATGTGACAGATGCCTCACAAACCTGGTTCAAGAGTGTATTCTTCGACTTCAACTGGCTGTTCTTCAGCGGATGTATGCTGGTGTTCTGTCTGTTGGTGGTCATTATTGTTAGTTTATGTACTGAAAAACCTGATGAGAAGAAAATTCAAGGTCTTGTGTTCGGAACCGCTACCCCTGAACAGCGAGCAGCGTCAAGAGCGAGTTGGAATTACTGGGATGTCATCAACACTTTAATTATTCTGTCTTTGACGGTTGCCTTCTACATCTATTTTTGGTAATGAATAATTAATGAAGGGAAAAAAATATGGAACAAAAAGCTCAAATACTATTTAAAGACATTCCTAAGTTTTATATTGTAGATTGTTGTGTGGTATTCAGTTTTTTCAATGATAAACTCCATGTATTGTTGGTTAAGCAAGACCACGGACCATCAATTGGCATGTGGGTTTTGCCGTATGGTTTTGTTTTAGAAAATGAAGACATGGATAATTCAGCTCGCCGCATTCTAGCCGCCAAAACCGGTTTGGTAGATACCTATCTGGAGCAAGTCAGGTGCTACGGAGATGCAAATCGTTATCCATATGCTCGAGTGATTGCTGTTATGTATTATGCGCTTATCAATATAGATGACTTTGATAAGCAGCAAAACAAACCAGATAACATCAAATGGTTTCCTTTGGCAGAAGTGCCTCAAATGAAGTACGACCTAAATGAAATGATTCATGCAGCAGTCACCAGAATGAGATACAGAACGATGGAGAAGCCTGTGGGTTTGAATATGCTACCCCCTCTATTTACTATGAGGCAGCTACGCAAACTGGTGGAAGCCATCAACGACAAGCCACGTGACAAACGTAATTTCGTCAAACTGGTGGAGGAGGCTTATTACATTGAAAAAACCAACCTGATAGACAAGAAGAACTCCAAACGAGGAGCAGCGCTATACAGGTTCAACCAAAAATTATATGAACAATATTTGAAAGAAAAGTTATAATTGGTATGTTGGAAGAATTAAAGCAACAGGTTTTCAAGGCAAATATCGATTTAGTAAGACAAGAACTGGTGTTATTCACTTGGGGCAATGTTTCAGCGATAGACAGAAAACATAACCTAGTGGTTATCAAGCCGAGTGGAGTAAATTACAACACTATGACACCTGACGATATGGTGGTAGTTGATCTAGAAGGTCATGTAGTAGAAGGCAATTTGCGTCCTTCTTCCGACACACCTACCCATATAGAGCTTTACAAGGCTTTCCCAGAAATTGGAGGGGTGGTGCATACCCACTCCACTTTTGCCACCGCTTGGGCACAGGCAGGCAAAGACATACCCAATATTGGCACCACCCACGCTGACTATTTCCACGATGCCGTTCCTTGCACAGCAGATATGACACGCAAGGAAGTAGAAGGTGATTATGAAAAAGAAACTGGTAAGGTAATTGTGAAAAGGTTCGAAGGCTTAAATCCTGTTCATACTCCAGGGGTTTTAGTTAAGAATCATGGACCTTTTACCTGGGGAAAGGATGCTGACCAAGCTGTTTACCATGCTGTAGTACTTGAAGAAGTTGCAAAGATGGCTGCTTTCTCTTTTATCATCAATCCCAACCTCACTATGAGTGAGCATTTAATTGAGAAACATTTTAGCCGTAAACATGGGCCTAACGCTTATTATGGACAGAAAAATTAAATAAAAATATAATATCATGAAAGCATTTGAAGATTTAGAAATTTGGTGGGTAACTGGAGCACAACTTCTTTATGGTGGTGATGCTGTTGTTGCCGTTGATGGACACTCGAAAGATATGGTAACAGGTCTCAATGCGAGCGGAAATATACCTGTGAGAATTGTTTACAAAGGCACAGCTAACAGCAGCAAAGAAGTGGAAGCTGTGATGAAAGCCGTTAACAACGATGATAAGTGTGTGGGCATTATTACCTGGATGCACACTTTTTCTCCGGCAAAGATGTGGATTAAAGGTCTCCAAGATCTTCAAAAGCCCCTGCTGCACTTCCATACGCAGTATAACGCTGAAATACCTTGGGGTGAAATCGACATGGATTTCATGAACCTTAACCAGAGTGCCCATGGCGACATTGAGTTCGGACACATCTGCACCCGTATGCGAATACCTCGCAAAGTGGTTTGTGGTTACTGGAAAGACGAACAAGCTCAACATCAGATTGCCGTTTGGGCTCGAGTGGCAGCGGGTGTAGCTGATGCCAAAAATGTCCGTTGCTTGATGTTTGGTATGAACATGAATAATGTGGCTGTGACAGATGGTGATCGCGTGGAATTTGAGCAACGGATGGGATATCATGTAGACTACTATCCAGTAAGCTCACTGATGGAATATTATAAGAAAGTAACTGATGCCGAAGCAGAGGCTTTGGTAGAGGAATACAAGCAGCTCTATACAATTAAGATAGACGAAAGTGGTGAAGTAGTTTATTGGGAGAAAGTTAAGAATTCAGCCAAGGCTGAGATTGCACTGCGTAGAGTATTAAAAGATGAAGGTGCAACAGCTTTCACCACCAACTTCGACGACCTCGGCGATGCTGACATCGATGCTCCTGACTTCTGTGGCTTCGACCAGATTCCAGGTTTGGCATCTCAGCGCCTGATGCAAGAAGGTTATGGCTTTGGTGCTGAAGGCGATTGGAAAACAGCTTGCCTTTACAGAACTCTATGGGTCATCCAACAAGGTATGCCTAAGGGATGTTCTTTCCTTGAAGATTATACGCTTAATTTTGCTGGAGATCGTTCATCATGCTTACAAAGTCATATGCTTGAAATCTGTCCCCTCATTGCTACAGATAAACCAAAACTGGAGGTACATTTCCTGGGTATCGGCATCCGTAAACAACAGACTGCTCGCCTTGTATTTACTTCAAAAGTGGGTCGCGGCATCAAAGCAACGGTTATCGACCTTGGTAATCGTTTCCGCCTTATTTCACAGGAAGTGGAATGCATCGAGCCTAAACCTATGCCTCACTTACCAGTAGCCAGTGCCCTTTGGGTTCCACAACCCACTTTTGAGATTGGTGCGGGTGCATGGATCTTGGCTGGTGGTACACACCATAGTGCGTTTTCATACGACATTACTGAAGAATACTGGGAAGACTTTGCTGAAATGCTCAGCATTGAGTATGTGAAGATTAACAAAGATACCAAGATCAGCGAGTTCAAACAGCAACTGAGAAATAACGAAGTTTATTTTATGTTGAACAAATCATTAATGTAAGCTATGACACAAGATGATAGATATGTGATTGGTCTAGACTACGGCAGCGATTCTGCACGAGCCTTGGTGGTGAATGCTTACACAGGCGATATTCTAGCCACCAGCGTGAAGTATTACCCACGTTGGACTAAAGGCTTGTATTGCGAGCCCTCTAAAAACCAGTATCGTCAACATCCGTTGGATTACTTGGAGGTTTTAGAAGCAACTGTTACAGATGCGTTGGCCCAATGCTCTGTGGATGTAGCTAAAAAAGTTGTGGGTATCGCATTCGACACCACAGGCAGCACGCCTTGTTTCATAGATGAGAACGGCACTCCCCTCTCCCTATTGCCTGAATTTGCAGAGAATCCAAACGCTATGTTTGTTCTTTGGAAAGATCATACTGCCGTGAAGGAAGCTGCAGAAATCAATGAACTTTGTAAACGTTGGCATACAGATTACACTGCTTACGAGGGTGGCATTTATTCTTCTGAGTGGTATTGGGCAAAAGCACTACACGTATTACGTGAAGATCCTGCCGTACGAGCTAAAGCATACAGCATTGTGGAGCATTGCGAATGGTTGCCAGCTATCCTGACAGGCGTTACAAAGAGTAGCGAAATCGTACGAAGCCGTTGTGCCTGTGGGCATAAGGCAATGTGGCATGAGAGTTGGGACGGTCTGCCTCCAGAGGAGTTCCTGACAGCCCTTGACCCCATCTTGGCTGGCTTCAGAGACCGCCTATTCCGCTACACCGAAACAGCAGACAAGCCTGTGGGACACCTAACCAAAGAGTGGGCAGAACGCTTGGGACTGTCCACCAAGGTTATTGTAGCAGGGGGTGCCTTTGATTGCCATATGGGAGCTGTAGGTGCTAATATCACCCCTCACACTTTCGTAAGAGTGATTGGTACCTCAACCTGCGACATTATGGTTTCCAACTACGAAGAGACTGCAGGCAAGCAAATTCAAGGTATCTGCGGACAAGTTGATGGCTCTGTAATACGAGGTATGGTAGGATTGGAAGCTGGGCAATCCGGTTTTGGAGATATCTACGCTTGGTTCAAACGAGTATTGGAATTCCCACTGAAACAAATCATAAGCCAATCAAAGCTGATTGACGAAACTACCAAACAAAAGTTAATTGATGAAGCTGTAGAAAACATCATACCTGCCATCACAAAAGAAGCTGAGAAGATACCTGTTGGTGAGAGTGGTATCATTGCCACTGATTGGATGAATGGTAGGCGTACGCCCAATGCCAATCAGTTGTTAAAAGGCTCCATAAGCGGACTGACTTTAGGAAGCGATGCCCCCCGCATCTTCCGTGCTTTAGTAGAAGCAACCGCATTTGGTTCTAAGGCTATTGTTGATTGTTTCTTGAGTCAAGGTATTAAGATAGATCAAGTTATAGGCATTGGAGGCATAGCCCTCAAATCACCTTTTGTAATGCAGACTCTCAGTGATGTGTTGAATATGCCTATCAAAGTATGCAAGACCGATCAGGCTTGTGCCTTGGGTGCCGCAATGTTTGCTGCTACTGCCGCTGGGATATATAATAAGGTAGAACAAGCACAGCAGGCCATGAACTCTGGTTTCGCTTTTACTTACGAGCCCAATCCTGAACGCTCTGCTCAATACATAGAGCTCTACGAACAATATCAGGCTTTAGGACGATTCACCGAATTCGGATTAACAAATTAAATGATTATGAGAAGAAAAATATTATTTTTCACGCTAATTGCCACATTTTCAATTGTCAACTGTCAATTGTTAACTGGGCAGACAACTGCAACTTTACATGCTGACCAAGGCCAACAAATCATACCTAAAGAAATTTATGGACAGTTTGCAGAACACTTGGGTTCTTGCATATATGGAGGTCTGTGGGTAGGCGAGAATTCCGACATACCCAACACGAATGGCTATCGCACAGATGTGCTCAACGCCTTAAAAGCTTTGAAAGTGCCAGTTCTGCGTTGGCCTGGAGGTTGCTTTGCCGACGAATACCACTGGATGGATGGCATTGGTCCCAAAGAGAATCGTCCCAAAATGGTGAACAACAACTGGGGTGGTACCATTGAAGACAACAGTTTTGGCACCAATGAGTTTTTGAACCTGTGCGAACTGTTGGGCTCAGAGCCCTACATCAGTGGAAATGTGGGTAGTGGCACGGTTGAAGAAATGGCTAAGTGGGTGGAATATATGACTTCTGAAGGTGATTCACCTATGGCTCGCCTGCGCCGTCAGAATGGTCGCGACCACGCTTGGAAAGTGAAATACTTTGGCGTAGGCAACGAAAGCTGGGGATGCGGCGGCAGTATGCGTCCCGAGTATTACTCTGATATATATCGCCGCTATTCAACCTATTGCCGCAACTACGATGGCAACCGCTTGTTCAAGATTGCCAGCGGTGCCAGCGACTACGATTATAATTGGACGAAGGTGCTGATGGAGAATGTAGGGCGTCGCATGGATGGTATCTCCCTTCACTACTATACCGTTTTGGGTTGGAATGGCAGTAAAGGTTCAGCCACAAACTTTACCGATGAAGATTTCTACTGGACTTTGGGAAAATGCCGTGAGATAGAGACGGTCATCCAGCGTCACATTGCCATCATGGACTTCTACGATCCAGGGAAGAACGTTGCCTTGATGCTTGATGAATGGGGCACTTGGTGGGATGTTGAGCCTGGCACCAACCCAGGGCACTTATTCCAGCAGAATTCCCTGCGTGATGCTTTTGTGGCTTCTTTAACCTTCGACATATTCCATAAATATACCGACCGACTGAAGATGGCAAATATCGCTCAGGTGGTTAACGTGCTGCAATCAATGATATTGACAAATGGAAAGCAGATGACGCTTACACCAACTTATCATGTGTTCCGCATGTACAATGTGCATCAGGATGCCACTTACCTGCCGTTGGATATCCAGGCTGCTACCCAAGAGGTGCGCGACCGTCGAACCATCCCAATGCTTAGTGGTACCGCTTCTCGCGACCAGCAGGGTAAGGTTCACATCTCTTTGTCAAACGTTGATTTGAAACAGGCACAAGAGGTAACTATCAACTTGCAGGGTATGAACGCCAAAAAGGTGACTGGCGAGATTTTAACCTCAGCCAACATCTCTGATCATAACACGTTCGACAAGCCAGAGCAGGTGAAGCCTACCACTTTCAGCGGAGCCACCATCAATGGTAACACATTGACTGTGAAGCTACCAGCCAAATCCATTGTAACTTTGGAATTGCAGTAAGCAGAGTAAAAGTGGAATTTGTTTTTTATATTCAGATTACTCACACTCGGAAAAGCTTAAATAAATTTGGCTTTTCGCTCGTTTAATCGTAACTTTGCAAAAAATAAAGAAATCAGATATGAATGACAAGAATGTAATGAATCTGGCAGCGGATAACATCCGTATCCTTGCTGCATCAATGGTAGAGAAGGCAAAATCTGGTCACCCTGGTGGCGCGATGGGTGGCGCTGACTTCATCAATGTTCTTTTCTCAGAGTTCCTGATCGACGATCCTGACGATGGCGCATGGATGTCTCGCGATCGTTTCTATCTGGATCCAGGCCACATGTCGCCTATGCTCTATGCCCAGCTCATGTTGAAAGGACGTTTCACAATGGACGAAATTAAGCAATTCCGTCAGTGGGGTAGTCCTACTCACGGACATCCCGAGCGTAATCTCCAGCGTGGCATCGAGAACACTTCCGGTCCCTTAGGACAAGGTCACACCTATGCCGTTGGAGCAGCCATTGCAGCTAAATTCCTTCAGGCTCGTTTTGGTGAGGTTATGAACCAAACCATATATGCCTATATTTCTGATGGAGGAATTCAGGAAGAAATATCACAAGGTGCAGGCCGTGTGGCAGGAACTCTGGGCTTGGATAATCTCATTATGTTCTACGATGCTAACGACGTTCAGCTTTCAACTGATACTGAAGATGTTACCACGGAAGATACAGCCAAGAAATACGAGGCATGGGGTTGGAAGGTAATCACTATTGATGGTAACGACGTGGATGCCATCCGACAGGCTTTGAAAGAGGCACAGGCCGAAAACAAACGCCCTACCCTCATCATTGGTCATACAATCATGGGCAAGGGAGCCCGCCGTGCAGACAACACTAGCTATGAGGCTTGTTGCGCTACCCATGGTGCTCCTTTGGGTGGTGATGCCTATATCAACACCATCAAAAATTTAGGAGGTGACCCCACAAACCCGTTTGTGGTATTTCCAGAGGTAGCTGACCTTTATGCTAAACGCGATGAAGAATTACGTATTATTGTTTCAGAGAAACGTGCCCAGCATGCTACTTGGGCAAAAGAAAACCCAGAGTTGGCTCAAAAACTCGACTTCTACTTCTCTGGTAAGGCTCCGAAGATTGACTGGATGAAGATTCAGCAAAAGAAGGATGTTGCTACCCGTAATGCTTCAGCTGTGGTGTTAGGCCAATTGGCAGAACAAGTGGGCAATATGGTGGTATCTTCTGCCGACCTAAGCAATTCCGACAAGACCGATGGCTTCTTGAAAAAAACTCACGCCTTCAAAAAGGGCGATTTCAGTGGTGCTTTCTTCCAAGCAGGTGTTTCAGAACTTACTATGACCTGTGTGATGATGGGTATGTGGATGCACGGAGGTGTAATACCTGCTTGCGCTACATTCTTCGTATTCTCCGACTATATGAAGCCAGCCATCCGTATGGCAGCTTTGATGCAGATTCCCATCAAGTTCATCTGGTCACACGATGCCTTCCGCGTAGGTGAAGACGGTCCTACCCACCAGCCTGTGGAACAAGAAGCTCAGCTTCGACTGATGGAACGACTGAAAAACCACAGTGGTAAAAACTCAATGTTGGTACTTCGTCCTGCTGATGCCGATGAAACAACGGTAGCTTGGCGCATGGCAATGGAGAACACTGACAGCCCAACAGGCTTGATATTCTCTCGACAGAACATCGAAAGTTTGCCTGCCAATAACGACTATGAGGAGGCTATGAAGGGTGCTTACATAGTGGCTGGCTCTGACCAGAAGCCTGACGTGGTTTTGGTAGCTTCCGGCTCTGAAGTTTCCACTTTGATGGCAGCTGCCAAGTTACTCCGCATCGATGGTATCAAGGTTCGTGTAGTATCTGCTCCGTCAGAAGGTCGCTTCCACGACCAGCCTGTTGCATACCAAGAGTCCATCATCCCAAGTCACATGAAGAAGTTTGGCCTCACTGCCGGTCTTCCAATAACAATAGCAGGATTAGTAGGCAACAATGCCAAGATTTGGGGCATGGAAAGCTTTGGCTTCTCAGCTCCATATAAGGTGCTTGACGAGAAACTAGGATTCACCCCTGATAACGTGTACAGACAAGTTAAAGATATGATACTATGAAAAAAATCGGTTTATGTTCTGATCATGCCGGCTTCGACATGAAAGAACATGTAAAAGAATGGTTAAAAAGTAGGGGGATGGACTTTGTGGACTATGGAACATATACTAGTGAAAGTTGTGATTATCCAGACTTCGCCCACAAGTTGGGACAAGCCATCCAGAACAACGAGGTAGATGAGGGCATTGCTGTATGTGGCACAGGCAATGGAATCAGCATGACCCTTAACAAATATCCCAAGGTTCGTGCAGGCCTCTGTTGGAACCGTGAGGTAGCTCGACTGGTTCGCCAGCACAACAATGCAAATGTGCTTTCTCTCCCTGGTCGCTTCGTTTCGCTCTACGAGGCCGACAAAATCCTATCCGAGTATTTCGACAAGGAATTTGAAGGTGGTCGTCACCAACGGAGAATTGACAAAATACCTATTCCAGGAACCGCATAAAATAAGAGGGGATGCTTTCAATAGCATCCCCTCTTATTTTTTTATCTTCCAGACACTTCAATCTTATCCATCGACCCAAGCTCCATCAATGTCAAGGCCATCCACCTTACCGCATCATGTGACAAGTCAAAGTCAATATACTCCATCGTATCGCCAGGTACATGATATGGAATCCTAACTGTAGAGCCATAAGCAAATGGAGCCACCGTCGGAACACCCTTGATGAAGAAATTAGCCTCATCCGTGCGAGGTCGTGTCACAATCTCATCCCTGCCCACTGATTCACGGAACGGACGGTTCACACTGCGCTCCATAGTTGATTTGAAGAAATCAAACAATGATCCATGCTTCTTGGCAATCCTCACACCCATACCATAGCCAGCAGCCAAACAGTCAATATTAATCAACAATTTGTGATTCTCCTGTGGCATAATTGGATGATTAGCCATAAAATCACTGCCAATTAAACCTGTTTCCTCTCCACCAAACAAAGTAAAGATCAATGTACGACGAGGCTTATAGCCCGATGTAGCTACCGCCTTTGCTGCACCCATGATGATAATGCTCCCTGAAGCATTGTCCTGTGCACCTGGACACAGATAAGGTTGTAAACCAATATGATCCACATGTGCGCCAATAGTCACATATTCAGGTGCCAAAGTAGGGTCTGTACCTCGCAAGATACCAACCACATTACATCCCTTACCTTCTGGATGCCATTCCGTAATGGCCTTAATATCAGCCTTCTTGTTGATATAGAAAGAATTGGGCTTCATCGTCTTATTCATCTCTTCCTTTACCTTCACGTAATCCTTACCTGTACCGGAAAAGATATCCCTTGCCACACTATCGCTCACATTACAATAAACAAAATTCTTATTATATCCTGGATTGGGGTTACCAGCCGTAGAGATGTACAACATTCCTGCTGCACCATGATTCGTGGCATTTGTCATCTTAAAATTATGATACTGATATGGCATCCAGGCTTTCTGCAGTTTCGGATCCTGCCCCTGGTACGGCACATCACGCTCACATACCACAATCTTACCTTTCACATCCACACCCTTGTAAGAGTCATAGCCCAACTCAGGTGCTGTAATGCCATAGCCCACATACACCAAGTCAAGTTGCTGTAAGAAACCTGTATCTGACGTACCTCCCACCATATAATGATCGGGATAATCATATTGTTTCGAAATCCATTGGTCACCTTGAGGCAAGTACAACGTAAAATATCCACCCTCCTGTGGCATCACATAAGGATGGTCGAAGTTTTGGAAATAGGTGCCATTATCACCTCCTGGCTCCAAGCCCCATTCCTTGAACAAATCAGCGGCATACTGCACCGCACGGAAGAACCCGATATCACCCGTCAGTCGTCCGCGACACTCTTCCGAAGTGAGATAAGTCATCCAATCCTGTAAATCCTTTGTGGAAGTAGCATACATCGCCTTTTGCTGAGGCGTTGGCTCCACCTGCTGGCCAAAAGCAATCATAGGTGCCATTAAGGCCAGAACCATACCTAATAAATCATTTTTACTCATATGGAAACAATGTTTTTTTATTCGTCACGCCAAAATTAGCCATTTTTTTCTTAAAATATGAATAGGCAATTACTTTTTTTCATACATTTGTAGTGGAATTCGTTCCAAGGAAGATTATTGTTTAATTTAAATTTTATAACAACCATGAAGAAACTATTCGTTTTAAGCATTTTCGCTATGGCTTGCGGTATGTCTTTCGCTCAGCAGCCTCAACAGAGGCCACAGCAAGCACCACAGGATGTACGCAATGATAAGATTGGTGTAGGTATGACACCTACCATGTCAGAGTATTGGTCACCACAACCCAGAAAAGTGACTCCTGGCAACCAGGCTACAGCCAGTGCTCCATCTGATGCTATCGTCCTGTTCGATGGCACAGAGAAGTCTATGACTGACAACTGGGTAACCCCACAGCGTGGCGGTGGTGAGGCTCCAGCTAAGTGGACTGTGAAGGACGGTGTAATGACTGTCAACAAGGACTACAGAAACGGTGGAGGCGACATCAAGACCAAGCAGGTATTCGGCAGTTTCCAGCTCCACATTGAATGGTGTGTGCCTGAGATGGATGCTCAGTTCACCAGCCAGTCACGTGGCAACAGCGGTGTATATCTGCAGGAAAATCTGTATGAGGTACAGATTCTTGACTGCTACAACAACGAGACTTACGTAAACGGTATGACAGGTGCTATCTACAAGCAGACTCCTCCATTGGTAAACGCAATGCGCAAGCCAGGTGAGTGGAACGTTTATGATATCATCTATGAGGCTCCTGTATTCAATGCTGACGGCACTTACAAAGTACATCCTTACGTAACTGTGATTCACAATGGCGTAGTGCTGCAGAACCACACTGAGATCTGGGGTACTACCGAGTATATCGGCTGGCCTCAGACAAAGGTACATGGCGACAGTGCCATTTTGCTGCAGTCACATGGTGACCCAAGCCCAGGCATCAGCTTCCGCAATATCTGGATCCGCAAGATGTAATATCAATTGGTCTAAAATACCCTTTTGATATCCTTAATACCACACAATGGCAAAAAAGTTCGTCCTTTTTTGCCATTGTTTCATTTTTATTGTCTATCTTCGCATACAGAAACAATAACTGAATTAATAAACAAAAAAAGAGAATAGATTATGAAAAAGTTTGCATTTATGTTTGTTTGCCTCCTGGCCATGCTGAGTTTCTCTAACAACGCTCAGGCACAGGACAAGAAGAATCCTTTTATTGGCACCTGGACCTTGACAGCCAGCACTCCTATGGGTGACACCGAGATGGATATGGTTATTGAAGAGAAAGAGGGCAAGATTACCGGTTACCTTACTGCAGAGGCAATGGGCGACGAGAAGATAGAATGCGAGGACATCAATACCGAGAAAGCCGACGAGATCTCTTTCACCTTCTACACAGCTATGGCTGGTATGAACATCGACATGTACTTAACTCTCGATGGTGAGGACAAAGCTAAGGGCGCTATGATGGGTCAGTTCCCAATTGAAGGCAAACGGAAATAATAAGTTCTAAGCGTTTACTCCTTGATTTATAAGAGAGAGACACACTGAAAAAAGTGTCTCTCTTTTTCTTTTTAACATCATCACAAATAAAGCGAGGCTTACTGTTTGGTTTTCTCAATCATTTATGTTATTTTTGCAATAATAAATAATAATAGGATGGAAGTCTCCGGTGTGACAATAATATTTGTTTGTGTCATCATATTGGCAACCATAGGTATTTTGATGATGTATCGCCAAAAGAACCAGCTGAGGACGAGGCTGGAAGTGGCTCGCGTGCAACTGGAGAACGAAACAAAACTGTTAGAATCAGAGAAGCTGGAGTATCAACAGGTGATGCAGGCCGCTAAAGCTGACTGGGAAGAGCGGATGCGCACAGCTAAGAATGAACTTGAGAAACAAATTGCCAACATCAAGGCTGAGGCAGAGAGACGCAATCAAGAGTCGTTGACTACCACCGAAAAATCATATCAAGAGCGATTGGATACCCAAAAACAACATCACGATGAAGCAATGGCAAAACTGGATAAAGCATGGAAGGAGCGGCTGGAAGCCCAAGAGAAAAGTCACCGACAAGCGATTGAGGTACAGCAGGAAAAGTTTGATGAAACTATCGCGAAAGTAACAGCACAATTGAGGTCGGCTTCAGAGGAGATGCTTAAACAACGCCAGCAAGAATTTGCAGAGTCAAGCAACCAGAATATCGTTCAGATTGTGAATCCACTGAAGGAGACAATAGATAAGATGAAGCAAGTGATGGCCGACAACACACTGGAACAGACAAAAATGAACAGTGAGCTGAAGGTTAACTTAGAAAATATGTTACGGCAAAGTGAGGCTGCCAAGATGAGTACGGAGGAACTGACGAGAGTATTCAAACATGGTTCGAAAATACAGGGCGACTGGGGGGAGACTGTACTGAATGAGTTGCTGGAGTCGCAGGGACTGACAGAAGGTGTGCATTATGATATGCAGCCTTATATCCGCAACACTCAAGGAGAAATTAGCAGATCGGACGAAGGATCGATGATGCGGCCGGATGTAATTCTACATTTGGATCAGCGACGCGAAGTAATTATTGACTCTAAGGTTTCACTGACAGCTTTTATCGATTATGTGAATGCAGAGGATGAAACTGAACGCGATAAACTGTTGAAAGCTCATGTTGACAGTATCAACAAGCATGTGAAAGAGTTGGCCTGCAAGGACTATTCTAAATATATCCAGAAACCAAAGGTGAAGATGGATTATGTAATCATGTTTGTGCCGAATACTGGTGCATTATGGACGGCACTGAAAGCGCAACCTGATTTGTGGCGTAAAGCAATGGCTAAGAATGTATTTATTGCTGACGAGCAGACTTTGTTTGCCGCGCTGCGCATCATCGCACTTACATGGACGCAAATTACTCAGATCCAGAATCATGAACAAGTGTATAAACTGGCTAACGAGATGCTGGACAGAGTGGGACTGTTTATGAAACGCTATCAGACCTTAGGCAAAGCGCTCGAAACAGCCAAAGCTTCATATGATGACGGAGTAAAAAACCTGAGTCCCGGAGGGAAAAGTATCTTACAAACCTGCGACAAACTAATAAAACTGGGTGCAAAGCAGAGTGATAAAAATCCGCTGCCCCAGCTTGTCGATGTTGACGATATACCAGCCTTAGAGAATCAACAATCCCTGTAAATATCAATATTATCTTCACCATTTTCCTGGGTGAATACAACTTTGTCTTCGCGAGCGAGCCAGCCTATGGCGGATGACAGGTCGATAGCTGTCAAGCCTGTTTCTTTCATCAGATCATTAAAGGTGGCCTTAGTACCTTTATAGTATAAAGTACGCCAAACTAATCCTGCATTGGTACCTATATCATTCTTTTTCATAGTATTATAATTTTAATAACCATATATTTGTCTGAGTTTTCTTTCAAAATCCACCCCTCGCAAGTCGGTCGCAATAATGGTTCCCTCGCCATCAAGCAAGAGATTGGCGGGTATGGAACTGATGCCATAAACAACAGAGGCCTCGCTATTCCAATACTTGAGGTCGCTGAGGTGTATCCAGTTGAGTTCATGATTGACAATGGCATTAACCCATGAATCACGGCTCCTGTCAAAAGAGAGTCCAACAATCTGGAAGCCTTTGTCGCGATATTTATTGTAGATAGCCTTGACATGCTCCATCTCTTGCATGCAAGGCACACACCAACTCGCCCAGAAATCCACCATAACGATGTTACCCTTTCCCACATACTCGCTGATAGGATGGCTCACACCAGCTGTATCAGCCTCAACAAGGTCGGTAAATTTAGTACCTATATTTGTTTTCTCATGATGATTGAGCATGCGCCAAGCGCCCAAACAAAGGGGATGACTGGCATAAGCATGACGTTCGTCAAGATATTCCTTGAGTTCATCAATAGTCAGTGTATTATAGATTTGAGAGAGATAGAGTGCAGGAATGACATTATCAGGATTATCACGAATGACATTCTTCATCTCCACCACGAGCTTATTGTAAGTGGCAGTCATCACTCGACGTAGCGAGTCACGCACCTCTGTCTGCCACTGCTTGACCTGTGCATATTCCATTTGGTCTTGCAAATAATCAATGGTAAGGTCAGTTATGTTACGATCAACCTTATTAAGGCGTTCATTGATTTTCGAGCCTTTCAATGTGCCACGTTCCATGTTGATTTCCAAAGGTGTTCCGTCAATCAAGACATTGACAGGCAAGTCTGTACCATCATCGGCAAGGGTAACAAAGGTATGCATGGGCAACGTTCCTTGCAATTGAAAGCGACCATTTTCAACCAAGGCAGTATCTATAGGTTCATTGCGGAGGGTATTGAGGAAAACGGTTCTGACACCAACAGGCACAGTGCCATTGATGCGGTAGCTGACCTCATCTTGTGCCCAAGCACAAAGACAAGTTACAACAAGCCATATAGTCAACAGCCATTGTTTCATTATTTGATGGTTTCAATCTCTATAACACCATTGGCACCGCGCACGCCATAACCAGCTCCATCTTTAATAACTTTGAGCGAAGCAATGGTCTCTACTGGCACAAGGGTATCAAGGTCTGCACCCTGCAAAGCAATGCCATCAAGCACTACCAAGGGGTCAGTACCTGAATTTACTGAGCTAATACCATGCACCTGAACCTTAGTTGAGCCCCCATCAGTAAGCACCACAACACCAGATATGTAGTTGCGTATGATATCAGGGATGGTACGTAGCCCAGAGCGCATAATCATTTCATGAGTCACCCCCTCGCCTGGTTTCATTGTCGGAAGTGTAATGTATTCTCCAGTAGTCTCGCCTTTTCCGCCATTGAAGGTGAAATTTTTCTTTTCGAGGTTGATAGTGATTTCCTTCCAATCGGTTAGGATAATCTTGGCATCGGTTTTTGCGGTTGCAGTAATCTGAAGGGTATCGCCGCTAAAAGCATCATTAAAAAAGAAATGCCCATCTTTGTCAGTTTCTGCCAGCTTGTCGGCTTTCTTGAGCCACACAGTTATGCCTTTCTTAGGTTTGCCATTCTTCATGACAACACCAGATATCTCCTGAGCCGCAGAGGGCATCGTCATTAGTGTTACGAATAACAGACTTATGTATTTCCTAATCATTGTCGTTCTATTTTTATTTCTCGGGGGTAAAAGTACAAACAAATAATCAGAAATCAAAGAATAATAAAGTTAAATAGGTGTAAAATTACAAGGTTGCTTTGTACGATAAATATTTTCGCAATCCCTCGTTGCGAAGCTTGCATGACGGACAATGTCCACATCCATCGCCCTGAATGCCATTGTAGCAAGTAAGGGTTTCGTTGCGTACAATGTCAAGCACACCCAGTTTGTCTGACAATTCCCAAGTCTGCGCTTTATCAATCCACATTAATGGTGTATGAATCACAAACTGATAGTCCATTGCAAGGTTCAAAGTGACATTCAGCGACTTGACGAAGGCATCGCGACAATCGGGATATCCACTATAGTCGGTTTGTGAAACGCCAGTAACCAAGTGGCGTATACCTCTTTCACGAGCATAGACTGCGGCGATGCTTAAGAAAAACATGTTACGACCAGGCACAAAAGTATTGGGCAATCCTTTCTCTGGCACCTCCTGATCCATCACCATCGAAGAGTCTGTCAAAGAGTTATGTCCCAACTGACCTACCAAAGGGATATTCATCACTTCAAAAGGTACACCAGCTTTTTCGGCAATCTTACGAGCCAACTCTACTTCAATCTCATGCTTCTGACCATAGCGGTAACTAACGGCATGAACTTCCTTAAACTCGCGCTTCGCCCAAAACAGGCAAGTGGTGGAATCCTGCCCACCGCTGAACACCACCAATACTTTTTCGTCAATCATAGTTAAAGATCTTTTACTTTCAACACATTATAGGACACATTGTCATCATAGACATCGGTTTCCTCCATCTTCTTGACTTTCTTTACCACGCGGATGGTGATGGGTAGAACGATGATTTCATACAAGGTTTTGAGGATGATTTGGGTAATCATCATGACGATGAGCTCATACCAACCAATGAGCCCGCCAAAAGCTATTGGAAAGAAAATCAACGAATCGCCAGTTTCTCCCACAACAGTCGACCAGATGGCACGCAAGGAGAAACGAGCTCCTTTGCTGGCTATCTTCATGCGACTCATTACCCAGGCATTGAGGAAGGAGCCTACCAGATAGGCCATCAGTGAAGCAAAGGCGATACGGGGAGCCATGCCGAACACGAAATTAAAATGCTCCTCGCCTTCCCAAAATGGTGCGGCAGGTACGGCTACTGCTATCAAACCTACGGCTACTGTAAAGAAGTTGCTGACAAATCCGCTCCAAATAAGGAGGCGGGCTTTGCGATAACCCCAAACTTCTGCAACGCAGTCGTTAATAATGTAAGAGATTGGGAAAATCATGAGACCTCCCGTTACGCTGATGCCGAAAACATCAATGAGCTTGGTTCCAAGCAAGTTGGAAGCTACGAGACATACATTAAACAATATGCCCAGCAGCATGAATGTTACTGATACTTGTTGTTTCATTTTTCCTGTTTTTTACGTGGTGTTCTGGAATACACGGCTGTTATTAGCAGCGTCCTATTTAATAAAAACGGCGCAAAAGTAAGCATAATCAGGGAAGTATGCAAACTTTTGCGCAAAAATAGTTAAATGAAAGAGTATTTAGAAAATGTAATCTATACTAGCACCAAACACTTTGTTGTGACGGCTATACACATTTTTACCTGGCAAGGTAGTGCCATTGTAATTACTTGACTGCTTGGTATATTTATGGTAATGAGTCCAGAAATAACCTATGTTTACCTTCATGCGAGAAGAAAGATGTACTACCCCACCGAAACCCATTGAATAAGAATCGCAGAAGAAAGAGGTGTCATACTGGAAATCATCACTCAGTCCATAGTCGGTGCGCTGATAACCTGCGCTTAGGGTAATATATTTGTGAGCATCCCACTCTACACCCACCTGATACTCATTGGTACCACTTGTCAAAGCTTTCTGCTTATCATTCGCCATCTCAGCATCCTTGTCGAAGAAATGATGATATTCAATGCTGGCACGTAATGAAGGCAGAACCTCATACATCACAGCTGCACTGAGCAAGGATGGAACATCGCTTGGTGTGTTCACACCATTGCTATAAGCTGCCAAAGCACCGTTAGGGTCGGAGTTCTCTTTGGTATCATTCTCAATATTGAGGTTGGCTTTCAGTTCATATTTCAAGCCAATGTTCCATTTATTCAACTTCACATGAGCGCCGATAATGGGAGCCACACCCCATCCTTTCTGGTCAACATCCAAACGAAGATCAACCAAAGGCTGATTAGCGAGAGCTGCCAAAGCAGGGTTAGCGGATGCTGCCTGTTGGATAACTGGGTTCTGCAACAGCTCAGGCTTAGCCATAGCAGTGACATAGCCCTTGTATCCACCAGTAAAATAGTTCATTCGCATACCAGCATATACAGACAGCCAGTCGGTTGCACGATAGGTAACACCAGCTTGGAATGAATAGATGTATTGACGTCCCTTCATTGCAGTATTGAGGTCATACAAGTCAGAAGCAGCTTTGGCACCTGTTGCCTGCATCACTGACTGCACGGTGGGATTAGCTGCAATCTTCGCCATAACGCCAGAGTCGAACATCGGCAAACCTTTACTGTAGGATGCTTCTCCACCTCCACCAACAACGCCACCATAGGCAGAAATAGCCCAAGGACCTTTCTTGTATGTTAGGAAAAGTGAGGGGATGACGGGAGCAGAAGCGGTCCCTTTATAGAAACGATGGTTGTCGGCTTCGGGGAACAGGGGAAAGGTGGCATCAATATTGCGTTCTTGGTAGGCATTTTGCCAATTGAATGAGAGGTGGAGACCTTCACGCTGAAGGAATCCTAAACCTGCGGGGTTAGAATAGGGTCCATCAGAATCAATCATAGCTCCTCGCGTCATCATTCTAATAAATGCTACGGATTGGTTGGTATTGGTTAAAACGCCTCCAGCAAAAGTGGAGGTGGAAATGCTCAGCAAAGCTAAGCCAAATAATGCTTTTTTCATCTTCTTACCTATTTATAATAATGGTTAATTTTTCGCATTTTTTGGAGCATTCTCCAGAAAACGGCTGCAAAAGTAGAACAATAATCAATACGAAACAAGGAATTGGACAAATATTTTGCACAAACATGGTATTTTTGTGCAAAAAGTGCAAGATTCAAGGTATTGTGTAGGGGTTTTTATCGGGAAATCCTTATCTTTGCAGTGTTGATTAATAGAGCATCATTATGAAGAACACTTTCATCTCTATCTGTATAGCTTCTTTGGCACTCTGTTTGCCACAGCAATTATTGGCACAAAAGAATGAGAATGCCAATCATGAGGATTCTTACTACCTGAAAGGTGCTGTGCCTGAGGTTAACGGTAAAATTGTATTTTCCAAGGAGTTCAGTATATCAGGCATGAGCAAGGACGAAGTATATGCCAAGACGAAAGAATGGATGGATAGCCGTATGCAGCAGAATGCAAACAAGAGTCGTGTAGCATATACTAACGAGGAGAAAGGACAACTGGCAGCTAATGGAGAAGAGTATATCGTGTTTTCAAATTCTGCTTTATCTCTCGACCGCACGAAAGTGATGTATCAGATGGTGGCCGACTGCAACGACGGAAAGTGTGTTCTGCAAATCAAGAACATCCGTTATGATTATCCTAATGAGAAAGAGATTTATGTAGCGGAGGATTGGATCTCTGATGAAGTTGCACTAACGAAAGATCAAAGTCGATTGGCGAGAGGATTTGCCAAGTGGCGTAGAAAAACTGTTGATTTCGTGGATGATATGAATGAGAGCTTACAGAAAGCCCTAAGTGGTTTTACTATTGTAAAGACCGATGGGAAGCCAGAGGAAACTCGCAATTCTAATGCTGTAGCTGTAGTGGATAATCGGGTTAATATTGTAGAAACAACACCGGTCAAGCCTCAACCTAAAGCAGCTGCTCCTGCCATTAATCCCAACATTCCTGTGGTTGAAGCTGTAAAGGTGGAAGAATCAGTAAAGGCTATAGAGGAAACTAAAGCAGAGGAGGTTGAAGTAGAAGAAACTAAAGCAGAGGAGGTTATTAATCCTCAAGAAGAAAAGCTTAAACCTGTGGTTGAAGCTGTAAAGGTGGAAGATGCTGCGAAGCCAGAGGTTTCAGCAGAACTATTCCCAGAGCTGACCGCCGACAAGATCCAAGCCAGCAATGGACGATTGGTAATCATCATTGGTGATGACGAATTCAATCGTACAACTATGACTGCCAATGCCGGAGGTTATCTCTCATCTAAAGATGGCAAAAGATTTATCAATACCATTCTGACCCCCGACCAGAATTATCAGCCGCTCATGCAGGCAAAGGAATATATGGTGGCCTTCTACCCCAACGGCACTAATCAACCGTCAGTGGTAATGAGGTGTCAAAATGTAACGAAAGAAAAGCCTGGCAGAGGTCGTGCCAACATTTTCGTCGGAGAAATAACAAATGTAGAAACGCATTAATCCCAACAATTATGGCAGGAGAAGATATAGAACATATCATCGTGCATGGCGTGGTGTTTAAAGGCAAGAAAGACAAGCCTCAACAAACAAATAAGATTAAAACGAAGGCAAAGAAGAAGACTTATATCACTGGTGCCCATAAGTCTGCTTCTGCAAAAATGAAAGCTGAAATCCGTAAGCGTCGTGCAAATCGCCCATCGCAGAAAAAGCAGTAAAAAGGGAAAGGCTTTTCTCCCATAAGAGTAGAGACCTTTCCCATAAAGAAAAAGTATGAATATATTATTTCAACATGACTGGAGGAGCACCTAACAGATGCTCTTGCTTTTCTACATAGTTACGGGTGGTGGCTACTGGAGGTAGATATGAAATGTTGTGAGCATCATAAGTCATGAAATCATCGATAGAAGGGGTTGCATAACCAGCCATTTCAACAATTCGCCTGAATATCAGCCAACGGCTCTGAGGATTAAACTTGTCAAATTCATACTGATCTCTCATTGTACTATTCTCAGTACAACGATATACGCCACTTGAATAAGAACCATCCCCACCAGCATAAACGCCAATATTCTCCGGTTCATAAGCAGGAATCCACAAATCTTTCCAGGGTACAGCCGTTTTGGTGTTGTTGTAAGATAGATTCAAACTCCAACCTAAATTATGACGATTATCAAGATCTGCTCTTTCTGCAGAACCATAAACTCTTCCACTCAAATAATATTCATCAGCCAAGAAACCAAATCCATGACCACCTGCCTCATGGTGTATAACCACCTCTAGATTTTCATCTACAGGAGCAATAGCTACAGAGAAGCCATCAGAGTTTATAAAACATTTAGCACGTCTTACAGTATTCGTTTCATTCAGCAGCACAATAGCTAATACATTGGAGCTCATACCAAGAGGCGAAGTCTCTATTTTTCTCATAACCTTTTTGTAATCTATACTATAAGAATCGCCATCATATACAGTCCCATACGCCAGATTTAGCCCTACTTCATTATTGGGTGACACAGCCATCAAACTATAGACATCGAAATACTCTCTAAAGTCGTTATACGGAGCTATCGAGAAAAAGTAATTCATAGCATTTACAGCCTCCGTATTGAAATCTGCGTACTTCCCATCAGAGAACGCATCACAAGTTATTACAACAGGGATACCATAACCTTTCCCGGAAGTATGGGTTTGGAGTATTTTCCACTCACCATCATGAGAATAATCAGCAGACACATACTTAGTATTTAAATTATAACCAGCTTGTTGGTTTAGCTTTCTCGTTGCATGTGCCCAAGTATCAGAAGTATAGACCTCTTTAGGCACTTCTCCATCCATTTTGTTGTTATTCACATAGAACGACTTCAAGTTAGTGATATTAGCCACTTCCTTGGGGATGCCACCCGTCAGATTATTATTAGACAAATCTATTTCCTGCAGATAGATCAAGTCACCAATATCAGCAGGAATAGTACCTGTCAACCCACAACCTTTCAAATCAATTTGCGTAACAACACCCTTTTCATTAGCCACTACACCAGGCCAAGCACCACTATCGCTCAGAGGTTTCGTAATATCCCATTTTTTAGAAGTCCATTTATCACCTCCCATGCTATGATACAAGGCCTTTAGAGCATTCAGCTGCACATCAGACTCAGCCTGAAGGATATCATCAACGTCAACAGAAGTGAAAGTCTTCATCATACCACGACCGATTTTAACTGTTTTGTCAGTGGTCTTCACAATCGGATGATGCAAACCCTCAGCCTCAATCGTAAGGGTTATACCTTGCGTAAAAGTGATAGGAGGTACAACAAAATAGAAATAAGTCGGGGTTTCTGTTAGTTCTACATTCTCAACAGTCATCACTTGCTCGTAAGCGGGAGGTAGGCTTGAATACATATTCGCCATTTTAAGTGTTGGTTTTGCCTGAGTAGGGTCTATCTCGGCTGCGCCACCAATCTGCTCGCCATTATTACCTTTCAAAGTCAATTTAGAAATCTTCAAAGAGCCTGAAATAGAAAAACGTATTAATCCAGCCATGTGATAGAAATTCAGCACATTTGCACCTTTTCCATCTCCCCACATAGGCATAAGCTGAGTAGCTGAGAATGTATCACGTCGAAATTTATTATTATGTTCCAAATTGATTACATAAACTTTGTTTGTAGGGTTGAATGCTGCACCACTTGGAAAAATTGCATTAAACTGAGTACCAGGAATAGGTGCATAGCCTGGCCCAACATTAAAAGAATTAGATGATTTTTGATACTTTAAAGTATAGAATTTGCCTATTTTTATGTCTTCATCAACGTATAACTGAATTGCATCGTTCTCTTCAAAAGCTATCTTTTTATCATTTAACAAAAGGGAGCGAGTATCAGCCATCTCGTCAACAATGTTGGCAAAGAACTGAGAATAACACTTTACACTATCAGATTCCAAAGCTTGCACAACTTCATCTGAACAGCTTGCCAGTACTGCCAACAAACCTAAAGTCAATATATAAAAACATTTCTTCATAACCATACCATTTTATAGGGTTTTACCAATCCTGTCCAGAAGAAGAAACATCTTCACTTGATGTACCAGATGAAGATGCTGCTATAACAGTAATTTTGCAAGTTGCAGTTTTCCCTCCATCTTTTGTCTTCACTGTTATTACTGCTTCGCCAGCTGACAACGCTGAGACTTTACCGTTTTTGTCAACAGATGCTACAGAATCCTTGCTGCTTGACCAAGTAACTTCTTTGTTTGTTGCTTCTGATGGAGTGACAGTAACAATCAAAGTTTCTGAGGTACCTGCTTCCATTGTCATACTTGCCCTGTTAAGAGCAACACTTGTGACATGTGTAGATACAGGTTCTGGCGCAATAACGGTCACAGTGCAGGTAGCCGTTTTACCGCCATCTTCTGTTTTTACGGTTATAGTAGCCTTACCTGCCGCTACAGGCGTCACCACTCCTTTGCTAACTGTAGCTACGCCTTTATCACTGCTCTCCCAAGTCACATTCTTGTTGGTTGCATCTTCTGGAATAACGGTAGCTTTCAAAGTAGCTTTATCTCCACCAACATCTAAGCTAAAATTAGTCTGATCTAAAGAAACACCTGTTACAGAGACCGTAGCATCATTAACTGTAACTTTACAAGTTGCAGTCTTACCTCCATCGACAGTGGTCACTGTAATATTAGTATTTCCAGGAGCAACTGCTGTAATCTTCCCATTGGCTACGGTCGCAACAGAAGGGTCTTCAGATTTCCAGGTCACATTTTTGTTGCTTGCATTGTCAGGTGATACTACAGCTGCAATATCCTCACTGTTACCCACTTCCATAACAAGGCTTAACTTGCTAACGCTCACACCTGTCACCGCTACAGTAGTAGGTGTTGGAGCTGGCGTTGGAATAGGCGTTGGTTTTATAGGTTCTGAAGGTATGCCACTCGACCCTCCTGATCCTCCACCACATGCCGTCAAGGACAAGACCATGGATATAATAAAAGCTAATCGTTTCATGTCTTAATCAAGCATATTATCTCACTTGCAAAGATAAGGAAAAAAAAGAATTTTGTATGAATTATAAAAAAATAATCGTACCTTTGCCCCACATTGGAAACAAAAAGCCATGGATATCACATTGTCTAATGTGAAAGCCTCAGGAGAAGGTATCCAATCTCCATGCATTGATTTTACTTTCGATGCCATCCCCGAAGCTAAAAGCTCTGACTCCGGGGTGTCGGTAAGATATGTCCATGACATTGGTAAACAATGGTTTGTGTTTCGAGCCTCTTACGGCAGAGAAGACAAAGCCCTTGACTATATTGTAGATGATGGCACTTACGGATATGTGGCAAAGCGAACTACATATAAAATATTGAACGGCAAGCGAAAAAGAGTGTTGGAAAACCTTATTCCTAATCTGTTGTTTGTTTACACAACAGAAGAAAAAGCCCGAGAATATGTTAATAAGACCGCAGCCTTGTCTTATCTGTCATTTTACTACAATCATTTCAGCATCGTAGCTGAGAAGAACCCTCCTTTGGTAATACCTACCAATGAAATGGAAAACTTCATTAGAGCTACGAGTAACATGAATGAGCACCTTATGCTTGTTGAATCAAGCCGGTGCAAATTCAGAGGAGGAGAGAGAGTCAAGGTGATTGGTGGTACATTCAAGGGAGTTGAAGGAAAAGTGGCCAGGGTTCAGGGGCAACAGCGGGTGATAGTAACTATTTCAAATGTTGGACTGATAGCCACAGCCTATGTTCCATCTGCTTTCCTACAAAAAATAGAATAAAACAAACAATCATGATAAAAAAAGCATTTCTTTTAATCACCTTGTGTATGAGTTGCTTTATCACAGCTTATGCACAGACAATGAGCGATTCGCAGATCCTGCAATACGCCATTCAGCAACGTCAAGCTGGTAAGTCAGACAGTGACATTGCTACAGAATTGCTCAAACGTGGAGTAACGATGAGCCAAATACAACAGATGCGGCAACGTTATAGCCGCCAGCTCGAGCGTGCTAATATCGATGGTGCCGTAGATAGGGCGTTCGAGGATGCCGAAAATCGCATGAGAGTGAACAATGCTCCTCTGAAGGAGGTAGGAGAACAGTTGCCCAATCTTAACATAATTGACAATGACTCCCTTTTTATGTTTCCCGTAGAAGAAACAGGCAAAAAGGTATTCGGGCGTGATATATTCAATAACCGTTTGCTTACCTTCGAGCCACAGATGAATATAGCCACCCCACAAAATTATGTTTTAGGCCCAGGCGATCAACTTATCATCGATGTTTTTGGAGCCACGCAAGAAACACAAACCCTGACAGTAAGTCCTGATGGTAATGTGACGATTCCCAACATAGGACCTCTATCTGTAAGTGGACTGACTGTTGGAGGCGCGCAAAGTCGCATAGCTGAAAAGATGGGACGTTATTATTCTGAGTCAGAGATAAAAGTGACCGTTGGACAGACTCGAACTATCGTGGTTAACGTTCTTGGCGAGGTAAAGACTCCTGGCACGTACACTCTAAGTGCCTTTGCTACAGTATTCCACGCCCTTTATATGGCTGGAGGCATAAGTGAACTTGGTACCCTGCGCGACATCAAAGTCTATCGTCAAGGCAAGCAGATTTCGGCAGTTGATGTTTATGAGTTCATTCTCAACGGACGTTTAGCAGGAAATGTAACACTGATGGATAACGACGTGATACAGGTCGGAGCTTATGAGAATATCGTTGACATCAGCGGCAAGGTGAGACGACCTATGGCTTATGAAATGAGGAGTACTGAAAGCATTAACAACCTCTTGAAATACAGCGGGGGCTTTACAGGTGATGCTTATAAGAAGTTGTTACGTGTGATACGCAAGAGCGAAGACCTACGCACTGTATATAACGTGGAAGACGGGGATTTTGCAAACTTCATGCTAACTGATGGAGACTCTATCTCTGTGGATTCCATCATCGATCGCTATAAAAATATGGTAGAAGTGCGTGGTGCCATCTACAGACCTGGCATGTATCACCTTGGTGGGAAGGTTACAACCGTACGTTCCCTCATTGAAATCGCTTCTGGTCTGAAAGAGGAGGCTTTGACCTCCAGAGCTGTACTGCGCCGCATGAAAGCCAATCGTACACAAGAAGTAACGTCGGTGGATGTGGAAGGCATCTTGAATGGAACAACTCCAGATGTTACTTTACGTAACGAAGATGTGTTGTTTATCCCTACTATTGCTGAGCTCCAGAATCTCCGGACGCTGACAATCGACGGCGAAGTAGTATTCCCTGGCACATTCGAATATGCAGAAGGAATGACAATTGAAGATTTGGTACTTCAAGCAGGAGGTCTTACCGATGCAGCCTCTACGGCAAAAGTGGATGTAGCAAGACGGTTACGTGACCCCAATGCCAGAGATGCTACAATGGAACTTGCTCAGACCTTTAGCTTTGCTCTAAAAGACAACTTTGTGGTAGATGGTGACCGCAGCTTTACGCTCCAGCCATACGATGTGGTTCATGTAAGGACAAGCCCAGTTTTCCAAAGTCAAATTAATGTTACTATAGAGGGGGAGGTTGCTTTCAAGGGCACTTACACCATGGAGGAGAAAAACCAACGCTTGTCTGACCTTATCAAAGCAGCAGGTGGTGTTATTCCAGGTTCCTATGTCAGAGGAGCACGTCTGGAGCGCCGCCTGACCGAAGATGAACGTGCTCGTCTACAAAACGTTCTTCAAATTGCTGAGCAGAGTGCAAGTGGCAAAGACTCTATTGATGTTGATCAAGTTACTCTCGGAGAAACCTATTCCGTAGGTATTCATTTAGATGAAGCACTGGCACATCCAGGTTCAACACAGGACATAGAACTTGTAGATGGTGACCGTCTGATAGTTCCACGCTTTAACCACACCGTTCGTATCAGTGGCAATGTGAGCTCTCCTAACACGGTGGCATTTGAAGAAGGCAAGAGTTACAAGTATTATATAAAACAGGCGGGTGGTTTTGGTAATCGTGCCAAGAAGAAACACGCATATGTTGTATATCAGAATGGTACCATGGGACTGGCAAAGACTAGCAAGGTTGAGCCTGGCTGTGAGATTGTTGTACCTACTAAAGCTCCACGTGATGAAAATGCTTTATCAAGATGGTTAGCCATAGGCACAGGTGTCACGTCTATAGTTACCATGTTTGCCACCATATCGCATCTCATAAAATAAAATAGACTATGAGTGAAACAATAATTAGAAAGAAACCTGCGCCAATAGACTTCAGTAAGCTTTGGGCAGATATCAAGAAGCATCGTAAGCTATATTACAAGGTGATTCCTGCAGTGGCATTATTAGCAGTTATTATATCTTTGTCACTTCCCAATTACTACAATTGCACGGTAATGCTGGCTCCTGAATCAACCAGCCTTAGTAGTTCAACTGGTAACTTGTCAAGCATCGCTAGTACGCTTGGCATCAACCTTAATAGTGCATCTCGCAGTAGCGATGCTATTACTCCCACCCTGTACCCAGACTTGATGAACTCTGTAGATTTCAAAACATCTTTGTTCCCGATTAAGGTAACAAGAACCGACGGGCAAGAGTTTTCATATTATGAATACATGGCTAATGAGCAAAAGATTCCTTGGTGGAAATTACCTTTGGGTTGGATATCTTCTATGCTGAAGAATGGTGACGATGAGGAAAGACCTATCGACTCTTACCGCTTAACGAAGAAGCAAATGTCTGTTGTAAAAGCCCTACACAAGAAAATATCGTGTGCTGTTGATAAAAAAACACGAGCTATTACTATCAATGTAAATGATCAAGATGCAGAAATTTGTGCCTTGATGGCAGATTCCGTTATGGCACGACTGCAGCAGTCGATTACCAACTACCGCACCAAGAAAGCACGAGTAGATTTGGAATATGTACAAAATCTATACGATGAAGCCAAGACTAATTACGAAAATGCAAGTCAGGAGTATGCGAAATATGCCGATGCCAACATGAATACCTTCTTGGAGATTGACAGACAGAAACGAGCTGATCTTGAACTGAATCTACAACTAAATCGAAGCATTTACCAACAGGTTGCAACCCAACTACAAGCAGCGAAAGCTAAGGTTCAAGAAGATACACCAGCCTTCACTACCTTGCAGTCTGCAACAGTTCCTGTAAAAAAAGCAGGTCCCAAACGTTCGCAAATCTGCCTCATTATTTTGCTTCTTGGTTTCTTAGGAGTCACTGGTTACATTTTCTACAAGGAAAGAGATATCAAGATGTTATTTGGAATATGATTTGTCTCATTTTAGACAAGTATAAAGAATCATCTGAACGCTCAAAAGAGGCAATTAAAGGGGTAGTTTTATCAGTAATAGCGAAGATGGTATCTGTTTTGTCTTCTTTACTGATAATTCCTTTGACAATTGACTATGTCAACCCGACACAATATGGGATTTGGCTAACTCTCTCTTCTATCATTGGTTGGGTGACATTTTTCGACTTAGGATTAGGCAATGGCTGCAGAAACAAGTTTGCAGAGGCAAAAGCCAAAGGGGATATGGAATTAGCGAGAAATTATCTGAGCACGACATATTTTGCAGTCTCTATTGTAGTAATGATTGTGTTTATGATAATTCTTATTGGGAATAGATTTATTAATTGGGCTTCTCTACTCCATATTAATGCAGGCTATAACGATGAATTAAGCAAAATATTCATTATTATTGCAGCTTTCTTTTGTATGAACATGATAGCCAGCCTTGTCTGCACCATGTTGACAGCTGATCAAAAAGCAGGAGCAGCTTCTTTAATACAAGGAGCGGGGCAATTTTTTTCTTTAATAGCTATTTGGATACTGACACGTATCAGCGAGGGCAGCCTTACCAATCTGGCTCTCTACTTTGCTGGTGTACCTTGCTTTTTGACAATCGTTGTTTCATTCTTCGTGTATTCATCAAAAAAATACAAAGAAATAGCTCCCAACATCAGCTATGTGAAATTACCCCTGATTCGAGATATTATGGGTCTGGGTATTCAGTTTTTTATCATTTATTTATGCCTCATACTTGTATTCCAAATTGTCAATATTGTTATATCTCGCGAAATAGGCCCCGAAGCTGTTACTGAATACAATATTGCATATAAATATTTTTACGTAACATTCATGTTGATGACTCTCATAGTGATTCCTTTTTGGTCAGCTTTTACAGATGCATATCAAAAGAAAGATTTTATTTGGATGAAAAAAGTCATTAGAGCATTAGAGGGATTATGGGTATTATCTGTTTTGGCTATACTTATAATGTTAGTTTTATCAGGATGGGTTTACAGGATATGGATAGGGAATGAAGTTCATGTTGGTGAAGAATTATCTGTTGTTGTAGCCTTATATATGGTGGTTAACAATCTTGGAGCTATCTATATGAATTTGATAAATGGTATTGGTACTATCAGAATTCAACTTATTATTTATTTTTTCTTTGCCATGATTTCATGGCCACTGATGGTAACATTCAGCCATATTTTCGGACTAATTGGTATTGTTCTGGTTCCAGCTTTAGCCCTATTATTTCAAGTACTGTTTGGAAAGATTCAAATTACAAAAATTACAAACCAGACAGCAAAAGGAATTTGGTTGAAATAACAAAAAAAACGCATGAAACCTGATGTTATCATACGTCAAGTTGATCGGACGGACGATTGGATACAGGAATTATCCCAGTGGGTGATTATTTCCGGATTCTTTTTTGCAAACCGTATTGAATTATTGTGTGTTATTTTTGTTGTGCTCATATTAGGTCTCAACAAAAAAGTATTTTATACATCAACTGTATTAAAATACATGCTTGCTGTATATGCTGTCTCATTTATTACAATCACATGGTTAGGATATGACTATAGGAAATTCATACAGCAAGCAATTCTTTTGACCATTTTCCTTTTATGCTACGAACAGTTCTTTTACCATCATGAGAAAAGAATTGAATCTCTTTTTATCAAATATATAAAAATGAGCTTCTATATCTCTGTTTTTGGTTTGATTCAGGAACTGATTTTTATGATAACAGGAAGCAATATCGCATCCCTTTTACCTTTCTATCACCAATCACTCATCGTCGGCAATCTTTTGAGAGTTACATCTACCTTATCTGAGGGAGGTTATTTAGGAACCATTCTTATACCTTGTCTTGTTTACCTTTTTTATTATAACGATCCTTTTGAAGTCTTAGGGAAAAAGAAATGGCTCATCTGTATTGTATCATTATTGACATTCTCTCCTTTCGTGTATGTCTTTTTCATTGTATTGTTTTTCATTAAGTTAAAAAACAAACTTCATTATTTTAAGATTTTGTCCGTTATAGCGATACTCTACGCAATAGTATACAGTTCTGTTCTTATCTATTCGAGTGAATACGAAAGTGAAGCTGGAGGTGTTGAAGGATTGTTGATGAGGTATAAAGATACCATTTCAATGATAGATCTGTTAAGGGAAAGTGACATTGAGATGGAAAACTTAGTCATGCTGAATACATCTACAGCAGTAATGTACACTAATCTTTATGTAAGTATGATGGCTCCTTCTCGAATCTTTGGAACAGGATTGGGAACACATGCACAAAATCATTCCATGATAATAGATGCGACTTTTGACGAATATTATAGCTTTATGGAGTACAATGTTGAAGACGGGTATTCTTTGATGGTACGACTACTTTCGGAATTGGGAATCTGTGGTATCATTTTATATATTTTTTTTATTGTGAAGTGTTTCAACAAAGAGAATTTCATGAATATCTGTTTTTTCTTTATTCTTTGTTGTTTCTTTATACGCGGTGGTAGTTATGTAGACTTTGGAACGATTTTTTTCCATTTTGCATACTTTATCACATCTAGATTTAATTTAAGCCTTGAGGATGTCAAAACAAATTTCAATAATTATTGCGACATATAATGCAGGTAAAACTCTCAAGCAATGTCTTGAAAGCATAATACCACAGAAAGGGAATGATATCGAACTAATCATCATAGATGGTAATTCTACAGACGATACCCTGCAAATTATTGAGCAATATCAAAGTTTTATTGATTATACCATTTCAGAATCTGACAAAGGGATATATGACGCATGGAATAAGGGTATCCTTGCGTCTTCCGCTAAATGGATTATGTTCATTGGGGCAGATGATGAGTTAAAACCAGGTGCCCTTGACGATTATTGCAATTATATTTCAAATATAAGAGAGAGCGAAGCTTATGACTATATATGCGCGCAAGATAACTATGTGCGTTTTGACGGTTCATTAATTAAAATTATTGGAAGAGAACCTTCTTGGGAAAATATGAGGTACTACATGGCTGCTGCACATGTGGCATCTTTGCATAATAAGGAGAATCTTTTTAACGAAGTAGGCCTTTATAATACAGATTATTCAATTTGTGCTGATTACGAACTACTTCTTCGAAAAAAAGATAAACTAAAATACAAATTCCTGCAGGGACATATTATAGCTAATATGCGTGAAGGCGGAATGAGCATGTCTACTCGAGCGATATTCCAAACATATCAAATCAGGAAAAAACACCAGACAATAAACGGACTGATAAACTTTTTAATCTTATTGAAAAGTTTGCTTTTTTATAAGTTTTATAATTATACAAAAGGAAGTTGATGGTAAAAAATGTTATTTTGGTCAATGACTTTGCCCACATTCAGGGAGGTGCAGACGCTGTAGCAATCACAACTGCCATCGCTTTGGCTCGCAAAGGCATTCATGTAATCTTCTTCTCTGCTGTATTACCCGTTGATAAAAAGTTGTTAGATGCCAAAATTGATGTTATATGTCTGGGTAAAGAAGACATTTTGCATGACAAGAATAGGATAAACGCCATCGTAAAAGGGATATACGACAAGTCTGTTGAGAAATCTTTTATTAATCTACTCCATCTATATTCAAATAAAGATACAATTGTACATATCCACACCTGGACAAAAGCACTGTCATCCGCCGTTTTTTCCGTTGCAGGAAAAATGAATTTCGAGACGGTATTGACATTGCATGATTTTTTTACTGTATGTCCAAATGGAGGTTTGTTCAATTATCAAAAGAATGAGCTATGCCGCCACAAACCCATGTCGTGTTATTGCTTATTATCCAATTGCGATAAAAGGAGTTATGTACAGAAACAGTGGAGGGTAATTAGGCAATTGGCACAAAATTGGAATATAGGTAAAATAAAAAAAATAAATCTTTTAGCCGTCTCTCAGAAAGTTGCCAATGAGGTAATTAATTACTTCCCAAATAGAAATGTTAATATTATTAATTTGCAAAATCCGGTTGGAAACTTTTACCAAGATGTTTTCGACATCAAGCCCGATTCAGCCTATCTCTTTATGGGACGCCTTGAAGATGAAAAATGTCCAGAACTATTTTGTGAAGCTATTACAAAACTTGGGCTAAAAGGAATTGTAGTTGGAGACGGAAGTCTAAAGACGAATTTACAAAACAAATATCCTAATATTCAGTTTTCAGGATGGCTTTCAGGTCAAGATAAACTGGAAGTTATTAAAACGTGCAAATGTTTGGTGTTCACATCGAAACTATATGAAACATTTGGGTTGGTTGTTGCAGAAATGAAAGCTTTGGGGATACCATCAATCGTACCTAAAGAAAGTGCAGCAGCAGAACAAATAACAGACGGATTTGATGGTATAACTTTTCAAATAGGGAATTTAGATTCTTTGTGCATGGCTCTCGAGAGATTTGAAAAAATGGATTTAAAAGAGATGCTGCAAAATGTTAGACAATCTTTTGATCCCACAAAAAACAACGAAGACACTTATGTGGAACACCTAATGGATATCTATGAATCGATTCTAATGAAGAGATGTTAAATGTTTCAATAGTAACATACAATACTCGTATAGAAGAACTTGAGATGTGTTTAAAATCTCTAAGTTCTGAGATTGTTGAGAAAATCTTTATAATTGATAACTCGAGCAAAGATTATCTGGCAGATTTCTTCAAGGGAAATGAAAAGGTAGAATATCAAGCAAGTAAGAATGTGGGGTATGGGACTGCACACAATAAGGCAATTAGAAAATCTTTAGCTTTGGGAACTAAGTATCATCTAGTTTTGAACAGCGATGTATATTTTGAACCACAAGCATTAAACCAGCTGGTAGCCTATATGGATATAAATGAAGATGTTGCAATGATTCAACCCAACATTGTTTATCCCGATGGGAGCCTGCAATATACCTGTAGGTTGTTGCCAACACCTGCTAACTTGATTTTTAGGAGGTTCTTACCAGGCAAAATGACAGAGAACATGAACTATAATTATCTATTAAAAATGTTTGATCACAAGCAAGAGTTGAATGTTCCCTATCATCAAGGTAGTTTCCTTTTTTTTAGAGCATCTTGCTTTAAGAAAGTGGGGTTGTTTGATGAACGTTTCTTTATGTACCCTGAGGACATAGACATTACACGAAGGATGCATCGTGAATATAAAACGATGTTTTGGCCAGGAGTAACTGTGGTGCATGCGCATCAGGCTGCTTCTTATAAAAGCAAGAAGATGCTTTTCATTCATATGTGGAACATGATCAAATACTTCAACAAATGGGGCTGGATAAAAGACAGGGAACGTAAAGAGTGGAATCAACAATTGTTGGACAAACTATACCATAAATGATATTTAATAGCTTAAAAGGCTTGAATTTATAAACATATGTATATATTCACAAAAAAATTATTGGACATATTATTCGGACTGGTTGGCATTTTAGTCATGATACCCTTGAGCATCATTATCAAATTGCTTTTCATTTGTACTGGCGACTGGGGCAGGATTATGTATAGGCAACGAAGGGTTGGTAAAGACGGAAAGATTATAAAAATCTTCAAGTATCGCACAATGGTGATGGATGCTGACAAGCTGCTTGATGAGTTGTTAAAAGATGAAAGCTACAAAACTGAATGGGAAAAAACACAAAAAATAAAGGATGACCCCAGAGTAACCAAGATTGGAAAGCTTCTGAGAATAACTTCACTTGACGAATTGCCCCAATGCATCAACGTTCTTATAGGCGACATGTCACTGGTAGGTCCTCGTCCACTCGTGGAAGGAGAGCTGGAAGAACATGGAGGAACCAGATTGTACTGGAAGGTCAAGCCAGGCATTACTGGATGGTGGGCCACTCACGGACGCTCAGACACAGATTATCAGGAACGACTTGAGCTTGAATATTATTATATAAAAAATCAATCATTGAAACTTGATCTTATTTGTATCTTCAGAACAATTGGGGTGGTTTTGAAACAGGAAGGTGCAAAGTAAATGTAAATAAAGTATTAATTATGAGAATCAAAAAAGGATTTACACTGAGGGAAATAGGCACTGACCATGTATTAGTGCCTGAAGGATTGGAAGTGATAGACTTCAACAAACTGCTGACTCTGAACAATAGTGCCAAATACATCTGGGAAAATATAAAGGACATGGAATTCAGCGTTGAAGATGTAGCCAAATTGCTCACCGACAAGTATAATGTTACCGATGAGACAGCTCAAAAAGATGCCGAACTCCTGATTAGCAGCTTAAAAGGAATTGGAATAATAGACGAATGACAAACGTTGTAGAGCAAGCTTTCTGGGAACTACTCAAGGCTGGATTGTGGGAAAGACAGCCTATGATGGAAGCCAAGCTCAGCGAAGAACAATGGGCGGAGGTGATTAAACATGCCAAGCAACAAACATTGATTGGCGTTCTTTTTGATGGTATGTTGAAATTGCCATTTGAGCTTCATCCCAATGAAGAAACACGCATGAAATGGTTCTGGATAGTAAACAAGATTGAACGAGCCAATCGTTTACAGAACCATGTGTTAGTTGAATTTGTCATGAAATTAAGAGAGAAGGACGTGCGAGCCCTGTTATTAAAAGGACAAAGTTATGCTGCATTGTATCCTAATCCTTTACATAGGCAATGTGGAGACATCGACTTGTATATAGGACAAAAGAATTACCCTAAAGTTTGTGAATGGGTAAAGAAATGTGGTATGATCGGATCCAAAAATGTTAAGAATTTCCATCATCAAGAAATAAAGTGGCAAGGCGTTAATATGGATTTACATAGAGTGACCATAGCTTTTTCAACTCCTTCAGGATATAAACGGCTTATCAGATGGAGTGAACAAATGCTTGCAAATTCACAATCTTTTTTCACACCTTCCACTGAAAAAGAGGAAATACCAATTCCAGAGGTAAGTTTCAATGTGTTTTTCGTCTTTATCCATTTATTAAAACATTTTCTATACGAAGGAGTTGGACTGCGCCAACTCTGCGATTGGGCAAGGATGTTACATGTGTATCATGATAAGATAGACCAAGAAGAACTAAAACTGAACCTCAAGCACTATGGACTGACTCATGCCTGGCAGGTTTTCGGCTTCCTTTTGGTACAACAGATAGGATTACCACAAAATGAGTTTCCCTTTTATAAAAATACCCAAAAGAAGTCAGCAAAAATTTTGAGAGTTATCTTGCAACGAGGGAACTTTGGACATTATGCAGAGAACCAGGTTTCAAACAATTCAAACTATTTGGTGCGAAAAACATCAAACTTTTTTTTCCATATCAATTGCTATTTGAAAGGATTTTGCTTTTTCCCTTCATTGGCTTGGGAAGCGTTCATGTTTTACTTATATCAGAGAATCGGCCCATCTTTCACTGACTATTTCAAAAACAAATGATAAGGAAATTATTTGTATGGTTATGGCGATCATCTGATGGCGTACGCCTTAAGCTGTTGATTGACACACTCTGCGGACTCTTATATATTGGAGCGAGCCTGTCGTTTGTGTATTTCAGCAAAGAGGCCATCGACTATGCCACTCACGGTGGGTTGGCACAATCGAAGCTTTTCGTCTATGGAGCCATACTCTTATTCTTTTTCCTCGCAGAATTGGGGTTTGATATCATCTCGAATTGGATAGAGAATCAAACCGAGATAATACTGAAGAACCAGATCAGGCATCGCATATACAAACATCTGATGCATGTTACATGGGAGGAATGGGAGCAATTCCATAGTGGTGATGTCTTGAACCGCTTGGAAGAAGATGTACGTATCGTTAGTGAAACACTTTGCAAATCCGTGCCACAATTATTTGTTTGTTGCGTGGAAGTAATAGCGGCATTTATTTTTCTCTATAACATGAACCCAATGCTGGCTTGGAGCATCATCTTTATCATGCCCATATTTCTGGTCGCCAGCAAGCTGTTCTTCTTTAGAATGCGTAAACTGACAAAAGACATCCGTTCAACTGACAGCCAGGTGCAGAGCGTGATGCAGGAGAGTCTTCAACACCACCTGCTTATCCAAAGCATGGAACAAAATAATGTATTTGCTAACAGATTGGGAAACTTGCAAGACACTCTTTACGGACAGACTATGAACCGAACCCGTTTCAACCTGTTTTCCAGAGGAATGGTTTCGATTGGATTCATCGGAGGCTATATGACAGCCTTTCTTTGGGGATTATCAGGATTGCAACAGGGAATCATCACCTACGGTATGATGACTGCTTTTCTGCAGTTAGTGAATAGGATACAAAGACCAACGGTAGATATGTCCAGGTTGATTCCGAGCTTTGTACATTCTTCAGCATCCATTGACAGGCTGGAGGAGCTGGAGGTGCTCAATGGAAAAATACCAGGAACTGCCAAGATGTTGGATGGGACTGCAGGCATACGCATTGAACAAATCACATTCAGATACAAGAATGGAGAACGTGACATCTACCAGAACTTCTCCTACGACTTCAAACCAGGCAGTAGGACAGCTATCATCGGTGAGACGGGTACAGGTAAAAGTACACTTGTCAAGTTGATTCTATCGGTTTTGTATCCGCAAAACGGCAACATTTTTATTTATAATAAAGAGGAAACGGTAGAGTCATTGCCTGAAACACGTGGCAACTTGGTGTATGTGCCACAAGGCAACAGCTTGTTAAGCGGCACTATACGCGGAAACCTTCTCTTGGGCAATGCTAATGCCACTGAAGAAGAGATGTGGGAAGCATTGCACATCGCAGCAGCCGACTTTGTGGCGGACTTGCCTTTGAAGCTTGATGCACGTTGCGGGGAGTGGGGCGACGGACTGAGCGAAGGACAAGCTCAGCGCATCGCTATAGCCAGAGGATTGTTACGTCCCGGAAGCATTATTCTGCTAGACGAGTTCAGCTCTTCACTCGATGCAGAAACGGAACGCACTCTTACAGAGAGACTGATGCATGCCATGCAAGGAAAAACCATGATATTTATCACCCATCGCAACTTAATTCTCAGCTATTGCGATAATGTGCTTCGATTATAAATTAACTTGTCAAAGCATTGAAACTCATTAAAGCAGCAGCCTCTTCCGGACGGTTCTTCAGACTGAACACAGGCACAGTCTGAATCAGCTTGTTCAAAGTAGCATTTACATAGTCGGCACACCACTGCTCCCATCTCATTGAAGAGACAGTTGGCAGCAAAGCCGCATAAGACTGCACAACGCCTAACCGTTTTATCTCATTTACCGGAGCCTGCCACAATCGCACAATACCCCCCACAGGAACGGATTTATTCTGATAGCAAGGTGTCTTCCCACTCCAAGGCGAGCCAAAAACCCAAGGTTTTCCGTCAATTATCCTTACCACAGGATTATCATCATTCAACAACTCACTACCTGCTATATACTTCAGCCACAGCCTGCTATGCGTACTCTTCCCTGTTCCGCTCTTCCCCAAAAACATATACCCTCTACCTTCAAGCATCACCACTGATGAGTGAAAAAGCAAAGCATCTTTGGAAGCACTACATAGCGCAAACATCAGCATCAGGGCATTGTTGAAAGCGTACAACTGAAAGCTTGCATCTCCACAAACTCGGCAATGAGCCTCCAGCATTTCGCGGGTTAAGTCAACACACAACCACTTGTCCGGATTATTTAACTGCCAATCGACATAATGGTAGCAATTATCTTCATCAACATAAATCTCCACCATAGAGCCCGATTCATCTGAACTGATCAGCTTCTTCCAATCCGCTACTTGCAATTTATCCATCGCTTTCTCAAAAGGTATCATAAAGAGCAGTTCATCTGCCATAGCTGTCTCAAAAGGCTCGTATGCCTGCAACTTACTATCCAGCTCCAGGCCATCACCAAACTCCACTCCGAACGTCAATCCAGCCACTTGGTAATATTTCGCATTTTTCCCCATGCTGCGAAATTACAAAAAAAAGAACAACCAAGAAAAAAAAACATATAAAACAGCAAAAAATAATGCATAGAACTTGCAAATAATAAAAGAACTCATTAACTTTGTCACGACAACCGCCCATAGAGGGTGACTATGTAAGCTAGTAAATTCCACCTTGCAATGTTGAGTTGTTTGACTTATTGAAAATATTATGGTGTTTATCCGACCTTGCCGATTGAAGTTTTAGGCCTACTTCGTTAATTGGTAGGTGAAAGATAAGGTTCCCACGCCATTTTTTAATATTAATCAGCATACCTTAGGGAATCTGTATGCGCAATTTTAGTACTAAAATGAGAAAAGAAGATTACGAAGCTCCTGTTGTAAAGGAAATCAAGATGGAGTTAGAGGATATCATCCTGGCTGGTACTGCTGATGATATCGGTGGTGACGATTTTTAACAACCGTCTAACAAGTATAAGCGGATGGTTCCGCATAGGATAAGTCCGCTTTAAGTCAGATAATAAAAACTAAAAAACAAATATTATGAAAAAAAATGTACTCTTTTTATCCGTTATCGCATCAGCTGCCTTCTTAGCAGCTTGTAGCAGCGATGATTTGGTTGACGACACCAATAATCCTGTTGTGGGACAAGAGGTGGAGCACATTACTGTCACCCTTCCTGACATGGAAATCGTTAGTTTCGACGATGCAGGAACTCGTGCAGAATTTACCTATAAGGCAGAAACTGACGCGTTTGCTTTTGCATGGTCAAGTGGCGATGTTTTGGGTGTGTTCCCAAACAAGGGCGCACAGGTGGACTTCCCTATCGATGAAAAATTTGTTGGTACCAGCAGTGCAGAATTCGATGGTGGTGGTTGGGCTTTGAAGACCGGATATACCTATGCAGTGTATTATCCATACGACTATTACAACCGGGATAAGACTGCCCTTCCAATGAACTACATTGGTCAGAGCCAAAAGAAGGCTAATGACTATTCACACTTGAACGCTTTCAATTATTTCGCTTCAAATGAGGCTATCACAGCCTCAGGACCTTCTCTGGATTTCCATGTAGGTTATATGGGCACCATTATTTTCATGCCTTTTACTTTGCCAGATGACGCTGTACTGACAGAAATACGCTTGGTGTCAAGCGACACTCCTTTCATTACACAGGCTAACCTTGACATCTCTGGTCTTTATCCTACATTCACTCCTACTATGGAATCACAGACTGTTTCACTGAAGCTGAACAACATTGCTGTAAGCGGTGGCGTTGAGTCTAACTTCTATATGTGGGTACTGCCTCGCGATTTCACAGGCAGCAAGCTGACTGCAGAGATTGTAACATCTAACGGTCAAGTTTACGAAACCGTACTCTTCGCTTCCGGTTACAACTTCACTAATTATCAGGGTAAATACATGCGTTTCCGCCGTCCATCATCAAGTATTCCTATTAACCTCAAGGGCTCAGAAACCAATAAAGCTGTTGCTGCAATGATTGACCTGTATAATGCACTGGGTAAGCCATCTGCACTTAGTAGCTGGCCATTAGCTGCTACTAGTGAAGCTGATTTTGATGGTGCGACAGGTGTAACGGTAGATGCTGATGGTCACATTACAGAAATTGATCTTTCTAGCATGGGCTTAACCGGTACAATCCCAGAAAGTATTGGTGATTTAACTTATTTGACCTTATTAGATCTATCTGGCAACAACCTGACCAGTGCAGTTGTCTCAGGTGCCCCCAGAACTGCTGAAGAAGCAGGTTCATCTATGGCTCCGACTTTGGCTACTGCCATCCCTACGACCATTGGTAACCTGACAAAATTGATTGAGTTAAAATTAGGTGACAACCTATTAAGTGGTGAATTGCCTTCTACCCTTGGCAATTTAAAGCAGCTGAAAAAACTGTGGTTGTATAACAACTCACTTTCAGGTGATCTTCCTCTGTGGATAGGTAACCTTACGGCTTTGGAAGAATTGGATATTGCCGATAATAATTTTACAGGTGACTTCGCGAAATGGTTCTTTAATGACCTGCCTGAGATTCCAACATTGAAGACATTGTTGGTGCAAGGTAACAAGCTGACAGGTGAAGTAACTCAGGCAATGCAGGAATTAGCTCGCTGGCTGAATCTTGTAATAAAAGACATAGAAAATCAGCAAGATGGAGATATAATCATCGATGATGGTACTGTGGCTCAACCTAAGGCAACCATTGAGCCTTTCACAGAAACCAATTACGGGTGGTAATTATTATTCCCTAAAAGCGTGAAATCATGAAGAAAGCGCTTTATTCTTTAGGTTTTTTGCTCTTCACTTTGGCTGCTTGCCAAAGTGAAGAGCAAGCTTTTATCCAGTCTTTGGATACTCCTGAAACTACAACCAAGAAAGTAGTGACAAGCTTCAAGGCAGAGTTTGATAATTCGAACACACGCACACAATTGGTTGATGGCAAGAATGTAAAATGGCTGGCTGGTAACCAAGTAAAGGTATTCTCGGCAGATGGCAGCATCGATACTGGTTATTATCTATCTTCTTTTACAGCAGATAAGGATGGCATTTCGGTAAATGTTACGGGGTCGATACCAGAATGTACCGATTATTATGCTTTATATCCAAGTTCAGCTGCCATTGACGGTTTTTATTCTTTAACAGGTTCTCAAACTGCTTTCGGTGTTGATATCCCTACCACCCAACAGGCTATACCTGACACCTTCGCTGATGACTTGAACTTAGGTTACGCTCATTCTAACTCACTGACCCTGTCGTTCAAGAATGTGAACGCATTAATTAAGTTTCAGTTAACAGGATCAGCCGTTAGCAATCTGAGTAAAGTCAGGTTTATTCCAGAAGCCACAATGGGCAGTACTCCTCCTTTAAGTGGAGAGCTATTACTGGATACAAGCAATGGTGAATTCATACAGATGAATGGTCCTGGTAGCCATGTAGAGCTGACAGGCGAATTCCAAGCCAACACCTCTTATTATATGGTAACTGCTCCCGCTTCAATGCCAAATGGCTTCTCCATCTCTTTCATCGACAAAAGTGGTAAGGAGTATGTGAAGTACGCCGTGAAAGGAGCTGAGTTAAAAGCTGGTGAAATCCTTAACTTAGGTGAAATTAATGTCGAGTCAAGCTACTTTGAGAATAACGCAGAAATGACTGTGTATTCCAAGTCATCCAGAACAAAGGCTGTGCCTTTCGTAGTGGTTGCTGAAGGTTACACAGCCGACGAGCTGAACCTTTTTAATCAGCAAGCGACGAAGATGCTGGACTTCTTCTTTTCTGTAGAGCCTTACAAGACCTATAAGGACTATTTCAATATCTACATTATACCAGTTGCATCACAAGAGTCGGGTGCAGATGTGATTAATGAGGGTATTAACAAGAACACCTATTTTGGTGCTGGTTGGGATAGAGATGATTACAGCAATATGGCTGCAAATCTTACAACGGTAAATACATTTGTACAAGATCATTGCCCTGACATTGTGAACGGAGATGCGACCATTTCCCAAACGCCTATCATCTTGATTGTGAATGACACCCGTTCCGGTGGCATTTGCCATGCGTTATCTGATGGGTCGGGCTATACCATCGTTCCAACAGCCTTGAACAACTTAGGAGATGAAGGCTTAGCTTGGTTAGGAAACAATGGTGCAAGAGGAATTACCAATACTGGCACTTGGTTAAACACAGCTTTACACGAAGGTGGTGGTCATTGCTTCGGACGTCTGGCAGATGAATATTGGTATTCTAATAGCACTTTTCCATACTCATCTATAGCGGAGCACACTTGGCCTGTTCCATACGACTTGAATGTGACAATGAATAAAAACAATCCACTGTGGTCGATGATGATTCCTTCAATACCAGGCAAGGTGGAAGTTGGCAAGTTCCCGTACGTAGGCATATATGAAGGAGGTATGGTTTATGGTAAGGGTATCTGGCGTTCAGAGGAGATCAGCTGTATGGATGATAACCGTGCATATTTCAGTGCTTATCAACGCTACCTGATTGTGCAGCGTATCTTTGACATTGTGGGAGAGGCATTCGATTATGATACTTTCCTTTCCAATGACAAGCAGTACCAGAATATTCAGGATGGCATTGAGTTTGCCGGTACAGAGGGGTTGCTCTCAACCTCATTCGATGGTCTGAATCCTATCTACAATGCATCAAGTGCTCCAGCCAATTATGTAGAGAGTCCTATTACACCAATGCCTCCATCGGCTCCGCCTGTGATGCATGATGTAAGGAAACCATACACGACTGTTATTCCAGCATTGAATTGAAATTCTGATTGAAAATTAATGATTGGCTGTCGCTGCTTATGGCTTCGACAGCCAATACATTTATAATAAGGAAAAGATGAAGAGAACTACTGCCATAGGGATTACGATAATGCTATTATGTGCTGCATGTGAGGATAGATTGGAAGACAACTATTCCCCAGCTGAGGTCATGGTAGCCAAGCAAGTTATAACTTCGCAGCAGTTCTATGCCCAATTCGATGATGCTTCTACCCGTATGCTATTAGAAGGCAGGAGTGTTTTATGGACGGCAGGAGATAATATCCGCGTGTATGGCACTACTGAGAATGGCGACTTTAACTCAGAAATGTTTACCACCGATGAAACAGGCGCCAACGTAGCCTTTATAGGAGATAAGGCTGTTCAGACCCTTGACGATTTCTATGCTTTCTATCCAGATGAGCAAATCCGGAACCTGATAAACTATTATGATGACGAGGGTGAGAAGCGGTATGCTGTGGATTTGGCACTACCAGCATCACAAGTCGCCGTCCCTGATGGTATTGGCAACCAGCTAAACCTTTCTTATGCCAAGACTGTTGCGACAGACAGTCCTAACCTGCTTTTCCATAACCTCTGCTCGCTAATCAAGTTTGAAGTATCAGGTTCTGGGGTGGACTATTTGAAGAGAGTGAGATTGACTGCCAATAATGATGCTGACAACCAGACGATATATCTGTCGGGTGATATACTTGTAAACATCGATGATGGAACTATCTTTATGGTAGAAGGCAACAACTATGTGGATCTTATAGGCGATTTTGATGACTCACATACCTATTATATTTTATGTGCACCCGCTAACTTGTCAAAAGGTTTCACCTTGTCGATGTTCAACGATGAAGGCTTGGAATATACCCTTAAAGGCTTGAATGCTGCAAGCCTGCACCCTTCAGAGATGCTGAATCTGGGTACTATCCAAATAGAAAGTGACGACTATACCAACGGGGTGGCTTTACAATATGCCAGCAATAATGGGCAGCATCCAGTGTCATGGGTAGTCATTCCTGAAGGATTTACACGTGAACAGATGAATGAATACCATACCCATGCAACGGAAATGTTAGACTTCATATTTGATGTGGAGCCGTTCAAGCAGTACAAGCACCACTTCAACATCACTATTCTCGATGCTGTTTCTGAAGAAGAAGGTGCTGATGTTACTGACATTAATAAAAACGTGAACACTTTCTTCGATGCAGGATGGGCGCTTTACTCTTTCAACAACATGAAAGCCAACTCTCAAAGGGTATTCTCTTTTGTGGAAGCACACAACCCTGACATACTGAGCGGCAAAGTAAGCATCGATGAAACTGGCATTATCATGCTAATCAATGACAGTCGATATGGAGGTATCTGCTATAATTGGAGTTATGGCAAATCGTTTGCCATGATTCCTCTCTCCCAAATGGATGAGGGGAGCAGCTTATTGAAATGGTCTGGCAATGGCAGCAGTATAGTCACCTGCGAAGGGACATGGTTGAACACTGCTCTACACGAAGGTGGAGGTCACATGTTTGGAAAGTTGGCAGACGAATATATAGGCAGTGCTACATATAATGGCAAAACCATCCCTCGTCACAACTGGCCGGTGCCCTATGGATTAAATGTCACAGCTGATAAAGAGAACAACCTGCTCTGGAGTAATTTTATTCCAGATGAACAGGGTACAAAGCAAGCAGGAAAGTTCCTACATGTGGGAATTTACGAAGGTGGCTATGGTTCATATGGCAAAGGCATCTGGCGATCTGAACAAGTAAGTTGTATGGATGACAACCGCCCTTACTTCAGTGCGTGGCAGCGTTACCTCATTGCCAAACGCATACATGACCTGGCTCACGAATCGTTCACTTACGATGACTTCATTTCCGATGACAATCAGTACAACAACATCCAGGCTGGTGTACAATATGCTGGTACCGAAGGCATCATCACCACCTTCTTTGAACCTGGAGGCATTAGATACAATAATACTTCACTGGCTCCCAGGCTATTCTTACGATCTGCGTCCAGTGACATCATGCCTCCCCTCCCCCCACCTGTGCTGATAGATGAGGAATGAAAAACTTCAGCGGCACTCACAACAGAGTGAGTGCCGCTGAAACATTTTTAATGATGATAGGCTCTCTCATCGCTCTCGAATTCCCAAGGAAGGATAGTTGTGGAACACAGGAGGTGCGCCATGCTTCACCTTATTGGATGCTGCCCTCTCAACATAATTCCTGGTATTAGCCAAGTTCTTCTTATCATATTCCAGGAATGAGGCAAAGCTGTACGACTCACCAGCCAGATCCATCAATCGTTGATAGATAGCCCAACGACTGGGTGCATTGTACTCACCCACATTATCTCTCATGATGCTGTTTACGGTAGGTCTGTAGATGCCGTATGTATAATTAGCATAACCTCCTTCATACACACCGATTCCTTCAGCTGCATAGTCTGGATTGCTGATAAAATCAGCCCATGGCACTTCCAAAGGATTGCTATGATAGTCAACATTCGTGTACCAACCCATGTCGTGCATACTGTCAAGCTCCTGCCACATACTTTGTTGGAAAGTTGTCCCAGACAGGTCGTCATTCCAATACTCATCGGCAAGGTGCCCGAAGCCATGACCGCCAATCTCATGATTAATTTCCTTCATCATATCTTCTGTAACGGTGCAAAGACCCACAGAGAAGCCGCCAGAGTACATATTGCAATACACCCTACTTCCACTCACCTTATCATTCACTATCACAAGAGCCGTTACATTGTCCACACCATTAGATTTCATGCTTCTCGTCAGGAAATTGGCCACAATGTCAGTATTGAAATGATACATGTCGCCAGAAGCTTTCACGCCAAATGACGTATCCGCACCTATGACATCGTTCTTTGATACAGCAGTAACGCCATACACATCGAAGTAGTCTCTATATGTCGTATATGGTTCTTTGGCGAAGAAATACTCCACAGCCTTATCCACATAACCATCAAATGTACCGTCAGCTATCAGTTTGTCCGAGAAACCGTCGCCAGTAATAACCAACTTAATGCCATTACCCTTGCTGTGTTTTTGAATCTCTCTAACGTAACCATCTTTCGAGAAGTCAGTGGATGTATAGAGACCCTCAATAGAAAGGCCATAACCATCACGCTGTGACATGGATATCTGCACCTTGCTCCACCAATCAGACTTATACATCTTTTCAGGGATGATACCACTCATGCAATTGCCTGAAATGTTCATCCATGTAAGATTAGAAAGATTCATGAAAGAGTCTGGTATTGTCCCAGTCAGTTGATTTCCCTCTAAGTAAATACTTTCCAAACTCGTCATATTACCCATTGACGCAGGCAGGTCACCTGTCAGGTTATTCCACCTGATCATAAGCACTTCCAGATTCTTCAGGTTACCAATACTTTCTGGTAATGGACCAGACATCTTATTTCCGCACATCCTGATATCCCTCAAACTCTCCAAATTACCGAAGTTCTCAGAGAAGGAACCGGAGAAACTGCAGAAAGCAACAGATAGAACCTCCAGATTTTTCAGTGTATAGAAACTCTCAGGAATTTCACCGCCTATATTAGAACACTGATACAAGTTCAAATAATAAAGATTAGTCAAGTCACCTATATTATCTGGCAAAGAACCAAATAGTCCAGTATTCGAGCTCAAGTTCAAACCGCGAAGTTGAGTCAGTGTCCACAGCCCTGCAGGAATAGCCCCACTCAGATTATTGGAGTCGACAGAGAAAAAGTTAAGATTCTTAAGGCCACCGATACTTTGAGGGATATAGCCATTCAAGTTGTTTTGTTTCAGGCTAATATTATATACACTGCCATTATAGGTTGTAATGCCATACCACTCATTCAATGGTTTGTCACTACCCCAGTTGGTATTGTTTGTCCAATGGGCTCCATCGGTAGCATAATAGAGATCCATCAGGATATCTCTTTCAGACTTCTCAACAGGTTCCATTTCTCCTGCAACATTTACCAGGTTGAAATGTTTCACTTCGGCTCTGCCAATAGTCAGTTGTTTTGAATAGGTCTTCGTTAACTCAACATTGTTCCCATACATATCTTCACCCTGTATATACATTGAGAAGCCTTGTTTGAAGGTTGTAGGTGAAATTGGGAAGTAGATTTCTATTACATCATTACCCAATGCCATGCCGTCATTTCCAAACCACACCCCGTCAACGGTAGAGGTAGATCCCTCTTCAGGTACAAGTTTAGTAGGTTCTCTCAGGTCAACCGTGAAGTTTCCCGAAATCGGCTCCTTACCTGTAGCCTGCAGACTAACTTCCTTTAATCTGTGAATGCCACTTACAGACACATGAACCATGCCTGTCAACTGTTTAAGTTGGAAACTATTAGTGGTACTGGTAGCTATCATCGGACCAAAGAACTGGAAACCATTCAATGAGGTGGGATGCTCGTAGTATTCCCCCACATGGAATCTTAACAGATTGGAATCATTGGCATCCCTTTCCCACCATTGATTGGCATAAACGGCAAAGAAAGAGTCACCACTCACAGTATTACCAATGAAAGTGCCCACATTATTAGCAACGCTTTGCAGCTTATAATCTGTGCTGACGCCTGGTTGGTCGGTGTTGCTGAAAACATGAATCCATTCATTCAAGTCTTCATTCCAAGCCAATGACTTATTACCATGAGCAGTACCGTTCACGATATAAGCCCGGGTATCGGCAGCCCCATCTATTGAAGCGGTGAAGGAAGTAAATGACTGCACTTTCGCATTACCCCCACTACCTTCAATAACTTGATTGTACACCTGATCGTTATCCGAACAGCCTGCCAACAACAGAAGCCCCGCCACAATTCCTATATATTTGTTTTGCATACTCTAATCCTCCATTCATTAATTGTCCCAATTCAGATCATCGCCAGTATAGCCTTCAAAGTCGCCCGTCTTCATATCAGAAGAAGCAGGGATAACTTGAACGTGGCAAACCGCTTGCACGTTAGATCCATCTGTAGCATAGGCATATACACGGAACTCACCTTCTGAAATAGCCTCAACAAAACCATCATCAAGTATATTGAAAGGCTTTGAAAAACCACTATATCTATACCCCCATGTCACATCGCGTCTAATAGCATCCTCGGGAAGTACCGTAGCTTCAAATCGGAAGGTATCACCAACCTTCAGTGTCAGCTCCTCTGCATTCAATGTGATTGATGTAACACCATTCTCTATGGTAATACCATAACCTTTCCGCTGAGGGTTAATAGATAAGTTGCTCAAGTGTTGCCACATTTCACTCTGCTGCATCTCTTTAGTAATGATACCAGTCAGGCAATTGTTCGCCAAATTCAAAGTTACAAGATTTGACAGGTTGGTGAAATAAGTTTCTGGTATCGAGCCTGTCAAATAGTTGCTATGAAGGTAGAGATACATGAGGTCGCGCATATTGGCAAAAGTAGCGGGGAGTTCACCCGTAAGCTGATTATAGTTCAAAACTATGTAAGTAAGATTGGTTAATTCCGCCAACCATGATGGCACCTCAGTTATCCTGTTGTTAGCCATTCCTAAGGTCCTTAAGTTTTTCAACTGACGAATGACATCAGGGATTTCCGTGAACTGATTGCCCAAATATAAACTATTCAGACCCTTCAATTGGCCAAAAGATTCTGGCAACGAGGAGAGAGAACAGCCATCTAAATACAAGTATTTCAACGGAAGCTGGGATATTTCTTCTGGTAAGGAGGTAATACCATTGTCACTTAGATACAGCGTACTTAAGTTGGAAAGGTCTCCGATCTCTGCAGGAATATCACCAGACATATTATTATTATACATATCAATACTAATTACCGCACCTGAATTATCCACACTCAGTCCGTACCACTCATTCAGCGGAGCATCGGTACACCAGTTATCGTTGTTATACCAGTTGTCTCCACCCAGAGCCTGATAGAATTTCTCCAAAGCAGCCCTTGTTTTAACTGCAGCTTCCTCAGCTTCTTGTTGCTGTCTAATTATCTCAGCAGAGATATCTACCAATGAGAATTTGGAGAGAGTGCCAACTTTGACTTCAAACTCAGAGTTATATTTCTTTTTTATATCAAACTCATCGCCATTATAGTCAACGCCTTGTATAGTGATGTTGAAACCGTTTTCAAAAACCATTGGAGGTATGACGAAATAAATGTCGATATAGTTGTCGTTGAGATTACTATAGCCCCCACCAAAGCCAACGATATTTGCCCCTGGATCAAGCTTCAGTATAGGTTGATTTGCCGACAAATCCACAGTACTATACATGCCCAATGGCTCATAATTATTACCGTACAGACTGATGTTCCTGATTTGGGGAATATTACCAACCGTAATTTGAATAATACCTGTTGTTTGCTTAAAGACTAACACATTTCCGGAGGAAGTAGCAACCATAGGACCACGGAAAAAAACGTTTTGGTTCGGCTTAGCATCATACCTGGAGCCTCCCCTACTAAAATGTAGAATAGCAGGGTTTTCCTCATCCACGCTACATTCATTGTAATACGAATAAACTGCATAAAAAGTGTTGCCAGTCACTTTGTCACCAGTGAATGTTGCCTTGTTATCTTCTGAGAGGCTTGTCAACCTATACTCTTTCAGTTCTGTATCCGTATCGCTATACACAGAAATAACATCACCATAATCCCAAAACACACGCCTTGCGCCATCGGATGATGCACCTTCTATATATAAGCGTGTACCTGTCACATCGTCAAGCGTGGCAGTAAATGAGGTGAATGTCTTCAGTCCTTCAGTGTTATCTTCTTGTTTAAACACATTATCATCGTTAGAGCAGCTTGCCAACAAAAGCAGCCCAGCTACGATGCCAAATAAACTCTTGCTCATATTTCTCTTTGTCTTTACTTATTTCAAGCTCCATTAACTTGATCAAATGATTATTCTGTTATTGGTAGGAAATTACTTATCTGGTTCCAGCCTTCTGCTTTCTTATAATCTTCGATACTTTCTGCAGGAACATAATAGGTAGCTCCTTTCGGCAAAGTAAGCATAGAATTCCACATCTTTAATACAGGTGGCTCTATAGCCCGAACAATAACCGTTGCTACCGAATTATTCCCACTAAAAGCATCCCTTCCTATACTGGTCAATGTGGATGGCAAATCTATCGTTTCCAACACATGGTTTTGGAAAGCCCAATCACCTATTGTCATTAACCCTTCTGGGAAGTTTATGTGCTTCAGTTTATAATTACGTAAGAATGCAGACGAAGCGATCTCCTTTAAAGTAGAAGGAAGTTTTACTGTTTCAAGCTCCGAACAATTGGCAAAACAAGATACAGGAATAGCGGTCACACCTTCAGGAATCTCCACACTCTTGATATCGCTGCCATTAAAAACAGAAGAACCAAGTGAAGTCACAGAGGGTGGTATTACTACATTGCCAAGACCTTGCACATTTTGGAATGCCCCATTACCTAATGCCGCCACACCATTTGGAATCTGAGTAGCAGAACAGCCAACAATCAACTCGTTATCAGCCGTCTCAATAATGGCATTACAATTATCGCGCGAGTCGTAAACAGGATTGCCTGTATCTACTACAATACTTGTAAATGAGCCTGAGAATGCACTATTTCCAATCTCTACCAAAGTTGCAGGAATTCTCAATGTGCCAGTTAAGTTAGTACTGGAAAATGCGTATGCACCCACTGAAATCACATTACCCAGATCAAGATTGTCACTCGTAAAACCGCTATAGCCAGACAAGGCAGATGCAGCTATCTTCGCTACTGAAGAAGGTATTTTAGTATTGTTACATCCGTAAAGCAAGGTATTGGTAGCCGTCTCAATGATGGCATTGCAGTTCTCACGTGAATCATATACGGGGTTATTGCTGTCAACTGTTATTTCGTTCAGTGTAATACAATTATCTATAGATCCAAAAGACACCAAACTGGCAGGGATATGCAGGCGTTGCAGAGAAGTACTACTAAAAGCCCTACCTCCTATCTCTCTCACACCTTCTGGTATTTCTAATTCAGTCAGAGATCTGCACTGAATAAAAGCACGGCTACCAATGGATATCAATGATTTTGGCAGGATAATACTTTGCAATTTCATACATAATAGAAAAGCTGCTTCTTTCAACTCTGTCACCCCCGTAAAATACTGGAACTCATCAAATGATACCATATCCTTAGTTATTATTGAAGGATTTGGCTTGGCTGATTCTGTGTCATTTTGGAATAGCGTTCCAATATCTGTTACCGCTGCTGCCTCCGCATAGCTCAACTCGCCATCTCTATTAGTATCCCAATTCTCCACGCAGATTTGCTTGGCTATCGGGTCGGCAAACTCAATTATCTTATCAGCTTCCAACTCAGCTGAAATATCTAACAATGTAAAACTGGAGATGCTGCCAGCCTTGACCTCAAAGCGGGAATCAAAACTTTTTTCAATCTCGAACTCTTTACCGTCCTTGTCAACGCCACTAATAGTAAGCAAGAAGCCGCTCTCAAACACCATTGGAGGCAGGATATAATAAACACTCACATATTTATCATCTAAATTCTTGATGCATTGACCATAGCCTACAGAATTAGCTCCTTCCTCAAGCTTCAATACAGGCTTATTATTCGACATATCTACCAAATAATACTCACCTATCGGCTCAAGATTACTACCTCTGAAGAAGAGATCATCAATCTGATGGACATTACCCACGTTTATCTGCACAAGACCAGCAGTCTGCTTGAAGGAAAACGAACTGCCTGTTGTAGTGGCCACCATTGGGACAGTAAAGTGAGCGTCAGTGTCTTGATCGGCAACTATATTGGAAGCAGCACCTTTAATGTGAATCACATTAGGGTCATCAGCATCAACTTCGACTTCCTTGTTGGGTGCAAACACTGCATAGAACTGATTGCCTGTAACCTCCTCGCCAATGAACGTACCTACACCGTTCTCATCGAGACCAGTCATCACAAACTCTTTAAGTGCCAAATCGGTGTCACTATACACGGAAATAATGTCACCTTGTTCCCAATGCACACGCCTTATTCCATTGGAAGCCTCAGCATCTAAATACGCACGAGTTCCTGCCAAATCGTCAAGCGTGGCAGTAAATGAGGTGAATGTCTTCAGTCCTTCAGTGTTATCTTCTTGTTTAAATACATTATCATCGTTAGAGCAGCCAGCTAAAAGCAGTAAGCTCACCACGATACTAAAAAGTTTCCCGTAGAATTTCATGGTATTTAAAACTATATTGTTTTTACAATCCCACAACACTAACTCCATCCTTTTTTCAAGGTTATAGGATTCAGCCATAATCATCTTCAAAGTTAAATGATTATTCGAAATAATGCAAACAAAAAGAACTAAAACCCTAACAAAGTTATATAAATCACCATAAACAAGCCTTATAATGGTTTCTACAAACAGCGATAGCAGTTGTCAAGTGCAGCTCTCATGCTTGCTATGGGGTGATGAAAATATTAGCATCATTCGTCAGAATATCTGCCATGGGTCGTCGCAATATCTCCTATAGGGTAATAGAAGATATTCCTTTCAAGCATAGGAGATACTGCGACGACCCATAGCAAGGCTCCCGACGAACGATAGCAGGCATTCCTTTCTTTTCCCCCTCACTACACCAGTTTTAGCCCCATTTATCAATTGCCAATAACAACACCTTTTTATTACTAATTGCCCAGCCTACCTATTACTAATAGCTCAGCCTACTTATTAGTAATCTCTCAGCCTTAACATTAGTATATTGCAAGCCATCAACACAGTAATGTCTATGTCTGCACATTACTAATGTCTCTGCTTTCATTATACGAGAGCAAAAAGCCTATCTTGACAAAGGGGCGGGAACATAAAAGAAGAAGCCTGAAAACGAAACGCTCTCAGGCTTCTTTGAGGTGCCTGGCGGATTCGAACCGCCGTGCATGGTTTTGCAGACCAGTGACTCAACCACTCATCCAAGGCACCAAATTTGTTGAATGCGGATGCAAATGTACAACATTTTTTTGAATTGACAACTATTCACAACAAGATTTCTTTGTTTTTTTCTCACTCTTGCAGCAATTCGCCACTTTCTTATCGTACAAACGCTTGACATCACAGGGCTGAGCGCAGTGCGCACAGGGGTCTTGTCTGGCTCCTTTGCTCTTCAGGAACATGTTCCAGATGCTTATGCCTAACCTGATGAGGCAAAGCGCCACAATCAGTCCCACAACCCAGTCTTGCCAACCTCCCATCATAACAACATGCCTATCTGATAAACGATTGCAGAGATAACCCAGGCTATACAGGTGGTATAGATGGCAGCAAAGACTGCCCATTGCCAACTGCCCGTTTCGTTCTTAATGGCTACAATGGTAGCAACACAAGGGAAGTAGAGTAAGATGAATAACAGGTAACAGTAACCCACCAACGGTGTGATGCCATCATCGAGCATCTGTTGGCGGAGTCGTGTGTATTTCTCACTATCATCGCTAAAAGCATCATCGTCGGCAAACGAGTCGTCGTCGGAATAAATCACACCCAGGGTGGAAGCTACAATCTCCTTAGCCCCCACTCCAGCTATGAGTGACACATCAAGTTTCCAATTGAAACCCTGTGGCTTGAACACTGGCTCGATGGCCTTACCCAAACGACCTATATACGACTGCTCCTGCTGTTGTTGCGTAGTCAGCGAATCATCGTGTGGGAAATATTGCAACGTCCAGACAATTACTGAAGCCACCAGGATGATGCCACCCATCTTCTTCAAATACTCCTTGCCTTTCTCCCAGGTGTGCCTGCCAATTGCTTTCGCCGTAGGCATACGATAAGGAGGCAGCTCCATCACAAAAGGCGTATCCTCACCTTTGATGACCAGGCGCGAGAAGATATTGCTCACCACCACAGCCACCAGGATGCCGACAGCATAGAGCGAAATCATCGCCAGGGAGCGATATTGCAGTGAGAAGAAGGTTCCCGTGATCATAATATAAATAGGTAGGCGAGCCGAGCATGACATAAAAGGCAATATCATCATGGTGATAATCCTCGACCTACGGCTCTCGATGGTGCGTGTTGCCATTACGGCGGGAACATTGCAGCCAAAGCCCATAATCAAGGGGATGAACGACTTGCCATGCAATCCCATCTTGTGCATCAGCTTATCCATGATGAAAGCAGCACGAGCCATATAACCCGAATCTTCCATCAAAGAGATGAAGAAATAAAGTATAAGAATCTGAGGTAAAAACACGATGACAGACCCAACGCCGCCAATCACGCCGTCCACCAACAGAGAACGGAGTGAGCCTTCTGGCATCGTACTCCCTATCAAATCACCCAGCCAGGCAACACCCTCCTCTATCCAATCCATCGGATACTGACCTGATTCAAATGTTACCTCAAACATCAGGAACAGCAGCAGGAAGAAGATGGGGAATCCCAGCCATCTGTTTGACAGGATACTATCGATAAGATGAGTCATCTTATAGGTATCTACCACTTCACCCTCAGTATAGCCTGCCTCAGACAAAGCTCCATGAATGAAACCATACTTGGCATCCATGATAGCGGTTTCTGCATCCTGGTGAGTATCTCGTTCTATCTGAGCGGCTGCCTGCTTACGGGCATCCAAGATGGCATCTGCATTGGGCAGGTCAGCGATGATTTGCTCCACCGACTGGTCGCGCTCCAATAACTTAATAGCTAAGTAACGGGTGGAATACAGCTGTCGCAGATGTTTGTTCGCCTTCAGCGGCACTTGGACAGTATTGATGCCTCGCTCTACATACTGTCCGTGATTGACATGGATATGACGATAATAATTCTTCAGCGGACGATTACCATCGGCAAAATCTTCGATATGGTGTTGCGGTGACTGACCTGCATAAGTATCATGCCATTCTTTTATCTCCTTTGCCACCTCCGGGTTGATGTTGCCCTTATCATCAATAAAATCGGCTCCTTCATACATATTGATGATAATGTGGAAAAGCAAGTCCACATTCATGCCCGTCTTAAAGGAGGTAGGTATCATTGGCACGCCAAACAGCGAACTCAATGTCTCGATATCCACATGGTCGCCACGACGCTCAAACTCGTCGTACATATTCAGGGCACACACCATACGTAGGTTCATATCCACCAACTGGGTAGTGAGATAGAGGTTACGCTCCAGGTTGCTGGCATCAATAATATTGATAACGATATCAGGACGTTTGTCGAACAGATGCTTACGTACATATAGCTCTTCCGGGCTGTAGCAAGACAAAGAATAAGTGCCTGGCAGGTCGGTGAGGTTAAACTCATATCCCTCGAAAGTGGCACGAGCTTCCGTGGCATCCACCGTCACGCCGGCATAGTTGCCCACCCTGCCATGAGCGCCACTGGCAAAATTGAACAGGGAAGTCTTGCCACAGTTGGGATTGCCAATCAACGCCACATTGATGGTACGGCGTTTTTGCTGAGCCAGTTTTAGCTTGTAATCCGTGAATTGAAGGTTACCGGAAAGAGGACCATTCAAGCCAAGTGTGTCATTCAAGCGTTCGTGCTCAACTTCAGCTTCCGACAGGATTTCAATCAGTTCCGCCTCGTCATGTCGTAATGAAACCTCATAACCCATCAACTTGTACTTCACAGGATCCTGGAGAGGAGCGTTCAATAGTACCTCCACTTCCTTGCCCTTGATAAACCCCATCTCAATGATGCGCTTACGGAAACCACCATGACCTAAAACTTTCACAATGATGCCCTTCTCACCTGTCTTCAGCTCCGATAATCTCATGTCTTTATTTTTTACTGATGCAAAGATACATCATTGCTTGGCAATCGCCAAATTATTTAGAATGATTTTAAAGAAAGAGCAAAAGGATGGTGCTATTAGCATAAGAATTTACTCCATAAAGAGAAATAATAAGTGAGTTTTTTATTAATTTTGCAAAGACAATATGTTGATAAGGAAAGTCAAGCAGTTTATTGAGCGTCAAGGATTGCTTAAAACGGATGAGAAGACGCTGGTGGCACTGAGCGGGGGAGCCGACTCGGTGGCTTTGCTGCGTGTTCTCATGCAACTGGGTTTTTCCTGCGAGGCTGCCCATTGTAACTTCCACCTGAGGGGTGATGAATCCGACCGCGACGAGGCGTTTGTCAAAGAACTGTGTGAAGAGCTGCAAGTGGGTTTGCATGTACAGCACTTTCACACTAAAGAATACGCCAGAGAGTATGGCATCTCCATTGAGATGGCAGCACGCGAACTTAGGTACAATTGGTTCGAGCAACTGCGTCAAGAGACTGGCTGCCAATGGATATCTGTAGCCCATCACCAAGACGACAGTATAGAAACTTTTCTGCTAAACCTTATCCGGGGAACTGGCATCAAGGGCTTGCGGGGTATTCAACCCAAGAATGGTTTCGTAATCCGTCCGCTGCTATGTGTAAACCGCAGTGAGGTATTGGACTACCTGCAGGAACTGAAACAACCTTTCGTAAACGACAGTTCCAACCTGTTAGATGACTATACCCGTAACACCATTCGCCACAAATTGATTCCTATGCTGGAAACCATCAACCCCTCTTTCAGACAAAGCCTGTTGCAAACGGCAGATCATCTGAACGAGGTACACCATATCTATAATAACTGCATAGCAAAAGGCAAAGACAGGGTAAAAAACGACAGAGGTATCGACATTGCCAAACTGCAGCAAGAGCCATCACCCCAAAGCCTGTTGTACGAAATAGCTTCACCCTTGGGTTTCAACTCCGCACAGGTTGCCGACATGATGGAAGCTTTGACAGGGCAGTCGGGTAAAGTGTTCGAAAGCAAGGAATGGCATATCATCAAAGACCGCACACATCTGCTGATAGAGCCTGCAATTCCTCCTACTCCTCCAGAACTCGAAACGGACCAATACCTCTATTCTCAGGGGTTCGAGATACCCAGAGATAAGCATACCGCTTGCTTTGATGCAGACAAGCTGAATGATGCTATCAGTGTGCGTCTTTGCAGGCCTGGCGACTGGTTTGTACCTTTCGGCATGAAAGGCAGAAAGCTGATCAGTGACTTTCTCACCGACTTGAAAAAGAATGTCAGCCAAAAAGCCAATCAGTATGTGCTTTGTTGTGGTAACGATGTGATTTGGGTTATAGGAGAGCGCATAGACAACCGTTTTAGAGTGACAAATAGCACCAAGAGAGTTGTCATCTTCAGAAAAAAGGCATAAATGATTGTGTTATTTCAAAAAAAGATTTGTATCTTTGCACCGTTGAAAATAAAGGAACCCTTATTTCAACCGTTTTTTCCCAAAAAACACATTAATTACAATCCATGTATAATATTGTTCAATTAAACGAAAAGTCGTTGACTGACTTACAAGCCATAGCCAAAGAGCTGGGCATAAACAAAACAGATTCTCTTTCCAAAGAGGACTTAGTATATAAAATTCTGGATGAGCAGGCCATTTCTAATGCCAATAAAATTGCTGCCAAAGATAAGCAGAAAGAAGATAAGCCAAAACGCAAACGCGTAACTGTGACTAATGGCAAACTGAATAGGGTGTTCTCAGCCAACAAGGAAGGTACAATTTCTCGCGATGAGCAACCTATTTCCATCTTACAAAAAGGAAAGATTGAAAGCGTACAACCTACCGAGGCTCCTGTAGAAAAACCTGTGGAAAAGGAAGAAAAACCGAAAGGAAAGCCCGTTGAGAAAGCTACTGAGAAAGCAGTGAAGCCTACTGAAAAGAAAAAGAAACAGGCTGCTAAGGCTGAACCAGAAAACAAGAAAGAAGCTAAAACTGTTGCAGCTCCACAACCTACACCTGCACCCGAACCTGCTCCAGCCCCAGCTACTGAGGCTCCAGCCGATACCGCTCAGGCTACCAAGCGCAGAGGACGTCCTCGTAAGTCCGTTCCTGATGTGGAGAAGGTACTTGAAAGACTGCAGCAGAAGAATGCAGCCAAATTAGAAGCTGAGAAAGCGGCAGAACTGGAAAATAAAGCGAATACGGAGGTAAAAGAATCTGTGCAGGAATTAGGCATCAAGACTGACACATTTGTACCTATCGAGGAGCTGCCAAGCGACAATCAGCAGATTCCAGAGGAACTGATTGACAAATTTGCTAAGACAGACAACCAAGGTCCTGCACAACCACAGAGGGTTAATAACGGTCCTATTCCGCAAGCCGCACAGCAGAATGCTGAGAACAATGCCGAGAAGCGTCAGCCTCAGCCTTTGTACGACTTTGAGGATATCCTGCAGGGATGGGGTGTATTGGAAATCATGCAGGATGGTTATGGCTTCCTGCGTTCATCTGACTATAATTACCTATCTTCTCCTGACGACATCTACGTTTCTCAGTCGCAAATCAAGCTGTTTGGCTTAAAGACAGGCGATGTTGTGGAAGGTGTGATTCGTCCCCCAAAAGAAGGCGAAAAATATTTCCCCCTGGTAAAGGTAAACAAGATTAATGGATTGAATCCTGAGATTGTGCGCGACCGCGTACCTTTCGAACACCTCACACCCCTTTTCCCTGAAGAAAAGTTTACGTTGTGCAAAGGTGATGGTCGTGACACCATTGATGCCCGCATCGTGGATCTCTACACACCTATTGGTAAGGGCCAGCGTGCGCTGATTGTAGCTCAGCCAAAGACAGGTAAGACTACCTTGATGAAGAACATCGCCAATGCCATCGCTTCCAACCATCCAGAGGTTTACATGATGGTGCTGCTGATTGACGAACGTCCTGAGGAGGTGACTGATATGGCACGTACCGTGAATGCCGAAGTGATTGCATCTACCTTCGACGAACCTGCTGATCGCCACGTGAAGATTGCCAATATCGTATTGGAGAAAGCAAAACGTTTGGTAGAGTGTGGTCATGATGTGGTAATCTTCCTCGACTCCATCACACGCTTGGCTCGCGCTTACAACACAGTTGCCCCAGCTTCAGGCAAGGTGCTCTCTGGTGGTGTGGATGCCAACGCTTTGCATAAGCCCAAGAGTTTCTTCGGTGCCGCTCGTAACATAGAAGGTGGCGGCTCACTGACTATCCTGGCAACAGCATTGACAGAAACCGGTTCTAAGATGGACGATGTGATATTTGAGGAGTTCAAGGGTACGGGTAACATGGAGTTGCAGCTGGATCGCACTCTCAGTAACAAGCGCATCTTCCCTGCTATCAATGTTATACTTTCAAGTACACGCCGTGACGACCTGCTGCAAGACCAGCTTACTATCGACCGTATGTGGATAGCTCGCCGCTTCATGGCAGACATGACGCCACAGGAGGCAATCGAGAAAGTGAAGAATTTGATGGAATCTACCCGCAACAATCAAGAATTCTTGATGAATATTAATTCATAACTTATAGAAAGACATTAGTTTTTATTTATCATGTTTGAGAATTTAAGTGAAAGACTCGAAAGGTCGTTTAAGATACTGAAAGGTGAAGGCAAGATTACCGAAATCAATGTTGCCGAAACGCTCAAGGATGTACGCAAGGCGTTACTCGATGCCGACGTGAATTATAAGGTAGCTAAGACCTTTACTGACACCGTAAAGCAGAAAGCATTGGGACAAAACGTGCTGACAGCCGTGAAGCCCAGTCAGCTGATGGTGAAGATTGTACATGACGAGCTGGCCACACTGATGGGTGGCGAGACAGCCGAACTGAATCTCACAAACAAGCCTGCCGTTATCCTGATGTCAGGTCTGCAAGGTTCTGGTAAAACCACCTTCTCAGGCAAGCTGGCACGTATGCTCAAAACAAAAAAGAACCGTCGCCCGCTATTAGTTGCCTGCGACGTGTATCGCCCCGCTGCTATCGAACAGCTGCGTGTGTTGGCAGAACAGATCAATGTGCCAATGTATGCCGAGATGGAGAGCAGGGATCCTGTGAACATTGCCAAAAACGCTATCACAGAGGCAAAGGCTAAGAACTACGATTTAGTGATTGTCGATACGGCTGGTCGCTTGGCTGTTGACGAGGAGATGATGAACGAGATTGCAGCCATCAAAGAGGGCATCCAACCAGATGAAATCCTTTTCGTGGTGGACTCAATGACTGGTCAGGATGCCGTGAATACAGCGAAAGAGTTTAATGACCGTCTTGACTTTACAGGCGTGGTACTCACCAAGCTTGACGGTGATACGCGTGGTGGTGCTGCCCTGTCTATACGTACGGTGGTGAATAAGCCTATCAAATTTGTGGGAACAGGCGAGAAGCTGGAAGCCATCGACCAGTTCCACCCCGACCGTATGGCCGACCGCATCCTCGGTATGGGTGACATCGTTTCATTGGTTGAGCGTGCACAGGAACAATATGATGAAGAAGAGGCCAAGCGCCTTCAGAAGAAAATTCAGAAGAACCAGTTCGACTTCAACGATTTCATGAGTCAGATTGCCCAAATCAAGAAGATGGGTAACCTCAAGGATTTGGCTGCCATGATTCCCGGTGTAGGCAAAGCTATCAAGGATATAGATATCGATGACAATGCTTTTAAGAGCATCGAGGCCATTATCTACTCTATGACACCACAGGAGCGTTCACATCCTGAGTTACTGAACACTTCTCGCCGTCAGCGTATAGCTAAAGGTAGTGGTACAAACATCCAGGAGGTGAACCGACTCATCAAGCAGTTCGATCAAACACGTAAGATGATGAAGATGGTGACAACCAGCAAGTTTGCTAAGATGCCACCGATGATGAAACCAGGTGGTAAACCCTTTTAATAAAAGCATATATGACACTGATTGACGGAAAAGCTGTATCAGCGCAAATCAAACAAGAGATTGCCGCCGAAGTGGAACAGATTGTGGCTGCTGGCGGAAAACGCCCTCATTTGGCTGCTATTTTGGTAGGTCATGATGGCGGCAGTGAGACATACGTAGCCAATAAAGTCAAGGCCTGTGAGGCGTGTGGGTTCAAGTCTTCACTCATCCGCTACGAGGCAGATGTCACTGAAGCAGAGCTGTTGGAAAAAGTAGAGGAACTGAACCAGGATGCAGATGTTGATGGCTTCATCGTTCAGTTGCCATTACCTAAGCATATCTCTGAGCAGAAGGTGATTGAGGCCATTGACTACCGCAAGGATGTGGACGGGTTCCACCCTATCAACGTTGGGCGTTTAGCTATCGGATTGCCTTGCTATGTATCAGCGACACCCAATGGTATCATCGAGTTACTGCGCCGTTATAACATTGAGACCTCAGGAAAGAAGTGTGTGGTGCTGGGCAGAAGTAACATCGTGGGCAAACCTATGGCTACCCTGATGATGCAGAAAGCTACCCCAGGTGACGCTACCGTAACAGTATGTCACAGCCATAGCCATGATTTGAAGAAGGAGTGTCAAGAGGCGGATATTATTATTGCTGCCATTGGTAAGCCAAACTTCGTGACGGCAGATATGGTGAAGGAAGGTGCTGTGGTGATTGACGTTGGTACCACCCGTGTACCTGATGCTACAAAGAAGAGTGGTTTCCGTTTGAATGGCGACGTAAAGTTCGATGAGGTAGCGCCTAAGTGCTCTTTCATCACCCCTGTACCAGGTGGCGTAGGTCCAATGACTATTGTGTCATTGATGAAAAATACACTCTTGGCAGGCAAGAAAGCGATTTATCTTTAAAAAAATAGGGCAAAAGCTTTGTACATTCAAAGATTTGCCCTATCTTTGCATCCGCATTTAAAAGCAAATGCTTATATGGTGCCCGTAGTTCAGTCGGTTAGAGCGTCAGATTGTGGTTCTGAATGTCGTGGGTTCGAGTCCCACCTGGCACCCAAGAGTTAGAACATTGGAAAACAAAAATTTAGGGTAGGAACAAAAAGATATTCCTACCCTATTTTTTTGACCCTTCTATCTACAAATGAGCTATAGGTCAAAAATTACTTACCATCAGTACCATTCAACAACTTTGTTACTTCAGCAGGGTTGAGTGCCCACTCGTAGGTATATACCTCATCTGCATCTATAGCATTATCTACTGAGGTCAAGCATTGAGCCTTTGCTTTCATGTCGAGTAGCTGGCCAATGGAGAGCTTTGCCTCCAGCTTATGGAGCAGAGCTTCTACTGACGCACTGTCAGCACCTCTCAGTGTCTGAGACGTAAATGGCATTTCGAGCCAGAAGATTTCACGTTTGGCAACGTCGAGTACACCAAATACCAATCCCTTTGAGAGATTACCTTCACTGATACGAACCATGTGCTGTACACAAGAAGGATCATAAGCTACTCCGTCCTTTTCTGATATAATCATTGGATTGGCAGAGTCCATCCAGCCAACTACAAGATTGGGCGATAAAGCACCTACAGAATAAGCATTGCAAGTAAAGGTGACATATTTGGCACCAGCAGTCTCCAATTCTGGCAACGACAGTTCAATATACTCAGCTGTTCCAACCTTCTCAGGGATGGAACGGATGTCACCAGAGTGCTTCGCTCCCACACAAGACAGTTGGTAATAAGCACATTCTTTAACCTTATTATCAGGCAGAGCAATACGGCAACTCAGATCCATGTCAAGGTGTTGTGCATGCAAGCCTTTTCCCCACTGGAGGAATAGGCGTACGGAATCTCCCTCAACAGGGAAACGTGTTCCCATCAAGGCACAAGAGGCATCCTGAATGGTTGTAGTGCGGTCACCAACGCTGACAGGGATGCTATAGAGAGAGGGATCAATATAGATAGTCTTTGCCTCAGTTTCCTGAGCAGCAAAATATCTTTCCATTGATGCCTTGTAAAGGTCATTAATGGCATCAACCATTGCTTTACGTTCATCATCGCTAAAAAGTGCCAACAGTATGTTCGGCTCAATTTTATGGGTTCCCCCAGTTATTGGACGAGCCAGACGTACTTCCTTTGGATCGAAATATGAGTCTGCTGCATTGCCAAGCGACAGTAGCAAACGGGCTGGTAACTTGTCAGCAATCTCTTTAAAGGCGGCAATTACCTTCTTACTCCCAAAACGAAGCATTGACGCAAAGAGACAACGGGCAAAGAGACCTGGGCGTTCCTTCAGCAGTGCCAGCGTCTTATCGGCATCGTTCTCAGAGCGAGCTTTATCCACACGTCCTTGCCAGTTAGAGTAATCCTGCTTGTAAAACACATCGAGAATCTCGGCCAGATGGTCAAACCCTTTCTTGCGCGAATATTCACCCAAACGGAGTGCACGAATCATACGTACCCACATACCACGCTTAGGATTCATATTTTCAGCAGCTTGCTTAGCAGTCATAGGGATGGCGTTCAACCACAGGGCTATACGCTGACATGTCCTGCGATTGTATTTCAGCTTTAACTTCTTCTTCATTTCGTCGGCTGCCTCTACCCCACTATCAAGCGGCCCCCACATGTGGTAGTACAGTCTGCGGGCATGAGCAACCAGGGTCTTCGGCTCAAGAATCTGCACGTAGCCAGTCTTCTCATACCAAAGATAACGCAGTATGTCTGTCGGTGTCTTCAAGAACTTCATCGCCTCGTCTGCCCTCTCCTGCTCAACCAACACCTTGATGACGAGCATGACAGTTTCTTTCATGGTGATATTAATATCTTCAGGCAGAGGAAATTCCCGCAACAGTTGTCCCAATGAATCCTTCTGTATAGCATCCAAGGGCGTGGCAGATGCCAAGAGCGATAAGAATACGTTCTCCATATCACCTAAAGAAAACAGGCGCAGTTCTTTTAACTTGCTTCCCTGTCCTTTATATATGTAATCAGCTGTCTCGAATGGAGTACCGCAGAACGGACATCCATTATATCGCTCGATGGGAAATGTCCCTTCAGGAATCATATGTCCACAAGGGAGTGTAGTTCCCTTAAGACCTACTTTCTCACCAAAGATGTTAGCAATCCAGGTGATGAGATGGTCGTCAAGAGTCTCACCTGTAGGCACATCCCAACCTTTAACCAGTGGTGCCCAGTTCAAGTTCACCCCCATTATGTCATTGATACACTCAGTGATTTCTGCAAGATGATCATTAGAAACAGCATTTAAGGCATGAAGCAGTTCCTCGCTGACACAAAAACCGTTCTCCTTTAGACAGCGGACTAAAGCCATCACAGGGACTGTCGCTTCCGACTGCATGTTGATATCCTCTCGTTTAATGTCGAGAAACACGGCACGATAGCGCAATGCTACTTTTATCAAAGTATTGTTGCTCATAAAGTTTGTAAATTAAAAGGTAATTGACTGGCTGATGGATGCCGCTTTAGCTAAACGTCTTAGGAAGTAAGCCAGCCTTGACCTTGTTAATAAATAATAAGAGGTAATTGAGGGACTGAAACCAAAATGTGAGCCGGAGCCCCATAAGCATTGAAGTAAGTCCCTCTTAGACCTCATTATTCTTTTTTAAGCTGCGAGCAGGATTACTTATCAAATATAATATAATCCTGCTAAGCATGCAGAATCCTTATTGAAGTTTCTGCAGTTGCTCTTTCGCCATTCGGCAAGGAGTGCTGTTGCAGTCGCCTATGGATTGCCAAGCATGACGGACTGGCTCTAAGTATTGGGCACGGTTCAAGATGCCATTGTTTACTCCCCAAGCCAGGGCATAGCAGATGTAGCTGTCAGTATCTGTATTGGCACTGTGAGAAGTTGGGTCGAGCAGACTGTCTTTCCAAAGCCCATTGGGCTGCTGCAGCTCTACCAGACGGCTTGCCATCTCACGATATAGCTTGACATCATCTGCAGAACGCTGCCCTTGCATCTTCTTCACCAATCCAGCCAGGAACAATGCATTGTCCATAGTGCTGTAATTGCCTGTTCCATTGTCAAACAGATGCTCCTGTTGGTTGTAGAGCTCATTATAATGGGCTGTGAAGGAGTTGAATACCCTATCCATATCTGTTATCTCTTCTGCTGCTATGGAGCGAGTAACTGCCTCACCCTGCCTAAGCAATGGCACATTTTGCAGGCGCTCGTCCTGAGAGATGCGAATCTGACGCCTATTGATTGTATTTACTTCAGCAGATGTGTTACCATCAGAATATACAGGATTTACCGAACGCTGGCGAGTACTCTGCTGTGAAGGCCTGACCTGTATGGGCCTACCCTCTGGCTGCGCTTCTGTCGCATTGACTGCGGCAGGAGCGGATGCCTGTGCCACTAATGGCTTGGTAGAAGTTTCCTCTATTGTTACCGACTGCTGCGTCAGATTCCGCTTTGTCTCAACTGGTTCTGCTTGTTTTACCACAGGTTTTGAAGCTGGCTTAGCGGCAGGAGTAGCCTTAGGTGATTCTGTAATTACGGGAGCGGCAGGGGTAGTTTCTACTGCCTTTGATTCTGGAACTGAGGGAACTGCAGTTTCTTCAGGTTGGTCAACCTGCACAATCTGAGCTATGGGAGCCTCAATGGTTGGCACTTGTGGAGCTTTATCGGATGTCAGAAACCAGATGCCAGCACCAGCTATCAGCACTACCACAGCAGCTGCGGCAGCTACCTGCCAACGACGAAAGGGGATGATTTTCGCCCTCGGAGATGACTCATGCTGAGGAAGAGGATCGTTTGCCTGCAAATCTGCCTGCAGCTTCTCCCAGCCGTTTATGGGAACTTCTTCCTCGAAATCCTCGAGATTCTCCTTCCATTTCTTCAGCCATATATCATCATTCAGTTCCATGATTCTGTTTGTTTACTTTTAAAATCCAAAATACTTACGCTTAACTCAACACGGAATCAGAGGTTCTTTCTCCTCCACTCCAGCACTTTCTCTTTGAGAATGGCTCGTGCCCTTACCAACTGCGATGCTGACGATTTGTTGTTAATGCCCAGCACCTTTCCAATCTCAATATGGTTCTTTCCTTCAAACACATACATATTGAACACTGTTCGGTAACCAACAGGCAGTTCTTCAATAAATTGCATCAGCACTTTCTTAGGAATTGTTTCGATGTCAGAATCTGAATCAGGACGATCGACATCCTCACGCAGTTCAGAAGTATTCTCCAGCTCCACTGTCTGGCTCATTACATCATTCTTCCTCAAGTGTTGCAAGGACAAGTTGGCAAAGACTCTGCTCATCCAAGCGGGTAAAGTTCCCTCTCCCTGCCATTCGAACTTGTCGAATGATCCGTAGAGCTTGATGTATCCGTCATGCAGCAAATCCTCAGCCTCCTCGCGATTACCCAAGTATCGCATGCAGATGGCTAACATCTTGCCGGCATAGCGTTCATAGAGCTGCCTGCGGGCTTTATCATCGCCTCGCTTGCATCCCTCCACCAGCTCTTGCTCGGTGAGTGTCTGCTTTTCCAGTCGCCTTACACCTCTTAAATCCATAATTTAGAACACTACTGCGTGTATTTTGAATACTTTTTTGCAAAATTACACCAAAAAATCGGTTCACGAACAAATAAAGGAATTTATTTTTATTCCAAGGGCCATAAAAAAAATGCGTCTGCGCTTTTGTAAGGACGCAGACGCTAAAATTACATACTTGCTAATGATTCAATTACTTCTCTTCTGGTCTGATAGCTTTCCAGATAACAGCAGCGATGGCACCACCAATCAGCGGACCAACGATGAATACCCACAGATCAGCCAAAGCCTTGCCACCCTGGAAGAGAGCAGGACCAATTGAACGAGCTGGGTTTACAGAAGTACCTGTAAAGTGAATACCTACCAAGTGGATCAGGATGAGTGACAAACCAATAGCCAAACCTGCGAAGTTGTTGGTAGCACCATTGGTCTTAGAAGTAGCACCCAATACAACCAGAACGAACAGGCAAGTGAGAACAATCTCAACAATCAAGCCATTGGTTGCGCCATAAGTGCAAGCATTAGCACCTGTAGATGTGGTAATAACAGCAGTAGGATCAGTTGCAACGATGCAAGCCAATACTGCAGCAGCCAAGATAGCGCCAATTACCTGGAACACCATATACATAGCACAATCCTTAGCATTGATACCACCATTCAGGAAAACACCCAAGGTGATAGCAGGATTGATATGGCAACCAGAGATGCCACCAATGGTGTAAGCCATTGCAACTACAGCCAAACCGAAAGCAATGGCTGTGCCCACGATTGAAGCGGTGTCTTGACCGCAACCCAAAGCTACAGCAGCGCCGCAGCCCAGGAATGTAAGTACAAATGTACCAACTAATTCTGCAAAATACTTTTTCATAACTTTTGAAATATTAATGAAACTATCTATAGTGGTATCAAATTTCAGCATTATTTTTTAAATATCCAAACATTTTGCAAGAAAAAAAAGTGAGGCAACCGAAAAACGGTTGCCTCACCCATTGTAATAAAATCCTTTTCGATTTTATTCATTAGCAGTTACCACTACTACGCGGTTCCAGTTGTTGATTGAGAACGCCTGCTCGCGGTTCTGCATGCTGTTCACCTGAACGCGGTTAGAGCTGATGCCATACTTGCCAGTCAGCATCTGAGAAACTGCGTCAGCACGCTGCTTAGCCAGACGATGGTTGATTTCATCGTTACCTGTGCCATTATCAGCATAGCCGTAAACCACAGCCTTTGCGTTAGGATTCTTCTGCAGGTACTCAGCGATTGCCATGATGTTCATCTCCTCCAGCTCAGTCACGCGGCTTGAGCCGATAGTGAAGGTTACATGGCTGCGCAGACCCTCAGTTGTTGCAGGAGGACAATCCTCCTTAACAGTTACGGTATCAACATGGATAACTTCCTTAGGCTGGTTCTCACGGATAGCGCGGAGCTCGTTCGTGATGCGGTTCAGCTCATCAGAGTTGTCGCCGTAAGCGTTCTTGCCGTTGTTGCTCTTACCGAGCTTCAGACCGATCTTCAAGGTTGGAGCAGCCATGAAACTGAAGTTATGACTGTTAGCCCTCATTGTCTCCATACCATCCTGTACTCTCTGAGAGGTACGGTTGTAGGTATAAGCGAACGGTTCAATCTGAGCGCCAAGGTAGAAACCAGGCAGAATGTAGTAGTCAAGACCAAATGCCACAGCACCACGGATATTGAACGTTTCAGCTACGGTTTTGCCCATTGCATAAGGCTCGTCGTATGCCTTCTGGTTCTGACCGTATGCATAACCTCCGCGTACGCCGAGGTATGGCATCAGGTTAGTAACGTTTTTCAGTTTAAAGTAACGATCGAGTCCCAGAGCGACATTGTATGAGAATGACTGAGCATCAGCCACTGCCACTAAGTTAGGCAGTTCACCCATCATATCATATACATCATAATCTCCGTTTACTGCATCGATCGTGCCGGGAACTCCAGGATGACCAGGGTTATTCGTGAAGTTCAAACCGCCACCCAGACTCAGTTTCCACAAGTCAGCTACAAACCAGCCTGCCTCGAATCCTACCATCAGCTTCTTGTCGCTCCAGTTTGTTGACTGGGCTTCAGTGAAGTAGAAACTCTGGAACAGAGGCGCAGCCTCAACACTTGCGTAGCTATTGTATCCGAGGGTGAACGCCAGGGTTACATCGCCCTTCTTTGGAGTGAAGTCAACTTTTGACCCCTCCTGAGCGTTCACCGTCAGACCTATCATGGGCATAACGGCTAATAATAAAAGTTTCTTTATATTCATTGTTAATTCCTTTATTTGTTATCGCCGTTAGTACTATCAATTACTCACCTTCAGGAGCTACAACTTCAGGAGTCTCCTCACCTGGAGTCTCTGGCTCTGGCTCTGGCTCTGGCTCGCCTTCACCGTCGCCCTCATCGTCGTCACCGTCGAGGTCGATTTCTGCATTCTCAAGATCCTTAGCAGCAGCAGCGAGTTCAGCGATAGCGATTTCGAGGTCAGCCTCAGCGTCGAGAACAGCCTGCTCAGCATTTGCCAGAGCGCCATCTGTACCGTGATTGTCAGCCTCAGCCTTTGCCAAACCAGTCTTAGCGTTTGCCAGAGCAGCAGTAGCTTTAGCAATCTTATTGTCGATATCCTGAGGAGTAGTAGCTTTGATCTGAGCAGCCTGCAGGTACTGAGAGTTAACTTCCCAAGCAGCAGCGTCAACAGCCTCATAAGCCTTGTTGTAAGCAGCAGATGCATCCTGCAGAGCCTTAACAACATCCTTATAACCGTCAGCAGCAGCAACCAGGTCAGTAATCTCCTTCTTGTCAGCAGCAGCGTTGTCTAACTTCTCCTGAGCAGCGTTGATAGCGTCCTGAGCAGCAGCAATCTTCTGTGGCTGGTCGTTGATAGCCTTCTGAGCAGTGTCAACTGCCTTCTTAGCAGTGTCAGCAGCTTTCTTAGCAGCATCAGCCTTAGCGATTACGTTAACAGCCTTAGCGTCACGGTTGATAACATCCTCAACCAACTTGATTTCAGAAGCATCCTTCTTCTTTGCATCCTTGTTCCAAGTCTTAACCAAGCAGTTAGCATCGGTGTCGTCGAACAGAGCAGCAACTTCCTTCTCGTCATCAAGGTCAGTCTCAGTTGCGATACCCGGGTGAGTAGTAGAACCGAACAGATAGTCGATAGCGTCCTTGATGTCAGCTGGCTTAGAGTAGTCAAACTTCTTCTTGTTAGGATCGTAAGCTGGCTCACCGTAAGCGTCGATCATAGCGTCAGCCAAACCAACAACTGCCTCAATCCAGTCAGTACCCTTGAAAGTCTTAGCCTTAACAACAGCCAACAGCTTGTCATAAGCAGCAGCTACAGCAGCTGGCTTGCCAGACAGATCAGCATTAGCCTTATCCAGAGCATCCTTAGCCTTGGTATAAGCTTCCTGAGCACCTGCCAAAGCACCGTACAGAGTCACAGCCTCGTTACCCTTTGAATCCTTGAACTTAGTGTCCTTCTTGTCAGTTGACTTACCCAGCTGGCCTTCCAGATCAGCCTTAGCAGCCTTAGCATTCTTAACTGCAGTTTCCTGAGTCTTGGTATAGTTCTTCAGATAGTCATCAATAATCATCTGACCTTCCTCAGATACGCGATAGCCATTGGTCTTGATAGTACCCATAGGACCAAACTTGTCAGGAGTATTAGCACCAGCTTTAACGTCATAGCCCTTATAGTCAGCAAATTGCTTGCCAGGAAGAGGAGCGATAGTAGCACTTGGGTTAGTTTCCTGAGTCAGGTATTCCTTACCAGGATCAATACCACTAACCTTCTTGTTCAGCTCAACAATAACACCGTCGGTAGTGTTAACATATGCCTGATAAGCAGCGTATGCCTTACCCCAAGCAGAAGCAGCTTTTAAGAACTCACCAATTGCAGGATTGTTCTCGAATGCAGCAGCATCCTCATCAGCCTGAGCGGTGATAGCGTCAGCCTTAGCATTGATTTCAGCCTGAGTTGGGTTAGTAGCCTTCACTTCCTTCAGAGCTGCGAGCAGAGCTTCCTGCTCAGCGATAGTATCCTCAAAGCCCTTAATGATAGTTGCATTAACTTCTTTAGCATAGTCAGAGTCAATCTGAGCCTTCTCCAAATTTGCCTTTGCAGTTACCAAATTAGCAGTAGCAGTAGTAAAGTCGCTGTAAGCAAGTTTGTAGTTAGCAATCAGAGCTGCAATGTCATCAAAGTTAGCAGTTGCAGCAGCTCTCAGAGCAGTCTGCAGATTGTTCAACTCATTCTGGAGATTTGCATTCTGCAATGCAGTATCTGCTTTGTATTGAGCAATAATATCATCCAGCTCATCTGCCAAAGCAGCTTCCTTCAACTGAGCATCTGCCTGCTGAATCTGAGCCTGTGCTTGTTGCTGCAGAGCGATAGCTTGCTCCTGAGCAACCTTAGCAGCCTGAGTTGCAGTAACCAATGCAGCATTAGCATTTGCAAGAGCAGCATTAGCGTTGTGCTCATTAGCTTCACCCAGTAATTCCTGAGCCTTAGCCTGACGTACAGCTTCTACTGAGCCTGAAACGTCGTCCTTCACGCAGCTACCCAGTGTAACTAAACCGGCGATAGCTGCCATAAATAACATTTTCTTCTTCATGATTAGAAATGTTTAAAAAGTTAATAATAAATAGTTAATAATTACTTAAAATTCTCTGTCTGTCAAGGCTTTACGCCATAAGGAATACTTGCGTTTCCGCACTTTTCCCCATCCGTCTCTACCAAAAAGACAGATTTGACAATGCAATATTACACCTTTTTTTTTTAATGCACAAATATTCTCCCAATTTTTTTTGAAAAATATTAATTTTTTTTAATCTATCTCTAAAATAGCCACAAACACCATAGTTTCAAACTACTCCGCTTTTACACCTTATTTATATATAATAAGAGCATGGAGCAGCCGATTGCCCAGCTGCCTGCCTATACCTTATATATATATAGGGGGTGTTAGTTAGAAAAGACTGCCTGCCTATCCTTCGTGAGGTTGTGCCAGCTTTTTTGTCTGTTTTCATAAACTGCGATGAGTTGTTTCTTGTTTGTTGTTTATATTGGGTGCAAATTTACTACAAACGCTTGAAATGTGCAAGAGATTGTGTGTAAAAAATATTACTTTTCGTTATAATAATGGCTTTATCCAACCTCTGATAACAGGTAAAGTCTGGCTTGGTTGTTTTAAGCAGAGGGTTTGCTTGTTTTAAGCAGAGGGTTTGCTTGTTTCAAGCGCAGAAATTTTCTAGTAAATTTTGAGGCTTAGTCGGAGCTGAAGGAGCGTCAGCTCGGAGCTGATGCCCCATTAGCTCCGAGCAAATGGCTCTTTCGCTCGGAGCGAAAGAAATTGAGGCGAAACTTGTATGCCTTTTCCTACCCCTCATTACTTCAGAATATAGTATTCGTATGGCTTAAGGGTAAATAAAACAGGGAGTACTACATTACCTCCTCGAATCATGTCTGCTGCCTTCTTGTTATGCCACTCCTTGGGAATTACTGCCTTTGACTCATGGTTGCGTACATTTACCAGGATCAGGAAATCCTGTTTCTTATCCTCAAGACGCTTCTCGAACACCATAACATCTTCCTGCGGATATCCCACCAGCTGCCCCCACTTCAATGCACCATATTTATTATATAGGTTGAGGATTGACTTGTATTCATTATAGACCTCTGGGTTCGACATCCAATTGACGGGTTTCCAATGGAAGAAGTTCAGGCGTTCAGGATAAGCCACCTCCTGACTTCCATAGAGTAATGCTCCACCTCGGATGAAGATGGTTTCGACAAAAGCGGCAATGGAGCCACGAACACCTCCATACTCCTCTACAGGCGAATGACCAGCAGCCTCATCATGGTTGGTGATGAAACGAAGCTTCACCTTGCCCTGTGGGATGGTGTCATACTCCATATAATCTGTGACGAACAACTTGACAGCACTGCTATCACGCTGGAACACATCGCGATTGGCATTCATATAATCCCAAGAATAGTTCATGTCGAAACCTGCATCGAAATGATCGGCTCGCTTGCCTTCAGCCAACATCAGCAGAGGCTTGGGCAATGCTCGCATAGAGTCAACTGCCTGTTTCCAGAAATCGAAAGGCACAAAGTCGGCAGCATCGCAACGATAGCCATCAATCCCCACCTCAGTAACCCAATACTTCATAGCATCAATCATAGCCAACCTCATATCGGCATTGTCGAAATTCAGGTCAGCCACATCTTCCCAATTGGTGGTTGCTGGCCAGATGATGTTTCCATCCGCATCGTGAGTGTACCATTCAGGATGCTCTTTGATCCACACATTGTCCCATGATGTATGGTTTGCCACCCAATCCATGATGACACTCATGCCTTTTTCGTGGCAGAGGTTGACGAGACGCTTAAAATCGTCAAGGGTGCCATAAGTTTCGTTGATGGCTTTGTAGTTCTTAATACAATAAGGTGAATTCTTAGCCTTCTCCACACCCTGCTCGTAAGTGGGCATGAACCACATGACATTCACACCAAGGTCTCTGATGGAGTCGAGACGATTGGCAATGACATTGAATGCTCCTTTTTGGGCAAATACCAGAGGATTCACCTCATACATGATAACATCGTGAGGGTCAGGCAAAGTGTAACCTTTTCTTGTGGGCTTGCAGGCAATGACTGCTATGACTGCAAAAAGGATAATGAGGATTTTTTTCATGGGATTGATGGGATTGAATGGGATGAATGGGGAAAGAATTGGGGCTGTGCATCAGCACAACCCCTTAATTCTTTTAGCACTGAGCTAATTTGCCATCAGAACCAAGCACTTCGGTAATCTTATGCTTGTAGAGTTGTTCCATCAAGTCGCGAGCTGGGCCGCAGTACTTACGTGGGTCGAACTCACCTGGCTTTTCAGCGAATACCTTACGAACAGCTGCGGTAAACGCCAGACGAGAGTCAGAGTCGATGTTGATCTTGCAAACAGCGCTCTTAGAAGCGAGGCGAAGCTGCTCTTCTGGAATACCTACTGCATCAGGCAACTTACCACCGTTAGCGTTGATGATGTCAACATACTCCTGTGGAACAGAAGAAGATCCGTGCAGCACGATTGGGAAGCCAGGCAGCTCCTTCATAATTGCGTCGAGCACATCGAATGCCAATGGAGGAGGAACCAACTTACCAGTCTTCGGGTCGCGAGTGCACTGTTCTGGTTTGAACTTGTATGCACCATGAGAAGTACCGATAGAGATAGCCAAGCTATCAACGCCAGTCTTAGAAGTGAAGTCGATCACCTCTTCTGGTTTGGTGTAGTGAGACTCCTCAGCCTGAACCTCGTCCTCAACACCAGCCAGTACGCCGAGTTCACCCTCAACAGTTACATCATACTGATGAGCATACTCAACCACCTTGCGAGTCAGAGCCACGTTTTCTTCATAAGGCAGAGAAGAGCCGTCGATCATCACAGAAGAGAAGCCCAGGTCGATGCAGTTCTTGCAGAGCTCATAGCTGTCGCCATGATCCAGGTGCAGAACAATCTCAGGATGAGCGCATCCCAGCTCCTTAGCATACTCTACAGCGCCCTGTGCCATATAGCGCAGGAGTGTAGGGTTAGCATAGTTGCGAGCACCCTTAGAAACCTGCAAGATAACTGGTGACTTCAGCTCTGAAGAAGCTTTGATAATAGCCTGCAGCTGCTCCATGTTGTTGAAGTTGAACGCAGGAATGGCGTAACCGCCTTCAATGGCTTTCTTAAACATCTCACGGGTGTTTACCAAGCCTAATTCTTTGTAATTAACCATTTTGATACAATATTTAAGTTGATAATCGATTCTTTCATCCGCAAAAATAAGCATTCTATTTCAAAAAATAAAAAAAGTTGCACTATTTTTGCAAAATCTTTTCGGGTTTCAGATAAAAGTATTACCTTTGCGGACGAATTTGGCGAAGCTACTTCCGCCCAGCAAAAAAAACGTGTTTTTCTTTGCTTTCGCTAAAGCGTAGCTTGGCAACATGAGATAAGGACCATTACACTTATACCAATTATAATTTTAGAGTAAAATTTAAAAAAATAACAACAATGAAAGAAGGTATTCATCCTAAAAATTACCGTCCGGTAGTGTTCAAGGATATGTCAAACGGTGACATGTTCCTGAGTCGTTCTACCTGCAAGACCAATGAAACCATAGAGTTCGAAGGCGAAACTTATCCTTTAGTAAAGCTTGAGATTTCAAGCACCTCTCACCCATTCTATACTGGTAAGAGCAAGCTGGTTGACACAGCTGGTCGCGTGGATCGTTTCATGAGCCGCTATGGTCATGTGAAGAAGTAAGCTTTTTCATTACTATCCAAATTAAAGGAGCTCTCTTGCATAAAAGAGGGCTCTTTTTTTTCAGTTTATTTGGTCATTTCTTTTATTTACCTTATTTTTGTGACATCAATTTCAAAGGACTGAAGAATATGAAAAAACTGATTATCTCTTTTGTGACAGCGGCTTTGCTGCTGACAAGCTGTGGGTCTGTGCCAATCACAGGCCGTAAGCAGTTGAACTTGGTATCCGATCAGGAGGTGCTATCTTCCAGCCTTTCACAGTATGCTTCTTATATGAAGGGTGCCAAGATATCGGGCAACTCTACCCAGAGCGCTATGGTTACGCGAGTGGGTAAGAAGATTGCCGCCGCTACAGAGGCTTACCTTAACGCCAATGGGCTGGCTGACGAGGTGAAGAACTTTGCTTGGGAATTTAACCTGGTGCAGGACGACCAATTAAACGCTTTCTGTATGCCTGGAGGTAAGATTGTGGTATATGAGGGCTTGATGAAGATTATCTCTTCAGACGACGAGTTGGCTGTTGTATTAGGTCATGAGGTTGCTCACGCAGTTGCCAAACACAGTAATGAGCGCATGAGTCAGCAGCTGGTAGCACAGTATGGCGCACAGGTTTTAGGTGGTGTGCTGTCGAACAAGAGCGCAGCTGTACAGAGTATGGCGAGCCAGGTGTATGGCATTGGCGCACAATATGGTATGATGCTGCCATTCTCTCGCAAGCATGAGTCGGAGGCTGACTATATGGGCTTAATCCTGATGACAATCGCAGGCTATACCCCTGATGTGGCAGTAGGATTCTGGGAGAAAATGTCGGCAGGTGGCAGCGCTTCTGTGCCAGAGTTCATGAGTACTCACCCCAGCGACAAGACTCGCATCAGCGACATCCAGAAGAACTTGCCTGAAATCAAGAAGAAGTATGGCACAACAACAGCCACAACAACCAACAAGAAGGCAACAACCAAGACCCCAACCAAGTCGAACTCGAAGGTAAACTAATCTGGCAGCGATGGCAGACAATTTCTTGGAGAAGCACTATGAGGAATATGAGGCAAGACGCAATGTTTTGCAGCAATCTAACAAGCTGGGGAAAAAACATATAAGCCGACTGCACCGATTCAGTGCCTCTGTTGAAGGTATTGCTTTGCCGACATCGTTTACCAATCCTTTTGACTATACACCTCATCCGCTCTGCCAACTGGCTGCGGATGAGGTGATGTGTTTTATTGACTCTCATCCCGAATGGCATGAGGAGTTAAAATTAGGCAAAATGTTTGGTGTTCTGGTGGTGAAAAATGTGATTGGAAAGCTTGGGTTCCTGGCTGCATTCTCAGGGTTGCTTAACAGGCAGAACGACATTCCGTATTTTGTGCCAGCTGTATATGATATGCTGAATCCCAATGGGTTCTTCAAAACGGAGGAAAGGGAGATTAGTGAGATTAATAAGAAGATTGATAGGATGGATGGGATTAATGGGATCAATGGGATTGATGTTTTGAAAAGGGAGAGAAGAAGGCGTTCAGAGGCTTTGCAAAAATGGTTGTTTGAACAGTTTGTAATGCTAAATGCACATGGGGAACGCAAAAATCTGATTGAGATATTTCAAGAAAAGAAGCAGCACATGCCTCCAGGCGGTGCTGGAGAATGTGCCGCTCCGAAACTGTTACAATATGCTTTCCTCAACAAGCTGCAACCTATAGCAATGGCTGAGTTTTGGTGGGGTAACTCCCCAAAAGGCGAGGAGCGCATACATGGGCATTTCTATCCTGCCTGCGAACAGAAATGCAGACCTATACTCAGCTTTATGCTAAGTTGACTATTGACTATTGACCATTGACCATTGAAAGGTTCAATTATTAAAATAATAAAGGAAGGTTGCAATGCCATCGAGTGCATGCTTCTTCTGTCCTTCTATTTCAATGTAAAAATTGATTTCTGCTTTGGCAATGCCTCGCAAGTTCAACACTGACTTCATATCTGCCACCAAGCGGATGCGCTGACCTGAAAGAACTGGCTGACCGAACTTCATCTTATCCATACCATAGTTCACCATCATCTTCAAGTTATTAACCTCAATGATCTGCCCCCACAGGTAAGGCAGCACTGACAGTGTGAAGTAACCATGAACGATGGTGGTCTTATAAGGGCTCTCCAACTTGGCACGTTCCGGATCTACATGAATCCACTGATGGTCAAGGGTTGCATCAGCAAACATATTTATGCGTTCCTGGGTCATCTCTAAGAAGTCAGACTCTCCAATACGATGGCCTTCCAATGCCTGAAACTCGGCTAAGTTATTTACAACTACTTTTGTACTCATCTTGTTTATCAATTTAAATCTGGATGCAAAATTACATTAAATTTCCTTATTGCCATATAGAGAACGCTTATTTTTTGTACTTTTGCACCCATGAAAGAGTTGACAGGCGAGACCTATATACTGGAGCTGATTAAAGAAGGCGAACATCAGCAGCAAGATTTCAAGTTTGAAATCTCCGATGTCTGCAAGATTGCCAAGACTTTGTCTGCATTTGCCAACACCGAAGGAGGCAGATTGCTGATAGGGGTGAAAGACAACGGCAAAATTGCCGGTGTGCACTCAGAGGAAGAGCAGTATATGATTCAGGCTGCAGCTGAGATGTATTGCGTGCCAGCTGTGACATACAAGATGACAACCTATATTGTGGAAGGCAAGCAAGTGCTGTTGGCAGACATCAAGCCCAACGGGCAACGACCAGTTTATGCTAAGGGAGATGACGGCAAATTGTTAGCCTATGTTCGTGTGGATGATGAAAATATCTTGGCAACACCTGTCCACTTAAGGCTCTGGCAGCAAAATGAATGTGAGCTTGGGGAACTGACTGCCTTTACGGAAAAAGAGCAGCATCTGTTAGGCTTACTCAACGAGCATCGCTTGTTGTCGCTCAACAAATGCTGCAAACTATCTGGTTTGCCTCGAAAAACAACCATTAACCTCCTGGCACGATTTATCAGGTACGGAATTGTGGAGGCTGTCTATCAGGAGCAAAAGTTTTATTTTACTCAAAGATACTCATGACAGGTCTGCCCACCCACGCCTGTGGTGGTTGTATGCCCAAGATATAAGCGATGGTCGCAGGAACATCGTACTGCATCATGGCATCAGGGAATTCGAAACCTTGCTTAATACCCTTTCCACAAACGATGAATGGAGTTTCCAGCTCCTCCAAAGTCATACCTCCATGTCCTTTATCGATACCGCCATGATCAGATGACATTATTAGAATTGTATCATCGTAAATGCCAGCATCCTTCAACGCCTGTATAAGACGTCCTACACACTTGTCAATTTCTGCCAACCTATCAAAATACGCAGGTGTGTACCAACCATGCTCGTGTGCCGTTTCATCAAGCGTTCCAAAGTAAGCTGTGTAGAAGAATGGTTTCTTCTCCTTGATGTAATTCTCGGCTATGGTACAATTCTTGTTGATGTCCTCATAGCTGTCGGGAATAAACTCCGCATGACTAATAGCTAAAGTATCAATAACATACTTTACGCCAATCCAGTCGAAGGTACATCCTGTTTCTGAATCTGGTTGCTGCTCGCGGATAATAGAATAAATGGTGGGGTAAATGCCATGATTGTTAATGACAGTAGAAGGGATTTCCGGCACTTGAGAGTTCCATTTGGTATAGCCATGCATCTCGGTAGGTGCTCCCATGAACATAGAAGCCCAATTGATGGCTGATGCTGAAGGAAGAACAGAACGCTTGTGCAGTGTATAGCTGCCATTAGCCATCAAGCTGCGGATATTAGGAATGTCATAAGCCTTACCGAGGTCATGAGCCGCCCATCCATCAATGCCAATCATCACTACATGTTTTGCATTTGGCAGCAATTGTTGTTGCTGTGAACTGCTGCAAGAATCGCCTGTACAAGCGAGAAATGCAAGGCAGGAAAGGAATAAAATCTTTTTCATTGTGTGAGGTTTTTATCGTTATACTTCCACAAAAATAATGCAAAGATGTTAGAAAGGCAAATAAAAAATGTATATTTAGATGATTTACTCTGTCTCGTCATAAAAAATAAACCGTTTATTTTGTTCTGCTCTCGACTTTTCGTAAATTTGCGACGCAAAAACGTAACACCTATTAATAATGAGTATATTTACTAAACTTTTCGGTAAAAAAGACAACGCTTCCGCTCAGAGTGCGGAAGATTTCATGTCGCTGGTGCGCGTCTATTTCCAGTCAGTGCTGGCTGTGAACTTAGGCATTACCAATATACGTGCTATTCCTGATGTGGCTAACTTCAAGCGTCTCTTCAAGATTCCCACCACTGGAGGTAAGTTAGGACAGGGTGAGAAAACGGTATCTAAGAAGATGTTAATCCAAGACTACGGACTGAGTGAGAATTTCTTCAAGGAAATAGACAACTCTATCAAGAAGCATGTGCGCAATCAGAACCAGGTGCAGTCTTATTTGTTTATGTACCAAGGTTTCACATCTGATCTGATGATGATGATTAGCAACTTGATGCAGTGGAAGCTGCGTGTGCCCTCTTTCTTCTCCAGTGTCATCAAGAGTTCTGTTCAGGACACCATACATGACATCTGTACCAAACCAGTATTCAAGAAAGACGACGAGCAAAAGACAGCCTTGCAGATTCGTACCTACAAAGAAAGACTAGGCTATTCAGAAGAATGGATGAGCGAATTTGTCTATAAGGTGGTGATGCTTGCGAAGAAAGAAAAGCGCAGCAACAAAGATGAACAAGCCGAAAAGAGCAAGTAAAGCGAAGGATTTCAAAAACCTAACAACAGGGATGGCTGACTCCGGCATAAACGTAGAATACCATCCCTTTCAACCTTTCTTGCCAACTAAAGCCAAGGTACTCATACTGGGCAGTTTTCCACCTCAGGCGAAGAGATGGGACATGCCTTTCTATTACCCTAACCGCCAAAATGATTTTTGGCGCATCTTGGGTTTGTTGTTCTTTCATGACAAAAAGCACTTCCTGGATACAGAGGGACACTACAACCAACAGGGCATCCAGGATTTTCTTATATCAAGAGGCATTGCTCTCTATGATACAGCCTCAGCAGTGAGACGTTTGCAGGACAATGCATCCGACAAGTATTTAGAAGTGGTTGAACCTACTGATATTGATTTGCTCTTAAAGCAGATACCTCTTTGCCAAGCCATCGTAACAACAGGTGAAAAAGCCACATCACTGGTATGCGAACGTTATCAAGTAAAAATGCCCAAGTTGGGTAGTTGTGTCTGTTTCAATTCCTTAGGAAGAGAGATACGGCTATATCGAATGCCCTCTACCTCCAGAGCATATCCCCTCTCTATCGAGAAAAAGTCATTATCCTATCAAGAAATGTTCCACGACATAGGCTTATTGTAATTTTTTTTCTTATATTTGCAAGAAAGAATAATTTTTTCTAACCTTAATTAATATCAAAGAAAGCATTATGGCAGTATTACTTTCCGTATTTCCTATTATCCTGCTTTTTGTCCTGATGTTGGGATTCAAGATGGCAGGTCATAAAAGTGCATTCATCACATTGATGGTGACAGCTATTATTGCACTTTTTGCTAAACAGATGGGCATTACTACCCCCGACTACTTTAGTCAGACAGCGGTAGGCTGGGCTTTTGTAGAAGGTGTACTGAAAGCCATCTTCCCCATCCTGATCATCATATTAATGGCGATTTTCAGCTATAACGTGTTGGTGGAGAGCAAAAAAATTGAGGTAATCAAGAGCCAGTTTACTACCTTTACAGACGACAAGGGCATCATGGTACTGATGTTAGTGTGGGGTTTCGGCGGCTTGCTGGAAGGAATGGCAGGCTTTGGAACAGCTGTAGCAATTCCAGCTGCCATCCTGATCTCTCTGGGTTTCAAGCCTATGTTCAGTGCATTGGTGGCATTAATAGCCAATACCGTAGCAACGGGCTTTGGTGCTGTGGGAGTACCAGTCATTACCCTCTGCAAGGAAGCGTTGGGCAGCGATGTTTCACAAGAAGCTATCTGTGACATTGCAGCTAAAGCTGTGTTACAGCTCTCTCCCTTGTTTGTTATCCTGCCGTTTATCATCCTGATGATAACCGATCACAGCAAGAAAGCTCTGCTAAAGAATATCCTGCTGTCTATCTGGGTAGGTGTCATCAGTGTGGCTGTACAATATGCTGTAGCTAAGTATTTGGGCGCAGAGACACCAGCCATTTTAGGTAGTGTGGCTGCCATCATAGCTATCATCATCTATGCGAAACTATTTACTCCGAAACGCGAGAAGAAAACCAACGAGAAAAGTTTCACAGCCTATGAAACCTTCCAAGCTTGGAGTGTA
>JAGCGS010000031.1 GCA_017649485.1 Bacteroidaceae bacterium | reverse complement strand
TGTCAAAGAGAAGTCCAGCAAAAGTTCCTCCGACGTTGAAGGCTTCGGAACCCTCTATGTTCAATTCAGTCCTAGCAAGATCAAGCAAAAGAGCCACGGGGAGAGCGGATCATCAAGTGTCAACGCAGTATCTCTGGGCTACAGCTATGCAATGCCATTAGGAGGCATACCTCTCTATCTGGAGTTTGGAGCCGCTGCTCAGTACTTCTTCAAGAGCGAAGACTACACAGACTATGATGTGGATTACGAAAAAGGATCTTATAAGACAACTACAGAAAAGGCAAAGTTTAGCATGCTGTCTGTGAAGATTCCTATCAATATCATGTACTCAATTGATGTCAGCGATGCTTTCAGCATCCAGCCCTACGCTGGAGTTTATGGTCGCGTAAACATCTTGGCACAGACCAAGGTCGGCGATGAAAAGGCTGATCATTTCTCAAAGAAAGACATGGGTGACGACTTTGTATGGAAGCGTTTCCAGGTAGGTTGGAATGCAGGTGTCAAGTTCCGCATTGCCAAGAAAGTCAGCATTGGTGCAGGCTACTACATGGACATCATGAAGATCATGAGCTACAAGGAGCACAAGACCAACTTCCAGGGCATTGACCTCACTCTTGGTCTGACATTCTAATCACCTAATAAAAACTATAACAATTATGAAGAAACTATTCTATTACGCCATGATGGCGATGATAATGTTTGGAAGCGCTGTAGTTCTCAGTTCCTGCGAGAAAAGCAGCGATGACGAGACGGATTCTGGCGAGGTTGACACCCGTTTAGATAATGTGGTTCCAAAAGACATTCGCGACAAGATGGGCAGATACATCACTTTCTATAATGGTGTTAATCCCCCAAACGTAGAAGGTGTATATTTAATGTCCCCTGATATACTTGTTTATAGTTCCGATAACACCTTTAGTATCGGCGATGTGTTTAATGATCTCTATTTCAGGTTATCAAACCAGAATTCAAAGAACAACACCATTGACTACCAAGAAAATCAAGGTCAACAAACCCAAGTAGGCAGTGGTGCATTTATTAGCGGAGAAGGAAACAATTTCACCATCTTCTTTAACAATACGGGAAAAATCTATGATATCAAAGTAAAAACCGCTATGGTTATTTCTGGCACAAAAACCTCAAGCGGCATCGCTAACTTACGTTATGCACTAGCCTTAATTGATAAAGATCCTGACCCAGACAATATTGCAATGGAGATTGGTGAATTCCGCATTTTTGAAGACAAAGATGGCCTGACAGAGTTCTCAGAATGGCCAACAGGAACCAGAGCCGGTGGCTTCAGTATAGAACTTCCGTCATTCGTTAGCGGTTCGAATCTTGAGTATTAATTTTTATCCCATCAATAGTTAAGGGGCATCCGCTTGGATGTCCCTTTTTCATGGGGTAGATAGTCTAAACCGGGAGTTAGTGACGTTTAAGCAGGGAGTTTATGACGTTTAAACTATCGTATGCCTAAGGCCAAAAGGTTGTATGCCTAAAGGCAAACGATTGTACGCCTCTGGCCAAAAGGTTGCACGCCTAAGGCCAAAATCAAACTCAAAAAATTTGAGTGGCACTTGAAGTATAGCTTGGGCATTTGGCGGAAACGTATAATTATGCAACAATCTCGATAGAAGGGTAAGAAAAACCACTTTTCTTTTGGTTTTTCACATAATTTGCAGTAACTTTGCAGCCGATTATTAATAAGGTAAAGAGAAAGGATTCGCAATGAAGTTATTCGACGTTTATCCGCTCTTTGACGTGAACATCGTAAAGGGCAAGGGCTGTAAAGTATGGGACGAGAATGGTCAGGAGTATCTTGACCTCTATGGTGGCCATGCCGTCATCAGCATAGGGCATTCACATCCCCATTATATTGAGAAGGTGACGGAACAACTGAATAAGATTGGTTTCTACTCCAACTCGGTGATTAACAAGTTGCAGGTGGAGCTGGCTGAGCGACTGGGCAAGATTAGTGGTTACGACGACTACCAGCTGTTTTTGATTAACTCTGGTGCAGAGGCCAACGAGAATGCGCTGAAACTCGCTTCGTTCACCAACGGCAGGACACGTGTACTCTCATGTGAGAAGGCTTTTCATGGTCGCACGTCGCTGGCTGTAGAGGTTACGAACAATCCGAAAATCATTGCACCTATCAATGATAACGGCCACGTTACATATCTGCCCATGAACGACCTGCCCGCCTGGGAGGCAGAATTGCAGAAGGGTGATGTGTGTGCTGTCATCTTAGAATGCATTCAAGGCGTAGGGGGTATTAAACTTGCCACACCTGAGTTCGCACAGGGACTGGCCGATGCTTGTAAGCGTTACGGCACCGTGCTGATTTGCGATGAGATCCAGTGTGGATATGGCAGAAGCGGTAAATTCTTTGCTCACCAGTGGTTAGGCATCAAACCCGATATCATCACTGTGGCCAAAGGCATCGCCAACGGATTCCCTATGGGAGGTGTGCTGATAAGCCCAGAGTTCAAGCCCGTCTGCGGACAGCTGGGCACCACATTTGGAGGCAATCACCTGGCTTGTGCTGC
>JAGCGS010000030.1 GCA_017649485.1 Bacteroidaceae bacterium | reverse complement strand
TTGATAAATATTATAATATACCATATACTAAAAAAACAGTACTTGACTCATGGAGGTTAACTTATAAGGCTTTTAAGAAAGGACATTGTACAGCGATTAGTCGTATGTTGTTTCAATTAAAGAAAGAATCACAATTACCCGACGTTTGTTTACAGTTGTATTGTGCATTTCATGATAAATACTGTATTTTCCCATCCATCTCAAAAGTGAAGAATTGGGGGTACGACGGATCTGGGTTGAATAGTGATAACAATTTAAGTTTGATAGAAATACAAGAGTTGGATTCGATGTGTTCGTTTGATTTGGATGAAATAGAGATTAAAGATTATCCAGAGATTAATACGTTTGTGAAAAAAATGCATAGTGATGGAGCCGTTATTCGATTAGTGGTGATGCTTAAATACTTGTATTATAAAATTACAAAAAGTAATCTCGGAGATTTGGGTGTTTATAAATGGCTAAAAAACGTGGTCTGTAAAGGCGATAAATAATTATTTAAACACAATGGGTAATACTCAATTATAATTATGAAAGTAATAGTAATTGCCAGCGACAAATAATGGTTGATGGTTACTGGTTATTGGTTAAGAATTATTAAAAACATATAACAATGAAAGGTATCGTTTTAGCTGGCGGCAGTGGTACCCGCCTTTATCCAATCACCAAAGGTGTTAGCAAGCAATTGCTTCCAATCTATGATAAACCGATGGTGTATTATCCCATTAGCGCTTTAATGCTGGCTGGGATTCGTGACATACTTATTATCAGCACCCCGTATGACCTTCCGGGCTTTAAACGATTGTTGGGCGATGGCTCCGATTATGGCGTACACTTCGAATATGCCGAACAGCCTAGTCCTGACGGATTGGCACAGGCTTTCATCATTGGTGAGAAATTCATTTGTGATGACAGTGCATGCCTCGTGCTTGGAGATAACATCTTTTACGGCAGCGGTTTCACTACACTTTTACGCAATGCAGTGAAAGATGCTGAAGAAAATAAGAAGGCTACTGTGTTTGGGTATTGGGTAAGCGACCCTGAAAGATATGGAGTGGCAGAATTTGACAAACAGGGTAACTGCCTCAGCATTGAGGAGAAACCTAAGGAGCCGAAGAGCAACTACGCTGTGGTAGGTCTTTACTTCTACCCCAACAAGGTGGTGAATGTGGCCAAGACCATCAAGCCCTCTGCCCGTGGAGAGCTGGAGATTACTACTGTCAACCAGGAGTTCTTGAAGGATGGTGAATTGAAAGTGCAAGTGTTTGGTCGTGGTTTCGCTTGGTTGGATACTGGCACCCACGACAGCCTCTCCGAGGCCAGTACCTTTGTGGAAGTCATCGAGAAGCGTCAAGGCCTAAAGATGGCCTGCCTCGAAGGCATTGCTTACCGTAACGGTTGGATTACGGAAGAAAAGATGCGCGAATTGGCTAAGCCGATGCTAAAAAACCAGTATGGTCAATATCTACTCAAGGTCATCGACGAGATGAAAGAGGATGTGACTTCTGACACATTCACTCATCCTGGAATGAAAGGACCGAAGGAGTAATGTTTAGCGGTTTGGTGGGTTGTAAGATTGGTGGAATTGAGATGAATACAAGTTTCACTGTTCAGGATTGCAATTTGATAGATGTCCCCACTTTTACTGATGAGCGTGGTGCTATCAGTGTGATGGATAAAGAACTTCCATTTGCGGTACGTCGTGTGTTTTGGCTGCATCATATCGCTGACGGAAAGGATAGGGGTGAGCATGCTTTGCTGGATAGCACCGAAATCATTGTGGCAGTGCACGGCTCTTTTGTTGTGGACTTGGATGATACTATAAACAAAACCAGTGTGCTGCTTGATTCACCCGACAAAGGGCTGGTGATTCGTCCAGGTATTTGGTTCCGAACCCATTCTTACGAAGATGACGGAGTATCTCTTATCCTTGCCGAGGAAGAATATGCCCGCGATAAATACACCTACAATTACGAAGAGTTTAATAGGTTGAGAAAAAAACTATAAAAAGTAAACAATAAACTATAACCTTTGATCATGATACATTCCCTGCTTACAACTGAAAATCCTATAAACAGTACAGAATCATTGCGTCAGTGGATTGAGCAGCGTAACCGTGAGGTGCAGGTTGACGTGCAGCTCATACCCTTCAGCGAGATGACTGGTTGGTATGTTGACCAGGACGGCAGCCTGAAGCACAATTCTGGCCGTTTTTTCACCATTCAGGGCATCCATGTGGAGACCGACTATGGGCACACTCGTGTCTGGGACCAGCCAATTATCAACCAGCCTGAAATTGGCTATCTGGGCATCTTGACAAAAGTGATTAATGGCACTCTATATTTCTTGATGCAGGCCAAAATTGAACCTGGGAATGTGAACTGTGTCCAGATTAGCCCTACCTTGCAGGCTACTAAGAGTAATTACACTCAGGTGCATAAGGGCAAGAAACCAGCCTATCTGGACTATTTTGTGAATGTGAAACCCGACCATGTGCTGCTCGATCAGCTTCAGTCCGAGCAAGGTGCCCGCTTCCTGCGTAAGCGTAACCGCAATATCATCATCTTGGTGGATGAGGAAGTTGAGGTGCTGCCCGATTTCCGTTGGATGACACTGGGTCAAATCAAGTCGTTCATGCACTACGACAATATGGTGAACATGGACACCCGCACAGTGTTGTCTGGTATTGAGTATATCGACTATATCACACCTCTAACCAATTTTGACAACCTCTCTGATTTTGGTCGCGATATGTTGAAGTCGGCTCGCACGCAAGAGGGTATCCACAGTATGCAGCAGATTCTCTCTTGGTTGTCGGGTTTGAAGTCGCGCTACGACCTCTTCGTGAGCAACAAGCCGATAGATAAACTTGAAGGATGGCATCGCTCGGAGACTGAGATTGCCAACAACGATGGCAAGTATTTCCGAGTGATTGGAGTGAAGGTGAGCATCTCCAATAGAGAGGTGACCAGTTGGTGCCAGCCTTTGGTGCAGCCTTTGCAGCAGGGACTGTGTGCTTTCATCGTGCGTAAGATTGGTGGCATCTATCATTTCTTGGTGCAAGCCAAGTTGGAGTGTGGCAACTACGATGTGATGGAACTGGCACCTACGGTGCAGTGCCTCACGGGTAATGTGTATGCCGCAGAGAAGAAACCTCCGTTTGTGGATTATGTGTTGAACGCTCCGAAAGAACAGGTGCTTTATGACGTGTTGCAGAGTGAGGAAGGTGGTCGCTTCTTCCGAGAGCAGAATCGCAATATGATAGTGGAAGCCGGCAAAGATTTACCACAGCAGCTGCCAGAGCATTACACATGGATGACGCTCCATCAGATTAACCACTTTTTAAAATTTAATAACTACCTGAATATTCAGGCACGAAGCATCCTTTCTGCCATCAAATACAATGTGAAATGAAAAGAATAGGAATAATTTGCCCCTCAGACATTGCCTTCCGTCGTTTCCTCCCAGCCTTGAAAGAGGCGGATTGCTTCGAGTATGCCGGTGTGGCCATAGCCATCAAAGAGGAGTTTGTGGGGGCAACCGACGAGATATTGGCCAGAGAACGAGCCAAAGCTCGGACTTTTGTGGATAGTTATGGCGGAAAGATTTACGATGGCTATCGCAATTTGATAGAATCAAATGATATTGACGCAGTATATCTTCCATTGCCCCCAGGCCTGCACTATCAATGGGCAAAGGTGGCCTTGGCTGCTGGTAAGCATATTTTGGTGGAAAAACCTTGCACTACTGCCTTGGCTAACACGCATGACTTATTGCAAGAGGCTGGCAACAAACAGTTGGCAGTTCACGAGAACTATATGTTTGCTTTCCACGATCAACTGAAGGCCGTCAACGACATTGTAGCCTCTGGCGAGATTGGCGACGTGCGCCTGTATAGAGTCTCCTTCGGATTCCCGATGCGTGCACAAAATGATTTCCGCTATAACAAAGCATTGGGTGGCGGTGCCTTGCTGGATTGCGGTGGGTATACACTGAAATATGCATCTATGCTACTTGGACCTACGACAAAGATAAAATATGCCCAAAGCAATTACATCGATGGATTTGGTGTGGACATGTATGGTTCTGCCACCTTGGTGAACGACGAAGGCGTTACCGTGCA
>JAGCGS010000029.1 GCA_017649485.1 Bacteroidaceae bacterium | reverse complement strand
TTATTATTTATTTTGGTTTCAGGACCGATGGTACCTCCTGTTCGTGAGTTCCTTACTACCCACTTGGTGACTAAGCTCCATCTACCTGAAATTGGCACTACTTTCTCCTTCGGTTGGATATCCAATGCCGGCTTGATGCTTTTCTTAGGTACCATCATTGGAGGACTGATTCAGGGTGTGAGCTTCAAACGTTTGATGGCATTGCTTGCAAAGACTACAGTAAACCTTAACAAGACGATGGTAACTATTATCAGTTTGGTATCTTTGGCTTCAATCATGAACCATGCTGGTATGATTACAGAGATTGCGAATGCTTTGGCAGGTGCAACGGGAGGTTTGTATCCACTATTCGCTCCCCTGATTGGAGCCATAGGTACCTTTGTAACTGGTAGTGACACATCTTCCAACATCCTGTTTGCCAAGTTACAAGCGAATGTAGCGGCACAGATGGGTTATCCTTTAGGCTCAGGAGAGAGTAACTGGTTGGTTGCTGCGAACACCACAGGTGCTACAGGTGGTAAGATGATTTCTCCTCAAAGCATCGCCATTGCTACTGCTTCTTGCGATATGCAGGGTAAGGATGGTGAGATTATGAAGTCGGCAATTCCTTATGCTCTGTTGTATATCATCATTGGTGGCCTAATGGTGTACTTCGGGATGTAACAGAAGTAAGATGGGAGGCTCAATAGAACCTCCCATCTTACTTTATTTATGCAAATTGCATTTTTAGATTAGAATTACCAATGCCTCCATAGCACCATGAGCACCCTTTACTAAGGTCTGCTCAATATCAGCTGTCTTGGAAGGACCAGAGATGAAAGTGGCGAAATTATACTTCGGCATTTTTTCTATCTTAGCGTACGCTTCAGCCATGTTGTTAACCAAGTTCTTCTTCTCTAAAATAATGACAAGACGCTCAGCAATAAAATATATAATTTTATGCTTTACCGTCTGAGGTATCCATACACAGCCATTCTCTGCTACGCCAATCTCACCCTTTACTACGGCCAAGTCTGTACCGTTTAACTCTTGTGCCACCTCTACATCATCTGGGTTCATCGTAGCACAAGTTATCTCAGGCATATTGCTGGCAATAGCATTCATATTGGGATAACGCTTCAGAATATACTCGTTCACATCCATTCCTTCAGGCAGTTCCACAGCTTCGCCACCCACAGCAGCACTGATGCTGATGAATTGTTTCACAAGATCAGGATACTGCACGGCATTAACTTTCCACGTGGGATAGTCAAATCTCTGCAAGGTGTTTTTCTTGACAGAAGCTATTATTTCGTCTCTGCTACTCATTTTATTTGTCCTCCTTTCCTTGAACCTTATTATTCTTCCACATCTTGTTGAATGATTCCTTCGGGAACTTCATCATGTCATGTCCCTTGCCCCAAGCGTTCAATCCATTATAAAGCATGAAACGAGGCATACCATTAGCTAAAGGAGCCATAGTAAGGGCAGTTTCGTACAAACCCTGGTGCTCGAAGATAAACTTCAAACCCTTAGACATGAGTTTCTTCTCCTTGTTCTCATGACCCAAAGACTCCAACTTCTGACGCCACTTATAAATCTGCTCGCCCAAGTCAATCTTCATAGGGCATACATTTGTGCAGCTAAGACACAATGAGCATGCAGAAACATTGTCGAAATACTTATCAGGGTTATGAGCCATACCAAGGTTAATACCCACAGGACCAGGAATGAAGTAAGTATATGAGTAACCACCTGTGCGACGATAAACAGGACAAGTGTTCATGCAGGCACCGCATCGCAAACAGTTCAATAGTTTATAGTGGTCGGGCTGACCCAGAATCTGGCTTCTGCCGTTATCCACAATAATAATATGGTATTCCCCACCCTCACGAGGTCCACGGAAGTGAGAGGTGTAGGTAGTAGTGGGCTGACCAGTACCACAACGAGCCAACAGACGGGTAAACACCCCCATTGCCTCTTGGTTCGGCACAATCTTATCTATACCGAAAGCTGTGATATTCAGCTTGGGACTCGACATACCCATATCAGCATTACCCTCGTTGGTGCATACCACACAGTCACCTGTGGAAGCAATGGCAAAGTTGGCACCAGTCATGGCTGCGTCTGCATGCAAAAATAGGTTACGCAAATTGCGACGAGCCACATGAGTCAAATAGGTTGGATCATTGTTGCCTGGCTCAGCATCCATCTTCTCCCTAAATGTTTCACCTACTTGTTCTTTTGTAATATGGATAGCTGGCATCACGATATGACTGGGTGGCAACTTCATAAGTTGAAGGATGCGTTCACCAAGGTCAGTTTCAATAGTATCAATGCCTTTGGATAAGAGGAATGGGTCGAGCTCGCATTCCTCAGATAGCATAGACTTGCTCTTTACGAAACTCTTTACATCATGACTCTTGAGAATACCAAATATGATGTCGCGATACTCTTCGGCATCCTTAGCCCAATGAACAATAGCACCATTAGCGGTGGCATTCTTCTCAAACTCCAGCAACAGTTCATCCAGATGACTATTGGAATAGAGCTTCAGTTCGCTTGCCATTTGGCGCAATTCCTCCCATTCAGGAACATCATCTCTCATCTTATCTCGTTTCACACGCACCGACCAGAATGTCTGGTTGTGGTGATTCACTTTATTGCGGTCTTTCAAAAACTTGGCCGCAGCTATAGAATGTTTCGTACTCATAATCCGGCTGCTAAGATTTGAACAATGTGAATAGTCTTAATTGGCAGGTGCTCACGGTCTATAATGCCCTGCATGTGCATCAGGCAGGAACTATCAGCACCAGTAATATACTCTGCAGTAGTAGCCATGTGATATTTCACTTTGTCCTGACCCATGCAGATTGACACTTCTGGTTCTTCAACAGCAAACATGCCACCAAAACCGCAACATTCATCCGGATGCTCTGGCTCGAAAATCTCGATGCCATTCACCAGGCTGAGCAAATCGCGAAGCTTATTGAAATAAGGCAGTCCTATTTCAGAAGGTCTGGAAAGGCCCAACTCGCGTACACCATGGCAACTATTATGAATGCTCACTTTATGTGGGAAGGTAGCCTGTAATTTCTCAGGTTTCACCACATCATGGATGAATTCACAGATGTCATAAATCTTACCAACACTCTCGCATTTATGACCTGTAGGCTTCAAGATAGTTGGATAGTTACATTTCACAAACGCCACACAACTGGCTGAAGGCCCCACCACTACATCATAGTCCCTAAACTTCTCCTCGAATGTCAGTGCCAGCTTTTGCGAATCTTTCTCAAAACCCGCATTAGCCATTGGCTGCCCACAACAAGTCTGATCTTCAGGATAATCAACATCTAACCCCAAACTTTTAAGCAGCTTGTAGGAAGCAACCCCAACCTCGGGATAGACAGCGTTGATGTAACAGGGGATAAACAATCCTATTTTCATACGCATTAGATTTAAGTTTTTTTATTGCTCTGTCTTATTATCGCAAATGTACAAAATTATTATTTTTGAACCAAGTTATTTGCAGATAAAAAAACAGAACAAAGAAAAAAAAACATGTTTCTAAAACTTTTTATCAACTTTAATTTGGTAAAATAGTAGAAAGTTGTAATTTTGTGGCAAATTAGGTGTAGTAAATGACAGACGAAGAGAAAAGACAGCTCAGTGACTTCGAGACGAGCCTTCGCCATCTGATTTATCTGTATGATAAACTGAGGCGTGACTATGCCGAACTACAGCGACTTCTACAAGATAAAGAAGAAGCTATAGGGAAGTTGCGTACTGACTATGACACATTGAATCAATCTTATGTGAACCTCAAGTCTGCTATGGCAATGAGCCTGGATGGTGCAGATGTGCGCCAAACCAAGCAGAGATTGTCAAAAATAGTGCGTGAAGTCGACAAATGCATCGCTATGTTGAACCAATCATAAAACGTGAGATGTATGGACGATGATATGATAAAAATACAATTGACCATTGGCAACAATCCGTTCCCATTAACGATTCCCAGAAAGGAGGAGGAAACGGTACGCAAAGCTGCCAAAAAGGTTGATAACTTGACAAACGCGTATAAGGAGCATTACCCAGAATTGCCTGAAGTGCGCATTCTACAGATGGTGGCTTACCAACTGTCGCTTGAGGGACTAAAGGAAAAAGTACGCAATGAGACAACGCCTTATACGGAAAAGATTCAAGAACTGGCTCAGTTGGTGAATGAACGCATTAACCAATAAGGCCTGATAGATATAATTTTGAAATCCACGCACTGTTGACTTGCTTGACCCCATGGGAACAAGCGCGTTTGCAGTGCGTTTTATTTATATATTTTATTTAAACGACTATGGTAGTAAATATAGTATTCTGCGTGATTGGCTTGTTGATTGGTTTAGCCATCATGTTCTTTATTCAGAAGAATATTCTGAAATCTAAGGTTGAAACCATACTGAAAGAGGCTAATGCCGAAGCTGAGGTTATCAAGAAAAACAAGCTGCTGGAGGTAAAGGAGAAATTCCTGAACAAGAAAGCTGAGTTAGAGAAAGAGGTAGCTCAGCGCAACCAAAAAATCCAGCAGGTGGAAAACAAACTTAAGCAGCGTGAAATGGTATTGAACCAGCGTCAGGAAGACTTGCAGCACAAGAAAGTTGAAAATGACGCTATCCGTGAGAACCTCACTAACCAGCTGGGTATCATTGAAAAGAAGAAAGAAGAATTAGACAAACTCCAGCAACAGGAAATCGTAAAGTTGGAGGCTATTTCTGGCCTATCTGCTGAAGAAGCCAAGGAACGTATGATTGAGTCCCTGAAGGAAGAAGCAAAGATGCAGGCTCAGTCCTATATCAATGAGATCATGGATGATGCGAAAATGAATGCCAACAAAGAGGCAAAACGCATTGTTGTACAAACAATTCAGCGTGTAGCTACAGAAACAGCAGTAGAGAACTCTGTGACGGTGTTCCACATCGATTCCGATGAAATCAAGGGACGTATCATTGGCCGTGAGGGACGTAATATCCGTGCCTTGGAAGCTGCTACTGGTGTGGAAATTATCGTGGACGACACACCCGAATCTATCGTTCTCTCTGCTTTCGATCCTGTACGCCGTGAGATAGCCCGCTTGGCTTTGCACCAGTTGGTTACAGACGGACGAATCCATCCGGCTCGCATCGAGGAGGTGGTTGCCAAGGTTCGTAAACAGGTGGAAGACGAAATCGTGGAAACTGGTAAGCGCACCACCATCGACTTGGGTATCCATGGCTTGCATCCGGAAATGATTCGTATCATCGGTAAGATGAAATATCGTTCTTCATACGGACAGAACCTGCTACAGCATGCACGTGAAACTGCTAACCTCTGTGCTGTTATGGCAACGGAGCTGGGGTTGAATCCCAAGAAAGCTCGCCGCGCTGGTTTGCTGCATGATATAGGAAAGGTTCCTGATGACGAGCCTGAATTGCCACACGCAATCTTGGGTATGAAGTTGGCAGAGAAGTTTAAGGAGAAACCTGATATCTGCAATGCCATCGGAGCACACCACGATGAAGTGGAGATGACTACCTTGTTGGCTCCTATCGTACAGGTTTGTGATGCCATATCCGGTGCTCGTCCAGGTGCACGTCGAGAAATTGTTGAGGCTTACATTAAGCGACTGAATGACTTGGAAACTTTGGCAGCTTCCTATCCTGGTGTGACAAAGACTTACGCTATCCAGGCAGGTCGTGAGCTTCGCGTCATTGTCGGTGCAGACAAGATTGACGACAAGCAAACAGAGAGCCTGTCAGCAGAAATCGCTAAGAAGATTCAGGATGAAATGACTTATCCAGGACAGGTGAAGATTACCGTAATACGAGAAACGCGAGCAGTAAGCTATGCGAAGTGATTTAAAGAGGGTTGCTCAAATGAGCAACCTTTTTTTGGCTAAGGCAGCTAAAACAATTCCAAAGGTCTAACCCACTTGCCCCCCAATAACAGGGATTTCTGATTGTTGTTGACTTGGGTAACTCAGATGTTCTGCGGCATTTTCGCCTTTAAAGCCTACAAGGAACATACTATTAAATAAAAAATAACTATCCAAAAAAGGCTACTGGCAGGGACTTCTCTCGCTCTTCTCTCGCTCTAAACATACTCTAAGCATACTCTAAGGTATGGTTAGAGCGAGGAAAGAGCATCTCAAATGCGGGATTACTGCCTTTCATCAGTGTGATGAGAAATAGGATATCCGAATAGCCTCTTGTCGGATTGGATATCCGCCTACCAGCGGGAGGCTATCAAACGTAAATCTCCAAATGGCTTCTGAAAGCGAGCTTTCAAGACCATTTGGAGATTTACGTTTGAGCCTCTTGTCGGATTCGAACCAACGACCCCGAGATTACAAATCACGTGCTCTGGCCAACTGAGCTAAAGAGGCGGGTGGGCAAGCTTGCTATATCGCGCCGCTACAACCTGCTGCCCTTGCTGCGGTCAAGCCCTGGGGGATTCACAAGGAGCTGGCCGTATAGGACTTGCCCGTGTGCTTTTTCTGAAAAGCGAGTGCAAAGGTACAACTATTTTTCAATTCTGCAATAAATATTGCCAACTTTTTTATATCTTTGCCCCCTAAAGACACAATCATCGTATGATAGAAGACAGAAAGAATTTGCAAAGGGTCTCAATGGCTGCAGGTACCATCATGGGAACATACTGGATTTTAAAGTTCATTTTCTTCCCATTAGGCATGTCTATGTCCTTTTTTATGCTGGTGTTTGGCGTACTCACCTTGTTTGTACCTTTCATTGGCCACCACCTACTGTGCCTATATCGCGACAGATACTCCAACAACAATGGCAGCATTGGCTTCATCCACGCCTTTACCTTCTGCCTGTTTATGTATATGTATGCCTCTCTGCTGACCTCAGTGGGGCATCTGATTTATTTCCAGTTCATCGACCACGGCTTTGTGCTGGAGAGGCTGCAGGATATGTTTGATACGGTGAAGGAGAGTCCTTTGCCTGGTATGGATAAATATGTAGAGCAATATCAATTGGCTATTGACACATATTCCCTCTTAAATCCTGTAGATATCACCCTGCAGCTAGTGAGCCAGAACATGTTCTACGGATTGCTGATGGCACTGCCAACTGCCCTGATTGCCAAACGAAAAATAAAAAAAGAACAATAACTGTCATGGATATAAGTGTTGTAATACCATTATATAATGAGGCAGAATCACTGCCAGAATTGCATGCTTGGATTAAGCAAGTAATGGAAGCCAATCATCATAGTTACGAGGTTATCTTTGTGGATGATGGCTCAAATGACGGGTCTTGGCAAGTAATTGAGAACTTACAGCAGGCAAATCCCGAAGTTAAAGGCATCAAGTTCCGCCGTAACTACGGCAAATCCCCTGCCCTGTTCTGTGGATTTAAGGCTACTCAGGGTGATGTCGTTATTACCATGGATGCCGACCTGCAGGACTCCCCTGATGAAATACCTGCTCTCTATGAGATGATTAAGAATGAGGGATATGACCTGGTGAGCGGATGGAAGAAGAAACGCTATGACCCACTATCCAAGACACTGCCTACCAAGCTTTTCAACGCTACGGCAAGGAAAGCCAGTGGCATCCATAATCTGCACGATTTCAACTGTGGGTTAAAGGCTTACCGAAAAGAGGTGGTGAAGAATATTGAGGTTTATGGCGAGATGCATCGCTATATTCCCTGGCTGGCTAAGAATGCCGGATTCACCAAGATTGGAGAGAAGGTGGTGCAACATCAGGCTCGCAAGTACGGCAAAACCAAGTTCGGACTGAACCGTTTCGTTAACGGATACTTAGATCTGCTGACATTGTGGTTTCTCTCCACCTTTGGCGTACAACCCATGCACCTGTTTGGCACATTGGGCTCGCTCATGTTCCTGATAGGTTTGATATCAGTGATGATTGTTGGTGGGCATAAGCTTTACTACATCCTAAACAACCTGCCTCACAGGTTAGTGACAGACTCACCATATTTCTATTTAGCCCTGACAGCCATGATTATCGGTACACAACTGTTTGTGGCAGGCTTCTTGGGTGAATTGATTTCACGCAATAGTGAGGAAAGAAATAAATACCAAATCGAAAAGACATTATGAGGAAGATAATTCCATTCATATTATTCATATTATGTGGTAGCCTGATTGCCAGCATCATTTCCTGTACAGAAGACGATGATTGTTCCGGCAATGAACGCCACATGTTGGCAGCCAAGATTCTGACTGTTATCAAGACCGACTCAGCAGTATGGGAAACGTCTTACTCTTTAGACTCGCTGACGGTCTATGCCTTCGGAACCGACTCTATTATCATCAATAACGACTTAGATGTATCGTCATTGAGATTGCCCCTGCGTACCAACGTTGAGGAAACCACACTGGTATTTAGCTATACGTTTCATGAAGGCGATACGCTGCCCCAGCATAACGACAAAGACACATTGGTGTTCCGTCATCACAACACCCCCTATTTCCTGACATTAGACTGTAACTTCGTGGTGAAGCAGGAAGTGACCGACCTACGATACACCACCCATGTACTCGACTCTATAGTTATCGTTAATCCAACAGCTACCTTGAATGATGATAAAGAGAATATCAAAATATATTATTAGTTTCTTGCTGCTGTTGGCTTTCGTAGCTCCTTTACCGGTACAAGGACAGCAGAGAAACAACAGACAATCTTCACAGCAGCAGAAGAAGAAACGGGAAAAGACTTTGCCGGAGGTAACCTATCCGCTGATGAATGGAATCGATGTGGGTGTAGATATCCTTTCACCTATAATCAAAGCCTTTGGCTCCGACTTCATGTCTGCCGAAGCTATGGTGGATGTAAACCTCTACAACCGCTACTTCCCAACTGTGGAGGTGGGATTTGGAGGAGGTAAAGCCATCAATGACTACGATGTAAGCATCAAGTCGTCAGCCCCCTACTTCCGTTTGGGCATCGATTACAACACTTTCTGGAAAAAGGCGCATGGCAACCTCCTGCTGGTAGGTCTTAGATATGGGTTCAGCTCTGGCAAATATGATGTAGTGGTTCCCGACATGTTGAATCCTGAATATACAGGTGGAGCTGATGAAACCAACTTGACCGACCACATTTGGGGCGACACCTCCAACTATGTTCACGAGGGTATGAGCCACACCATGCACTGGGTGGAATTTACCGTTGGCTTGAGGGCGAATATCAGCAAACGCATCAAGATGGGAATCATGCTCAGGATAAAGCACAAGCTGAAGGCCTCCATCGACGAATTTGGAGACCCATACTATATACCGGGGTTCGGTCGCTACGACTCCAACAACACAGGTATCACCTATTCTGTTATTTATCAGCTTAAATGAGTGAGTTAGATATCTGGTTGATAGCAGTGAGCCTCGCCATGGACTGCTTTGCGGTTTCCATCGCAAGCGGCATTATGCAAAAGAGGTATGTATGGAGCAACATGTTGCCTATGGCACTGAGCTTCGGTTGGTTTCAAGGCATGATGTGCGCCATCGGTTGGATAGCATTCATCTACTTCAATGGTTGGGTGGAGAGTGTGGACCACTGGATAGCTTTCGGACTCTTGGCGATAATAGGCGGCAAGATGATCAAGGATGGGTTATCGGGCAACGATGAGGAACGCCACTTCAACCCTTCCTCAGCATGGATGATACTAACATTAGCCGTTGCCACAAGTATCGACGCTTTGGCAATAGGCATCTCGTTTGCCTGTCTGAACAACAACGAGTTCAGTAGCATAGCCTATCCTATGGTAGTCATCGGATTTGTGTCGCTAATGTTTTCTCTCTTGGGACTTTATTTAGGAGTAACGTTTGGCAAACGCATTGAAAAGAAGTTGAAACCCGAATTGGTTGGAGGCATCATCCTCGTGCTGATTGGGATAAAGATATTAATTGAACATTTAGGACTTTTATGAAAAAGAGTAATTACCTCTGGTTAATCCTCTTGGTTGCAGGAACGGCATTGATACTGCTCCGCCAGAACGGAATCATTTCATGGGGTGAAGGTAGATCCTATCACAATGACAAAGGCTTGATATTCGGAACCATGTACAGCATTACCTATGAACATGACAAATCTTTGAAATTAGATATCGACAAACGATTGCTCCTCTTCGATGCTTCACTGTCGATGTTTAACGACACCTCCGTAATCAGCCGCATTAACCAAAACGAGGATGTCATTGCCGACAGCCTGTTTGTCAATGTATTCCGCCAAGCCATGAAAATATCTGAAAGCACCGATGGCAGCTTCGACATCACCGTGGCTCCGCTGGTCAATGCCTGGGGCTTCGGATTCACCAAGTCGGAGAATGCCAATCCCGACAAAGCCAAGATAGACAGTCTGCTGCAGATTGTCGGCTGGCAGAAGGTTCATCTCACTCCAGAAGGCAAGGTAGTAAAGCAAGACCCTCGTATCACACTGGATTGCAGTGCCATCGCCAAGGGATATGCCGTGGATTTCATTGCCGACCTGTTGAGAGGCGAAGGAGTGCAGAACTTTATGGTGGATATTGGTGGCGAGGTGGTAGTGTCGGGAGCCAACCCCTCTGGTGAACTATGGCGAATAGGAATCAGCAAGCCTGACGATGACCCCGAAAGCCGCAACCAAGATCTGCAGACTATTCTAAAAATCACCAACTCAGGCATAGCTACCAGCGGCAACTATCGCAACTTCTACTTTAGGGATGGCATGAAATACGCCCACACCATCGACCCTAAGACAGGCTATCCTGTGCAGCACAGCATCTTGAGTTCCACCGTCATAGCCAAGGATTGTATGACAGCCGATGCCTATGCCACAGCTTTCATGGTGATGGGCTTAGAGCGTGCCAGCGCTTTGGTAGAGCAGCACTCCGAGCTGGAAGCTTATTTCATTTATGGCGACGAGAATGGCAATTATAAGACATACATGACTGATGGCATGAAGAAGTTTGTAACGAAGTGAAAAAAAGACACTTTGAGTGAATACAACAAAAGGTTGGCACTTTGGGTGTCAACCTTTTTGTTTGGTGTGTTCTTATTGAAGGATGAGCAGCTGAGACCTCCAGCCCACACTTAAAGTATGGGCTGGCAGGCATCCTGTACCTTAGGGGTTGCTCCCGAAAGGTTTATAACGGTTGCTTCAGGCTGCTCCCAACTCGAATTTGAGCAAAAGCATGTATTCCTCTGTGATCAGCTGGGCGATGTTGAGACCTCTAGAAGGAGCCTTCAAAAAGTCGTTCATCAGGTTCTCGATGGTAAAGCACTGAACGGTAGAGAGATGGGAAAGGTCGTATTCCTCCTTTTCTTTCGCCTCATAATTACCCTTTATAATAAGGTTAATGTCCCAGTCTTCCTGGACATCGAAATTTATGCCCTGATCTTCCATAAGCCTGTTGCAGCCTAAATCGAACAGCACTCTTGAAACAGAGACCTGATGTGACCCGATATTAGCAAAAAGTACGGTACATAGCTGAATAACCTCCCTGTCATCCAGGCAATAGTACAGCACCTCACCGCTTCGACTGTTGGAAAACTTTATGCTAATGAGGCTGCCCTTGCCGGTATAGGGCTTCTTCTTGGTATAGTTGGACAGCCAGCCGGCGGTCTTTTCTTTATGCCCAAAACACTCTGAGAATTTTTCGTTTAAGCCCATCAAATCATTGATATATCTATCAAAATCCTTCTTTAAAATAATCATAACTTTCTAAATTTTTAAGTTGTTTTTACTCTACTTACCTCTAAAAAAAGATGGGCGTTTTGTCGAAACCTAATTGCCAAGCAGGCCTGGTAAGTATGTTAAGAGAAGGCGCACAGCCGTTCTTATTATTAAGATTGGCAGCAAAGGTACGACAATATTTGGCATTACTACTATAAAAGTTGATTTATTTTCAGGAAAGACAAATATTTAACCTTTGTTCACTATAAAGGCGTGCTTGACATCATCACTGAAATATATTATTTGCTCCGAGCAAATGCCTTAATTAATCGGAGCGAATGGCTTAATTAGTCGGAGCAATAGACCTGGGGGCTCTCCGTTCGGACGGATTTGCAATCCGTCCGCATCGATTATAAGGATTTGTAATCCGACAATATTTTTTACGCATTATAAATGCTCATATTCATTACGTTCGGATTGCAAATCCGAACGAACGGAGAGAGCAGAGTTAAGCCTTGTACTATACCGAGCGTGAGCGATTTATTTAAATCCGAACGTGTTGAATATAAGCATTTGTAATGCGATGGGTCACGGGTCCATCTACCTATAAAGAAGGTGATAAAGACATGAAGGGCTGCCCCGCTTGGGACAACCCTTTTATCTTGCTCGCTTAATGCTGACTACTAATACTAATCAGCACTTGCCATGTAGCAGAAATCAGCAAAGTGGCTATTTCAAAAACACTAAATAAACCGCCAAAACCAGGCAGAGGAAAGCTGCCATATGATTCCAATGCAATGACTCACCCTTGAAAAGCACGGTGGTAAAGACAGTGAAGATAATCAGCGTGATGGCTTCCTGAATGACCTTGAGCTGCATCAGTGAGAAAGGGCCGCCATTTTCGTGAAAGCCGATGCGGTTGGCAGGCACTTGGCAGCAGTACTCGAAAAAAGCCAAACTCCAGCTCAACAAAATCACCGCAAACAGCGGCCAGGAGGTGGAAATCTTCATCTCCTGCAACTTCAAATGACCATACCAAGCGAAAGTCATGAAGATGTTAGAGACTATTAATAATAATATGGTATAAAGTGCTTTCATCTTAATCTTTATAAAATCGGGCACAAAATTACGCAAAAAATCGGATTATATTCATTTTATTTGTATTTTTGGAGTGTCAAGCTTTGTTTTTTTGACCATGATGATGAGAAAAATCATATTGTTGCTCTGGCTAAGCATCACTACCTTAACGCTTTCGGCACAAACACTGACCGAGGCTCGCAAGCTGTATGCCGACGGCAACTATGCCGAAGCGAAGCCAGCTTTTGAGAAGTTGGTGAAGGCAACACCCACGAATGCCAACTTTAACCTGTGGTATGGCGTGTGTGCCTTGCGTACAGGCGATGCTGCCGAAGCCCTGCCCTATCTGCAGACTGCCGTGAAACGGAAGGCACAAGACAGTCAGCTGTTCCTGGCAGAGGCGTGCAACTCGCTGTACTTGTTTGAGGAGGCTGTTAACACGCTGGAAACATACATATCCGACCTGCAGAAGCGACGCAGGACATCGCCGGAAGCAGAGGATTTGCTGGAGAAGAGTCACAACGGACTAAGGATGATACGTGGCGTGGAGCAGGTGACCATCATAGACAGCATCGTGGTGGATAAAGCCGATTTCGTGAGCCACTACAACCTGGGTGCCGATGCTGGCAATCTGCTGACCACACAACAGTTCTTTGGCAGGCAGAATGATGGCAATGCCCTGTTTATAACAGGTTTGGGTGACAAGCTTTATTACAGCCAGAAGTTGCCTAACGACTCTACCCTCTCGCTGCTGACTGCACAGAAGCTAAGCGGACAGTGGTCGGAACCCACCATCTTGCCCGACAACATCAACGAGGCGGGCAGCAACACCGCCTATCCGTTTGTGCTGCCCGATGGTATAACCATCTATTTTGCCTCTGATGGAGAGGAGTCGTTCGGTGGCTACGACATCTTTGTGACGCGTCACGACCCTTCTGACGACACCTATTTTACTCCTGAGAACATCGGCATGCCTTTCAACTCGCCCTATAACGACTATATGTATGCCATCGATGAGTTCAACAACCTGGGGTGGTTCGCCACCGACCGCTACCAGCCTGCAGGCAAGGTGTGCATCTATGTTTTCATACCGAACGAGACAAAATCGGTATATAGTTTTGAGAATACCGATGCCACAAAATTGGCAAGACTGGCTCAGATACACGCCATCAGGGACACTTGGGCAGACCAGGCAGAAGTGCGTGACGCACAACGCCGGCTGGCTGCTGTGGATGACGCTTCGGCTGCCACAACATCCAACAGGGAGTTTGTGTTCGTAATTAACGACAACCTCACTTATTATCAGCTTTCTGACTTTAAGTCAGCCCAAGCCCGTTTGGCTTTTGAACACTATCGCCAAGTAGAGCAGACATACCTGGAACAACAGGTGAAGCTGTACCAGTATAGAGAGCAATATGCATCTGGCAACGCCAGTTTCAAGGAACAAATGGGCAGTATCATCCTGCAAGCAGAACAGCGAGAGCAGGAGTTGTACGAACAGATGCTGCTTGCGGCAAAAGAAGTGAGAAAGTTGGAAAAACCTTAAACAATAAACCGTAAAAACAAAAATGGGAATACTATTCATCGTAGCACTTGTAATTTCAGCCTTACTGCTATTATTAGTAGAGCTGTTTTTAATACCTGGCAGTAGCCTGGCAGCCATATTATCAGCCTTCTGCCTGGTGTGGGCTGTGTCCTATGCCTTTGTAAACATCAGCGCCTTGGCAGGCATCATCACCCTGATCATCGCCCTGATTCTGGGCTCGTGCATACTCATAACCTTCATGAAATCCAAGACACTGGACAAAGTGGCTCTGACCGAAGACGTGGCATCCACCGTTGACAGATCTGTAGCTGCTCAGGTTAAGGTGGGCGATAAAGGATTTGCCGTCACCCGACTGGCATTGATAGGCAATGCTGATATCAATGGTCATTTGGTGGAGGTTAGGTCTGCCAGCGGCTTCCTCAACGAGAAAACCCCTGTGGTGGTGACTCGTGTGTCAGATAATGAAATCATCGTACAAGAAATAAAAAACTTATAAGATATGGAAATTGAATCATTCTATTTTACAGCGTTTTTGGTAGTGGCGGTCATCATATTCCTGGTGATATTCTTCCACTACGTTCCTTTCTTCCTTTGGCTCAGTGCCAAGGTATCTGGCGTAAACATCTCTTTGCTGCAGCTGTTTCTGATGCGCATCCGTAATGTTCCTCCATACGTTATCGTTCCAGCCTTGATTGAGGCACACAAGGCTGGTTTGAAGAACATCACCCGTGATGGACTGGAAGCACACTACTTGGCTGGAGGACATGTCGAACGGGTGGTTCATGCCCTGGTGTCTGCCAACAAGGCCAACATAGAACTGCCTTTCCAGATGGCTACTGCCATCGACCTGGCAGGTCGAGATGTGTTTGAGGCAGTGCAGATGTCAGTAAACCCCAAGGTGATTGACACTCCTCCCGTGAGTGCCGTAGCGAAAGACGGTATCCAGATGATTGCCAAGGCTCGTGTTACCGTGCGTGCCAACATCCGCCAGTTGGTGGGTGGCGCAGGCGAGGACACCGTACTGGCCCGCGTAGGTGAAGGCATTGTGTCCAGCATCGGCTCGGCAACGAACCACAAGCAAGTGTTGGAGAATCCCGACTCAATCTCTAAGTTGGTGTTGAGCAAGGGTTTGGATGCTGGAACAGCATTCGAGATTCTTTCCATCGACATTGCCGACATTGACATCGGTAAGAACATCGGTGCTACCCTGCAGATTGACCAAGCCAACGCCGATAAGAATATTGCACAGGCTAAGGCAGAGGAACGCCGTGCTATGGCTGTTGCCAACGAGCAAGAGATGAAGGCCAAGGCACAGGAAGCACGTGCCAAGGTGATTGAGGCAGAGGCAGAAGTGCCAAAGGCTATGGCGGAAGCTTTCCGCAGTGGCAACCTGGGCATCATGGATTACTATCGCATGAAGAACATTGAGGCAGACACCTCTATGCGAGAGAATATTGCTAAGCCAGTTACTAATCCCCAACAAAAATAAACTATGAAAAAGAAATACATTGCCCCCTCTGAGTTACCTATCAACGAAGACGGTAGCGTATTTCACCTGCATGTGAAACCTGGGCAGTTAGCCGAGAAGATTATCCTGGTGGGCGACCCTGGCAGGGTTCCTTTGGTTGCAAGTCATTTCGACCAAGTGGAATGCGATGTGCAAAGTCGTGAGTTCCGTACCATCACAGGCACTTATCAGGGCAAGCGCATCAGCTGTGTCTCCACCGGTATAGGATGCGACAACATTGATATCGTGATGACAGAGTTGGATGCTTTGGTCAATGTGGATTTCACTACACGTGAGGTAAAAGATGAAATCAGGCAACTGGAGATTGTACGCATTGGTACCAGTGGTGGTTTGCAACCCAATACACCTGTGGGTACCTATGTATGCTCTGCCCGATCCATTGGCTTTGATGGGGTACTGAATTTCTATGCAGGCCGAAATGACGTTTGCGACCTGCCCATGGAACGTGCCTTCCTCAACCACATGGGATGGAGCGGAACGCTCTGTGCTCCTGCCGCATACGCCATTCATGCCGATGAAGAATTGGTGAACCGCGTAGCTGCAGATGATATGGTGAAGGGCATTACCATCGCAGGCAACGGATTCTATGGTCCGCAAGGACGAGACGTGCGCCTGCAACCTGCCGACCCTCACCAAAACGAAAAGATTGAATCGTTTGAGTACGACGGGCTGCATATCACCAACTTCGAGATGGAAAGCTCGGCAGTGGCTGGCATGGGCAAACTGATGGGACATAAGGCTACTACCGTTTGCCTGATCATTGCCAACCGCCTGATCAAGGAAATAGATACAGGTTACAAGAATACAATTGACAGTCTGATAAAGACAGTGTTAGACAGAATATGAGTGAAGTAAACTTCAACATAACCGCCCATGACAAAGCTGGGCGCTACCAGCAGTTTCTGGAGCAGGTTACTCCCTGCATAGAAGGCGAGACCTATGAAGTATCTCTGCTTGCCAATGTGAGTGCCGCCTTGAAAGAGGTGTTTGGCTTCTTTTGGGTTGGTTTCTACTTAGTTAGGGATAACCAGCTAATACTGGGTCCATTCCAGGGATCTATGGCCTGCTCTGTCATCAAATATGGCAGAGGGGTATGTGGCACTGCCTGGAAAGAAAATAAGACACAGGTGGTGCCTGATGTAGAGCAGTTTCCAGGACACATAGCCTGCAGTTCATTGTCACGATCTGAAATTGTGGTTCCCATCAATGTAAATGGCGAGTTGAAAGGTGTGTTGGATATTGACAGTGATGAGTTGGCCACCTTTGATGAAACCGATCAACTTTATTTGGAGAAGTTGGTGGATATCATCATCAAAACGCTGTACAGATGAGTTACAGTCAGGAAGACACCATCTGCGCCATTGCCACAGCCCAAGGTGGAGCCATTGGTGTGATTCGCGTCAGCGGATCACATGCCATTGCCTATACCTCCAGCATCTTCCGCCCCATCAAGGCAGGCAAGAAGTTGGAAGATTGCCAGCCTTATTCTCTGACCTATGGCAGCATTATCAATGAAGAGGGAGAGTTGGTGGACGAGGTGATGGTTAGTCTTTATAAGTCCCCCCATTCCTACACAGGTGAGGACAGCACGGAGATTGCCTGTCATGGGTCTTCCTATATCCTGCAACAAGTTATTCAGCTACTGATAAAGCAAGGTTGCCGATTAGCTCAGCCTGGAGAATACACCCAACGCGCTTTCCTGAATGGCAAGATGGATTTGAGTCAGGCAGAAGCTGTGGCAGATCTGATAGCAGCCTCATCGGCAGCTACCCATCGTTTGGCAATGAATCAGATGAGAGGGGGATTTAGTCAGAAGCTGACAGAACTGCGGGATGAACTACTGAAGTTTACGGCTTTGATTGAGCTGGAACTCGATTTCAGTGACCATGAAGACATAGAGTTTGCCGACCGCACAGAACTTCAATCTTTAGCAAGCCATATTGAGCAGGTAATAGCTCATTTAGTTGATTCCTTCGAGGTGGGTAATGCCATCAAGCATGGGGTTCCTGTAGCCATTATCGGTGAGACCAATGCAGGAAAGAGCACTTTGCTTAATGCCTTATTAGGTGAAGAACGTGCCATTGTAAGCGAAATCAGTGGCACAACACGTGATGTTATAGAAGATACCATCAACATTCAAGGTATTACATTCCGCTTTATTGATACGGCAGGTATCCGACAGACTACCGATGAGATTGAGAGTATGGGCATAGAACGTACTTTCCAAAAGATTGACCAAGCCAGTATTGTGCTATGGATGCTCGACGCTACCTGTGCTGTTCGGCAATATATAGAATTAGAAGCGCAGATACTCCCCCTTTGCAAGGACAAGCAGCTCATCTTAGTATATAACAAAGAAGATTTGTCGGCAGACTTGCCTACCCCTACTGCTGGCTGTCAGCACATAGCCATCTCTGCCAAGAAAGGCTCTCACTTGGATGAATTAAGGCAACTTTTGGTGCAATGTGCCCACCTACCTGAGATCACCCAGGCCGATGTGATTGTCACCAATGCACGCCATTATGAGGCTCTTACCCATGCCCTCGAAGCCATCCGTCGTGTTCAGCAAGGCATGGATATGAACATCAGCGGCGACTTCCTGGCGCAAGATATCCGTGAATGCATCCATCACCTCAGCGACATCGTAGGCGAAGTAACCACAGACAACACACTACAATTCATCTTTAAGCACTTTTGCGTGGGAAAGTAAACCTTCTTCGTTTATTTATTCCTCGATATCTTCTGGCCACCAGAATCGTTTCAGTTCATTGGTGATGTTGTCCCAATCCTGTAAAGTAAATGTACCAGGTCCATTCATCATAATAGTCATGGTAATGTCATTGTAGTTACGATAGACATTTGTGTCCCTGAACCCATTACGGAGATAGAAGTTGTGACGGCGTTTGCGTTGTTCTATGTTTTCACAGACTTGCGTCGGACTTTCCATGTCCAAAACAGTAGTCTGTCCCTTATATCTTTCGATCAACAGAGTTAGTATCCTCTGACCATAGCCTTTGCCTCTCAACTCCTCACGCACTGCAAAGTACCAAAACCAGTTGAAAGACTCACGGGGATAGACAATGGTGAAACCTATGAAGACTTCTCTATCGTAGTAAGCAGTGAAGTTCAGCGGCATTTCCTCCACAAGTCGCATCAGATCATCCCAAGGGATTTGCTCATCTTCTGGAAATGCCGTCTGATATAGCTGCTTTATCTGCTTGTCAGTGTCGGTTGACTCAATCTGTATTTCAGTCAGAATATTCATTTTTTGTTTAAACTACACTTTTGAGGTACTGACAAGAGTTGGTCTGATACATATATGAAAGAATAAACAGATAGCCGCCTTTTCCTGATACATTAACTACTTCTGCATTCTTGCTCTATTCATGTAATATCAATTATCTCTGATAAAAGCATTTAATACTTCGAGAAGTTATACTTTTCACGTAATTCTGCTTTCTTCTCGTCACTTTGGCTAGTGAAATATCCTTTCCACCCAGGGCAGAAGTTAATGTGCCACCGCCATATACGCCCCAATACCGACTTAGGATTCTTGTCATAATAAGCTCTCAGTTTGCAATTTTCACAAGATTGTGCCATAATAATCTTATAATTTAAATTGTTATTTCTTTAGTGTTTCAATTATAGAGTCTAATTCTTTTGCTAAATTCTCATAATCTTCTAACCGTAAAGGACATGCATTCAACTCCTCACCCATACCAGCAGGAATAGAGTTGTATGCCTTCTCTTCCAAGTCTCTACCCTTCTTTGTCAGACTGACTATCTGCTGACGCTTGTCTTGCTCACCCTTATTGCGTACAATTAAGCCTAACTTCTCCATTCGTTGTAGCAGTGGAGTCACGGTATTTGTCTCTAAAAGCAATCGGTGAGCTATGATGTTCACAGGTTGGCAATCTTCCTCCCAAAGCACCATCATCACGAGGTATTGCGGATAGGTTATACCTAACTCTGATAGCATCGGTGTATATGCTTGGGTAATCAACCTCGCCGCTGTATAAAGGCGAAAGCATATCTGATTGTCAAGCTTCAACTCTGTGTGCATAGTTTAAAGCATTTTTTCAATATCCTTCTCCAAGTCCTTGGGTTCGGTGGTAGGAGCATATCGTTTGATAGTCTCACCATCTTTCGAAATGAGGAATTTTGTGAAGTTCCACATAATGTCGCCTGGCTTTTCCACACTCTTGCTGATAACTTTGAAGAGAGCTACTGCAGCCTTGGATTTCAGACCATGATACTCCTCAGATGGAGCCTGTGACTTCAAGTACTCAAAGATGGGCTCAGCTGCAGGACCGTTCACATCTGTCTTTTTCATAATCTGAAATGTCACCCCATAGTTCAGTTGGCAAAACTCCTCTATCTGTGTGTCAGTTCCAGGATCCTGCTCCTTGAATTGATTACAGGGAAATCCAATTACTACTAATCCCGAATCCTTATATTTCTGGTTCAGTTTCTCTAATCCTGCGAACTGAGGAGTAAAGCCACACTTACTTGCTGTATTCACTATCAGCAACACTTTACCTTTAAAATCAGAGAAATCAACCTCCTTACCTTTGCTCGAAAGAGCCTTAAAATCATAAATCTTTTGCATTTCCTAAAAATATGTATTTGTTATTTATATCGTTTACGATACAAAATTAAGGAGAATAATTCATATCGCAAGTGATTTATCCTAAACATTAATTATGTTTAACAATATATCGCTTGCGATATTATTATTCCCGATGAGCCATCATAAACTATAATACTGTATAGCCTTCTCTTCTTAATACTCCGATAGCCCGTTCAAAGTCTTCTGATTTTGTAAGAATATAATCTGTATTAAAGGTCGATATGGTGAAAATACTGATTTTGTTTTCTGCAAGACAAGTCGAAATCATAGAGAGGATACCGATGATGGAGAAATCAAGCACTCCCTCGACTCTAAAAGCTTTCCATCCGTCATTACGCTCTATCGTGTTATTAGGCACAACATTTACAGGACATACAAGGGAATGTTCTTCATCTGTACTTCCTGTAAATACAAACTGTTCATTGAGGTCAACCTCCGAAAAATTCTCGACCTTGCAGACAGAAAAAACAATATCAATAACTTTCAGTTCCATCATGCGAGAATCTTCTCATATACTTTTTAAGAATGCATATCTTGCCATTATTGCTTAGTATATTCGACAAGTTTCAAAGTTTAATCTATTTACTTTTGCATCTCACCGTTAAGGATAGCTACATTCATCCGCTCAACAACAACCTTCTCCCATACATGCTCCTGTATATATGGTTCGTTAGCGAGATAATTGTCCAGTTCCACACGGTTCTGAAACTCCATGACTAGAACAGAACCTTTCATCTTGCCATTCTCATCTAATATAGCACCAGCACAAATCGTGTGTTCTTTCATTTTCTCCATACCTTCAAAGTGACGAGGGCGTACCTCCATCCTCTTATCCAGTTTTCCTTCTCCATCATAAGCTGTTATTACAAACTTCATATTTATATGATTTATTGATTATTATATCCACTTAAAGTTCTCTTTGCCAGCTCCAATTTCAAAGTGATACTTCGCGATGCCCAAATCCATCTGAGTATAGCCTATCAATGAAAAACCTTTACGAGCAATCACTTGGTGAATCCCGTTATCCACGCCGACATACTCAAATGAGAACTTCTGCTGATTCACCGCTGTAGGAGCTAATAGGGCTGCCTCAACACCCTTTAAGAACCAAGCGGGTGTATTGTTACTAATATTACTCACTTGTTCCACAGTCTTGATTCTATGTGTTACCCCTTGAGTTTCGCCATAGCCAAGGGCAATATAGCAGGCAATCTTCTCATCTTTATCCAACACATAAGTTCCTGGCACCTTCGAATAACTGAGTCCCGCCCAACAAGTATTCAAGCCAAGCATCTGTGCCAACAGCACCAGATGCTCTCCATAGTAGCCGATACGTTCATCTAAGTCATCAGCCATCTTACCTGCCATAACCAGATAATTGCCTACCCCTCTGAACTTTCCATACTTTGCCAACGGTCATTGAAAAGCTTTTGGCTCGTCAAGAATAATCTGAATATGTAAATTACCTTGACGGTTTACAGATGCAATCTCCTCTTCAAGCACCTTAACAACATCTGCTGATAAAGGTTGTTCTTTATAAGCCCTCACACTGTGACGGGCTTTAATAGCTTCTTGAATTGTCATTCTGATCTATTTCAATTGTTTGCCAATAGAGAAAGCATTACCAACACTGTTTCCGAGTTGTATATAATTATGGTGTACGGGATCAAAAGTAATCAATCCCATTTTCTCCACATTGGGGTAGCCATCTTCAGCCAAGTACTCCTCTTTGCACAAAACATTTACAATTTCTGCAACCATATAATAACCTGTCGCAGTCTCATCAATTTTCTGGGCAACACGACATTCCATGGTCAATGGGAAATCTGTGAATACAGGAGCATTAACATGTGGAGCTTTTTCTATAGTCCACCCAGTCTTTTCCACCTTATCAGGCACATTCCTACCACTTACAATACCTACATAGTCCGCAGCAACCATTGTCTCAACATTAGCGAAAGCAACTGTAAACTCTGGATTTAAAGCTAGGTTATCAGTAGTAGCATGAGAGCCTAATGAAATCATGATTTCACGCATATCCCATTGCCCGCCCCACGCGGCATTCATAGCATTCGGCTTACCATCTTTATCATACGTGCCGATAATCAGCACTGGTTGTGGAAGTATCCACGGTTTAGCTTCAAAACTTTTCATAATTGTTTATTTTAGATGTTCAACATTTTCTCTGCCAATGGCACATACCAGTTTTTGACCTCATCTGCTGTGGGTGTATGCCCTCCCGGAAAGTGGAACGACTGACTGTAATGTTCCAAGAACAGTGGCTCAAAGTGTGCCAAGGTATCCTGTTCACCAAATATCCCCCAGACTCGATCCTTAAACAAAGGATTGCAGTTTTTGAACTGAACAGCTTCCATTTTAGTAAACTCAGCAATCAAATTCTCATCAATCACAAACTGCTGGTTACCATCCCTTCGTGGCGATTTAAACTGATGCTCCCCCACCCGCTGCATTAGGAAACTCGACATTTTGAAATGCGGATTGCCTAACAAGGCTGACAGTCCAGTTATAGATGCCACCATTTGGGCATAGAATGCACCACAACTATTGCCTATCAGCAAATCTGGTTTTTCCTGTTTAATAATATTTTTAATGAGTTCCAAAGACTCCTGAGGATGTATAGACAAATCAGGTGCCAACACATGAACTTTGCCAGCTAATGCCTCCTGCAATGCCAAAGATGGAATACATTGGCCACTGGCAAAGAAACCATGCAGGAACAATATCTTCTTCATACGCTCTCGTGTTTGGGGTGAGCATAACACTCAAAGATCGTATCCACCAAGTTCTTAGGCAGCTTCTTGGTAAAAAGGCTCACAATCCAAACTACAGGGAAACCGCCTACCATGGCTATAGCACCGCAATTGATAGGGTTGATAGGGTTGCCAATAAGCATGTTGACTACCGTGAGACCAACACCCCAAATGAAGCAAGCCCATACAGAAGAAGTAGTAACACTACGAGAGTATAGGCCCAACATAAACGGTGCTAAGAAAGCCCCAGCCAAAGCGCCCCACGAGATACCCATAAGTTGGGCGATAAAGGTAGGAGGATTGAGGGCTATCAACAAAGAAATAGCGATAAAGAACATGATTAACACACGCATTACCACCACTTTGCGACGTTCAATCTTCTCGGACACGATATCATCGATGCTACCCTCTTCAACCTCTCCTGGAAGAGATTTCTTGTCACGATAGATGAGGTCAAGTGTCATAGTACTGGATGAAGTAAGCACCAAAGATGCTAATGTTGACATAGAAGCAGAAAGCACTAATAGGACCACAAGAGCGATGAGTGCATCAGGCAGTGTTACGAGCATAGCAGGTACGATGGAGTCAAAGGCGATTTTACCGTTCACTACCACAGGGTCGTAAAGGCGTCCGAATCCGCCTAAGAAATAACAACCTCCAGCCACAATGAATGCGAAGACTGTGGAGATAATGGTACCACGTTTAATGGCACTCTCGTCAGTAATGGAATAGAACTTACCAACCATCTGAGGTAAGCCCATCGTACCTAATGAAGTAAGGACTACAACACCCAGAAGTCCCCAAGGATCAGGTCCAAAGAGTGAAGTGAAACCACCAGAACCCGCCTCGGTGCTACCATCTGCTGGGAGTACGGAAAGTTTGGATACTGCTTCGGTGAGTCCACCTTGTGCGGCAATCACAGCAATGATCACAGCCACAATGCCAAAGAGCATAATAATACCTTGAATAAAATCATTCATGGCTGTAGCCTTGTAGCCACCTAAAATAACATAGACAGCGGTTAGGATAGCCATGATGATAACACAATATTCGTATGGAATGCCGAAGCCCATCTCGAAGAGTGTCGAGATGCCTTTATATACACCAGCGGTATAAGGGATGAGAAAGACAAAAGCTATAATGGACGCTGCCACACGCAAACCTTGATCTGCAAAACGGGTACCGAAGAAATCTGGCATGGTTCTACTCTCAATATGCTGCGTCATCAGCTTGGTACGTCGTCCCAACAATAGCCATGCCAACAGAGAACCTATCACAGCATTGCCAATACCTATCCACGCCGAAGACAAACCATATTTCCATCCGAACTGACCAGCATAGCCTACAAATACCACAGCTGAGAAATAACTAGTTCCGAAAGCAAATGCCGTTAGCCATGGGCCTACAGCACGACCACCCAATACGAAACCTTCCACACTACTGGCCTGTTTGCGGGTATAAATACCCACTCCTATCATAACAGCCAAAAAAACAATCGTCAATAAAACTTTTATTACCATAATCTTAGAATGCTACTTGAACTTGAGCTTGAAGCCAATTATAATCTTTTCCTAATTGATCGCCTAAAAGGCAACGAGTGTATTGCAGTTGCATGCGGCACTTCTTGTAAAACCAGTACTGCAGTCCAATGGTGAGGTTGGTCTGATCCCATCCTTCCACCTTGGTATTGCGATCATAAGTTTCAGCACTTGCCACTACATCGAGGGCATCCACCACAGGGATACTGGTGGTGATGTACCCACCTCTTGAGCCTACCTTACCATCTTCACCTCCCAGCCATTCAGCACGGATGGAAGCGGGACGTGCCTCCTTGTATTTACTGCCAGTATAGGCTTGAGTCTTATACTCTGCACCGACACTATAACGATTACGCTTGTAGTTGTCACCAATCTGTATGTCAGGATTCCAAGCGGCTGTACCTACCGCATTTCCTGTACCCAGATATCCCGATGCTACTAAACGTAGCCCATCGATAGGACGAAGTTCCAGCTTAGCTATAAAGTCCTTCTGATTATTCTGATCTTTGCGATTTATGCCTTGTCCGCTCATCAAAGCGAGTTCGTAATGGAGCAAGCCTTCCGCCAAGTCACCATATATTTCTATACCCATATCGCGACCATAGTTTACACCTTGTAAGGGGTCGGGACCTTCACCTGCAAGATATAATACAGCTTGGGAATAGACATCAATCAACTCCAACTGCGTAGGTGACAGAGGATTCTCCATGGAGTAAGAATGCTTGAACTGGCCTAAACGCACCGTCATCTCATTACCTTTTGTTACCCGGAAGTCAGTATAGAACTCCTGAACCACACTTGAAAAGTCGTGCATGAACAGAAATGACCATCTATCAGTGATTCTTGCCTTTGCCCAAAGTAGGGTTCGCTTTAGGTTAAAAGCGTTTTGGTCTTTGCCATTCGGGTTTTGATAACTCCAGCCACCCTGGGCATAACCATTTAAGGTAATACGTGAGGTAAGATCTGCCATCCAATCGGGCTCACCTTGGCTTTGCTGGGACATTACTGACAGACTTGTTGTGAGTGATATCATCACTGCCAGCACTCTCCATTTGCATGTGTAAATTTTCATTTTGTCAAAAATTTTGTATCAATAAAAACTATTCGACGGCAAAAGTAGAACAATTCTATCAAATAGACAAAAAAATAAAACAAAAAAACTCATCGTTTTATCGCCAGTGAACAGAAATCAATTGAAACAGACTTTCCAATACAAGAAAACAGCTACAGCAATATGGACTAACAAAATTAAGGGAATGCCATACTTAAACTTCTTGTGCAAGGTCTTGTGATGCCAAACATTCATACCTAACCAAGCACCTATGCTGCCACCAATAAAAGCCAATAGGAGTAATGAGGCTTCTGGTATTCTCCATTTGGCACGTTTGGCCTTAAACTTATCGATGCCATATACAAAGAACGTTATCACATTGATGACAGTAAGGTAAATGATGGCTAAGGTCAGTATTTGTGTCATTTTTGTTTCCCTCCCTTCTTCGGTTTTGGTTCAAGTAGTTCTTTGTATGTTGCACGTACTAAACGAGAAAGATAATCATGATCATCTACATCGTCTATATAATAATAATCTTTTGCTCCCTCGTAAGGTGGACGCAGGTCTATAGTTTTCAATAATGCCAGACCTGCCTCGGTGGGCTTTACATAGAATCTATCATCGCAGATCAAGCCAAAGATTTTGCCATTACAATAAATGCCATAATCCCCGAACATCTTCTTGGCAGTTATTTCTCCTGCACCTGCACACTGGTCTACTATGTATTGAACAAATTCTTTATTGCTTGCCATTATATCTTTACCTTTCGTTTATATTAATTCTCATGTCTCTATATTTAGAGATTTTGTCAACAAAACCTAATCTTTTATAAATGGGATAACCTTTATCTGTTGCACTTAAGTCAACACAGCCCAAACCTTTAGCCTTAGCGTATTCCAAAAGATTCTTCAGCAATTTAGTACACAATCCCTTGCCACGATATTCTCTTTCAGTATAAACGTTCAAAACTTCTCCAAACAGTCCGCTTGGAAGTCTCAAATTGGCGGGCATCTCGATGATAAGCAGATAGGCTACTGACACAATCTTACCCTTGTCTTTCGCCACGAAAGCCACCAGCCTATTGCCCAGATTACGCTCAAAATAGGGTGATAACTGCCGTTCAATACTTATCTGCTGAGATTGTGTCAGAGTGCCAGAGTCTTCCGTAAGAAATGCTATTCTTAAACGGATCAAATCATCAATATCATCATAATCAGCCACATCAAAAAAGTCTTTTTCTTCTATGCGAGCTCCAAAAGTACTCACCAATCCAAGACCTTTCAGAGGAGTCTTTCTGTCTATCTCGGCATAAAGAACCAATTCAGCATCATCGCACAAATAAGCCAATATGCCTATATTTGACTTTAACGCCCACATAGCATGACCACCCGTATATGGGATTGGCCACTCATTGCCACAGCCTCCATGAAGAATCACATGAATCAAGTCTTCAAGTACTGCATCATCTGGCATCATTATATGCTGGATTCCGTTACCAGCATCATCACCCATGCAAACACTTTCCCTATGAAATGTTAGCTCTATCATACAATCATACTGATAATTTCCTGCAAAAATAGCACATTTGTTTGGAAATCTTTCTATATTTGCACACAATAATTAATAAAAAAGCGATATGAAAAGACATCTCATTACTCTCTTTATGGCAATCTTTGCCTTGGCTTCATGGGCACAAGGCAATGATGCTTTCGACCAATTGAAGGCTGACCCGTGGAAAGCATACGGAAACGATTATCCTTATGAGCAGAAAGTAAGTAAGTTGACGAAGGCACCCAAAGGCTACAAGCCTTTTTATATCAGTCATTATGCCCGTCATGGTTCCCGCTACTATTGGAGTGACCAACTTTACAAGGATCTGGATACCTTACTGACCACTGCCCATAACAGGCACCAGCTAACTCAAGAGGGCGAGGCTTTCTATGGCAAGTTCATGACAGCCAAGCAAGAGCTGATGACCGGTGTGAGTGAGCTGACACAATTAGGATGGGATCAGCACCAGTTTATAGCCCGAACGATGTACAACAACTTCCCGCAGGTATTCAAGAAAGGCGGCAAAGTACTGGCCATTTCATCATTATCTGGCCGATGTGTCATCAGCATGGCGGCATTCTGCCAAGAGTTAGTACAATGCAACCCAGAAATCGAAATACGTGAGCAGTCATCGCGCTTTACTTTGGATGGTGTGGTGCCTACTGACGGACAGAATCCTGTGAAACATAACTTCCCCAGACCTGACAGGCCTCGATATGAGAGCAACCGAGACAAGTTCCAAAGCGACAACTCTCTGCCTGAGAAGATTGTCCAGCGTGTGTTCACCAGCACTGAGGGTTTACCTGGCAGACCTGAAACGCTGGGCAATAACCTTATCAATCTCTATACCTCGTTACCCAGTATTAATCATGTGGGCATGATGGGTAATATCATTAGCGACCAGGAGATTGTGGATCGTTGGGAACAGTCGAACTTAGGTTCGTACTCATGGGTATTTGCTGGACAGTATAACATGATACCTATCTTGGAAGATATTTTGAAGAAAGCAGACGCCGCCATCAATGGCAGCAGTGACCATATCTCTGACCTGCGCTTTGGGCATGACACCTGCATCGGTCCACTGACAGTATTGATGGGCATTAACGGTGCCGACCTTGATCCTGAAGATCCGTATGAGGTGAAGAATATCTACCAGAACTGGGAAACCTGCAAGGCTTCTAACATTCAGCTGGTGTTCTATCGTGGCAAGAAGGGAGCTGATGATGTTCTGGTAAAGTGCTTACTGAATGGCGACGAGGCCAAATTGCCTGTACCAACAGACATGTTCCCCTATTATAAATGGAGTGATTTCCGTCAGTTCTATCAGAGCCGTATTAATAGCATTATAAAATAAATAAGAGCATGAGCTTTTTTCGCAAAAAAAGGAGGAATTCTTTTTGTCATTCCAAATAAAGCAGTACCTTTGCAGTCGCAAAAGCGATAGAAGCTCATGCATCGCCACTTTAGCTCAGTCGGTAGAGCAACGCATTCGTAACGCGTAGGTCGCCAGTTCAAGTCTGGCAAGTGGCTCAATACTCGCAATGAAGAAACGCACTATACACATCCTTCTCGGCGTATTTGTCGCCTTGGTACTGATGGCTTGTGCCATCGGCGGTGCGGCTTATTACTACTTCATGGCACCGCAGTTCTTCCCACAGCAAACAGCATACGTCTATATTGACCGTGACGACACAGCCGACTCTGTGTATGTGAAGGTGCAGCAGGTAGGCAATGTGAAGAACTTCCACGGGTTTAAGTGGATGAGCGACTATCGCCATTATCCTGAAAGCATCCGTACAGGACGTTATGAGATTCGCAATGGCGAGAGTGTCTATCATGTGTTCAGCCGCATCTGGCGAGGCTACCAGACACCCATGAACATTACCATCAACAGTGCCCGTACCATGAAACGCTTAGCCGGACAGGTGGGTCACCAACTGATGATTGACTCGGTGGAGATTGCTACACTGATGTACGACTCGGCTTTTCAGGTAAAGATGGGTTATACGAAGGAAACCATGCCTGCCCTGTTTATTCCCGAGACCTACGAGATGTATTGGGACATATCGGTGGATGAGTTTTTTGAGCGAATGCAGACCGAGCACAAACGGTTCTGGAACACTAATCGCACAGCAAAGGCGAAAGAGATGGGACTGACAGAAAACGAGGTAGCAACACTGGCTTCTATAGTAGAGGAAGAGACCAACAACAATGGTGAAAAACCTTCGGTGGCAGGCTTGTACTACAACCGACTGCGCATAGGTATGCCGCTACAGGCCGACCCTACCATCAAGTTTGCCCTGCAGGAGTTTGGCATCCGTCGCATCCTCAACTCTGATCTGAATGTTGAGTCACCCTACAACACCTATCTGCACAAGGGCTTACCCCCTGGTCCAATACGTATTCCATCAGTGGTGGGACTGGATGCAGTGTTAAACTATGCACATCATAATTACCTCTATATGTGCGCCAAGGAGGATTTCTCAGGCACACACAACTTTGCCGCCACCTATCGTGAGCACCTGAACAATGCGCAGCGCTACTGGGCTGCCTTGAACAAACGTAGAATCAGCAGATGAAATGGTTTATATTCCATAATGGGCAGTTGCTGTTGGAGGAACAAGATGGCAATCTGAGGGTACCTGAAAGCGAAGAACCTCCAGTGGCTGTACCAGAGGGGCATAAGGTGCATGAGGTGACCATGAATAATGGCACTAAGGTGAAGACATTTGAGATAGAAGACATTGACATTCAACAGTCAATCACCAACGGTCAATCGTCAACGGTCAACGGTCAACGGTCAATGGTCAATGGTCAATGGTCAACGGTCAACGGTCAAAGGAAGCTAATTGGGTTGAGGGATTCCTTCAACTACATTCCCTTTGAGGACTATCTATGTGGTGGCAAGGCTTCTCAAATACTTTATTGGGACAATCACAGTCGCTACTGCCCCACCTGTGGTGTGCCTACCGTACAGGAAACGCCCATCATGAAGAAATGCCCCAAGTGCGGGCTGGAAATGTATCCTCCTATCGCCACTGCCATCATCGTATTGATTCAAAAGGGCGATGAAATTCTGCTGGTACACAACCGAGCCTTCAAACGCAACTACTATGGACTGGTAGCTGGTTTTTTGGAAGCTGGCGAAAGTCTGGAGCAATGCGTGCATCGTGAGGTGATGGAGGAAACGGGGCTTACCATCAAGAACCTGCGCTACTTTGGCAGCCAGACATGGCCCTATCCCAGCGGACTGATGGTGGGCTTTACTGCAGAATATGACAGCGGCACCATCAAGCTGCAAGAAGATGAACTGAGTGCCGGCGCTTTCTATCGCAAGGATAACCTTCCCCACATCCCCCAGAAAATGAGCATCGCCCGCAAGCTGATAGACTGGTGGTTAACGCATGAAAGATAAATCAACCTTAAATAACACATTAATATGAAAAAACTTTTTCTGTTAGTAACGGCCTTGCTCCTTTCATTGGGTGTGCTGGCTGGACAATACAACAACTTCAGGGCTACTGCCTACATCATGGCGGGGGACGTGAACCGCATAGGCACAGTGGAGAACTGGGAAAAGTCGTGGAACGAATTCTCCAAAAACCTGAAACTGGACAAGGTGTATATCGAGACGTTTCGTGATATGACGTACTCGGACGACAAGGCGTTAGACGCTGCCATCAAGTTCTTCCGCTCAAAAGGTATTCAAATCTCTGGTGGCATCACCTACAACTGGCGTGGGGGCGTGCGCCAGCGTTGGGAGAGCTTCTGCTACAGCAACCCTGAGCATCTGGCCATCATCAAGGATGTGATTGAGCGTACGGCGGCGCGCTTTGACGAGATAGTGCTGGATGACTATTATTTCACCAACTGCAAGGATGACTTGTGCATTGAGGCGAAGGGGGACAGGTCGTGGGGCGACTTCCGCTCTGACCTGCTGGAGCGTGTGGCTCGTGACTACATCGTGGGGCCTGCTCACAAGGTGAACCCTAACTGCAAGGTGATTGTGAAATATCCTAACTGGTATGACCATTTCTATGGCCTGGGCTTCGACCTGGCTCGCGGTCCTTATACCTTCGATGGCGTATATACGGGCACCGAGACGCGTGACCACACCAGCGAACAGCACTTGCAGGCGTATGAGAGCTATGGCATTATCCGTTATTTCGAGAATATCCGTCCGCAACACAACTTAGGCGGATGGGTGGATACGGGCGGGGCCTCCTACCCTGATCTCTTTGCTGAACAGCTCTGGCTGACACTCTTTGCCAAGACGCCTGAAATAACGCTGTTCAACTATTCTAGCATGGCGCGTCCGTTCCGCACTGTGGATCGCCCGTGGGCACAATATGGGCCGACACTTGACCTGGACGACCTGCGTGCTGAATCGGCCAAGCGTGGTGTGAGCGAACCTACCTGGGGGCGTGTGGCGGAATATGCTTACCAGAAGATTGATGCTGTGTTAGGGGCATTGGGACAGCCAAAGAGCATTCCTGCCTACAAGCCTTACAATGCTGAGGGTGAGGAGTTTCTGCACAACTATATGGGTATGGCAGGTGTGCCTGTTGAGATTGTGCCTGAGTTCCCTGCTGAGGGTAACATGGTGTTGCTGACTGAGGCTGCTGCTGCCGACCCCAACATCATTGCCAAGATGAAGGCGCACCTGAAGAAAGGGGGCGACATTGTGGTGACTTCGGGCTTCTATGCGGCAATGCAGGACAAGGGCATCAAGGGTATCTTCGAGATGCAGGCTACTGGCCGCAAGGCTACTATCGACACGGTGGTGACGGCTGGTCCTTTTGGCAATCGTGGGCCTGCCCTCAAGACGGAGGTGCCGATGACCATTCCTGTATTTACTTACTTCACCAACGATTCGTGGGAGATGATTTCTACGCTGGATTATGGCAACGGATGGCCATTGTTGCACCACAGCGTATTCTCTGAAGGTAACATCTATGTGTGGGTGATTCCCGACAATCACAGTCACTTGTATGCTTTGCCTGATCAGGCACTGAACTTGATTCGAAAGACTGCCTCTCGTGACTTGGGCGTTTATATGGAGGGTCCGTCGCAGGTGGCGTTCTTCAACTATGACAACGGTACCTTTGCCGTTCACTCATTCCATGATACACCTGTTGAGGTGTCATTTGTGCTTGACAAGGGCAATGGGCTTTCTGACATCGCCTCAGGGGAGAATATCAACGGCGAGAAGCGCAACTTCACGCCTGTAAACGGACACCCGAGGGAGAACCGTCAGGAGACTGTTGTGAAGGTGACAATCCCTCCTCATTCGTTCAGGGCTTTCCGCATCAAATGAATGAATGTGGGTGTTGCTGCGTTATAGCATCATGTGATTTATAGCAAGCTTAACTACGGTGTATTTACAACATAGTATGTTGTAGGCCGAGACATTAGTATATTGAAGCCCTACATCATACTAATGTGTAGGTCGAGACATTACTAATGTATAGGTTAGCATGTCACAACCCTTAGGTTAAGCAGTGCCAAACCATAGGGTTAGGAGACAAAAACCTATGGGAATTTGGGCAATAATCAAAGGAATGCCTCCTATCACTCGTCGGAGGCTTTGCTATGGGTCGTCGCAATATCTCCTTTGCATGAACGGAATATCTCCTATACCCCCATAGGAGATACTGCGACGGGTGATAGGAGATATTCAAAAGAGGAATAGGAAGCTTTCGAAAGAGAGATGGGCAACGCTACCACCACTAATAGCAATAATAAAATAGGGATGTGCTTTTGGGCACATCCCTATTCATATTAATACACTTTCGCTTTAAGCAAAGTTATCGAACATCAAGTTCTGAGCAGGAACGCCCAGATCGTAGAGCAGACCTTCTACAGCCTTTGACATCGGGCCAGGACCGCACATGTAGTATTCGATATCTTCTGGAGCCTCGTGATCCTTCAGGTAGTCGTTGAACATTACCTGATGAACGAAGCCAGCGGTATATTTCGCTCCTGCAGCATCGGCAGCTGGATCCGGACGGTCGAGTGCCAAGTGGAAGTGGAAGTTCGGGAAGTCCTTCTCCAATCCGAGGAAGTCATCCAGATAGAACACCTCGTTCAAAGCACGTGCGCCATAGAAGTAGTGCATCTCACGGTCACGTGTATTCAATGTCTTGCACATGTGCATAATCTGTGCACGCAACGGAGCCATACCGGCGCCACCACCAACCCAGATCATCTCACGCTTAGAGTCGAAGATAGGATGGAACTCACCGTAAGGGCCACTCATCTTCACCTTGTCGCCTGGCTTGAGGCTGAAGATGTAAGAAGAAGCGATACCAGGACTAACGTCCATGAAGCCCACCTGTGGTTTTGGCTTAAACGGAGGCGTAGCAATACGCACTGTCAGCATGAAGCGGTCACCCTCAGCAGGATAGTTAGCCATAGAGTAAGCACGGATGGTTGGCGTATCGTTCTTGCACTTCAAGGTAAACAGACCGAACTTTTCCCATGCAGGCAGGTACTCACCCAAAGACTCCTTGTCGATGTCTTTATCATAGTCCATGTCATACGTAGGAATCTGAATCTGTGCGTATGAACCAGGAATGAAGTCCATGTGCTCACCAGGAGGCAGCTGTACGATGAACTCCTTGATGAACGAAGCCACGTTCTTGTTGGATACCACAGTACACTCATATTCCTTAACGCCCAAAATGCTTTCAGGAATCTTAATAGACAGGTCGTTCTTCACCTTAACCTGGCAGCCCAGACGCCAGTGGTCTTGCTGCTGCTTACGGGTGAAGTGTGAGGTCTCAGAAGGCAGTATCTCACCGCCACCTTCGAGCACCTGTACCTTGCACTGTCCGCAAGAGCCCTTACCACCGCAGGCAGAAGGGAGGTGAACATCGTTAGTCACCAATGTATTGAGCAAAGTGCTGCCCGACTCCACATCGAGCACCTTATCGCCACCATTGATAGTAATCTTCACATTGCCTGAAGGTACCAAGTAATACTTGGCCACCAGCAGGATAATGACAAGCAGCAGGATGACTACAAGGAATACCCCAATGCTCGCTAATATTAAATTCATATTCATTGTATATTCCTTTCCTTTTTAGAGTTTCAAACCAGAGAAGCACATAAAGCCCATAGCCATCAAGCCTACCACGATGAACGTGATGCCCAGTCCCTTGAGAGGAGCAGGTACATCAGAGTAAGCCATCTTTTCACGAATGGCAGCCAAGCCAACGATAGCGAGCAGCCAACCAATACCAGAACCCAGGGCATAACCCAGTGCGTCAACCACACCACCGATATACTTAGGGTCACTGGGGTTCAAACCTATACGCTGCTGCATGAACAGAGAAGCACCCATGATGGCACAGTTCACAGCAATCAGCGGCAGGAAGATACCCAGCGCATTGTAAAGCGAAGGGCTGAAACGTTCCACTACCATCTCCACTATCTGTACGATAGCTGCAATCACGGCAATGAAAAGGATGAGACAGAGAAAACTCAGGTCAACACCTGGTATCAAAGCACCTTCTGACAACACGTAAGTTTGAAGCAGGTAGTTCACAGGCAGGGTAACAAGCAGCACGAAGGTAACAGCAGCACCCAAGCCCAAAGCAGTCTTTACATTCTTTGATACGGCCAGGTAAGAGCACATACCCAGGAAGAATGCAAATATCATATTGTCCACGAAAATAGAGCGGACGATTAAGCTAAAGAAATGTTCCATACTCTTTCAATTTTTACTTTTCTTGCAATTCCTTATGGTGGGCACGCTGGTACCAGATGATGCAAGCCACGATAATCAGTGCCATCGGTGACATTACCATCAGACCGTTGTTGATGTAACCCAAATCCTTAATCCAATCATAGTTCAACAGGTTGAAGCCAAGAAGGGTGCCTGAGCCGAGGATCTCACGGAACACAGCTACAATCACCAGAATCTTAGCATAACCCAGACCGTTACCAACGCCGTCGAGGAACGACTCCCAAGGACCGTTCTGCATAGCAAATGCCTCCAGACGACCCATCAAGATACAATTGGTAATGATCAGACCCACATACACTGACAGCTGAACGCTCACATCGTAAGCAAACGCTTTCAGAATCTCACTCACGATAGTCACCAAGCTCGCAACCACCACCAACTGAACGATGATGCGGATACGATTGGGAACTGTCTTACGGAGCAGAGAAATCACCACATTGGCAAAAGCTGTGATAACTGTCACAGCCAAACCCATCACAATGGCAGGCTCCAACTTGCTGGACACGGCCAAAGCTGAACAGATACCCAGCACCTGTATGGTAACAGGGTTGTTCAAGCCAAGAGGAGTCATGAACACTTCTTTATTCTTTGCTGAAAATAATGCTGACATATTCTTTCCTCCTCTTATTTATTGGTTAAAAAAGCCTTGTAATTGTTCAAGCAGTCCTTCAGCATGGCATCAACGCCATTAGAGGTCATGGTACCACCAGAGATGCCATCCACCTTGTTAATGTCACCCTTTGCCTGACCACTCTTAACAACCTCCAGGGCAACATCGCTGCCTTTCAGCACTTTCTTGCCCTCAAACTGCTGCTGGAAAGCAGCATAGCTCTGAATCTCAGCACCCAAGCCCGGAGTTTCACTGGCATGAGAGAAATAAGTACCATACACGGTGTCCTTATCTTCGTTCAGTGCCACATAACCCCATATAGCGCCCCACAGACCTGCGCCAAACACAGGGAACACATACTTCTTCTGACCGTCTATCTCAGCCTCGAACACATGCAGCTGACCGTTCTTCTTATAATCATTCTCGAAGCTGGTCACAAACTTGCCTGAATAATCAGAAAGCTGTCCATTTTGGAACAACTTGTCAGCCTTGATGTACTTATCATAGTCGGCCGCAGCGTCAGCAGACTCGCGCACGTTCAGCGCATACAGAATCTGCTTCTTGGTGTCCAACTCAACATTAGCCTCCTGACGGCTGCTGAATGCAGAGTGAACAAACGACAGCAGAAATGCTACAATAACAACCATTACCGCAGCATAAATGATAGTATAACTGTTACTATTGGTATTCATTTTCTTAAACGGTATTAATTGTTAGACTTTAGCAACTCGTTTCTCGCGCTTGCTGATATTGCTCTGAACCACATAGTAGTCAATCAGCGGAGCGAAGATATTCATCAACAGGATGGCAAGCATCATGCCTTCTGGATAACCAGGGTTCAATACACGGATAACAATTGCCACAACACCAATGAGGAAGCCATAAATATACTTGCCACATTCAGTGCGGGCTGAGGTTACCGGATCAGTAGCCATAAATACGGCACCGAAGCAGAAGCCACCCAATACCAAATGTTCGTACCAAGGTAGGTTAGCCACCATATTATTGTCCATGCCTGCTATATTGAATACCCATGCCATCAAGCCACCACCCACAAACACGCTCAGCATGGTTTTCCAGCTGGCAACGCCTGTCCACAACAGAATCACTGCACCAATGGCGATAGCAATAACGCTGGTCTCACCAATTGAGCCAGGAATGAAACCTGTCACCATATCAGAGAACTCATAAGTGACATCCAAACCTGTTGCTGCTTGACCTAATGGAGTAGCCACCGTGAGGCCATCCACAGTCTTACCCAAACCTAAGATGCTGTCACCAGACACCCAAACAGTGTCGCCAGACATCTTGGTAGGATAAGCGAAGAACAGGAATGCACGGGTAATCAACGCTACGTTGAATACATTCATACCCGTACCGCCAAACACTTCTTTTGCGAAAATAACAGCAAAAGCAGTTGCAATGGCCAGTATCCAAAGCGGACATTCAATTGGCACAATCAGCGGGATCAAGATACCAGATACCAGGAAACCTTCCTGTATCTCCTCATTCTTCCACTGTGCCACAGTGAACTCAATGCCAAGACCTACAACATAAGAAACTATGATTTTAGGCAGTACTGCCAGGAAACCATAGAAGAACATAGCCCAGAAGTCACCCTCTGCACCTGTAGCATGGAAATGCTGATAGCCCACATTGTACATACCGAACAACATGGCCGGAATCAAGGCAATCACCACCAATGACATGATTCGTTTGCTGTCAATGGCATCATGGATATGCGTTCCGGATTTCGATGTGGTTGCCGGCACATACAGGAATGTCTCGAAGCCGTCAAACACAGAGCGAAATGCGTGTAATTTGCCGCCTTCCTCGAAGTTCGGCTTTATCTTATCCAGATAATTTCTTAACGCGCTCATTTTTATTTTTTGAGTTTTTGAGTTATTAATTACGCCATTTCAGCACGAAGTGCATCGAGTCCCTCACGAACGATACGTTGCACCTCAACCTTAGAAGAACATACGAACTCACAGAGAGCAAAGTCTTCTGGAGCTACCTCATAGATGCCCAACGCCTCCATCTTGTCGATGTCGCCAGCGATGATAGCTTTCACCAAGTACTCAGGATAGATGTCCATTGGCAAAACACTGTCGTATTCGCCTGACATAATCATGTGACGTTCACCACCCTTGATGCGTGCATCCATCACATACTCTTTCTTTCCTTGTAGCCAGCTGAAATAAGAACGGCTGGTACTGAAGTCATTGATACGAGGCATAATCCAGCCAAATATCTCATGCACGTCATTACCTTCTGGAATGACGGTGAGTTGACTATGGAAAGCGCCCAGGTAGCCACCTTCAGCACTCACCTGCTTACCAGTCAGCACATTGCCACTGATGTAGCGCAAGGTCTTGTCTGTAGTAACATGACCCTTAAAAATGTTGTCAAGCTTCGCGCCCAGCAGCATCTTTACATAGCAAGGCTTTACAAACTCAGAACCCGTCAGCGCTACGGTACGTGTCAGATCTACCTTACCTGTATTGAACAGACGACCGATAAAAATCACAGCTTCTGCACCGATTGTCCAAACCACCTCTCCCTTATTTACAGGAGCCACATGGTTAATTTGCACACCTACGTTTCCTGCAGGATGAGGACCATCGAATACGGAGATGGTTACACCTTTAGCCTGCGTCAGCGCAGCAGCTTTCTGTTTTACACTTACGCCTAAGTAAGTCTTAGCTATCTTTGCCAAAGCATCGAGACCTGTCTGGAAGTTGTCTTCCTCCCCTTTCAACTGCAGCTCAAAGTCTGGAGCCAAAGGAGCGCTGTCAAAAGCAGACACGAAAATAGCTCGTGGTGCATCGTCTGGATTGGCAATCACATCATAAGGACGCTGACGGAAGAAAGCAAACAGACCTGCTTCCAGCAACTCAGCCTTCACGTCCTCAGCTTTGAGGGCAGCTACATTCTTCTTGCCGAAATCAGCATACTGCAGCTCCTTGTCTGGAGTCACAATGATGTTCATCACCTTACGACGGGCACCTCGCTCAACGCTTGCAACAACGCCACTTACTGGCGAAACAAATTTCACTTCGGGATGATTCTTGTCGATAAACAAGGGCTCCCCTGCCAAGACACGAGCCTGCTCTTTCACCACCACCTTGGGAGTAACTCCAGTAAAATCATCGGGTACAAGAGAGTATGCATCCGATGCTGGTACTGTAATTACTTCTTGGGCCGGTTTACCTTTCAGGTTGATGTCGAGGCCTTTGCGTAATTTAATTACATTTGCCATGCGATTATATAAATAATTAGTTTCCGATAATCTTTGCAAAATTAACGAATATTTGACAAAAAAACGAAGTTATTGCGTTTTATTTTCCACAATAACCTCGTTTCTTTATCTTTTAGATAAAATACTGCCACAAATGTGACCTTCGTTTACATAACACCACAAAAAAAGTAAGCCCCACAACCAAAGGCAATGAGGCTTACTGTAAATATTAATTTGCTAATTGTCAATCTTGAGCTCTCTCAATGTATGCCAGCACATCGCCCTTATTTACGGTAGCACCCTGCTGTGCGCACACTTCAATGATCTTTCCAGTGAAGTTAGATTTCACTTCAGCCTGCTCACCCCACAAAGTAGTGATATAGCAGAAGTGGTCACCTTCTTTGTAGTTCGTACCAATAGCGGGAGCCATTGAAGCATTCACTACGTCAATCTCCCAGAAAATCTGGCCATTGACAGAAGCTGTGATAGGTTCAGCTTTCGCACGCTTCATCTTCAGGATATCCTCTGGCTTGAAGCCTAACTTAGCCATCCTAGCATCCTTTGCTTTCTGAACGTCAGCCTCGAAACGCTGCTTAGCCACACCACTCTTGAAAGGACGATACTGTTCTGGATGCATAGCAAACTCAAACAATTCTTCATCGTCAGGACCAGTCTCCCAGCCATTCTCTTCCATCTCCTTGCGGAAGACATCCATATTGTCAGGATAGAGTGACTGTACGTCGCCAGTAAAGAATTCCAAACCTTGCTCTTTAGCAAGCTCCTTGATTTCTGGAGCCACCTCACCAGGCAACTGACCACTCTTGCCGAGAATCATACCCCAGATGCTCTTGTCAGTAAGCAGACTGTAACGTGGCTTGCCCTGAGCCTCTGCCAAGATGTTCATCAGCGCAATGTTCTTCACATACTGGCTGAAAGGAGTCACCAATGGAGGATAGCCAACCTTTGGCCATACATATTCTACCTCGTCGAACAGACGGACTACCACTTCATCAAGAGTCATCTCAGGTTTACCTTGAGCCTTCAGCGACATATTGATTACAGGCATCATACCTTTCATATCAGCCATCATAGAACCCATCATACCACCTGGCAGACCACACTTCAAAAGCAGTGATGACATATGCTTGTTTGTAGGATCCATGAAATAGCCCAAGAAGTCTTCGATGAATTCTTGTGTCAAAGCGCGAGCCTCCATATAAGCCTTCATGTTAATATCCTTCACCTGGAAGCCGGCATCTTTTAGCATCGCCTGAATGGTGATTACATCTGGATGAACCTTACCCCAAGACAGTGGCTCAATAGCTACGTCCAGTACATCAGCACCAGCCTCAGCCACCTCTAACATAGAAGCTACAGAGAGACCAGGACCACTGTGGCCGTGATACTGAATAATGATCTCAGGATGACGTTCTTTGATGTTCTTTGTCAACTGCCCCAGCGACCATGGACGACCGATACCTGCCATATCCTTTAAGCAGATTTCTTCTGCACCAGCCTCGATCAACTTATCAGCCAGTTTAGTATAATATTCTACGGTATGAACAGGAGAGTAAGTGATACACAATGTAGCCTGTGGGGTCATACCGCCTTCTTTCGCATATTTAATAGAAGGAATGATATTGTTGGCATCGTTCAAGCCATCAAAAATACGGGTTATGTCAACACCTTGAGCATGCTTTACCTTGTACATCAGCTTGCGCACATCCACTGGACAAGGGTACATACGCAAAGCATTCAAACCACGATCGAGCATGTGAGTCTTGATACCTACCTCGTTAAAAGGTTTTGTAAACGCGCGTACAGCCGTATTGGGGTTTTCGCCATACATCAAGTTCACCTGTTCGAAAGCACCACCATTGGTCTCCACACGATCGAAGCAACCCATATCGATGATGACTGGGGCAATGCGAACCAACTGGTCAACACGCGGCTGGAACTTACCCGATGACTGAAACATGTCACGATAAACGAGACTGAATTTGATTTCTTTCTTCATATTATCTTTACTTTAAATTTTTACCTATTTATCTAAATTAGCGCAAAGATACAACTTTATTTTATTACATCCTAACTTTTTGTCATTTTTTTTGCCGTAAAGCATACGGTGTAGAACTTAGTATGTCAAAGGTTATAAATCCACCACTCCCACTTGCTGCCACTCGGAAACAATACCCTCCACATCTGCCTTTGCTTCTGCTACCGACACATCATATTCCTCTGTCAGCCTGTCGGTCAAAGAGTCGATGGTAAACTCTCCCATCTCAGAAGCTTGTTTCCACAGCCAAGCTGATGTTTCATTGAGGCATAACAAACGTCCAAAGTTTATGGCACCGAGGCCTTCACCCATAATTACCTGTTCTCCGCACACTTCGCGCAAAACAAATCCTTTTTTCAGTTTCATAATCGTCTATATATTGCTAATAAATACTTTCTAAAAGGTTTCAATAACCACCAAATCTTTACAGCACATCGCCGCCACCAGCCATACAAATAATAGGTATGCCCGTCAGCTGTTACCACATGTGTCACCATAGCCTTCACTTCGTCTATGGTACAATGCTCGCCGTACACAAGGTTACCATCTCCCATCAACGTTATCTTTTCACCTTCCACACGGATTATGCGATGAATCACATAGCGATAGCCATCCACCCATGCCAACACCACATCACCCACTTTAGGCTGTTCCGGCTTTTGCAGCACTACGCTTTCCTGATCGCCAATGATAAAGGGCAGCATACTATTACCTCGAACAGGTAGCGTCACACTCACGCCCTCCTCTACCAACTTGATAGCTTCCTGTATTATAACTATGTCATCCATGCTCAATTGTCAATCTGCATAATTTTGCAGCTTCCTCATTGGGTAAGCATTCCAAAAACCATGTAGGCACATGCGTTGCCAACCAATTCTCTGTTTGGTGTAATCCGTCGGCAATGCCTTTGTCCCACCGTTTTCCGCTAATGCTTAACATCAAAAACACATACGCCTCAACACCACCCAGACGCCTGATGCTATTATAAGGTGCCTGGCTCAATTGTACCATACCACCGATAGGGTAACTCACATTCCGATAACAAGGAGTCTTGCCGCTCCAAGGTGAACCATAGACAATAGCTTTGCCTTCAGGTGTAATTCTCACCACAGGATTGTCATCGTTAACCAATTCAGTTCCATCAATATATCGTAGCCATAATGCCGAATGCGTACTCTTGCCAGTACCGCTCTGTCCAAGAAACAGATAGCTTATGCCATCTTTCATCACAGTCGAAGCATGGAACAAAGCTGTATTCTGCCTGGCTGTTGCCAAAGCAAACAAAACCATTAAAGCATTGTCTACGGCAAACTTCTGTTCGTAACCGGTAGTGAAAAGTTGAGCCTCAAAGTAGTCAGCTCTACATACCAGCCAACCAGCAGCCAGCTGCAATAAAGAGAATGCAAATACAGGATTGCCTTCCGAGGTATGGCCGCACACAATCTCTTGTCCTTCATCATCTTGTCTGATTTCTTCAACATAATCAAGTGACTCGCCTTCGCCGATGGACAACGAAAATGCCACTTGGTTCACAGCCTCACAACTGAAAGGCTCGTAATTGTACATCAGTTCGAAAAGTCTTTCTTCGGCATCTACCACGAACACATGATCTGCCACTTGATAATATCTTGTTTTTTTCATCTTTTTATAACCTATTCTTCCACATAATATGCCTTATATGCAGGGATTATATTTGTATAAGCTTTAAAACAAACGCTATCTCCATCTTTACTCATCACGTACACATTTTTATCATCTTCTAAAGATAAAGTGGAAACATCCGTATTATACGCCGTACCATGCAGATAGTTGTCATCCACCGTAATATCAGGGTTGTTTTGTAAAGCTGTCAGCTCAACATTAACCGAATCAGCCTCGCCACCTATTTCCTTCATAATGATAACTGGAGTATTAGCAGGAATAACGCTACCATCATCACCCACCAAATAAAGTGCATGATCGCTTTTCATATAAAGTGCCAAAGCTCCGTCTGGCAGCTGATAGCTAAAAGAAGGATGATAGAACGTTGCCCAAAACTTTGGAACACCATTCAAGGTAGCTTTATTAGCTGTAAGAGTAAAATCAGTTGGAGGTGTATATGTTACTGTTAGGACAAAGGTGCCAGAATCATTCTCCGTTTGGGGATAAATATTAATATAATATGTTTTACCCGCAGCTAACGCATAGCCATTTGAAGAGGATTTTAAGTCCGAGGTCTGATCAAAAACATAAATATCAACATCACTTGGCTTATCGTTACCGAAGGCATAATAACCATCCTGCGAAGGAGTAAATGAATAGATAGCATATTTTATGTCAAAAGTATGAGTAGCCACATTTCCATTCCAAGTAAGTGGAAGTTCCGGATAGTTGGCTTCGTCTGTAGTCACGTTCACTTTTACGTCGGATTTTGGCATCGTGAAACTATAGTCATCACTGTCAGCATTATAAGCAACATCAATAATTGTATTATCAGTACACTTCACCGTAACAGACATAACCTTATAACCAATTTTCGGTTCAATGCTCAACTCCACTTTTGTATCAGGAGCAACAGCTATCGAGCCTTCAGGTAAATCTGTATTGATACCAGTACCGATAAATGCCCATATCTCAACTATTCCACTATCCACAGAGGCTGTTACATCATGTGGCCAGTTGTTGCTATTGTATTCATCCTTTGTGGTCTCTACAAAGCTATGAGCAATGATTTCTTCCTTTTCTTTTAAGGATAGAGTACCAATGTAGCACTTACCTGTCGTTTCATCCTTATAATACTTGCCATCGGCGATGATGAAATCATTAAGAAGTCCATTAATCCTCTTGTTTGTAAACAGACTCCCTCCACTGATGACAACATCAACAGGAGCGGCATATACGTTTTCTTCAATACCAGTATAATTTAAATTAACATTGCCGCCATTGATAATCAACGTACAATCTAAACCGCTAATGCAACCTGATGCAGATGAGGAGTTGACAATCATAGTTCCACTGCCTGTGATGGTAAGGGAATGATTGCCAGAGGTATCACCTGCGCCATAAAGATCAACACGTCCGTTGACAGTAAACGTAGCACCTTCATTGAGATTAATGGTTGTATCATCTTCAAGCCTCACTGAAGGATTACCACTACCATCAATTGTGACATCTCCCGAGACTGTGTACTCGCCCGACCACGTAGTAGTGGTAGGTGTCATGACCACTTGTGACCAAGATGTAATGGCAGTAATCATCATCACCACCATCCAGCCCAAACACTTAAGCGTTTGCAATTTATCAAAATTCCTCATATCACTCATTCTCAACAATCACTTTTCTTTGCAAAAATACAACATTTTTATTTATTCATCATAAACTATTTTTCTTTTTTTTATTCCCAGTACATTTTCCATTCCCTCAACATAGATTAACCTCGTGCAAAAGTATTGGCTTCCTTTTGGCAATCTCCCCCAAAGGGGAGAGTTTATTTAACCCCTCATTCCTAAAAAGAATTAAAAAAAGAAGTTTAAGGCTTGCAGTATTGCAGTTATAATAATTATTATTTGTATGTTTGCACATTAATAATACAAAGAATTAGGAAATGAAGGTAACAATTGTTTCGGGTGCACGTCCTAACTTTATGAAGATTGCGCCCATTTGTCGTGCCATCAACGCTGCTCACAGCAGCGGCAAAGACATTTCTTACCGCCTGATTTACACGGGTCCGAAAGGTGACCCCAGTTTGGATGCTTCGCTGTTTTCTGACCTTGATATCCGAGAGCCCGATGGATACCTGAACGTCAAGGAAGGAGGACAAAGCGAGGTATCAGCTGCTATTATGCTGGCTTTTGAGATGGAGCTCGATGCTCACCCTGCCCATGTGGTATTGGTAGTTGACGACTTGGCTTCTACCATGAGCTGCTCGATTGTGGCAAAAAAGAGAGGACTGAAAGTAGAGCACGTGATTGCAGGCACACGCTCATTCGACATGAATATGCCACGCGAGGTGAACCGTACCATCGTGGATGCCATTTCCGACTTCTTGTTTACCGCTGGTATGGTGGCAAACAGAAACCTGAACCAAGAGGGCATGATTCCTGAATATATACACTATGTGGGCAATATATTGATTGACACTATCCGCTATAACCGTCACCGGCTACTTCAGCCAATGTGGTTCGACAGCATGGGGTTGCGCAAAGGCAATTACCTGCTGCTGACGCTAAACCGACGCGACTTACTGCGAAATAAACCTGTGCTGAAGTCACTTATGGAGACAGTGGTGCGAAAGGCCAATGGACTGCCTATCGTAGCTCCATTGCATGGTTATGTAGAGGAGGCACTGAAACAACTGGATCTGAACGCACCTAACCTGCACATCTTACCATCGCAAAGTTACCTGCACTTCGGATTTTTGATTAATCAGGCAAAGGGTATAGTAACGGATTCTGGCAATATTGCAGAAGAGGCAACATTCCTGGATGTTCCTTGCATCACACTGAACACTTATGCAGAGCATCCAGAGACCTGGCGCATAGGCACAAATGAACTGGTGGGTGAGAATACGTTTGCTTTGGCAGCAGCTTTAGATAAGCTGATGCAGGGGGAATGGAAACACGCCACCCTTCCTGACCGCTGGGATGGACGTACAGCTGAACGTATTGTGCAAGTCTTAGTTGAAAGTTTTGACAAGAAATGAAGCATTTTTATATAGTTTTTATCTTAGCGGCAGTCTTCGGAATATGCACGCCTGCATCCGGCCAGAAAATCAAGGGTGTGGTGACAGACTCACTAACTAATGAGCCACTATTGTATGTGACCGTGCAGTATGAAGGCAAAGGGTCGGGAAGCGTAACGAATGGTGACGGTGAATATGAGGTGGACAACCATGCCCGTAGGGGATGGACAGAGCTGACATTCTCAGCCATCGGTTATGAGACAAAAAAAGTGAAGATTACTACTGCTACCCGTGAAGTGACGCTTAAGTTGAAACCCGCTGATATCCAAATAGCAGAGGTGACGGTAAGACCAGGACGCGAACGCTATCGCCGCAGAGAGAATCCTGCTGTTATTTTCATGCGAAAAGTCATCGAGAAGAAGAAGGGTCTTAAATTGGAAACGAACGACTTCTATGAATATCGCAAGTACCAGAAGATGCGTATGTCCATCAATGACATAACAGCTGAAAAAATGGAGAAAGGTATCTATAAGAAATTCTCATTCTTCAAAGACCAGATAGAGGAATCCGAGAAAACTGGTAAACTGATCCTGCCTATCTCCATCAAGGAAACAGCTTCACGCACCATCTACCGCAAAGACCCTGAAAGTAAGAAAGAAATTATCGATGGTTACAACTCATCAGGCATCGAGGAGTTTTTCAGTACTGGCGACATGATAGGAACCGTCTTGGCGGACGTGTTCAAGGATGTGAATATTTACGATGACGACATCAACCTGCTCTCACGTCGCTTCGTAAGTCCCATAGGTAGGGGAGCTATCTCGTTCTACCAGTATTACTTAGAAGACACATTGATGCTGGATAAGACAGAGTGTATCCACCTGACATTTGTGCCTGCTAACCCAATGGATCCAGGCTTTACTGGCCACTTGTATGTAGCACGCGACTCTTCGTATGCCGTGAAACGCTGTATCATGAACTTGCCGAAAAAGACGGCGGTGAACTTTGTGGAAGACATGGTGATACAGCAGGAATACGAACAGATGCCCGACAGTAGTTGGGTGCTAACCAACGATGATATGACGGTACAGTTGAAGTTGGCATCGGCTATCCAGGGTTTGGAAGTGGAACGTACTACTCGCTATTCAGAGTATAAGTTCGACCCGATAGAGCCACGACTGTTCCGACTGAGAGGAGATGTCATCAAGGAAGTGGATATGATGAATAAGACTGATGAGTTCTGGGCTGAGGTACGTCACGAACCATTGACAAGGCAAGAGAGTTCAATGGATGTGTTCATGAACCGACTGGAGCAGATTCCTGGATTCAAATATGCCATTTTCGCTGCGAAAGCCTTGATTGAGAATTACATCGAGTTGGGTGACCGAAAGCATCCGAGCAAGGTCGATTTGGGACCTATAAATACCATCATAACGAGTAATTTCGTAAATGGACCGCGCGTGCGTTTAAGTGCCATGACCACTGCCAACATGAGCAAGCATTGGTTCCTAAGCGGCTATGGGGCTTATGGTTTCAAGGATCACAAATGGATGTATAAAGGCGAACTGGCTTATTCATTTCTGCCACGCGAGTTCATGCTCTGGGAATACCCCAAACATTACATTCAGTTTAAATATCAATACGACGTGATGTCGCCCAGCGACAAGTACTTAGATACTGATAAGGATAATATGTTCGTGGGTATGCGATGGACTAAGATGGATCAGATGATGTACACCCGTAACGCCGAAATGACCTATGAACTGGAAACGCTTTCGGGTTTCTCTGTGAAGGCGCAAGCCCGACACCGAAACGATGAACCTGTAGGTACACTGGCTTATTTCAAGAACGATGGTCCTGTGCCTGGAGAGTTGAGTGAGCAGAACACACCTGTGAAAGATTTGACCACCAACGAGCTGGCAATAACCTTGCGCTATGCTCCTGGCGAATCGTTTGTTAACACCAAACAGCGCCGTCGTCCCATCACTCTTGATGCGCCTGTTTACACTCTTACCCATACCTTTGGTTTCAAGGGATTGGGAGGCGACTACAACTTCAACATCACTGAGTTCAGCATGCGTAAGCGCTTCTGGATGGGTTCATGGGGACACTTGAATATCATCGGACGTGCAGGTGCCCAGTGGAACAAAGTGCCGTTCCCAATGCTGAATATCCCCATTGCTAACCTGTCATACATTATGATGTACGACCAAGAGGCATTTGGATTAATCAAGAATATGGAATTCCTGAACGACCGTTATGCCGCATTGTTCTTGAAATACAACATGAACGGTAAACTGTTCAACCGCATACCACTCATCAAGCATTTAAAATGGCGTGAGATGTTCTGCGTACGTGCCATGTGGGGAACACTAACCGACAAGAACAATCCTTACAAGGCTGGTAATGAGGATTTATTTGTCTTCCCTATGCGTAACGACAGACCAGCCAGCTTCCTAATGGATTCGAAAAAGCCCTACGTGGAAGTGAGCTTTGGTATTTATAATATCTTCAAGCTGTTCCATGTGGAATATGTGAGACGTCTCACATATCTTGACGAGCCAGGTACCCATAAAGATGGCTTTAGGTTTATGGTGTTGATGGAGTTTTAGCCATTGGACCATTGACGATTAACCGTTGAACATAAAATTATGCAACCGTTAGCTGAAAGACTACGCCCACAGACTCTTGATGAGTATATCGGCCAGAAACATCTGGTTGGACAGGGGGCTGTGCTGCGACAAATGATTGATAAAGGGGAAATCTCCTCTTTCATTATGTGGGGGCCGCCGGGTGTAGGTAAGACTACGCTGGCACAGATCATTGCCCACAAATTAGAGACTCCCTTTTATACGCTCAGCGCAGTGACCAGTGGCGTAAAAGACGTACGCGAGGTAATCGATCGCGCCAAACACGCACGTTTCTTCTCACAAGCAAGTCCCATTCTGTTTATCGATGAGATACATCGCTTCAGCAAGTCGCAGCAAGACTCGCTGCTGGGGGCTGTAGAGCAGGGCGTTGTAACACTCATCGGTGCCACCACCGAGAATCCGTCATTTGAGGTGATACGCCCCTTGTTATCTCGCTGTCAGGTTTATACGCTACAGTCGCTGGAAAAGGAAGACCTATTGGAACTGTTAGATAGGGCCATCCATACAGATACTGAACTGAAAAAAAGGCAGATAGTGCTAAAGGATACTACTGACCTGCTTCGCTTCAGTGGTGGCGATGCTCGTAAGTTGCTGAATATCTTGGAACTGGTGGTGCAGGCAGAACAGCACGATCCTGTGGTGATAACCAACGAACTGGTGGCGAAACGCATACAGCAGAATCCATTGGCTTACGACAAAGACGGAGAGATGCACTACGACATTATCTCTGCATTTATCAAGAGCATCCGAGGCAGTGACCCAGATGCCGCTGTTTATTGGCTGGCTCGTATGGTTGAAGGAGGTGAAGACCCTGCCTTTATCGCCCGTCGTTTGGTGATTTTGGCTGCCGAGGATATCGGCTTGGCTAACCCTAATGCCCTGTTGTTGGCAAACGCTTGTTTTGACACACTAATGAAGATAGGCTGGCCGGAAGGACGTATCCCACTGGCAGAAACAGCCATCTACTTGGCTACAAGTCCGAAAAGCAACTCGGCATACCTCGCTATTGGCAACGCACTGGAGGAGGTGAAGAGGTCTGGTAACCAGCCTGTACCGCTACACCTTCGCAACTCCCCTACCCAACTGATGAAAGATCTTGGCTATGGCACTGACTACAAGTATGCCCATGACTACCCAGGACATTTCATCAAACAACAATATCTGCCTGATGCCCTTCTAGGTAAACATTTTTGGGAGCCACAACCAAACCCAGCAGAGGATAGGCATAAGGAACGGATGAAAGCTTTGTGGGGAGAGAACCATTGACCATTGATCACAAAACCCATTAATCCCATTAAACCCATTAATATAAGAACATGAAGATAGTAGTATTAGACGGATATCCAGGTAACCCTGGCGATTTATCTTGGAACGAATTGCATGCATTGGGTGAGTGCACCATTTACGATCGCACTGCACCAGAGGAAATGCTTGAACGTGTAGCAGATGCTGACATTGTATTAACTAACAAAGTATGCTTCAAGGCTGAACATTTCGATCAGCTGCCCAAACTGAAATACATCGGTGTGATTGCTACTGGTTATAACGTCGTTGACTGTGAGGCTGCCAAGGCACATGGTGTGACGGTGACCAACATTCCTGCCTACAGTACAAACTCAGTGGCGCAGATGGTATATGCCCATATCTTAAACATTTACAACCATGTAGGAGATTATGCGTATAAGATCAGTCACGAACAAGCATGGGTGAAGAGCCTGGACTTCTGTTTCATGGACACACCATTGTATGAGTTGGCTGGAAAAAAAATCGGTATCATAGGACTGGGAAACACGGGCTCTGCCACCGCACGCATCGCCATCGGCTTTGGTATGGATGTATATGCATTCACTTCAAAGTCGGAGTTCCAACTGCCCCCTGAAATTAAGAAGATGGAGCTAGATGACCTGTTCCGCAATTGCGACATTATCAGTCTGCATTGTCCACTTACCCCTTCTACCAAGAACCTGGTGAATGCCGAACGTCTGCGTCTAATGAAACCCAATGCAATCATCATCAATACAAGCCGTGGGCCTGTGGTAAATGCGGCAGACCTGGCAGAAGCGCTGAACAAGGGACAGATTATGGCTGCCGGCATGGATGTATTGGAAACAGAGCCTCCTACCCCTGACAATCCTTTGCTCACCGCTAAAAACTGTTACATTACACCTCATATCGCATGGGCAACCCAAGAGGCTCGCGTAAGACTGATGGAAATCCTGGTTGGTAATGTGAAGGCATTTATTGAGGGGAAGCCCGTGAATGTAGTGAATTAGTGTTATGCTGACAGTAGTGCTTATGATGTTTAGTGGTATCCTGTGCGGATACTTGTTACGAAAGTGGCAGGTAGCGCATGTACAGCAGGTTACTACGGTGCTGATATGGGCACTATTGTTTTTATTAGGGCTTAACATCGGGAGCAACGAACAGATTATCAACAGTCTGGATTCACTGGGACTGGAGGCGCTGCTAATTACCGTCTTTGCCACTACAGGAAGCCTCGTTACCGCCTGGCTACTTTGGAAGTATGTAAACAGACAACCTAAAGACGAACATGAAAGGTAGCCTCATCATCATCGCGTTCTTCATAGCAGGCGTCATTAGTGGCTATACAGGCTTGATATCTGCCGATATTGCCCAAAGCGACATCAGTTTTTATGCTTTGTGTGCGCTGCTGGTGAGTGTAGGCTTCAGCGTAGGCAACGACCCTACCGCCTGGCAACGGTTTCGGGCATTGAACCCAAAGTTGGCTTGGCTGCCAGTATTGACCATAGCCGGCACGTTAGCAGGAAGTCTGCTGGTTAGTCTGCTGCTCCCCCATCGCAGTGTCGCCGACTGCCTGGCAACAGGTTCCGGTTTCGCCTACTACTCGCTGTCAAGTATCCTTATTACGCAATACAAGGGAGCCGAATTGGGCACTGTAGCTTTGTTGGCAAACATTGCACGAGAGATTATCACCCTGATTGGTGCGCCACTGATGATACGCTGGTTTGGTACCCTCGCCCCCATTTCTTCAGGCGGTGCCACAACTATGGACACCACTCTACCCATCATAACCCGCACCTGCGGACAGCAGTTCATGGTACTCTCGCTCTTTCATGGATTCTGTGTAGATTTCAGTGTTCCTTTCCTGGTTACATTCTTTTGTTCAATCTAATAACACCTTATTTATTTAATGGAAGAAAACACCCAAGAAAAAAGACCGGACTTAATGGTCGGCAAAAAAATACTCTATGTCCATGGATTTGGTTCATCAGGAGCAACAGGTTCTGCAAGAGGCTTACGTATCTTGCTTCCTAATGCGACAGTCATTTCACCAGACTTGCCCGTCCGCCCAACCGAAGCGATGGAACTGCTGCACAATATTTGCAAAACGGAGAAACCAGATATGATCATTGGCTCGTCGATGGGTGGTATGTACACCGAGATGCTTTACGGCTTCGACCGTCTGCTTGTGAACCCTGCCTTCCAGATTGCCGACACTATGGCAGAGCATAATATGATGGGAAGGGTTACTTTCAGCAATCCCCGTCAGGACGGAGCCAAGGACTTCTTGGTAAACAAGGTTTTACAGAACGAGTTTAGGGAAGTGTCGGGTCATTGTTTTGTGGGGGTGAACGATGAAGAACGGAGCCGTGTGTTTGCCCTCTATGGCATACACGATGACCTGGTGCACACCTTCGACCTGTTTACGCAGCATTACCCACAAGCCATCAGATTCGACGGCGGTCATTACCTCAACGACCATGTGCTGGTACGCAGTGTATTGCCTGTGGTGCAATGGGTTGATGACCGTCAGGAACATCGCGAAAGGCCTATCCTCTACATCAGCATAGAAGATACGCTGCGCAAAGCTGACGGCAAACCGATGGAAACAGCTGTTAAGGCATTCCATAAGTTGGCTGCAGTTTATGACATTTATATCTTAGCCTCTGCGTCTTACAATGAACCAGAATCATGGGCTGAGCAAGTGCGATGGGTGGAGCAATGGCTGGGAGTACCGGCTTATAACCGCCTGATTCTCTCGAACCACAAGAACCTGAGCTATGGCGATTATCTGATTGATGCGCACACCTCTTTCGGCACTGGTGCCTTTATGGGCACACATATCCAATTTGGGAAGGATCCTTACAGAACCTGGGAGGATGTTATGGAATTTTTTGATAGATTGGGAGGACAATAAAAAGAGGGGAGTTTCAAGCTCCCCTTCTTTATTTAGATGTAAATGGGTCCATACCCATACATTTTACCATTGACCATTGACGATCTCCGTTCGTTCGAATTTGCAATCCGAACGTAATGAATATGAGCATTTATAATGCGTAAAAAATATTGTCGGATTACAAATCCTTATAATCAATGCGGACGGATTACAAATCCGTCCGAACGGAGAACCCCCAGGTCAATTGTTCCGACTAATTAAGCCGTTCGCTCCGACTAATTGAGGCATTTGCTCTGAGCAAATAATATATTTCAGTGATGGCGCAACGGTGTTATGGTGCAACGAAGCTGTTTTTGCTAGAATAGCAGAGAAGTTAAAGATCCTTTTGCATAAATGTAATAGCCGTGCCGTCTGCAAAGATAGCACGGCTTTTTCTGGTTATACACAGGCGGGAGCGTTAAAATTGGCACAAAGATACTTCAAAGTCCAGTATAGATGCAAGCGTCATGTACAGGAATTAGCAAATATATAGAAAATTTGTTGGGGGGAATGGAGCGATTTCATCTCCGGTGATCTGCACACATTTGCGGAAGCTGGGGGATTCGAACCCCCGGTACGGTTACCCGTACGGCAGTTTAGCAAACTGCTGGTTTCAGCCACTCACCCAAACTTCCAATCCGCACTTGCGCTCAAATGCGGTGCAAATGTAGGGCAAAGTTTTGTGATACGCAAATTTTTTACAACATTTTTTCAAAACAACACTCTTTCAAATTCAAATTGCCACTATTAACAGTATTCAACCCTACTAACATCTTATATTTTTCTTATCAAATAGCATTCCAGAATCGACGGAAGTCTGTGTACTTACCAAAAATGACAAGTTGGTCATCGGTCTGTAGAGCAAAATCTTCAGGTATTTCCAACAGCACATTGCGCTCAGTAAAGTTAATGCCCAAGGTGCTTTTCTGTACCTTTCCTCTGATGGTTGCCAAGAGCTTCAAACCAAACTCTTCAGTTATATTAAGCTGTGGAACGGAATAGCCTACAAGCTTTTCAGGCACACTAAACTTAGCCACGATGTGGTCTTTATCTATGTGGAAAGTCTCTATGTCATAACCAAACTCTATCCGTTCTACAAAGTTATGTGCGGCATCGGCCTCTGGCGAGAGAAGTTTCTCAATATTAAAAGCACGAAGCACAGAACGATGCACCTCATCGTTGGCACGGGCAAAAATATGCTCAACCTTCATCTGCTTGAGCAGGGCAGTAACTCGCACGGAAACGCCGAAGTTCTCACCAATGGCCACAATCACGGCATCTACATTATGTAAAGGAAGGGCTGACAACGCCATCTCATCGGTGGCATCCATCATGAAAGCTGCAGCCAACTTCTCTTTAATGGATTCAACACGTGTGGACTCCTTATCTACACCTATCACCTCATGACCTACAGCAGCAAGTTCTTCTGCCAATACATAGCCATAGTCTCCTAAACCGATTACAATGTATTTCATATATTTAGTTAATTATTATTTCACCACTTGGATAACGATAGTTCACTACTTTCTTTTGCTTCACCACACCCAAGAGGATAGTAATCATACCCAGACGGCCAATGAACATCAGGGGAACCATAAACATCTTACCTGCATCATGTAGCGATGCTGTGGCATTCAGACTGAAGCCGTCGGTACTCAAGGCTCCCAGGCATTCATAGAATACGGCTCTCAGAGGCAACTCTGGCTCGAGGATATTGAGGATGAAGATAGCAAGTCCAAGCACTGCCAACGACATCAACACTGTTGCATTGGACCTACGAATAGAGTTCTTCGACAATTCTCTATGAAACACCTCAACTCGTTCGGAGCCTCGCAACATGGCTTTTAAATCCAAGAGCATCACGGCAAAGGTATTAACCTTAATACCACCAGCAGTGGATTGAGAGCCACCGCCTATCCACATCAGAACAGAGAAAACAATCATGGAGGAGGTAGTCCAAGTCAAAGGGTCGATAGCGGCAAAGCCTACCGAACGAGGACATACTGCCATGAAGAAAGCCTGGGTTAATTTATCTCCTACGGTGAGGCCTATCAGCGCTTCATTCCACTCGAGAATAGCG
>JAGCGS010000028.1 GCA_017649485.1 Bacteroidaceae bacterium | reverse complement strand
TGATGATTGTACTAGCCTGACTGGTATAGTGATTCCTGAGGGTGTGACATCAATTGGTTTTGGAGCTTTTTCTAGTTGCAGCAGCCTGATAAGTGTTGAGATATCTAAGAGCGTAACATCAATAGGTGATTTTGCTTTTGATGGTTGTAGCAGTTTGAAGAACATTGTAATACCTAAGAACTTGATGTCAATTGGCACTGCAGCTTTTCAAGCATGCACCCACCTAACAAGTATAATAATACCTGAGGGTGTGACCTATATTTCAGGGGGTGCTTTTTCTGGTTGCAACAGTCTAACCAGCATCAAAGTTGATGAGAATAATAGATATTATGATTCACGAGAAGACTGTAATGCAATTATTGAGACAGGGAGTAATAAATTAGTTTTAGGATGTGTCTCTACTTTGATTCCTGAGAGTGTAACATCAATTGGTTATTGTGCTTTTATGGGGTGTAGCAGCCTAGCGAGTATTGTTATCCCTAAGGGTGTAACATCAATCGTTGGTTATGCTTTTTCTGGTTGCAGCAACCTAACCGGGATTGTAATACCTGAGGGTGTGACATCCATTGGTGCTGGTGCTTTTGGATGGTGTAGCAGCCTGGCGAGCATTGTGATACCCGAGGGTGTGACATCTATTGGCAATGCTGCTTTTGAAGGATGCAGCAGCTTGACGAGTATTGTGATACCAGAGGGTGTACAGTCAATTGGCAAGTATACTTTTTCTGAATGCACAAGCTTGGCGAGCATTGTGATACCTAAGAGTGTTACATCAATTAGCAATGTTAGTCTTGAAAGTTGTAGCAGCCTGACCAGCTTCACATGTTTGGCTACTAATCCTCCACTATATGATAATTTATTTGATATTCCTTTGGGGTTTTATAATTCTTCCATCATTTATGTTCCTGCCGCCTCAGTAGATGCTTACAAGGCAGCAGATGGATGGAGAGATTATGCAGACCAAATTCAGGCAATCCCTGAATAGCATCTTGCTCGGTTGGAATCGTAGCAATGGGGCTTGCCCCATTGTTGTAACAATCAGCTATTCCGAGCTGGAGCATAAATGCTATGGAGTTATGTTGCCAAACAAGTTGAAAAAACATGATTGAAAAAAAGAAACCGTAGAAATTCTTGCATTTGTTTTAATGATACACTATCTTTGTGCTGATTAATAAGATAAACATGAGAAGGTCGGAAGTAACAGAATCAATAGCCAAGGCTCTGAAAACGGTGCCTTATTCCATTGATGCCAGGTTGTTTGGCAGTGAGGCAAGAGGCGATGCCCATGCAGATTCGGATATCGACCTGTTGATATTGGTTGACAAACCGACTGTTAGTCCAAAGGACGAAGATATTATTTTTGACCCTCTTTATCAAATCGAGCTACAGACTGGCATATTGATTAACCCGCTGATTATGCCTAAAAGAGAATGGGGTAAGATGGTAACGCCTTTCTATATTAATGTTGAAAAAGAAGGAGTCAGTTTATGACAATGACAGACAAACAGCGTGAAGAAATCGTAAGCTATCGCATTCAGAGTGCAGAAGCCACCTTGGAGGAAGTAAAAAGCCACAGAGAGAATGGTTTCTACAACACAGCCGTCAATAGGCTTTATTACGCTTGCTTCTATGCTGCAAATGCTTTGTTGATAGCCAACGGCATTGAGGTAAAATCTCATGAGGGGGTTAGGCAGAAATTAGGTCAGCTTTTTGTTTTGACAGGTAAGCTGACTCCAGAGCATGGGAAGTTCTATAGCCAATTGTTTAACAAACGTTCCACAGGCGACTATGATGATTTCGTAAACCACGACTTACAAACTGTGGATAATCTTTTTCCTAGAGCTGTTGATTTTATTAAATCCATTAAGATTTTACTTCAAAAGTAACCTTACCACTGACCTCACAAGGGGGCAAGCCCCCTTGCTATACTTTTTGGCTTCGGGCTGAAGGGTCGCTTACCGGCGGCTGATGCCTTGTCAGGTGCCGCCTGATGAATTGCCAGCTGCCGGCTGGTCTTTCGTAAGCATCCGTAGAAATACACATTGTAGCAGTTTGCCTTTGCCTCGCAATAGTGCACATAATTGCAGCTCATCTGAACAATTTCGCCGAACTCACACGTTAATTAATGCCTTCTTTGAAAGGAAGCATCGCCACCACTTGTCGGAGGCATTGCTATGGGTCGTCGGAAAGCCTCTTATCATTCGTCGCAGTATCTGCTATACCCCTACGCGAGATACTGCGACAGGTAATAGGAGATACTGCGACGAATGATGGCAAACTTTCCGTCGGGAGAAGGCAAGCTTTACCACGGATTGTGGGAAGCGGTTTATGCGTCCGCAAAGACCTTTCCATCGTTTAGCATCACTTCCAACTTGGTGTATTCCGAGTGGAAGTCATGCTGCAGGCGATCCAGGTAACGGCGGCTTTCCCAATGGCACATAGGCAGGTCGTGCAGCAGGTAGTTGCCGCATGTCTCAGGAGTGGTGGCAGGTACCTCCTGCTGCGTAAGTATCCATTGCAGGCACTCGATGGTGAGCTGGCGCATATCCTCCACTGAATAATCGCCCGTCATGATGATGTACATACCTGTGAGGCATCCCATGGGTCCCACATACACAACATCATCTTTCACTCTGCTATTGCGGAACCAAGTAGCCATCAGGTGCTCCATGCTGTGCATGGCAGCAGGAGCCACAGCGGGCTCCTTGTTAGGCTCGGTGATGCGTAAGTCGTATGTAGTGAAGCCTTTGTCAACTCTCGATACATATATCCCCGGCTTCAGGTGGGTATGGTCTATGGTAAAACTCTGAATAACTTCCATAATGATAAGATTGTTTTTTACATCAAGTAATGTACTGTCAACATAGCGATATTGGCAGCAATGACGATGCCAAAGCTGCGGAGGATAAGGGGTTTCATGGTCTTATTGCCACCTGAGAAGAAGAGGGCATAGCACATATTAACGCAGATGTTGCTAATGATGGCCTGCATACTGCATGCTGCCACCACAGCCACGACGATGCTGCCTGTGCTCTCCAGCAAGTTCAGGATGAAAGGCGTGATGTCGCTCAAGCCGGCTATGAATGAGAGAACATGAAGTCCGTTATTGCCAGCATAAACAAGGGTGTAGTGGGTGACAAGGGTAAACACCACAAAGAGTATGGCGAAGATCAGTGCCACTTTGAACTCCAATGGGTTGCTGCTGTCAGTATCATCCTCAAACTTCATGGCAGCAGCCAACTGCTGACGGTTCTTGAGGTGGATACGGATTCCTACCAAAAATGCCACAGCCGACATGACCAGCATATAAGGCCAGATGATGAACAGTGTTTCTTTACTGAAGATGCCTATCAGCACGAGGAAACGGAGGAACATCATACTTACAGCCATCAGCATAGCAGCCACACATTCTTCAGCTTCGGCTCCTGTGGCTTGCTTACCCTTACGAGCTAATACACTGATGGTGGCTGTGCTGCTGTATAAGCCTCCTATAATTCCGCTCACCAGAGTGCCCGACTCGCGGAATACATACCTCTTTAATAAATAAGAAAGGTAGCTGATGCCGCTCACTACCACTGTGGCCAGCCATACGGTATAGGGCGTAAGGTTGATGCCAGGCAGCAGGTTCTCGTCAGGCAGGATGGGCAGGATGATGCCACTGATGGCGAGGAACTTAGCCAGTGTCACCATCTCATCGTTCTTCATGCGCTGTGCCAACTCGGCAAAGTTGTGCTTCATCTCTATAAAGAGCAGCACCAGCACTACCACCATGACATAGAACCAGGAAGGCTGTGTCACAACAATGGGAGGCAGGGCATAGGTGATAAGGGCGATGACGATGGTGGTTACGCCAAACAAGTGATACTGTGACTGCTTAACAAAATAGTGGATGGCGAGCAGAATGCCTAATAAGGTGCCTCCAAAAATGTATAGGGTATAGGAGGTAGGCTCAAGGACGTAGAGCAGATAGCCCAGGATGCCAATGAAGGTGAATGTGCGATCTGTGCCAAAGAGGATTCTTTCGCTGTCTTTGTTCAAGTTGAGCCTATGCAGCGAGAGTCCTATCAGCAAAGAAAAGAGTGTGACCAACAAGAAGTTGATCATCTCTTGCGGAATGTATTCAGTCCATTGGTTATTCATTTCCCCAAACACAATAAGGATAATGCCTCAGATGCGAATTGTAGTAACGCCGGTCGCCTGTTACCTCCTGACCTATAAAGGCAGGCTTTACAAAAGGTTCATTTTCAGCAGCCAATTCCACCTCAGCAATCACCAGCCCCAGGTTCTCACCGGCAAACTCATCCACCTCAAACACATGCTTACCCGATGGTATTAGGTATCGCACCTTGTCTATCACACCAGGCTCACAAAGTTTCATCAGGTCGCGTGCATCAGCCACATCGATCTCTTTCTCCCATTCGTAACGGCTTAATCCAGCTAAACCTGATGGACCCTTGATGGTTATGTAACCTTTGTCATCACGAATACGGATGCGTACAGTTCGTCCCTTTTCGCTGCAGATGTAGCCCTGCTTGATGTGACTGCACGAAGTGGCGAGGTCTCTGTAACTGTTGTCAGTTACCAGAAACTTGCGCTCAATCTCCAGCGGCATTATTTAAACCTGATTAGAGTAATAGATGAACATCAGTACCACCAGCACGATGGCGATGATGGCGAAGCCAAACAACATTTGCTTACCCTGTTTTTCCTGAAGCTTTTCACGAGCTTCTTTTCTTTGATTACGAATTGCTTTTGCCATAGTATTAAGTTTTTAAGTTTATTCTTTACTGGAGAACTCCATCAGATACGCCTTGATGAAGTCGTCTATCTTGCCATCCATCACACCATTCACATCGGATGTCTGGTAGTTTGTGCGATGATCTTTCACTCTTCGGTCGTCGAACACATAACTGCGAATCTGGGAGCCCCATTCAATCTTCTTCTTCCCAGCCTCCACCTTCGCCTTTTCCTCGTTGCGATGCTGCAACTCCTTGTTGTAGAGGATAGACTTCAGGTGCTGCATGGCATTTTCACGATTCTTGGGTTGGTCGCGCGTCTCTGTGTTCTCAATCAAGATTTCCTCTTCCTCGCCAGTATAGGGATCCTTATATTGATAGCGCAGGCGAACACCAGACTCCACCTTGTTCACGTTCTGACCACCTGCTCCACTGCTTCGGAAAGTATCCCATGAAACGCAAGACATATCAACCTTTACCTCGATAGTATCATCTACTAAAGGGGATGCGAACACAGAAGCAAATGAGGTCATGCGCTTTCCTTGGGCATTGTAGGGAGACACGCGTACCAAGCGATGCACTCCGTTCTCGCCCTTGAGGTAGCCATAAGCATATTCGCCCAAGATTTCGATGGTGCAGGTCTTGATGCCTGCCTCGTCGCCTTCCTGCAAGTTAGAGATGTTTGTCTTGTAGCCATGTGTTTCTGCATAGCGCAGATACATACGCATGAGCATGCTTGCCCAGTCTTGGCTCTCAGTGCCACCAGCACCTGAGTTAATCTTCAGTACACAGTCCATGTTGTCGCCTTCATCGCGCAACATATTCTTCAACTCCAATGCTTCGATGGCGCCCAACGCCTTGTTATAGGCACTGTCCACCTCCTCCTCAGTGACCAGCTCGTCTTTATAGAAGTCGAAAGCCAGCTGTAGCTCTTCTGTAAGGGTGGCTACCTCCTTATAGCCATTTAGCCACTTCTCCAGCTCTTTCACCTTCTTCATCTGTACTTCGGCAGCCTTCTGGTCGTTCCAGAAGTTGGGGTCATGGGTGCGAAGCTGTTCTTCTTCATATTGCATCTGCTTGCCCTCTATGTCTAAATAGCGGTTCAAGGCACTCCTTCTTTCCTGTATATCTTTTAATTGGTCGCTCGTTATCATTATTAATCCAACTCTAAACAATAATCTCTCAGCACTCTTCGTACATCTTGTCAATCACATCTTTATAGTTTTGCGCTACCACCCTGCGTCGGAGTTTCAGTGTGTTGGTGAGTTCACCATGCTCCATGCTGAAAGGATTGGGGAGTAGGGTAAATCGCTTTATCTGCTCATAATGGGCAAACTCTTGCTGCAGGGTGTCGATGCGGTTCTGGAATAAGTCCTGTACCCGTTTATGGTTCAGCAGCTCTTCCATCGACTGGTAGGTAATGCCCTTTTGTTCGGCAAACTCTTTCAGGGCTTCGTATGATGGCACAATCAGTGCCGAAACGAATTTCCTGCCGTCGGCAATGATGGCAACCTGTTCGATGAAACGGTCGATGCCCAGTTTGGCTTCCAATGCCTGCGGACTGATATACTTGCCGTTGGAGGTTTTCATCAGATCCTTGATGCGCTCCTTGAGGAATAAAGTCCGTCCTTCCAGCCAGCCTGTATCGCCTGTGCGGAAGTAACCATCTTCAGTGAAAGCTTTGGCGTTGGCATCTTCTTTCTTGTAGTAACCTTTCATGATGGTAGGGCCTTTCAAGAGGATTTCCTCTGTTTCAGGGTCTATCTTAACCTTCAGGCTGGGGATGAGCAGGCCTACCGAGCCTGGCACGTAATGCTCTAACGGATAACAGCATACTGTGGCGAATGACTCAGTCAGGCCATAGCCCACAATCATATTGATGCCCACAGCATGAACAAACTCACAAACCTCGTTGCTGACAGCTGCTCCTGCCGTAGGGAAGAACTTGGCATTCTCCAAGCCCAGCACCTTCTTTAGGGTGTTGATGACCGTTTTTTCATAAAACTTATATTGCAGGCTCAGCCACAGAGGAGGTTTCTTCCCGTTGTTCAAGTAATCTACATTGTATTTCTTGCCCACTTTGATGGCATTCTCCATCAAAGTCTTCTTTATGCCCGTCTCAGCAGCTATCTTTTGTTGTACACCTATATATACTTTCTCCCAGAAGCGAGGCACACTGCACATGTGGCTTGGGTGTACTTCCTTGATGGCTTGCTGGATATCCTGCGGACGCAGGTTTACGGCAATGGTGATGCCTTCATACAAGCACACATAACTCCATCCGCGCTCGAACACATGCGTCAAAGGCAGGAAGTTCATGCTCACATCGCCTGGCTCCATCTGGTCGCCCAATCGTTCATGGTGATTCCTGAACTGATCAATCATGCTGGCGTGCAATAGCATCACACCCTTGGGCTCACCAGTAGTGCCACTGGTGTAGAGCAGTCCCAGCATATCTTCGGGCTTGCCCTTTGCCTTGCGGGCTTCCACCAAATCGTTCTTTGGCAACCCTTCACCGAGGCGTAGGAACTCATCGAAGTAGATGGAAACCTTATCTTGTGGGTGGCGCATCACTTTTCGGTCGTATATCACTATCTTTGTTAGCGTGTGACATTGTGAAAGTACCGCCATGATGGTGTCGTACTGGTATTGTTCGCCAACAAATAATAGCTTGATGTTAGCATCACTCACAATGTAATGAGCCTGGCTGGGAGATGAAGTGGCATACAGAGGAACTGACACAGCGCGGTTATACATATTGGCGAAATCTACCACAAAACTTTCGGGCTTGTTCTGCGAGAAGATGCCTATATTGTCTTCTTCCTCTACACCTAACACCGCCATAGCATTGGCTGCCAAGCGAACTTGGTTCTGGAATTGCCCCCAGGTAATGGTAAGCCATTCGCCCTTATCATCTCTATACTTTAATACTGCAAAATCGGCTCCAAGTTTCTCTACTTGGTGATCAACTAATGCAGATAAATGGTTTAATGACATAGCAATCTAATCTTATTTTCTTGCAAAGATAGCGGTTTCATGTGAAACTGTACTTTTTTATTGCGTAAATTTAAATTATTTTCTTAAGTTTGCATAATATTTCAGGTAAAAACGATGTGTTACGACGAAAAAAGACTGTCTGAGGAGGCAATTGCGCTGCTAAAACAGCTTATCAGCATACCTTCGGTGAGTAGAGATGAACAACTTGCCGCTGATTGTCTGCAAAGGTATATTGAAGCGCAAGGTATGGAGTCTTGCCGCAAGGGTAATAATATATGGTGTATGAGTCCAGGCTTTGATTTACACAAGCCCACCTTGCTGCTGAACTCTCATATAGACACAGTTAAGCCTGTGAGCGGGTGGTTGAAAGATCCTTTTACGCCAAAGTTGGAGGGTAACGGCAAGTTATATGGCTTAGGGAGCAACGATGCAGGGGCAAGTGTGGTGAGCTTGTTGCAGGTGTTCCTCACACTTTGTCAAAGTTCTCAGCCTTACAATCTGCTGTTCTTGGCTTCTTGTGAAGAGGAGATTTCCGGCAAGGGTGGTTTGGAAAGTGTTCTGCCTGATCTGCCTCCTGTGGATTTTGCCATTGTTGGGGAACCTACGGAGATGCAACCAGCCATAGCAGAGAAAGGGTTGATGGTGATAGATGTAGAGGCGCATGGTAAATCAGGACATGCCGCCAGGGATGAGGGAGATAATGCCATATACAAGGTGTTAGATGATATACGTTGGTTCAGGGATTTTCAGTTTCCGAAGGTATCATCTCTCTTGGGGCTCGTTAAGATGAGCGTAACTGTTATTCATGCTGGGACACAACACAATGTGGTGCCTGACCTATGTACATTTACTGTGGATGTGCGAAGCAATGAATGCTACAGCAACGAGGAATTATTTGCTATTATCAAGGATCATATTAGTTGTGAACCTAAGGCTCGTTCTTTCCGTCTGAACTCTTCGCATACTCCTATTGACCATCCATTGGTGCAGCGTGCTGTGGCATTAGGGCGAAAACCTTTTGGCTCGCCAACTTTGAGTGATCAGGCCTTGATGCCTTTTCCCAGTATGAAGATGGGACCGGGCAAGAGCAGTCGAAGTCATACTGCCGATGAGTTTGTCTTTGTGAATGAGATAGAAGAAGCAATAGGCTTGTATCTGCAACTGCTTGATGGCACAAAGATATAGTGCTTTGGGGGGGGTAAAATGGCTGAGCATAATGATTTAGGAAAGATTGGCGAGGAGGCGGCAGTGAAGTATCTGGAGAATAATGGCTTTGTGATACGACACAGGAATTGGCGTTACAAACATTTGGAACTCGACATCGTGGCTTATAAGGATGGAGAGATAAGGGTGATAGAGGTAAAGACGCGTTCCAACGACGACTTTAAAGATCCGATAGAGGGGGTAAACCGGCTAAAACGAAAAAGACTGATGAAGGCTACTGACGCTTACATTAAATACTTTAATCTCGAAGAGCCCGTGTTTTTCGACATTATCACGTTGGTAGGGGCAGCAGGCAGTTTCAGAATTGAGCATGTGGAATATGCCTTTAACTCAATGTTGTATTAATTTTTGTTGTATGATATTTGATTTTCCCTTGATAGTCCTACAAGAGACAGACTCGACAAGTCGTTATCTGACCTCGCTATGTGATGAGAAGCTCAAAGAGCTTGAACCCTTTACTACTGTGCTTGCGGAATACCAATCGGCTGGCAAAGGACAACAAGGTAACAGCTGGGAATCGGAAGTAGGTGCGAACCTCACATTCAGTTTTGTGCTTTATCCTAATTTCCTGCATGCCAAACAACAGTTTGCTATCTCGCAGGTAGTTGCCTTGGGCATAATACAAGCATTAAGAAAGTACCGAGTCGATGGATTCGCTATTAAATGGCCCAATGATATTTATCACTATGACAAGAAAATTTGCGGCATTTTGTTAGAGGTTTATCTGCAAGGCCCTAATCTGGGCAGATGTATATGTGGGATAGGGTTGAATGTAAATCAGGAAATCTTCTTGAGTGATGCTCCCAACCCTGTGTCGTTGTGTCAGATTATTGGCCATAAAGTGAATAGGGGGGAACTATTGATGGAAGTGATGGGAGAAATCAAATCGCTTTATACCAATTTGTCGGAAGGTGGGGAAAAGGAGGTTGCTGACTTGGTGGACTATTATTGCTCCAACCTCTATCGTCGTAGTGGCTATCATCACTATAAGGACAAAACCGGTGAGTTTATGGCAAAGCTGTTAAGGGTGGAACCTGATGGATGTTTGGTGTTGGAAGACGAGGAACAGCATGAGCGTAGTTATTTGTTTAAGGAAATACAATACATCATCTGATATGGACGATAATCATTATATGAAGATGGCGCTGCAAGAAGCGCAAGTGGCATTCGAGGCAGGGGAGGTGCCTGTGGGAGCTGTTATAGTTTGTCAAGACCGTATTATTGCCAGGGCTCATAACCTTACTGAGACCTTAACTGATGTGACTGCTCATGCAGAAATGCAGGCAATAACGGCAGCTGCCTCTGTGTTAGGAGGGAAGTATCTGAATGATTGTACGCTCTATGTAACAGTAGAGCCTTGTGTGATGTGTGCTGGTGCAATAGGATGGGCACAATTGGGTAAGTTGGTTTATGGGGCCACTGATGAGAAACGGGGCTATTCAAAGTTCGCTCCGAAAGCATTGCATCCTAAAACAATAGTGAAAATGGGTGTTATGGAGGAGGCATGTGTGGAACTGATGAAGTCCTTCTTCGCCACAAAGAGGGCAAGACTTAGTTAACTTCTTCGTAATCTACATACTCGCCTTCATTTTCCTGAAAGACTTTCTTGCGTTTCTGAGGCTTGGGCGTATGGTGTATATCACCCTCTGTTCGACGAATCTCTTGCTTCTCGCCTCCAAATACTCGCCTCAGATAGAGAAAGAGTGAGCCGATTTTGCGCAGGATGATAGTGAACAATATGCTGAGAAGGATAAACTTAATCATTCTACTTTGGAGTTAAAGATGTTGTAAATCCATACAGCAACAGATAAGGCAATGTACCAAAGAATGATGAGAGCAATGCCTGTGATGCCAAAATAAAGCAATAAAACACTAATGACTAAGAACAGAAATCTTATCTTATTGTCTGCCCAAGTAAGGTTCTTGAATTTTAAGGAGAACATGGGTAATTCACTGACCAAAAGCCAACATGATACTAGGATAGCTATTAGCAACACCCACAAAGGAATACTGAGTAGCCACTCGTAAAGTCCTGATACTAAAGCTGACCAAAATAAGGCGTTTGCAGGAACAGGTAAGCCAAAGAATGAGGTTGTCTGACGACTATCATTGTTGAACTTAGCCAAACGAAGTGCGGAAAATACAGCAATCAGGAAAGCCACAAAAGGCAATAACTCCATCCACCCATCAGCTTCATTGAGATAATCAGATAGGAATGAAAACATGATGGCGGCAGGAGCTAAACCAAAACTGATGTCATCGGCTAAAGAGTCGATATCCTTACCAATGATGGAATGGGCATTCAAAGCCCTCGCAGCTAATCCATCAAAGAAATCGAAGATGGCACTTAGCACAATGCACAGCAAAGCATAGTCGTAAAAATGCCATATAGCCATTACGCAGCAGATGCATCCTGAGAACAGGTTCAAGCAAGTGATGGTGTTTGGAATATGCTTGGTGAACTTGTTTGCCATAATGCAAAAGGGATTAAGCCAGATTTGCTATGATGGTTTGGTTGCCTGTGGTAGATTGCCCTAAAGCGACCTTAACATCTGTGCCAAGTGGCAGGAATACATCAACTCGCGAACCAAATTTGATGAAACCTAAATGCTCGTCGATATAGCAAGCATCTCCTGGAATCGCATAAGTAACTATGCGTCGAGCCATAGCTCCTGCTATCTGGCGAACCAAGATTTCAACTCCTTCAGGAGTTTCAATGACAATGGTAGAGCGCTCATTGTCGAGGCTGGCCTTAGGAAGCCAGGCTTTCATATACTTGCCGTTCTGATGACTCACCAGCTTCACTGTTCCGTCAACGGGATACCAGTTAGCATGGACGTTCGTCAGACTCATGAATATAGAAACCTGAATGCGTCTGTCGTGGAAATACTCGTTCTCTTCCACTTCTTCTACCACCACCACCTTGCCGTCGCAGGGGGCAACAGCCACTTTTTCTGTAGTTTTGCCAAACAATCGGATGGGGCAACGGAAAAAATTCACAACAATAGCATAAACGATAACGCTCACGCCTAAAACAATATAGAAAGGGATTTTTGTTTCAAATCCATAAAACAATGCTAAATTCAGTAGCAATAATCCGAGAAAGCCTCCTATCAATGTGTGTGTACCTTCACGGTGTATGTGTATCTTTTTAAGCCTTTTCATTATTGGTCAAAACTTACTTTCGGCATCCTGTTATTTACAGTTATTTCAAAACCAACTGCAAAATTAAACTTATTTTGAAGACAAAACAAATATTTTGTGAAGAAAACAAGTTGTTGATAACTTTTCTGCTTTTTTTTTGGGGAATAGCGAGAAGCGTTGTACATTTGAAACTTGAAATCGTTAATGTTTGAGATTGTATGCAAGATTTTGTTCACTTACATGTACATACGTATTATTCCTTGCTTGACGGACAGGCGAGTATCAAGAAATTGGTAGATAAAGCTATCGCAAACGGAATGAAAGGCATGGCTGTCACCGATCATGGAGTGATGTTCGGCATCAAGGAGTTTCATGACTATTGCTTGGAGGTGAACGGCAAACGCAAGAAGGAAGGATTAGAGCCTTTTAAACCCATCTTTGGATGTGAGATGTATGTAACTCGCCACGGACATAAGGAGGTGAAGGACAAAGATGAACGAGGTGGCTATCACTTGATTGTGCTTGCCAAAAATGAGCATGGTTATAAGAATCTTATTAAATTGGTGTCTAATGCCTGGGTGGATGGATTCTATAACCGTCCTCGTACAGACAGGTTTGATTTAGAGAAGTATCATGAAGATTTGATTGTTTGCTCTGCTTGCTTGGCAGGTGAGGTGCCTGCTAAGATTCTTAGGGGAGATATCGAAGGGGCAAGAGAAGCTATTGAATGGTATCATAACCTTTGGGGCGATGATTACTATTTGGAGTTGCAACGTCATGAGGTGAAAAATCCTGACCCTTTGTTTAGGGCTAACCGAGAAACATACCCTTTGCAACAGAAAGTTAACAAAGTGTTGATTGAATTGGCGAAAGAATATGGCATCAAACTGATTTGCACGAATGATAGCCATTTCGTGGATGAAGATAATGCTGAAGCTCATGATCATCTGCTCTGCCTCGCTACCCAGAAAGACCTGGACGACCCTTCGCGCATGCTTTATTCTAAACAAGAGTGGTTTAAGACGCGTGAGGAAATGAACGAAGTGTTTGCTGATGTGCCTGAGGCTTTGACAAACACTCTGGAGATTCTTGATAAGGTAGAGGTATATAGCCTTGACCATGACCCCATCATGCCTTTCTTCCCCATACCTGAATCATTTGGCACTGAGGAGGAGTGGCACCAAAAGTTTACCGAAAAGCAGTTGTATGATGAGTTTACCAGCGATGAAAACGGACAGAACCAATTGTCTGAGGAAGCTGGAAATAAGAAGATTGCCAAGCTGGGTGGGTATAATAAGCTTTATCGCATCAAGTTTGAAGCCGATTATTTAGCCGAGCTGGCTTATAAAGGTGCCAAAAGATTGTATGGCGACCCTATACCAGAAGAGGTGGCTGAACGAGTGAAGTTTGAGTTGCATATCATGAAGACAATGGGTTTCCCTGGCTACTTCCTGATTGTCCAGGACTTTATCAATTCGGCTCGTGATGAGCTGGGTGTGATGGTCGGCCCTGGACGAGGATCTGCTGCTGGTTCTGTGGTGGCCTATTGTTTGGGTATCACAAAGATTGACCCATTGAAATACGATTTGCTGTTTGAGCGATTCTTGAATCCTGATCGTATCTCTTTGCCTGATATAGATACTGATTTCGATGATGACGGAAGAGGAAAGGTCCTGAAATGGGTAGAGGATAAGTATGGACACGAGAATTGTGCGCATATCATCACTTATGCCACAATGGCAACAAAGAACTCCCTGAAGGATGTGGCTCGCGTTGAGAAGGTGCCTCTTCAGGTGGCAAATGACTTGGTGAAGGCTATCCCTGACCGTTTGCCTGATGGGATGAAAATGAATCTTGTCAATGCTATCAAGTGTACGCCCGAATTGCAGGAAGCAGAGAAATCATCTGACCCCAAGTTGAGGAATACCATCATTAATGCTAAGATGCTGGAGGGAAATGTCAGAGGTTCTGGCATTCATGCCTGTGGTTTCATCATTTGTTCCGATCCCATCAGTGACCATGTGCCTTTATCAACTGCTGATGACCCAGATTTCAAGGATGTCAAGACGAATTGCACCCAATATGATGGCCATGTGATTGAATCGACTGGGTTGATTAAGATGGACTTCCTGGGGCTTAAGACTCTCTCAGAGTTAAAGGAGGCTGTAGCTAATATCAAGTTGACAAGGGGAATAGATGTTGATTTGGATAATATTCCGATGGATGATCCCAAGACGTATCAGCTATATCAGGAAGGCAGAACCATTGGTACTTTCCAGTTTGAATCACAGGGCATGCAGACTTACCTGAGGCAACTGAAACCTACAGTGTTTGAGGATCTTATTGCCATGAATGCATTATATCGTCCAGGACCTATGGATTATATCCCATCGTTCATTGCACGTAAGTCAGGTAGAGAAAAAATCACTTATGATCTCCCCTGTATGGAGAAATACCTGAAGGATACTTATGGTATTACTGTCTATCAGGAGCAAGTGATGCTACTTTCCCGTCAGTTGGCTGATTTTACCCGAGGCGAGAGTGATGCTTTGCGTAAGGCTATGGGTAAGAAGAAAAAGAAGATAGTTGATGAGATGAAGCCCAAGTTTATCGAAGGAGGACAGAAAAATGGTCATGATCCCAAAATACTGGAGAAGATTTGGGCAGATTGGGAGAAGTTCGCTTCTTATGCATTCAATAAATCTCATGCCGCATGTTATTCTTGGGTGGCATTCCAAACTGCCTATCTCAAGGCGAACTATCCGCCTGAGTTTATGGCCGCTATCATGAGTCGCAGGAAGGATGATATAAAGGAAATCACAAAACTGATGGATGAGTGTAAGGCGATGGGTATTGCCACATTGGGTCCTGATGTGAATGAAAGCTACCAGAAGTTTGGTGTAAACAAGAAGGGAGAGATTCGCTTTGGTTTAGCCGCAATAAAGGGAATGGGTGATTCTGCAGCGGAAGCGATTATCAATGAGCGTACTAAGAATGGTCCTTATAAGGATATTTTTGATTTCGCGCAACGAGTTAGTATTTCTGCTGTCAATCGTAAAGCGTATGAAAGTTTGGCTTTATGTGGAGGATTTGATAGTTTTGGCATAGCTCGTGAAAGGTTCTTCGGCTTAAATGCCAAAGGTGAGATGTTCCTTGATACACTGGTGCGCTACGGACAGACTTATCAGTTGGAACAGGATCAGATGAAATACTCGCTCTTTGGTGGAGATAACGCAATAGAGATTGCTACACCACCAATTCCTGAGGCTGAACCTTGGAGCGATTTGGAAAGGCTGAACAAGGAGCGCGATTTGGTGGGCATTTATTTGTCGGCTCATCCATTGGATGAATATCAGGTTATTTTGAAGCATGTGTGCAATACTGGCATGAAGGAGCTGGAGGATTTGAAGGCATTGAAGGATCGCGAGGAACTGACTTTCGGAGGTATGGTGGTAGGATTGAGAAAGGGTGTCAGCAAGAAGGGAGATCCTTATGGCATAGCCAAGATAGAAGACTTTACTGGCACTGCAGAAATACCATTCTGGAGAAACGACTGGGCTGTTTATCAAGGATTTGTGCAGGAAAAAATGTTGGTGCTTATTCATGCGAAGCTGGAGCCCAGTAAGTGGAGGACTGATACTTTAGAGCTAAAAATAAATAAGGTGGAGTTGCTTTCTGACGTTAAGGATAATGCAATCTATAAGTTTACTGTCACATTGCCTCTGCAGGCAATCGATGAGTCATTGGTGGAAAGCTTTACTGAGGTATGCCAACAACATCCAGGAAATGCTGAACTTTTTGTGAAGATTCAGGATGCTGACACGAAGATGTCAGTAGATATGGTGTCACATCCTGTCAAAGTGTCTGTTGGCAAGGAAATGATATCTTTTCTCGAAGATATAGAGAATGTAAGTTATCATGTCAATTGATGTTGGCATGATATTTGCGAGATATTGAAGTGAATGGTTTATTAATTTTTAAATTTTCAAAGAGATGGCATTAGAAATTACAGATGCGAACTACAAAGAGCTGATGGCTGATACCAGCAAGCCTGTAGTAATTGATTTTTGGGCTACTTGGTGTGGACCATGCCGAATGGTAGGCCCTATTATTGAAGAGTTAGCAGCAGAATACGAAGGCAAAGTCGTAATCGGCAAGTGCAATGTAGATGAGTGCGAAGACCTGACCAGTGAGTTCGGCATTCGTAACATTCCTACCATCCTGTTCTTTAAGAATGGTCAGTTGGTTGATAAGCAGGTGGGCTCTGCTCCAAAGCCTGTTTTTGTACAGAAAATTGAAGCTTTGCTCTGAGTTATGGCTGATGACGAGTTTTTGGCCGATGACCTGGATGACGAGAAGACCATCGAGTTTATCAAAAGTTATCTGCCACAGGATTTAAAGGAAAAGTTCTCAGATGATGAGTTATACTATTTCCTGGATGTGATTGACGAGTATTATGCCAATAGTGGCATACTTGATGCTGAGCCTGATGATGAGGGATTTGTGGACATCGATTTGGATAAAGTCGTTGACTATGTCATCAAAGAGGCTAAGAAGGACGAAATCGGAGAGTTTGAGCATGATGACATCCTCTTTGTTGTGCAGGGAGAGATGGAATATGCAGATTCTCTGGGATGAATAGGCCTAATTAATTACTAACTAACAACTGGTAACGGTTACCTGCCTTTAATAATGGGTTGGTAACTGTTATTTTTTATATACTATCTTCCCAAAGGTGTCCTTCTCATGGTGATGAATGCAGATTATGGATAGTAAAAAAGCGACATTTAGGACAGTAATTTTGGCAGAAATATTTGCTCCAAGCAAATAGGCCGTTTAGTCGGAGCAAAAGGAGGGTTTACTCCGACTAAACGGCCTTTTTACTGCCTTTAAATGAAACTATGCAAATAAACTAAGAATCACCCTGGATGGATGTGGAAATTTAGGACAGAATTGAAAAATGAGGGATAAGGTTCATGAAGGCTCGTTTTCTGCATTATTAAGCAGGTGTGTTGAGGTAGAAATATGCCGCCATCATCATTAATGCCAGCCCTAAAAGACCATAAATGAGGCGTGACTTCTGCCTGCCAAACCGTTTTACCGCATATTGGGCATTTTGCGCAGTAAAGAACCAATCCCAGTTGAAAATGGAAGCCAAAGCGGATATTAAACCCGCAATGGCAAAGATGATTATCATGAAATATTTTGCCATAGTTGTGGATGTTAGCAGAAATCTTCCATTGTCAAAATACGGGCACCATTTTCTTGCTCTTCTATTGATACTTTTACGGTATTACCTGGCAACAAGTCCTCAATGAGTTCTGGCCATTCGATAAAACAGATAGCGCCACTGTAGAAATAATCTTCATACCCCATGTCATAAACCTCTTCCAACTTCTTGATGCGATAGAAATCGAAATGATAGATTAATTCGCCGGCAAGGTCAGAGCGATATTCATTAACAATTGCAAAAGTGGGTGAGGTAATGTTGTCTGTTACACCTAATTCTTGACAAACAGCTTTGATGAAAGTTGTCTTGCCAGCTCCCATTTTCCCATAAAAGGCGAATACAGTATTGTCACCCATTAAGGCCACAAATTGCCGAGCGGATTCTTGAATCTTCTCTAAAGAATCAATCTTTATTGTTTCCATATTTCGTTGTTATTTCTTTGTTCTTATTTCTCTAAGCACCATCAAAACCTCGTCTTTTATGCTGTCTGGAATGTTCAACTCCCTTTGTTGCAGGCTCTTAACCCACCCAGGCACATCTTCCTCTTGCATGGTATAAAAAACGTTTTTGAATTCCTCAACTTCTTCATCTGTATATTCATTAGAGGCTTTACCTTTATAGGCGTCAAGCTCTTCGTCATCATAGTAGTCAATGTCTTTATTGATAATGGGTGTCATACAATCCAAATTGCAGCTACCTCCTTCATCCAGCTCGCAAGAATCTGCTCCACAGTCGAGTACCATCTTTACCTCTGGCATCTTATCAAGCTCTCCATTCGCTACTTTTCTCTGAAGCGAGCGATTTCTGATTATGCCAGCTATGGCTGCTAACCCTCCCAAAGCTATCAAACTTAATATTAATATCCACATGTTTTTCTGTCTATTGAGGTGCAAAGATAGTTTTTTTTTATTACCTTTGCAATGAAAACATTTAAAGATATGAAAAAGATATACAAAGTAGAAGGCATGATGTGCAAGAATTGCCGCAGGCATGTGGAGGAAGCCTTGAATAGCATGGATGGCGTGAAAGCAGTTGTTACTTTGAATCCTCCTCAAGCTGAGATAGAGTTTGCTGATAAAGAGCGCTCTTTGGAAGAACTGCAAGTGTTTGTTTCTGAAGAGGCAGGTAATTATAAATTAAGTGAGGTTTAAATTATTTACTATTATGAGAAAGTTATTTCTTGCTTTGAGCTTGTTAACTATGGTCACTGCAGTTTTAACAGGGTGTAAATCTGAAAGCTCTACAAAGTTTGTACTTGCTACTTATAACATTCGTTACGAGGGTCAAGGTGATTATGATAATGGTAACGGTTGGTCAACAAGACGTGATTATATTGCACAATTGATTCGTTTTCACGGATTTGACATCTTTGGTACCCAAGAAGGGTTATATAATCAGTTGCAAGATCTGAAGGACAGATTGCCTGGGTTTGATTATATCGGTGTGGGGCGTAATGATGGCAAGCAGGATGGCGAATTTGCTGCCATTTTCTATCGTACTGATATGTTTGAAGTATTGGATCATGGCGATTTCTGGCTCTCTACAGATACTGAGAAACCCAATGTGGGATGGGATGCGGCTTTGCCTCGTGTTTGTACTTGGGGAAAGTTCAGAGTGAAAGATAGTGGATTCACTTTTATTTACTATAATCTTCACATGGATCACATCGGTGTGGTAGCAAGGGCAGAAAGTGCCAAGCTGATTTTGAAGAGGGTGACGGAAAATCCTGAGAAGTTGCCTGCAATTTTGTCCGGCGATTTCAATATCAATCAGCATAACGAGTCTTTTGCTTTGATTGACAACTCAGGTATTATGTCTGATGCCTATCGCATAGCAGACTTAAAGTATATAAATAATGGTACATATAATGCTTTCAGCCCAGCCAGTCCTACTCCAGATGAAAGAATTGATCACATTTTCCTGACGGAAGACTTCCATATATATAAATATGGTGTACTGACCGATGTCTATTATAGTGAAACAACCGATGCGGAGGGTAATAAAACCAAAGTGGCACGCACTCCTTCTGACCATTTCCCTGTAATGGTCACTGTAGAGGTGAAAAAGTAGTTCCTGTAAAAGGTTGATAGACCACCTTTTGATATTTTATTCATCTTTTTTGCAATTTTTTCTTGAATTTATTTGTTTGTTATCTAAAAAGTGCTTACCTTTGCATCCGCTTTCCGAGAGGGAGGTTTTTTGTATAGAGTTCTATGAGATATTGATGGACAGAGGACAGGCATCGTCCGGTTTGTCGCGTATGTTTTTTTGTGTGTGGCAGCCGGCGGTCTGAAGT
>JAGCGS010000027.1 GCA_017649485.1 Bacteroidaceae bacterium | reverse complement strand
GTACGCATATAGCGTTCGCCATATACAGTATCGTAATAGTTCCAGTCAGTAACAGGAGCCACAGCCACACCCGCTTTGAATACAGGTGTTCCCTCGCTCATGCTCATCAGCGTCATATAGCCACCGTAGCTCCAACCCCAGATGCCGATGCGGTCTTTGTCAACGTAGGGTTGCTGACCCATATATTGAGCCACCGCCACCTGATCCTGTGCTTCTAAAACGCCTAAGCTCTGGTAAGTCTGCTTCTCAAACGAGGCTCCTCTGCCGCCTGTTCCTCTGCCATCCACGCACACCACGACATAGCCTTGCGAGGCCATGTAGGTTTCCCATGATACACTGAACTGGTCGAGCACTTGCTGTGAGCCCGGACCGCTATATTGGTACAGCAGAACAGGATACTTCTTGTTTGTGTCAAATCCGGCAGGTCTCATCATCCATCCGTTGAGCTGGGTGCCTCGGCTGGTGGTGATGCTGAAGAAGCCCTTGCTCGGCATGTTATACTGTGCCAGCTTTTGCTTCAGTTCGGCATTGTCAATCAGCGTGGTCAGCACCTTGCCGTTGTTGTCGTTCAGGGTAATCACCGTAGGGGTGGTCAGGTTCGAATAGCGGTTCAGGTAATACTTCATATTGCTGCTGAAAAGTGCGTTGTTGATGCCTGAATCCTGTGAGATCCTGGTCTTCCTGCCTCGCTTATCTACTTTATAAACGCCCTTTCGCAATGGGCTCTCCTCGTTGCTGGTAAAGTAGAATGTCTCGTCGGCAGGCGAGTAGCCCAAAAACTCCTTCACCTCGAAACTACCGTCTGTCACCTGCTTCTCTAAGTTGCCCTGCAGGGTGTACCAATACAGGTGGTTATAGCCGCTTTTCTCGCTGGTAAAGCTGAAGTTGTTGTCGTAGAAGCGGATGTTGTCTAATCCCTCCTCTTTTATATAGGTGTCGCTTTCGTCACGCAGCACCAGTTTGCACACTGTGCTACGGGCGTTGCCCATATACATGTCTAATCGGTTCTGGTGACGGTTCATCGTCACAATAGCCAGCTGGTCGGGCTGCTTGGTGAAGTAGATGCGAGGGATATAGCCCCCTTCTTCCACAGGTACTTGCATGGTTCGAGTCACCTTGCTTTGGATGTCGAAAGTACGAACTTCCACTTGACTGTTTACCTCACCTGTTTTGGGATATTTGTACGTATAGGCACCAGGATACTTGGCATAATTGTTATACCGAGGTGATGCACCAGCAAACAATGGGAAGGAGTAGGTGGGTACCTTGCTTTCATCGTAACGAATGAAAGCCAGCATCTTGCTGTCAGCACTGAACTCCATTGCACGACTCATCGAGAACTCCTCTTCATACACCCAGTCAGGCACACCATTGATAATAGCATTACGCTTGCCATCTTCCGTTACCTGACTTTCGCTGTTGCCAAAGAGCAGTTTTACCAAGAAGATATTATTGTCGCGCATGAAAGCCACCATAGAGCCATCGGGCGAAAACACAGGGGCTTGTTGAGGACCACCATCTGAAAGCTTTTCTACAGCATTTCTTATTTGACCTGATGAATTTCGACGCAGGCTATAAAGATAATAAACAGCCTTGAACGAACGGCGGTAGATAGACTCTGACTCAGTAGCGATCAATAGTGTCTGACCGTCAGGAGAATATTCGTAGCTGTCAAAGCGCTTGAACGGACAATCGCGAGCAGTATCCACATCAAACAGTATCTCAACCTGTTGCCCCGTCTTGAATGAATACTTGATGACTTGCGTACGTTCCGCATTCATCTGTGAATAATGTTCACCATCGCCAGGGATAGGTGTCACACCATAAATGTTACGAGGGCTGAACTCACCCCTCAACACTTCGTTTAATTCTAAGTTCCTGCCCTGTGCCAATGCCACCACTGTGCACAGACACAGCATGATAGTAATGCCAATATGTCTCATAGTTTCAATGATTTCTAATAATTTTTTTTCTTTCTCTGCAAAGATACGAATAATCGAATGCAAAACAAAATATGCTTGCGTATTTTTTATGCAGAGATTAGTTGTTTATGCCAACTGCTATATTATTACCTATTTTTATGATGGTTGATTCCTTTCTTTACCTTTGTAGTGGAGAAAGGAAACATTTTAATCATTTAACTAAAGTTTCGCAAGTGATGGCGCACTTATATATTTTGACATAAAATAGGAATAAAAATGGCTTCGAAGTTTGCTCAATTCACAGGAAATAAATTGCGATTATATAACAAAAACAATAGAAAATTTCAAAAACTACCTACATAACTACACTGACTTTTTATAAATATCATATTTTCAGTATAATATCATTTTGTCAATAAACATGCAAACTACACTGAAACTACACTATAACTACACTAAAACTACATAGCAACTACATTCGTTGGTTGCTTCGGCCCCACGGGCATAATGCTAATATCAAGCCGATTTTCCACTTGTGGAAAACTTCAAAATTCTCGAGAGAATTTTGTCATCAGCTGCCTTATAACAGGCCTTTTACCCCAAGTAAACGCCTAAATTCTCGAGAGAATTTTTAAGCTTACTTATAGCTTAAAACCCTGTAACAAATTGGGAAACATATCTTTGGTTGAGTATGAACAGTGGTTTACATACCGCATCAATGTTGGATGCAATCAGGCTTGTGCCTATATATGTAGCTGTAGTGTAGGTTGAGTGTAGTTATAGTGTAGTTTCAGTGTAGGTAGATGTTTTTGCAGAATACTAATCTACAATAACTTATGACGATTTGTGTAGTTATGTAGGTATATTTCACTATTTTTACAAAAAAAAGCTTCTAAAAGGTGTTGCTGGTAAAGGTGGCTGATGGGTATGAAGGGATTGGCTTTGTGTTTGAGAATAAGGCAGGGCATCGGAAATTAGGAGATTATGCCATGAGCATTGACGGTGTGGAGATGATAACTGGCTTGGACTCTTTCATCAGTTGCCGGATAGGATTGAGAAAAATGTTGAATCGGAATACCATAATGAGGTATGGGGGATTCAATGAATAGCTGAAATGTTTTTATGTGAATCTGTATTTCGTTGTTCATCAAAAGTGAAAGTTTTCTTCGATTTTGTTTGGATGAAAAGCTAATTATTGTACCTTTGCGATTTGGAAACTAAATTTGACTAAAATGAAAGATATTTCACTGCTGAAAGGCAAGATTCATTATGTGGGTGTGAACGATCGTAGCACCCATCTATTCGAAGGTATGTGGCCTATTCCTTATGGCGTTTCCTATAATTCATACCTTATTGATGACGAGAAAGTGGCGTTGGTGGATACTGTTGAGATAGGGTTCTTCGAGGTGTTCCTGCAGAAGATCAAGGCTGTGTTGGGCGACAAGCCTATTGACTACCTGATTGTGAACCACATGGAACCAGATCATTCCAGCTCTATCGCCTTGATTAAGCAATATTATCCTAATGTGACTGTGGTTGGTAATGTCAAAACTTTTGGCATGATTGACGGCTATTATGCTTTGCAGTCTAATCGTCTGGTGGTAAAAGAGGGCGATACCCTCGACCTGGGGCATCACAAGTTGGCGTTCTATATGGCACCGATGGTTCACTGGCCTGAGGTGATGGTGACTTACGATGTTACCGAGCAGGTGCTCTTCTCTGCTGATGCATTCGGCACTTATGGCACAGTGGATGGCGGTCCGATAGATACGCAAATCAACCTCGACAAGTATTGGGATGAGATGGTTCGTTATTATGCCAACATTGTAGGAAAATATGGCACACCTGTTCAGAAAGCTTTGCAGAAGTTGTCGGCATTGCCTATCCGGATGATTTGTTCTACCCATGGACCTGTTTGGACTGAGAATATTAGCAAGGTGGTGGGCATCTATGACCGTCTGAGTCGTTATGATGCCGAAAAGGGCGTGGTGATTGTATATGGCAGTATGTATGGACATACTGAACAGATGGCTGAGCAACTGGCCCATCTGCTTACAGCTAAAGGAGTGAAAAACGTGGTGATGCACAATGTCAGCAAGAGTCATCCGTCATACATCTTGGCTGATATCTTCAAGTATAACGGCTTGATTATCGGCAGTCCAACCTATAATACCCAACTCTATCCTGAGATTGAGGCCATCATAAGTAAGATTCTGATGCGTGACATCAAGGGTCGTTGCCTCGGATGGTTTGGCTCATTCAGTTGGGCAGGCAAGGCCGTTGGTCTGTTGGGTGAGTTCGCCGAGAAGAGCCGCTTCACCTTGGTGGGCGAGCCTGTGGAAATGAAACAAGGCATGCTGGCATCTGTAGAGGAGCAATGTGAGGCGTTGGCTGAGGCAATGGCGAAGGTTATTGACAATTAAAAAGAAAATTATTCACTTAAAAATTTAGAATAAATGAGAGTAATTATTGAACCGGATTATCAGTTGGTATCCAAATGGGCTGCCAACTATGTGGCTTCTAAGATTAATGCTGCTAAACCGACAGCAGAGAAGCCATTTGTACTGGGTTGCCCCACTGGCTCTTCACCTCTGGGCATGTACCACGAACTGATTGAACTGAACAAACAAGGTAAGGTGTCATTCGAAAACGTAGTGACTTTCAACATGGATGAGTATGTTGGCCTTCCAAAGGAACATCCTGAGAGCTACTACAGCTTTATGTGGAACAATTTCTTCGGCCACATCAATATCAAGGCTGAGAATACCAATATTCTGAATGGCAATGCTCCTGACCTGGAGGCTGAGTGCGCTCGATTCGAGGCAAAGATTAAGGCTTATGGTGGTGTTGACCTCTTTATGGGTGGCATTGGTCCTGACGGACACATCGCATTCAATGAGCCAGGATCGTCACTGACTTCTCGTACCCGTCAGAAGACATTGACTACTGATACCATCATCGCCAACTCCCGTTTCTTCGACAACGATGTAAATAAGGTGCCAAAGACTGCCCTGACAGTAGGTGTGGGCACTGTGATGGATGCTAAGGAAGTGATGATTATTGTGAATGGTCACAACAAAGCTCGAGCTCTTCGTCATGCTGTAGAGGGTGGTGTTACTCACATGTGGACTGTAAGTGCATTGCAGATGCATCCTAAAGGCATTATTGTTTGCGATGACGCAGCTTGTGACGAGCTGAAAGTAGGAACCTATCGTTACTTTAAAGATATTGAAGCAGGAAATCTGTTGTGATTAAGGCACTGTTCTTCGATATAGATGGGACTCTGGTGAGTTTCAACACTCACCAGATACCCGTTTCTACCGTGTCTGCCATCGCAGAGGCGAAAGCCCGCGGTGTGCAGATTTTTATATCTACAGGCAGACCTAAAATCATCATTAACAACCTCCAAGCGTTAGAGGAACAAGGTTTAATTGATGGCTATATCACCATGAATGGAGGCTATTGCTTTGCTGGTGATACTGTCATCAGCAAGCATCCCATCTCTCCCCGAAGTGTAGAAATCATCACTCGCTATGCAGCTGAAAGGAGAATCCCCAACTTAGTAGTGGGAGAGCATGATATGGTTATCTGTGACAGTGGCCAGGTGTTTGAAGACCTTTTTTATAAACAGTTGGAAGTGGGCATCCATTTGGAGGAAATGACAGCTGCAGAAGCCATCGCTGGGGGAAAAGATATCATACAGCTTACTACTTTTATTGATGTTCTTCAGGAGAAGGATTTGAAGCCTTTAGTACCTGATTGCGAGATGGGACGTTGGCATCCTGCCTTTGTGGATATCACTGCGCAAGGATGTACCAAGCAACAGGGTATAGATGAAATCATCAGTCATTTCGGCATCAAACTGGAAGAGACGATGGCCTTTGGCGACGGAGGCAATGATATCCCAATGATTCGCCATGCAGCTATTGGTGTGGCCATGGGCAATGCCCTCGAGAGTGTGAAAGCTATAGCTGATTATGTGACAGATACCGTTGACGATGATGGCGTAGCCAAAGCTTTGCGACACTTTGGCGTTATTTAGTAAGGAGGTAAATGGTCGATGGTTAATGCTCAACAGTCAATGGAAAATGTGCAGTGGCAAAATGCCATGAATCTGGTGAAATTTACCCACCAGTCTGTTTTCCTGACAGGCAAAGCTGGTACAGGTAAGTCCACCTTCCTCAAACAAATCTGCCAAGAAACCAAGAAAAAACATGTGGTGCTGGCTCCCACTGGTATTGCTGCTATCAACGCTGAAGGCAGTACATTGCACAGTTTTTTCAAGCTGCCCTTCCATCCATTGTTACCAGACGATCCCAACCTCTCCCTACAAAAAGGTCGCATCCACGAATTTTTCAAATACAGCAAGCCCCATCGTAAGTTGTTGGAGGAGCTTGAACTCGTCATTATTGACGAGATTTCTATGGTTCGAGCTGACATCATCGATGCAGTTGACCGCATCCTGCGTGTTTATTCCCATAACCTTCGTGAACCATTTGGTGGCAAACAACTGTTGTTGGTTGGCGATGCTTTCCAACTGGAACCTGTGGTAAAAAGTGATGAGCGAGACATTCTCAATCGCTTCTATCCCAACCCTTATTTCTTCTCAGCTCGTGTTTTCAATCAGATAGAGTTGGTGGCTGTAGAACTTACTCAAGTCTATCGCCAGAATGATTCTCAATTTGTGGGTGTACTTGACCATATCCGCAACAATACCGCAACGGCTCGCGACCTCCAATTGCTCAATACAAGGTATATTGGCTCAATGAAGGACGCACAATTGTCAATTGTCAATGGTGAATCGTCAATGTATATCACCCTCGCAACCCGTCGAGACCAGGTAGATTATATCAATGAGAAGAAATTGGCGGAGTTGCCAGGCGACCCTTTTACTTTTATAGGTAGTATTCATGGCGATTTTCCAGAAAACAGTTTACCCACCTCTTTGGAGTTGGTATTGAAACCTGGAGCACAGATCATCTTTATCAAAAATGATTTCGAGAAACGATGGGTGAATGGCACTATAGGCACTATCATGGGCTTCGACCCAGAAGAGGAAACCATCTATGTTATGACGGACGATGGTAGGGAAGTGGATGTCAAGACAGAGTCTTGGCGAAACATACGCTACAAATACAACGAAGAAAAGAAAGAAATAGAGGAGGAGGAACTGGGTACCTTTACGCAGTTCCCTATCCGCTTGGCATGGGCGATTACTGTTCACAAGAGTCAAGGGTTGACATTCAGTAGGGTTGTAATAGACTTTACTGGTGGTGTGTTCGCAGGAGGGCAGGCTTATGTGGCTCTGAGTCGATGCACATCCTTGGATGGCATACAACTTACTAACCCTCTGAGTAGAAGCGATATCTTTGTGCGTCCAGAAATAACACAGTTCGCTCAGCGTTTCAATAACCAGCAAGCGGTTGATAAAGCGTTGAAAGAGGCGCGAGCCGATGTTGAATATGCTGCTGCCGCCAAGGCTTTCGACGATGGTAATTTCCAGCAGTTTCTTGATTCGTTTTTCAAGGCGATACATGCCAGATATGATATTGAGAAACCTTTGGTGCAGCGTTTTTTGCGTAAGAAGCTTTCTATCATCAACACGTTGAGGCATGAGATAGAAGATTTGAAACAAGCGGCACAGGAGAAAGAGAAAGCTTTGATGAAATATGCCCGAGAGTATGTACAAATGGGTGACGAATGTTTGAAGCATGATATGCCAGAGGCAGCTTTGCGTAACTATGACAAGGCGGTAACACTCTGTCCCAAGTATAAGGAGGCTTGGAAGAAAATCAAGAAGTTGGAAAAGACAATGAGAAAAAAGCTATGATACTGAAACTGTACGAAAAAAACAACAATCCTGCTGATATCCAGCAGGTGGTAGATTTGCTGAATGATGGTGGCATTATCATCATGCCTACTGACACTAAGTATGCGTTAGCATGCAATGCCCTGAAAGAGCGTGCTGTAGAGCGGGTGTGCAGATTGAAGAATATCGACCCGAAGAAGAACCGCCTTTCCGTGATTTGTTATGACATGAGCACCATCAGCGAGTATGCCAAAGTGGATAACAACTCATTCAAGCTGATGAAACGCAATCTGCCTGGACCATTTACCTTTATCCTTAATGCAACAAGTCGTTTGCCACGCATTTTCCGAAACCGAAAGGAGGTTGGTTTTCGTATGCCTGACAACGTGATTGTTCGTGAGATTGCCAGTATGTTGGATGCGCCCCTCATGGTGTCTTCTGTACCTTTCGATGATGACGAGGTGGATTATCTGGTGAATCCCGAATTGATGGATGAAAGCTTGGGCAGTCAGGTGGATCTGGTCATCGATGGAGGTTTTGGCGATACAGTAGGTTCAGCAGTAATTGACTGCACCACTGGCGAGCCTGAGGTCATACGTGAAGGCCCTCGCCTTTTAGACTTCGGCTAATCTCCATTCAGTCTATAAATCATATAATATTAAGAATAAACAAAAATATAATAATATGAAAGTAGGAGACAAAGCTCCCAATATTCTGGGACACGATGAAAACGGACGCGAAATCAAACTGAGCGATTTCGCAGGTAAGAAATTGGTATTGTATTTCTACCCTAAAGACATGACCCCAGGTTGCACCACCGAGGCTTGCAACCTGCGTGATAATTACAGTGCCCTTCGCAAACAAGGTTATGAGGTGTTGGGTGTAAGTGTAGATGATGCGCAAAAACATCAGAAATTTATTGCCAAGCACGAACTGCCTTTCTCCTTGATTGCTGATACGGAATTGACTTTAGTACAGCAAATGGGCGTTTGGGGTGAGAAAAGCATGTATGGGCGCAAGTACATGGGTACCTTCCGAACCACCTTCATTATCAATGAGGAGGGAGTGATTGAACGCATTATCACCCCTAAAGAAATCAAAGTAAAGGATCACGCTAATCAGATATTGTCATGAGAATAAAATCAATCGTATCATTTTTGGCATTCACAGCTGCATTGAGTGCCACAGCCCAGGAGAACCCTTTGTGGATGCGCCACAGCGCTATTTCTCCCGATGGCTCTGTCATCGCTTTTTCGTATAAAGGTGACATCTTTACTGTGCCAGTAACAGGCGGCAAGGCAATACAGCTGACCACCAATGGCGAACAGGACTCTTATCCAGTATGGAGTCCTGATGGCAGACAGATTGCCTTCGCCTCCAGTCGTGAGGGTGGTTATGATATCTATATTATGAGCCGTGATGGTGGTGCACCCAAGAGGCTTACCACACACTCTGGCTCTGAAATACCTATGGCTTTCCTGGATGCAAAGACCATCTTGTTCCAGGCCAACTTGATGCCAGATGCCCAGTCAGTTATCTTCCCACAGCGCTACCAGCAAGTATATACTGTCAGCACAGAAGGCGGTCGCCCACATCTGTTCTCTTCAGTAACTCTGGAAGATGTGAATGTAGGCAATAATGGAGTGCTGCTTTATCATGACCGCAAAGGTATGGAAGACCAATGGCGCAAACACCACGAATCGTCCGTAACTCGAGATGTTTGGATGGCAACACCCAAGGGCGGTGCTTATGAATACAAGCAGCTTACCACTTATTATGGCGAAGACCGCAATCCTGTATGGGCAGCTGATGGTAATTCGTTCTACTACCTCAGTGAGCAGAAAGGCACTTTCAATGTATTCAAACGCAGCATTGATGGCAATTCAGATGTTCAACTTACCAGCTTGATGGATCATCCGGTGCGTTTCTTGAGTGTTGCCAACAATGGGACTCTTTGCTTTGGCTACAATGGCGAGCTATATACCATGAAAGAGGGTGCTCAGCCTCAGAAAGTGAATGTTACTGTTGTATCAGACAGAAGTGACAAAGACCTGATTCGTCAGGTACAGCGAAATGGCGCAACAGAAATATCTGTTTCACCTAATGGCAAAGAGGTGGCTTTCATCATACATGGCGATGTTTATGTTACTTCTACTGAGTATGATACCACCAAGCGTATCACCAATACCCCAGAACAAGAACGAAGCATCAATTTTGCTCCAGACGGACGTGCTATTGTCTATGCAGCCGAGCGCGATGGATACTGGCAGATATATCAGTCGAAGTTGGGCAAGGATGATGAGAAACTCTTTACTTATGCTACAGATATTAAGGAAGAAAAGCTGACAAATACCAAGATTACTTCATTCCAGCCTTTCTATAGCCCTGACGGTAAGAAGGTGGCTTTCTTGGAGAACCGAACCACCTTGCGGGTTATTGATCTGGCAACGAAAAAGGTTGTAACCGCTATGGACGGTAAATATGAGTATAGCTATAGCGATGGCGACCAGTGGTTCCAGTGGAGTCCGGATAGCCGTTGGCTGCTTACCAACTACATAGGTTATGGCGGTTGGAACAACAAGGATGTGGCATTGGTCAATGCTTCTGGCAATGGCGAAATCCACAACCTTACACAAAGCGGCTACAACGATACCAACGCTAAGTGGGTATTAGGTGGTAAGGCTATGATTTTCAACTCCGACCGTGCTGGCTATCGTAGTCATGGCAGCTGGGGTGCTGAGGATGATGTATATATCATGTTCTTCGATCTCGATGCTTTCGAGCAGTTCCAGCAGAATAAAGAAGAAACCGCATTGCGTGAAGATGCAGAGAAAGAAAAGGAGAAAGACAAGAAGGACACAGAAAAGGATGCCAAAGGCGATAATGCTCAACCTAAAGATGTTGAGCCACTGAAATTCGACCTCGAAAACTGTAAAGATCGTGTAGTTCGTCTCACAGTCAACTCTTCTCACTTGGCTGATGCTGTGCTTAGTCCGAAGGGTGACAAGCTTTATTATACAGCTTCTTTCGAGGCTGGTGCCGACCTGTGGATGCATGACCTCAAAGAGGGTAGCACATCCATCGTTTTGAAGAATGTAGGACGCGCTGAATTATTGCCAGACAAGGATTTCAAGAAGCTATATTTGGCAGCACAAGGTGGCATCAAGGAAGTGGACTTAGACAAGAAAAGCAGTAAGAATATCGGCTTTGAGGCTAACTTTAACTATCGTCCTGCCGAAGAACGTGCTTACTTGTTCGACCACATTTGGCAGCAGGTGTTGGACAAGTTCTACAACGTGAATCTGCATGGCACTGACTGGCCTAAGATGCGTGACAACTATCGCCGTTTCCTGCCTTATATCAATAATAACTACGATTTTGCCGAGATGACCAGTGAGATGTTGGGTGAGTTGAATGCTTCTCATACTGGCACACGCTATAGTCCTGCAGGCCCTCAGTTGGCTACTGCGTCTTTGGGTTTATTCTATGACTGGAGCTATACAGGTGATGGTCTCAAAGTAAAAGAAGTCATAGCCAAAGGACCATTTGCTGTGAAGAATACAGAGGTGGTTGAGGGTTGCATTATCGAGAAGATAGATGACCAGTCCATTCTCAAGAATACAGATTATTATCCAATGTTAGACGGTAAGGCTGGCAAGAATGTGCGTGTAAGTGTCTATAATCCAAAGACAGGCAAACGCTTCGATGTGACAGTTAAGCCCGTATCTGCCTCTCAGCTTACTGACCTACTCTATAAGCGTTGGGTAGATCGCAACAAGAAACTGGTGGAGAAACTTTCTGGTGGTAAGGTGGGTTATGTTCATGTTCGTGCTATGGATAGCCCTTCATTCCGTCAAGTTTATGCTGATATCCTCAGCGATGAGAACCGCCAGAAGCAAGCTATGATTGTGGATGAGCGTAACAATGGTGGTGGCTGGTTGCATGATGACCTTTGCACGTTACTGGGTGGTAAAGAATACCAGCATTTCGTGCCTCGAGATCAATATATTGGCTATGACCCATATAACAAGTGGACTAAGCCTTCCTGTGTCTTGATTTGTGAGAATGACTATAGTAATGGTCATGGTTTCCCCTGGGTGTATAAAACGCTGGGCATTGGCAAGCTTATCGGTTCCCCAGTTGCAGGCACTATGACTGCTGTGTGGTGGGAAACGTTAATGGATCGCACGTTGGTATTTGGAATCCCACAGGTAGGTTGTGTAGATATGGATGGTGTATATCAGGAGAATACCGAGCTTAAACCCGACATTACCGTTTATAACACTCCAGAAGATGTAATGAATGGTTATGACCGCCAGTTGGAAACTGCTGTTAAAGAAATGATGAAAGGAGTAAAATGAAAAAAACGGCTATTATACTACTGCACTGCCCTGACCGCCCTGGCATCATTTCAGATGTCACTAACTTTATTACGGTCAACCAAGGCAATATCATCTATCTAGATCAATATGTTGATAGGGTAGAGAACATCTTTTTTATGCGTATAGAGTGGGAGCTGGAGGGCTTTGCTATTCCTGAAGAGAAGATAGAAGACTTCTTTGCCACCCTCTATGGCCAGAAATATGGCATGTATTTCCGCATCTACTTCTCCGACCAGAAGCCTCGCATGGCGATATTCGTATCCAAGATGTCGCATTGCATCTATGACCTGCTGGCAAGGTATAGTGCTGGGGAGTGGGATGTGGAGATACCACTCATTATCAGCAACCATGAGGATATGCGACATGTGGCTGAGCAGTTTGGCATCCCATATCATTGCCTGCCCATCACTAAGGAAAACAAGGCGGAGCAAGAAGAGCGTGAGATGCAATTGCTGCGTGATAATGGTGTTACTTTTATCGTCTTGGCACGCTATATGCAGGTTATCTCTGAACAGATGATTGAGAAATATCGCCATAAGATTATCAATATCCATCACTCATTCCTGCCGGCTTTCGTGGGTGCCAAGCCTTATCATGCCGCTTTCGAACGTGGTGTGAAGATCATTGGTGCCACTGCTCACTACATTACCACAGAGCTGGATGCAGGTCCTATCATTGAGCAAGATGTGGTGCGGGTAACCCATAAGGACACCATTGAAACTTTGGTAAACAAGGGCAAAGACCTCGAAAAGATAGTCCTCTCGCGAGCTGTGCAGAAGCATATTGAGCGCAAGATACTAACGTATAAAAATAAAACGGTGATTTTCAACTAAAGCTTCTTACCAATCAGGGGACTGATTCCAGTCCCCTGATTTTATTATCCCCTTTCTCCAGTCCCCTTCATTCCATTATACCCATTACTTATTAACCCTACATCCCCTTTTAACCACAAATAGGTATTTCTGACTATTTAGATTCATCCTACCTTTGCAGACGTAAAAATATTTGCTAATAGAATGAATAGAATTTTGACATTATTCATACTTTGTTGTATAGTAATCAAAGGCTTGAATGCACAAAATAGTCATCAAGTAAACAAATATCAGTCGGTAACAACAGACTATGAAAGCGACTGGCGTTTCCGTTTTGGAGGCTATGGCGAGATGTATGCTTCTTGGAAAGACTATGGTTTGAACCGTTGGAATGGATCTATTGTAGGCAACAGCAAGAAGAACCATGCTGAGGTAGCGATTCCCCGATTTGTATTGGCACTCGACTATAAGTTGTCAACCAAATGGATATTGGGAGCGGAGATTGAGTTTGAGTCAGGTGGGGTTGGGACAGCCTATGAATTAGAAACTGGCACAGGAAGTGAGAATGGTGAATATGAGCAGGAGTTTGAAAAAGGTGGAGAAGTGGCGCTGGAGCAGTTCCATATCACTCGCCTCATCACTCGCGAGTTTAATATTCGCGCAGGACATCTTGTACTGCCTGTAGGATTGACAAACGCACATCATGAGCCGGTCAATTTCTTTGGTACCACACGCCCTGAGGGTGAAACTACAATGTTCCCATCCACTTGGCATGAAACCGGTATATCTCTCTTTGGTACAATTGGAAAGGGTTATAGCACCTTCAGCTATCAGGCTATGGTGGTGGCAGGCTTGAATCCCAATGGTTTCAGTAAATATGATTGGGTGAAAGGTGGACGCCAGAATCTCTTTGAATTGGATAACTTCACTTCACCAGCATGGGTAGCCCGTTTAGACTATGTAGGTGTGCCTGGTTTGCGAATCGGAGGATCGTTTTATTTTATAAACGATGCTGGAGGCAATGCCGACAAACTGAGCACCTACACCTCATTGGGCAAGATTCCTGTGCGTATTTGGAACATCGATGGAGAATACAACAATCCTTTTTTTATAGTAAAAGGCAACATTCAAAGTGGTCATGTGGGCCATGCTGCAGGCATCACGCGCATCAACAATAGCTACTCCAAACTATCGCCCTATGGACGCAAAGCGCCTTTTGCTTCTGGCGCACTGACCTACAGTGCAGATTTGGGTGTGAGGGTAAAATCGTTTTTCAAGAATGATAAATTTCCTGAAGTGATTCCATTTGCTCATTATGAATATTATAATCCTCAACAGGTGATGGATGAGGGACAAACAGCCGATGTGAGATGCCAAGTGAGTATGTGGCGTGTGGGTTTGAACTGGAAGCCATTAGCCAATTTAGTAGTGAAGGCAGACTTTACTACCCGTCAGATTGGTACACAAAAAGTATTTGGCTCAACGGGTTATAATAGTGAGAATGAGTTCAATATTGGCATTGCGTATGCAGGATGGTTTTTTAAGCATTAATCATTAACCATTAACTATTGAAAATTTATTAATAAATAGAAATATATGAAGAAGATCGTTTACAGTATGATGGCATTTGCTTTGGCATTTGCTGTGACCGCTTGTGGAGGAGACAAGAATGAACCAGCTCCTACACTAACTCCTACACCAACACCAATGCCTACACCTTCACCTACTCCTACACCAACACCCACTGTATCTGTGACAGAGGAAGATTTGAGTGCTGCGGTTGCTCAGTATGTGGATGGGGTGGTGCTGCCCACCTATAAGGCGCTGGCAGAGAAGAACGAAGCGTTGAACAAGGCTGTTGAGAAGTTCCGTGAGGCTCCATCTGACCTTGCTTTTGAAGATGTCGCCATTGCATGGCTGGATGCCCGCGAACCTTGGGAATCAAGTGAGGCATTCTTATTTGGTCCTGTGGCAGACAAAGGTCTTGACCCTAACATGGACAGTTGGCCGCTTGACCAGGTATCTATTGCTGCCATACTGAACTCAGCCGATTGGGCTGCTTTGGAATGGACTGGTGATTATGATGAGGATGATGAAAATATCGAGGCAGTACAGAGTGTTCGGGGTTTCCATACATTGGAGTACCTGGCATTCAAGGATGGCGAGCCTCGTACAATTTCTGCTACTACTAGTTCTACCAACCCCAATATTATGGAGTATGCCGATGCCAATAAAGATGCTTGGGCTAACTATATGCAAGCCGTATCAGCCCTGTTGCGTGCTGATGCCAACACATTATATGCTGACTGGAGCGTGTCTTACAATGGAGGCAAAAGCTATGCTGAAATATTTAAGGCGCACGATGGTACAGAGGGCTTCAATAGTGCCATCAACTGCATCGAGCAGATTATCGATGGTTGTGCTGACATCGCCAGTGAGGTGGGTGCATCCAAGATTGGTGACCCTGTGAGTTTGTATGAGGATGGCAAGACCGAAGAGGCACTCTATGCTGTAGAGTCTTGGTACAGTTGGCATTCCCGCGATGACTATACCAATAACATATATTCCATCCGCAACGCTTACTATGGTTCATTGGATGGAAATGTGAATGAAAAGTCTCTTTCGGCTTTGGTTAAGAAGGTTGATGAGGTTTTCGACACGAAGGTAAAGCAGGCTATTCAGGCAGCTGCCGATGCCATTCAGGCCATCCCTCAGCCTTTCCGTAATAACATCAATAGTGCTGAGGCCAAAGCCGCTATGGATGCCTGCGGAAATTTGGAATCGCTGCTCACAGAAGAGCTGAAGCCTTTTATGCAAAAGATATTGGATTAGTATGATAAAACACATCTACTTCTTCCTGTTGGCGGTTTTATCCATCGTGCTGATTGCCTGCGATGAAACGGGCGACCAGATAGTGGCGAAGGATATAGATGTACCAGCTGGCTATGCCTTGTCAGCCGGTACATCAACAGTTTTCTTTAATTCCGCTGTGGCGTACGACCAGCCATCCAGGTGGGTTTCAGGAGTATATGATACCCGTTTCAATCGTGGTGACCGCCTGTACGACAATGTGAAAAGCACCAACCATAATGGGCATAATGGTGGTTTGGGTCCTGTGTATGCCGGCTATTCTTGTGGCAGTTGCCATAGGAATGCCGGACGCACAGAACCTACGCTTTGGACACAAGGCGGTTCGGGAACATATGGCTTTACCTCTGCGCTGATTTACATTACCCGCAAGAATGGGGCTTTCTTCCAGGACTATGGACGAGTGATTCACGATAATGCCATCTATGGTGTTCAGCCAGAAGGTAAGCTGAAAGTGACCTATGAGTTTGAAACATTCGAGTTCCCTGATGGAGAGAAGTATGAGCTGGCCAAACCCCATTACGAGATTTACGAATGGTATGCCGACAGCATTGCCCCTGAAGACTTGTTCTGCACAGTCCGTATTCCGTTGCGTCATGTGGGGATGGGACAGATAATGGCAATTGACCGCAACGAGATAGAGGCGCTGGCACGTCAAAGTAACTATCCAGAGTTTGGCATCAGCGGAAAGGCCAACTACATCAATGAGCGAGGCAGACGCCAATTGGGGCTTTCAGGCAACAAGGCGCAGCATGCCGACCTCACTGTAGAGCTGGGTTTCAGTAGTGATATGGGAATGACCAATAGTCGTTATCCAGAGGAAATCTCTGAAGGGCAACGACAAATATACCAAGGAAGCATGATGGGACTCCTCTATGACCAGCTGGATGTCTCTACCGAAGATATGGAAGATGTGGATCTCTACATGCAAAGTCTGGGCGTTCCTGCTCGCCGCAATGTGAGCGACCCTCGTGTACAGCACGGCGAACGGATGTTCTATAAAGCCTCTTGTCAGCTATGCCATACAACCACACTGCACACCCAGCCCAGAGGCTCAACGTTGCTGAATGGCACCGAACTGCCTTGGTTGGGCGGACAAGTGATACATCCTTACTCCGACTTCCTGCTACATGACATGGGCTCTGAGATTATGGGCGTAGGTCTGAATGACAACTATGTCAGCGGCTTGGCACAAGGAAACGAGTGGCGTACTACACCGCTGTGGGGCATTGGCCTGCAGCAGAAGGTGAATGGTCATACTTATTTCCTGCATGATGGGCGTGCCCGCAACTTCATCGAAGCCATTATGTGGCACGGAGGTGAAGGCGAGGCTTCCAAGAACATATTCAAGAATATGACTAAGGAGGAGCGTGACGATTTAATTGAATTCCTAAAATCACTGTGAATATTATCTATGATGAAGAAAATACTATTAGCATTTGCTGTTGCGATTGTGCCTTTGATCGCACAGGCGCAATACGAAGAAGATACCGACAATGGTGTGGTATCGCTAGCAGGTAGAGAAGGATTCTCTATTGCCTCCAAGAAAGGTGACTTTGTGTTCAAGCCATATCTGCTGATGCAGGCGGCTGGAAAGTTCAACTATTATGATGACCAAGGGCTTGATAAAGCATATAACCAGGATAATGTTGCTAATTCTGGCTTCTCTATCCCTTATGCAGTTCTCGGTTTTACAGGCAAGGCCTTCGATAAACTCACTTTCAACCTGAGCATCAATGCCGCTGGTAGTGGGGGTGCCTTGTTGCAACAAGTGTGGTTCGACTATGCTTTCAGCGAGAAGTTCGCTATCCGTGCTGGTAAGTTCAAGACACCATTCACTCATGCCTACCTCACCACGCTGGGTGAGACATTGATGCCTGTATTGCCTACCTCTCTTACTTCATCTGTCATCCTGCCCCATGCGTTGAATGCCGTTAACCCCATCTTCGGAACGGGTTTTGACTTGGGCATCGAGATTCACGGCTTACTTAATAGGGTGGGATATGAGTTTGGCATCTTCAATGGGACAGGAGCATCAGTCAATACAGCAGGTAAGACCTTTAGCGATGATTGGCATATCCCTTCGTTGCTGTATGCTGGCCGTCTCACATATATGCCTAAAGGCGTGATGCCTGCTACTCAGGGTAATCCCAAGCGTTTGAATGAGGACAAAATTCTGTTTGGTGCATCTGCCTCACTGAATGTGGAAAGCGAGAGTGAAAGCACCAATGACTTCCGCGCAGGACTGGAGTTCGCGATGCTGAAAGGCCGTCTTTATCTGGCCGCTGAGGCATACTACATGCATGTGGGATTCACCAAACGCATGAAGATTGACGATGGATTCAACTACTGGGGCGGCTATGTGCAAGCCGGTTATTTTGTGGCACCACGCGTGCAAGCTGCCCTGCGTTATGACCTGATGGACCGCAACGGTACCGACCGTAAAGGCTTGCTGAACATGCCTGCTGTAGGCGTGAACTATTTCTTCCCCAATAGCAATGTGAAGCTCCAGGCAATGTATCAGTATATCGGGCGAACCGGACATACCACTCAGCTTGACAGAGATATCGATGACCTGGGACTTGCCACCCATTCGGCAGCCATTATGTTGCAATACTCGTTCTAAATTAACAATTATGAAGAAAATAATTACTATATTTGCATGCTCATTGACATTTTTGGTATTTCAGGCTTGCGATGACGGACGACTCAACGAACACGAATCCCCCATTTCACCTGAAGGACGCACGGTGAAACTCACGGCTCGGTTCACAGGGATCAGCTCTTGGCCAGATCCATCAATGTATGTGGTGCTGGCAGGCTTCAACGATGATAGTGACTATGCACTGGTAAACAAGTCGGTGCCAGCTCCAACTGTTGAGGGCGATGAGATAACCATCATCCTCTCGGGCATCAAGGAGCAGGTAACACGTGTGGAATTGTGTGTCATCAACCGTTTGAGGAAGCACATTGTGTCATTCTATACGATAGATGAAACCCAGCTTGCTTCATCCAATGATATTGAGGTGGATGCAGGCACTTTGCATGTGGGTATGTATAACACCATTCAGGAGCGAGTATTCAATACTACATGCGTAAACTGTCATGGGTCAGCCACTTCTGCCGCAGCAGGATTGTATCTCACTTCAGAGAAGAGTCATTCGGCTATTGTGGGAGTTGCGTCGAAGAAGTTGGAGGGCATGAATATTGTGGAGCCTGGTGATGCTGGAAAAAGTGCGTTATATGAGGCACTGTCAACCGATGTGTCAATCACTGATGCCTGGCACTATAACCATACAGCCGAGGTGGTTGATGAAGGAATCCTGTCAATGATACGACAGTGGATTACACATGGAGCAAAAAATGATTGATTATTGGATTTTGAAAATTAACTTTGATAATTATAATGAATAGAGTTTTGTTAGATAAAGCAATCGTAGAGGTTTCTGAATTTAAGACAAAGGGCGTAAACGAGTATCACTTGATGGTGCATGTAACCGACCCAACATTGGCTTTTCAACAGCAAGTCGATGTTTTACTGGCTGCCTACGATGAGGCGTTGGCTGGCCTGCCCGGTGCTGTGGCTGTGTTCAAGCGTTATTTCCTGAGTGATGCTACCAACCAGATGGATTTGCTGCTGGGCATGACTACAGAAGGTTCCAGTTGTGCCTTGTCTATCGTGCAGCAGGCACCGCTGGATGGTACGAAGATTGCCTTGTGGGCTTACCTACTTACAGATGTACAAACCAGGGTGCTGAGCAATGGACTCTTTGAGGCTCTGCATGGATCATATCGTCACATTTGGACAGGCAGTAATAACAATCGTGCTGCTAACTCAGAATATCAAATGCGTTTGTTGTTGAACGATTATTCGATGAACCTGATGGAGCAGGGATGTAAACTGGCCGACAACTGCATTCGTACTTGGATATTTGTGCAGAACATCGATAATAATTATGCAGGTGTGGTGAAGGCCCGCAATGAGGTGTTTGTTACGCAAGGCCTTAATTCGGAAACCCATTTCATTGCCAGTACGGGCATAGGAGGGCGAATGGCAAATCCCAAGACACTTGTTCAGTTTGATGCTTATGCTGTGGCTGGCATTCAGCGTGAGCAGATTCATTATTTGTATGGTCGTTCGCACCTGAATCCCACTTATGAATATGGTGTAAGCTTCGAGCGTGGTACCTATGTTGATTATGGCGATCGCCGTCAGGTGTTTATCTCGGGTACTGCCAGCATCAATAACCATGGCGAAATCATGTATCCAGGTGATGTGCGTCAGCAGACCTTGCGTGTGTGGGAGAATGTGGAAACGTTACTGAAAGAGGCTGACTGTACATACGAAGAGGTGGAGCAGATGGTTGTGTATCTGCGTGATATAGCCGATTATGCTGTGGTAAAGGCTTTATATGACGAGCGTTTCCCTGACAAACCAAAGGTGTTTGTCAATGCACCAGTATGCCGTCCAGGTTGGCTGGTCGAGATGGAGTGTATGGGTGTGAAAGTACTTGAGAATAAAGTTTTTCCTGTATTATAAACTATTATGGACAAGCAGCATAAATATAGGGCAACTGACAGGTTGAGCGACCTGATTTTGGATAATTTCTCCCTGCTCATGGTGATGAGTCGTTTCGGACTTAAATTGGGCTTTGGCGATAAGACTGTACAGGATGTATGCAAAGAACAAGGGGTGGATTACCATACATTTCTGGCTGTTGCCAACTTTATCAACGAAGGGAATCTGGCTTACAACGACGATGAACAGATTTCTCTTGCCTCGCTGATAGATTACCTGAAAAATGCCCACGCCTATTTTCTGGATTTCAACCTGCCCACCATTCGCCGTAAACTTATTGAGGCTCTTGACTTCTCTGCGGCTAACGATGTGGATGTGCTTATCCTGAAGTTTTTCGATGACTATGCCAAAGAAGTGAAACGCCACATGGAACACGAAAACAAATGGGTGTTTAAGTATGTGGAACAACTGTTGCAGGGCAAGTTGTCAGATAAATATAATATTGTGGACTATAGCAGTAAGCATAATCAGATTGATGCCAAGTTGAAGGAACTGAAAAATATCATTATCAAATACTATCCAGAGGAGGGTAATAACAACCTGATGAACTCTGTCCTGTTCGACATATTCAACTGCGAACAAGATTTGATTGCTCATTGCGATGTGGAGAATTATATGTTTGTACCTGCCGTGATGAGGCTGGAAAGGAGACTGAGAAATGGCCAATAATCATGCACTGAAAGTGATTGTCGCCACCTCATCGGTGATTATCCGAAGCGGCTTGGCAGCGGTTCTGAAGCGCATACCCGACTTGAATATTCAGGCGGTGGAGGTGAGCAACACCGATTTTTTGCAGAACTATGCCCTGACACAGGTGCCAGACATCATGATTATCGACCCCACTTTGGGTGGATGGTTCGATATTGCGGAGTTCAAGACCTCGCATCCCAAGCTCAGTGGAATGAAGTTTGTGGCTGTCATTGCCAGTGTTATTGACAGCAAGCAGCTGAAGGACTATCATGACACCATCGCCATCTATGACTCTGCCGATACCATTGCCGAGAAGCTGAATGCCCTGATGAAGAGCGAGGATGATAAGGACATTGAGCAGGAGTCGTTGAGCCAGCGAGAGAAAGAAATCATCATCCTCGTTGTGAAGGGACTCACTAACAAGGAGATTGCCGATAAGCTTTACCTCTCAATCCATACTGTGATTACACATCGTCGCAACATCGCCCGCAAGTTGCAGATTCACTCTTCCGCAGGTCTTACCATCTATGCCATCGTCAATAAGTTGGTTGAGCTGAAAGATATTGAAAAAGGAAAATCCTTGTAATCTCGATTCCCATCGAATTTACAAGGATTGTTTTACTTTCCTAATAAAAGTGGTTACGTAATTATGACTAACTAATTCATTTAAATCTGATGCTGCAAAATTAGTGCCTTTTCGTAACTCTCACAATCCCATTTCTTAGGTATATCCACATACCCTTGTCATTATTTTTTGGTATCCATTGTTTCAAACCAAAGAACTGTTTTCAACGAATGCTTATGGTAATCCCAGTAGCAGCCTATGAGGCATAGTCAATGGCAAACGGAGAGTGGTGACTTTCTATTGGTTAAGGATGTAATGCATGATTTCCTGCTTCTGCTCTGGATAGAACCAATGGATGCTGGGGTCTTTCTTGAACCAGGTAAGTTGTTTCTTGGCATAGACGCGCGTGTTACGCTTGATCTTCTCAACAGCTTCATCTAAGCTCCAGTCGCCATCGAGGTACTTGAACAGCTCCTTGTAGCCTACGGTGTTGAGGGAATTGAGGTGGCGATGGGGATAGACACGCTTGGCCTCTTCGAGCATGCCTTGCTGCATCATCTCATCCACTCGCAGGTTGATGCGGTCGAATAGCTCAGCGCGATCACGAGTTAAACCAACCTTAATGATGTTGAAGGGGCGGTTGGCTGGTTTGCGAAGACGGAATGAGGTGAAGGTCTTGCCAGTCATATAGCAGATCTCCAATGCATGGATGAGGCGCTTGTGGTTCTTCAGATCTACGATGTGGTAATATTCGGGGTCGAGCAGTTTGAGCTCTCGTTGCAGACCTTCCAAACCTATGTCGTAGTATTTTTGCCACATCATGGCACGGGTTTCTTCATCAACGGTAGGTATGTCATCAATGCCTTGGCAAACGGCATCGATGTACATCATCGAGCCACCAGTCATAAGTGCAGTGTCTTGTGATTGAAAGAGTTGGTTGAGTAGGGTAAGTACTTCGTCGGCATATTGGGCAGCACTGTAATAGTCGGATAGTTGCAGGTTGCCTACAAAGTAATGTTTTACGCGTTGCAGTTGTTCAGGCGTAGGGGCGGCTGTGCCTATCTTGAGGTCAGCATAAAGTTGCCTCGAATCAGCTGAGATAATGCCTGTTTGAAGCTTCTCCGCCAATTCGAGGCTTAGTTCAGTTTTGCCTACTGCAGTAGGACCGAGTAATACTACTAATTTACCATTGACCATTTACCATTGACCGTTAAACAGTAAACAGTAAACTAATAAATATCACCTCCGTCGTAAGAGTCACCACCGATGATGCCATCCAGCCCTTCATAGCCTTCTGCATCGATTTCGTCAGTGTTGTATCCTTGGTCGCCGTAGAAATCTTCACCTAAGTCATCGCCACCAGTACCTAACTTCTTATCCATTTCATCGAAATCAACGGTTTGCTGTGGAGCTTCACCTCTGCTTTTGGTGCATACAGCTTGTTTGAGGTTCTTGCCTGTAATCACTTCCATGAGCTTGATGAAGAAGCAGCGGTCGGTCATGTAATCGAACACATAGATCAGTTTTTGGTAGGTATCTTCATCCACCAACTTGCTGATGCGAGTGTCTGACATGATATAGCTGTCGGTTTCGGAGTCAGTGTCCATCTCTTCCAAAGTTATTTCGATGTCTTTATTCCATTCGTCATCGCACACAAAGAAAGAGGCAAGTTCACCTTCTTTATAGCTTACTGAGGCAAGTATGGCTTTATGGAAATCCAGGAATGTGGCATCTGGATCTATCTGTATTTCCCTAAGGAAATTGTCCACTTCATCTGATATGATTGTAAATCTGTAAACCATAGTATTATCCAGTTATAATTCCTCGTTTTGAACTTCTGATAAAATCAACAATGTACTTGATTTCAGGTGTCATCACCATATCTTCTTCAATCTTACGCAGGGCATTGGTGACATTCAAACCGCTCTGGTAGATTACACGATAGGCATTGTGGATTTGCTCGATGGTTTCATTGGAGAAGCCACGGCGACGAAGGCCTACGATGTTGATACCACAATAGATGGTTGGCTCTCGACCAGCCACGATGTATGGAGGGATATCCTTCGAGAAGCGGCATCCGCCCTGTATCATTACATAGCCACCAATGCGGCAGAATTGATGTACCAGTACCACAGCACTGATGATGGCGTTGTCGTCAATCTCCACTTCACCAGCCAGTTTCGTGGAGTTGCCGATGATGAGGCCATTACCCAACACACAATCATGTGCCACATGCATGTTTTCCATCAACAGACAGTTGCTGCCCACCACAGTTTCACCTCGAGAGGCAGTGCCGCGGCTGATGGTTACATTCTCACGTATGCTGTTGTTATTGCCCACGATGGCAACTGAGTCCTCACCCTTGAACTTTAAATCTTGGGGTAGGGTACTGATGCTGCATCCAGGGAAGAAGGTGTTGCCATTGCCGATGCGCGCGCCATAATGAATGGACACATTATTCATCAACACATTGTTGTCGCCCATCTCCACACCCTTGTCGATGAAGCAGAATGGACCAATCTTGCTGCCATCACCTATTTTTGCAGCAGGGTCAACGTAAGCCAACGGACTGATTTGATTGCTCATATTTATTCCAGTTTTATTTGTTTCTCACTACTTGTGCCATCACTTCTGCCTCACAAACCTCGTCTTCACCCACGAAAGCATAGCCTCGCATAGTGGTGACATTACGACGTAAAGGCTGAATGGTCTCTATCTTAAACACCAGCGTATCGCCTGGTACTACTTTCTTGCGGAACTTCACATTGTCGATTTTCAGGACATAGGTGGAATAATGCTCCAACTCATCTACCTGATTCAGCACCAACAAGCCGCCTGTCTGCGCCATCGCTTCCACCAGCAGGACACCTGGCATGACTGGCTCCAAGGGAAAATGACCTTGGAAATAAGGCTCATTGCCTGTGATGTTCTTCACACCCACGATGTAGTCAGGACCAATCTCAATAATCTTGTCCACCAACAGCATGGGATAACGGTGTGGGATAAGCTTGCGAATCTTATTCACATCCATCAGCGGTGCCGCATTGACATCATATTTGGGAGCCTGAACACTATGCAACCTGATTTGGCGACGCATCTCACGGGCAAACTTATTGTTTACCGTATGTCCTGGACGGGTAGCGATGATGCGGCCTTTGATGGGCTTGCCTATCAGTGCCATATCGCCAATCACATCCAGCAATTTATGGCGCGCACATTCGTTAGCCCAAACCAGTGGTTTATGCATGATGTAACCCAATTGGGTGGCATCCATGTGAGGCACACCCATCACATCTGCCAGCTGGTCATATTTCTCTTGCGACAACTGACGTTCGTAAATCACAATGGCATTGTCAAGGTCGCCACCCTTGATTAAACCCAACTGTAACAATGGTTCAATCTCGCGAACGAATACGAAAGTCCTCGCGTTGGCTATCTCATCCTTGAACTTAGTCATATCTTCCAGTGTGGCATACTGGTTGGGTAATATCGTTGAATCGTAAGATATCAATACATTCAGACTGAACTCGTCATCTGGCAGCACAATGATGGATGAACCTGTCTTTTCGTTGCGGAACTCTATCTTCGACTTGATGACGAAATAGTCCTTAACGGAAGTCTGCTCCTGTGTACCTACACGTTCAATGCCATCCATAAAGTATTTCGCACTGCCATCTAAGATGGGGAACTCGGGTCCATCTACTTGTATCAGACAATTGTCAATACCAGATGCATAAAGAGCTGCCAAACCATGTTCTACAGTACTTACCTTCACACCATTCTTGCAAAGTACGGTGCCTCGTGTTGTCTCTGTCACGTTCTCGGCAATAGCGTCAATAATCGGCTGTCCTTCCAGATCTGTGCGCTGAATCTTATAGCCGAAGTTGTCAGGGGCGGGGTTGAAGGTTACCTGCAGCACCAAGCCTGTGTGCAATCCTTTGCCGCTCAGTGAGAAACTCTCTTTCAGTGTTTTTTGTTTCAACATTTATTCGGTTTTGTCTTTTTTAAGTTCGTTTAATTCTTTACGCAAGGCATTCAGTTCGCGGTACATATCCGGCAAGCGTCTCATGATGGCTTGTACCTTGAACCATCCCTTATCTTCCATTGGCAGTGAACCTATCATGGTCTTGCCGTCAGGGATGGAACTGATGATGCCTGATTGTGGACCCAGTGTTACATGGTTGCCTATGGTGAGATGGCCTGATATGCCAACCTGCCCTGCAATCACACACCATTCGCCCATCTTGGCGGAACCTGCTAAGCCCGATTGTGCTGCAATTACGGTGTTAGCACCTATCTCATCGTTGTGGGCAATCTGAATCAGGTTGTCCAGCTTTACACCCTTGTGTACAATGGTTGAACCCATGGTGGCACGGTCAACACATGTGTTGGCTCCTATTTCAACATCATCTTCAATGATGACATTTCCAATCTGCGGAATTTTGTTATATCCTGTTGGAGTGGGGGCAAAACCAAATCCATCAGCACCAATCACTACGCCTGAGTGCAAAGTTACACGATTGCCTATTTTGCAGTCATGATATACATTCACACCTGAGTAGAGCAGGGAATCTTCGCCGATATGGACGTTCTTGCCTATATAAGTATGGGGATAAATCTGCGTATTGCTGCCAATCCAGGCACCTTCATCAATCACAGCATAAGCTCCAATGAACACATCACTGCCAATCTTCGCGCTGTCGGCAATCACTGCCATGGACGATATGCCTGTTCTGTGACCCATGCTCTTCTCGTAGAGCGCCATTAGCTTTGCCAAGGTTTCGTAGGCATTATCCACCTTGATGAGAGTAGCCTTGATGGGCTTCTCTGCTACAAAGTCGCGATTCACCAACACAATGCTGGCTTCGGTGTCATATATAAAGTGTGTATATTTCGGATTTGCAAGAAATGTGATACTGCCCGGCTTTCCCTCTTCAATCTTAGCAAAGGTATTCACGGTAACCTGTGCATCTCCCACAATTTCGCCTTGCACAAAGGCGGCTATTTGTTGTGCTGAAAACTCCATGTCTATTGTCAGTTTCTTAATTCGGCTACAAAAGTAATGTCTTTTTTTGATATTGACTGCATCAAGCAGACTTTATTTGTGCTCTATTTGTCTAAATTAGGCAATATTTGCAATTGTTTTGACATTTGCTCCTGCAAATCCTTGGCTGCTTGGCGTGCTGCATAAGCAAAATCTTCTGCCTTGCTGGCATAGATGATGCCTCGGCTGGAGTTTACAATCAAACCACACTGGCTGTTCATTCCATACTGACAAACCTCTTGAAGCGAACCACCCTGGGCACCCACACCAGGTACCAGCAGGAAGTGATTAGGGGCAATCTTGCGGATGTCTTCAAAGGCTCTGCCTTGTGTAGCGCCTACTACAAACATCAGTTGGTCGGCATCTGCCCATTCCTGCGACTTGCGCAGTACTTTCTCAAACAGTTTTTCACCCTGAGTGTCTTCCGTCAGTTGGAAGTCGTGTGAACCTTTATTACTGGTCAGAGCCAATAAAATAACCCACTTACCATTATAACCCAAGAAAGGTTTCACGCTGTCTTCACCCATATAGGGGGCAACAGTCACAGCATCCACTCGACCTTCCTCGAAGAAGCAACGGGCATACATGGCAGAGGTGTTGCCAATATCGCCTCTCTTGGCATCAGCGATGACCAGCTGGTCAGGATAGTTATCCTTGATATAGTTCACTGTCTTTTCAAATGCCAGCCAACCCTTCACGCCCATGCACTCATAGAATGCCAGATTGGGCTTGTAAGCGATGCAGAGGTCAGCAGTAGCATCGATGATTGACTTGTTAAATGCGAATATGGGGTCTTCTTCCTGCAACAGGTGCTCTGGGATTTTCTTGATGTCAGTGTCCAGTCCCACACACAGGAACGACTGCTTTTTGAGAATGTTCTCAAATAACTTTTTACGATTCATAGTTTATTTTATCTTTCTGGATAATCAATGATTTCTTCTTCCTCTTCTTCAACTACCTCCTCATCTTTCAAGGGCTCTTTCCTGAAAGCTGCTTCACGCAAGAACAGCATGCCTTGCACATGGAAATCTTTAAAGTCTGGATCTACCATACCGGTTTCATCTCCTTCAAGCTCGATATCAGTACTCGTCACCTCGAAGGCCCAAACCAGCAATGAGGATTCGCCATTGTCAACGGTGAAAGGCTGTTGATTGCTTTCTTCGGCAGCTATTTCCTGCAACTGACGGAAAGGAATCTCGAACTTTGTACTGTAGTTCAGCGTATCTTGCGAATATACTACTACCATGTATAGGACGCTGTCTTGCCAAGAGAGACGCTGGTTGTTGTAATATTCATTCACTTGCTTTATCTTCAAGAAATTGCCTTTGGGTATGTCAATGATATCGTAAGGCATGTAGGCACTGGGGAATTCAATATGAGTTGGATCGACCTTTACTGGTTCATTATTCAGGGTATCATTTGGATTAGGCCCTTCCCAATAGGGGTTGGTGTGCAAATCTACCAAACCATCGAGCCATCTGGTCACCAATGAATCGCCATCGAGGTCGAATTTCAGGTAACTCAGTTTGCCTTTCAGTACATCAGCATCATGCTTTTCCATTGTCTTCGTTAGACTGTCGAAGCGAGTATAGTCCAGAGGCAATCTGGCACCAGTCTGTGCAAAGATATTATCAACCTGCCTAGTCAATATACGCCGCGTTGTGGCAGCAACATTCCAAGGACCTATCGAGGATATGAAAAACACCAGCACAAAAGAAATCAATATCCATAGGATGCGTTTAGCTCTGCGAAGGAAAATGTAGATGCACACCACATAGCACCATATATTGAACAGTATCACATAGAAACGTGATACAGTAAAACCGTAATCCTCAATGCGTTTCCATATACCCACGGTCATCAAAACCAATAAAGGTAAGGCCAGAGCGGAAAGCCAACGAACCAGTTTCTTGTCGAAAGGTTTGTTGTCATGAAATAGTAAAGGATAAATCAACGTGATGATAAACAGCATGCCCATCATCATGGTGGTTACCAACCATACCACGCCACCTGTAGGCAACTCCCACGATATGAGAATGGTGAGTGTATAAACGTATAAGGTGATAAGGTAGGCATATTGTAATGGCACGAACAAGGCATGTACCACAACCTTGCCGAAATCGTTCATGCGGTTGATATCACGATTGTGTTTGGCCTCTCCATTGGGAATCTGCATCAAGAAGAGTAGGATGTTTAGGGTCATCATGCAAAAAAGAGTGACACTTAGGTAGAGGTCGTTGGGGAAGTCGAGGTCGAACAGCATCTCTATGCCCCACAGTAGTAGGGCGATTCCTCCTAATAGGATGGCACTAACGATAGTGGAGATAACGCTGCCTATCAGTAAGTTGACTGCAAAATTCCAAGCTTCTATGTCATCTCTTTTCTTGAGGAAAGACAGGAAGAATACTGATGTGAATATCAGTAAAAGAGTGGATAGCATGCCAATACCAAACTCTACGGTGTCGGAGAAGTAAGATAACGAAATATACAGGCATAATAGGAACCAGAATCCTTGTGCTATTCCATGTATCAGTTTACACTTGCTTTTGTTGGTCTGCTCCTCGCTCCACAGGTGTAGCGACAAACCCAATATCGCTGCTGTAGGAGGATAGAAAAATAACATGAACAACACAGCATCGCTACTTGGGAAGAAATCACTGTCCCATATCAGCAAGAGCAAAATGATTGTAAAGGCTATCGTGAACAGCACTGTCATGGGAAACCTTTTCAATAAGGCTTCAATACGTACTGTTGCTCCTTTCAATGATAGATTTTCTATCCACTTCATAACTCACTTTCTTTCATTCGTTCAGCATTTTCTGCCACAATTAGGTGGTCAATGCAATCTTGTATATCACCATCCATAAAGGCTGGTAAATTATATATGGTGTAGTTGATGCGATGGTCAGTGATTCGTCCTTGCGGGTAGTTGTAAGTGCGAATCTTGGCCGATCTGTCGCCTGTAGATACCATCGTCTTGCGTTTAGCAGCGATATCGTCAACATATTTTTGGTGTTCTTTGTCATAGATGAATGAACGCAGGCGCGACAGGGCACGTTCCTTATTCTTGGGCTGGTCGCGTGTCTCAGTACACTCAATTAGAATCTCCTCCACGATGCCTGTATTGGGGTTCTTCCAGTTGTAGCGCAAACGAACACCAGATTCTACCTTGTTTACATTCTGACCTCCTGCACCGCTACTACGGAAAGTGTCCCAACGTATCTCACCCTCATTGATACTTACCTCGAAAGGCTCAGCCTCTGGCAATACTGCTACTGATGCTGCCGAGGTGTGAACACGGCCTTGTGTCTCAGTTGCGGGTACTCGTTGTACTCTGTGCACCCCCGACTCATATTTCAAAGTTCCATATACACCTTCACCTGTGATGGGACAGATGATTTCCTTGAAACCACCCACAGCACCTTCGCTGGCACTTGATACCTCAAGCTTCCAACCTTTGTTTTCGCAAAATTTGGAGTACATACGGAATAGATCCCCAGCAAAGAGGGCGGCTTCATCGCCTCCTGTACCACCACGGATCTCCAGTATGGCATTGCGGCTATCCATCGGGTCGGCAGGTATTAGCATCAGCTTGATTTCTTCCTCCAACTGTGGCTGACGTTCGACACAGAGGTTCAGTTCCTCACGAGCCATCTCTTTCATCTCAGCATCATCCTCGTTAGCAAGCAAGTCTTTTGCCTCGTCGATTCGTCCTAATAGCTCACGATACTCTTTGCGAGCAGTCATCAGTCGTTCCAACTCCTTATATTCCTTCGTGAGCTTAACATAGCGTTCTTGATCGGCTATCACGCTGGGATCAGTTATTAAAGTTGAAACTTCTTCAAAGCGAGGGGCCAATCCATCCAATTTCTCTAATATGGTGTTTTGATCAGCCATATTTTATGTTTTGTTTACTAATATAACGGTCAACGGTCAATGTTCAATATATAAACTCACCAAACTCACTGCGGATAATCAACTCTTTCTTATCGCTCTCCTCAATGTGTCCCACCACTTGGGCATCAATAATGAAACTCTTTGATATAGCTATCACCTCAGCCGCATGTTCAGCAGGCAGATAAACTTCAAAACGATGTCCCATATTGAACACCTTATACATCTCCTGCCAGTCAGTTCCACTCTGTTCATGGATAGTCTTGAACAATGGCGGAACGGGGAACATGTTATCTTTGATGATACGGCAATTGTCGCCTACAAAGTGCAGCACCTTGGTCTGGGCACCACCTGAGCAGTGTACCATACCATGTATCTCAGGACGCAAGGCATCCAGCAGCTTTTTTACAACTGGAGCATAGGTACGGGTAGGGGAAAGCACCAACTTGCCAGCATTTAACGGACTGTCCTTCACGTTATCTGTCAACTTCAAACCACCGCAATATACCAGTTCCTTAGGTACAGCCTTGTCATAGCTTTCAGGATATTTCTCTGCCAAATACTTGCTGAATACGTCATGACGTGCAGAAGTTAAGCCATTGCTGCCCATGCCACCGTTATATTCATGTTCGTATGTAGCTTGGCCTGATGAGGAAAGACCCACAATCACATCCCCAGGACGGATATTGGCATTGTCAATCACATTACTGCGTTTCATGCGGCAAGTCACAGTAGAGTCCACAATGATAGTGCGTACCAAGTCGCCCACATCAGCAGTTTCACCACCTGTAGCGTATGCGCCCACACCCATTTCTCGGAGTTCTGCCAACAATTCATCAGTGCCATTGATGATAGCCGAAATAACCTCACCGGGTATCAGCAGTTTGTTTCGTCCGATGGTAGAGGATACCAAGATGTTGTCAGTAGCACCAACGCACAATAGGTCGTCGATATTCATAATCAAAGCATCTTGCGCAATGCCTTTCCATACGGAGAGATCGCCAGTCTCTTTCCAATACATGTAGGCGAGGCTTGACTTTGTGCCGGCACCGTCAGCATGCATGATGTTGCAATAATCAGGGTCACCACCCAGGATATCTGGTATAATTTTGCAGAAAGCCTGGGGATAGATGCCCTTGTCGATGTTCTTGATAGCGTTGTGTACATCCTCTTTGGCTGCACTCACGCCCCTCATCATATATCTCTGTTTATCCATACAATATTAAATTTCTGCAAAGATAATATTATTTAGCAACTATGCCAAATATTTTTATCTTAGAAGTCTCTACCCTCGAACAATGAGCCTCCACCTGTTGATGAGCTGTGCTTACCACCAGCATTGAAGATATAACTGAGTGAGAATAGTATATTAGGATACTTAGGACGTACCCAAGTCTCTGAACTTAAACCTGTTGTAGAACGACGATTGTAGTATTTCGCTGTGTGGAACACATCGTTGGCTACTGCTGCAAACGCCAGCTTGCCTTTGAGTAACTGCTGACGGAAGGCCAAGTTGAAGTACACATAACCATGCTCCTTACCCTGTGTCAAGCTCTTGGGACCAATGAAATGACCATCGAACTGTAGCTTGGTGTCCTTAGCCAGTGATAGTGCATTAATCCAGTTAAACTGGAAGGTGAAACCATCAGCATCAGTGGTTCCCACATGTTTAGCCTTGAAATCATATTGATACAAACTGCCATTCAGTGTGGTTGTCCACCAATTGCTGGCCTTAACCACGCCACTGAATTCCAAGCCTCGTTCTATCTGACGACCTGCATTGACATTGCGGTCAAGGGTAACGCCAGGCTCATAAGCTTCGCGCACCCAATCCACCACATCCTTGCGATGACGGTAGAAACCACCAAAAGAAATGCTGTGACCACCATCGAACGAGTTGTGATAATTCAATTCTACAGAGTTGATGAACTCTGGACGAATGTCAGTGCTACCAATCTTGCGGGTATAATAATCTTCGTAAGTGATGTAAGGCTCAGTTTGCCAGATGCCAGGTCGGTTGGTACGACGAGAGTAACCTAAGGTGAAGATGCCACCCTTACCCAAGTTATAAGACAGGTGGGCTGAAGGGAAAAGGTCAAGACGCTTTTTGTCAAGATCACCACCAGGTACTGTGATTTCTACCAAATCAATTACTCGTTCTGCGCGAAGACCTGCATCAAATTCGAACTGACCGAATTTGTCGTTCACCATCGCATATAGTGCATGAATCTGACGACGATAATAGAATGGTGCATGCAAATCATCCTGCCAATTGAACTGTTCTTGTCCACGGTCCCAATACTTGATATTGTATTCTCCGTGCTCACTATAAGTAGAGTAGAAATAGCCACTTTCAAAATTGCCCGTAGGACTATAATGGTTACGGTAGGTAGCTGTGAAGTCGCAATCCCAATGATGCTCTTCCTCGTAACCACGAGTACCTTCATAGCGTTTGCCACTGAGGTCGAACATGTTACTCTCTGTATATTCCAATGAATACCAGTCATAGCGGAAACGACTGATGGCAGAGAAATCACTCTTTTCATTGATTTTCCAGTTCCAGGTAAGAGCAGCTTGGAAAAGGTCTTTCTTCAGTTGATAGCGGTCATGGCTGTTGTAGGTGGCATCGTTCAAAATATCAGACCCTTGCAGTCTTAATTCGTCATAACGCATATCGCCACCTCGTGTAAACTTCGTCTGACCCGTTTGCAAATCCAACGATAGATTATGATGTTCTCCATCATTATATTGCCATCCAGCCTTGCCTATGAAGGACCGGTTTTCGCTGAAACGAGTACCATCAGATTCTGAGGTAGTGGTGAAGTCGTCAACCACCGTTTTCTTCTTCTGTTGGAAATTACTCTTACCCATAATGTTGGTTGCCGTACCACCTACATAGAAAGTATGTTTGCCTGTGCGGTAATTCAACAATGCATCACCTGTCCAAGTGCCTAATGTACTCCCAGAGGCATTAAACATACCACTCCATCCATTACCGCTGGTACGCTTGGTGGTGATGTTGATGATACCCACATCACCCTCGGCACGGTAGCGAGCAGATGGGGTGGTAATCAGTTCAATATCCTCAATAGAAGCAGCTGGTATCTGTTGCAAGGCTTGTGTGCCAGTCAGCGGACTCAGTTTGCCATCTACATATACCAGGAAATTGCTGCTACCGCGGAAAGTGAGACCTCCATCCACATCTACCTGCACAGACGGTGTATTGGCGAGGATATCCACCGCTGTACCACCTGAAGCCGTGACTGATGTAGATCCACTGATGCGCTGGCGGTCCAGTTTATATACAATCTGGTTCTTTTCGCCAACAACAGTCACCTCTGACAAGCCAGTAGCCAGTTCTTGCAATGAAATAGTACCCAAATCTAGAGTCTGGCCGTCGCGTAAGGTTATCTTCTCACTCACATAAGGATCATAACCCATCATACGCACCATGACCAGCACATCACCTGCAGGTACTTTTTCAACAGTGAATATGCCATCTGTCACTATGCCAGAAGCCACAATCTTGTCATTGAGGTCGGACACGATAACATCGGCATAGTCAATAGCCTGGCCAGTAGAAGCATCCACTACCTTGCCTTTGATAACTGCTGTAGATGCGGCATAGAGTGCACATTGTACACTCAGTAGCATCATCATGAGAAACAGTTTCTTCATACTATGATTATTCTTTTTTTAACTTCGTAATGGTAAATGGTATTAGAACTGAACTGTAGGAGCTTGGTTGGCACCTGCGTCAGCCTCGAAATAAGCACGTTGTGTAAAGCCCAACATGCCGGCAAATATGTTGCGAGGGAATGTACGGATGGTGGTGTTGTACTTCTGCGCCTCTTTGTTGAAGTTGGTGCGAGCCACATTGATGCGATTTTCTGTTCCTTCCAACTGTGCCTGCAGTTCCTTGAACTGCTCGTTTGCCTTCAAGTCAGGATAGCTCTCTGAGATGGCAATCAGTCTGCCCAAAGCTGAACTGATTTCACCTTGTGCTTGCTGGTACTCCTGCAATTTCTCAGGCGTAAGGTTTGAGGGGTCAACAGTGATGGAAGTAGCTTTGCTACGAGCATTGACTACAGCCTCGAAAGTTGCCTGCTCATGTTGTGCATATCCCTTAACTGTGTTCACTAGGTTAGGGATGAGATCAGCACGACGCTGATACTGGGTTTCTACATTTGCCCATGCTGTGTTTACGCCTTCATCAAGGCCTACCATACCATTATAAACTCCAATGAGCCAAAAGGCAATGACTGCAATGACTGCTAACAGTCCAATAGTTGATTTCTTCATATTACTTTTAATTTTGTTAATTCTCTAATATTCAATATTTAATTAATGGTCAACGGCTTAAAACCGTGAACCGGCACCACCGCCACCTCCCATGCCTCCGCCAAAGCTGCCTCCCATATTTGAGCCTCCGAAGCCACCCATGTTGCCACCGCTGATAATGACAGGACCGTTTCCTCCTTGTGAGGTACTATTGTAAGTAGTACGTTTGCGCTTCACCTGATGCCCGCAGTTGCTACAGATATAGGTGATTTCATAAGTGTTGGTGGCTTGGCTCCTGTAAAGCAGCTTCGATGAGTCTTGTTCCAGCATATACTTACCACAGTTCGGACACTTACGCTGGTTTCTTGCAGAAAGCCAAGCAAAGAACATCAAGATGCCAGGGAAGCCTAAAGTCAGTGCCAAGAACATCAGTAATCCGAAGCCACCACCCGTTTGCTCTTCTTCCTTTTCCATAGAGCCATCCAGTCGTCCAACCACTTTTGTCATGCCTGCCAGCATGCCTTCATCCCATTGGTTGTTTTCCAGATAGGGCAACATATCCTTGATCTGGATGCGTTTGCAGATGGCATCAGGCAACTCACCCTCTAATCCATATCCCGTATAAAAATGAATGATTCGCTGATCTACCACCAACAGCACCACTAGTCCATTGTCTTTACCTTTCTTACCCACACCCCAGCTATTTAATAGTTCATGGCAGAAGTCGAAAGCCTCCACCTCGCCAATGGAAGGTAATGCTGCAACAACTGTCTCGATACCTGTCTGCTCCTCCAAACGATAGAGCATGGCATCAATACTGTCTGTCGCTGCTTGGGATAAGATTCCAGATGGATTGCACACATATTTAGTGCGATCCTGCAGGTGTACTTTGGGTAGATTGTCAGGAGTAAAAACCCTCTGTGCGAAGATGTTCAACGTACAGAAAAGTCCAACAATCCATATGATGAAAGTCCGTATTTTCATAGCCGTTCTTCTTTTGATGGCATAAAGATACGGAAAAATTCTTTATCTGATGTATTTTTCTAAGAAAAACTGTACTCTTTGCGTATATTCTTCCTTGTGGTCGAAGTAAGAACGGGCATGTTCTGAGCCTGGAGCCAACCAAAGTTCTTTTGGTTCTGGCTTTGCTTCATAGAGTGGATGCACCATCCAAGTAGGTACAAAATAGTCTTTGTCACCATGGATGAAGAACATGGGTAACTGACTTTTGCTCACCATGTTTAAAGGTGAAGCTTCAGTGAAAGTCCATCCATGAAGGATGCCACACCACCAGCTGGCAAGCGGGATGACCAACTGCATGAGACTCTTATCGTGTTGGTCGCCTGACACTTCGTCAAACACACTTGTGTAACCACAATCCTCGATGTATGCTTTGACAAAAGGTTTCTGTGGTTCACCACTGACACACATGGCAGTAGCCGCTCCCATTGATGTTCCGTGAATAACCATCTGCGTATCGCCAATCTTGTGACCTAAGCTGTCAGTAGGGGCGAAGATGTTATTAGCTACCTCCAACCATTCTATAACATCCAAGCGGTCAAACCAACCCATTTGGGCATATTTACCATCGCTGAGTCCATGTCCATTGAGGTCGGGTAGGAACATATTATAACCCAAGTCATGTTGGAACATATAACCATAGCGCATCATGCGAACAGCACTATCGGTCCATCCGTGGATGATGAAAGCTGTCTTGTCAGTAGGAACATCGGCAGGGGCATAAACTGCATGCAGGCGACGGCCATCATTGGCAATGATGAAGGTATCTCGTAAGGCACCTTTGTAGCGGAGGTCTTCAACCCATGCTTGAGCTTCTGGCAACTCCGCAAAGAGCTGGGCGTATGCCTTTTCTGGGTTATGTGATGTCTCGCGGTTGGGATTAACCAACATGTTCACAGCCATATTAGCAGCAATTAATGGTAAGGCAATGATGATAATCAACACCGTAGCCACTAAAAACCACAATATCCTTTTCGTCCTTTTCTTCATCTCCTAGAACTAAATAAACTACTTCTGCCAAATATTCCACGCCTCAAAAGCTTGAAGCAGCAACATCTCCAAGCCATTCTTCACCATAGCTCCCTGCTTCTTGCCCTTTTTCATAAACAATGTCTCATCGGGATTGTAGAGCAGGTCATAAAGCAGGTGATTCGGAGTCAGTAATTCATAAGGAATGTCTGGACATTCGTTGATTTTTGGATACATGCCCAGGGGGGTACAGTTCACAATAACATGATGGCTCTCCATAACCTCTGGAGTCAGGTCTTGGTACGTGATGGTATTAGCATTCTTCTTAGAGCGAGATACAAACAAACTCTTGATGCCCAAGTCCTGCAGACCACAGCATATTGCTTTGGAAGCACCACCAGTGCCTAAAATCAAAGCTTGCTGGTGGTGGTCAGTGATGTAGGGCTCGATGGATTGGGTAAAGCCAACAATATCAGAGTTGAAACCTATGAACTTGGTCTTTTTGCCTCCACGTATTATCTTGATGACATTCACAGCACCGATTCGTTTAGCCGTGGACTTATCCAGATCATCAAGATAAGGAATTACTTGTTCCTTATAAGGAATAGTAACATTCAATCCCTTGAGGTTTTCGTTATTCTCCACCACCTCACGGAACTCCTTGATGCTTGGAATCTCGAAATTCACATACTGGGCATCGATACCCTCTGCCTCAAACTTCTCGTTGAAATATCCCGCAGAAAAGGAATGTCCCAACGGATAACCTATCAGTCCGTAAATATCCATTTTATAAAACTTTCAACACATTCTGCTCAATACGCTCCAACACATCACCTGCAGCTTCTTCTTTATGGAACTGCTCGCCAGTAATGTGTTCGTACAACTCGATGTAGCGATCGCTGATAGATGCCACAATCTCGTCTGTCATTGGGGGTACCTCTTGACCTGCCTTGCCTTGGAAACCATTGTCCATCAGCCATTCGCGTACGAATTCCTTTGACAATTGCTTCTGGGGTTCTCCCTTGGCAAACTTCTCGGCATAGCCTTCGGCATAGAAATAGCGACTTGAGTCTGGTGTGTGAATCTCATCCATCAGATAGATCTCACCGTCGTGCTTGCCGAATTCATATTTAGTATCCACTAAGATTAAACCACGCTGAGAGGCAATCTCAGTGCCACGTTGGAACAAAGCCAACGTGTATTTCTCCAGTAAAGCATATTCTTCTGGTGTAGCAAGCCCTTGAGCTAAGATCTCTTCCTTAGAGATGTCTGCATCATGCTCGCCAATCTCCGCCTTGGTGGTAGGGGTGATGATTGGAGTCGGGAACTTTTCATTCTCACGCATGCCGTCAGGCAACTTCACACCACAAATTTCACGTACACCACTTTTGTAAGCTCTCCAAGCACTACCACAGAGGTAGCCTCGCACAATCATTTCCACAGGGAAACCCTCACACATTACACCCACTGTTACCATTGGGTCGGGAGAAGACAGTTTCCAGTTGGGACAGATGTCTGTAGTGGCATCCAAGAACTTTGACGCTATCTGGTTCAGCACTTGTCCTTTGAAAGGAATACCCTTTGGCAGGATAACATCGAAAGCTGAGATACGGTCAGTTGCCACCATCACCAGTTTCTCGTCGTTGATGTTATAAACATCACGCACTTTCCCGTGATAAACGTTCTTCTGCTTCGGAAAGTTGAAGTCAGTCTTTGTTAATGCTTTCATTGTTTTTATCTTTTATTGTTTTTTTCTCTTTGTCAAACTTATCATAGGCCTCTACTATTCGCTCTACCAACCTATGACGAACAATATCCTTCTTGTTCATCTCCACCACCGAGATATCCTTTACGCCTTTGAGGATGTGTAGAGCCTGCACCAAGCCCGATGTTTGCGAAGCAGGCAAGTCTATCTGTGTGATATCGCCTGTCACTATCATCTTCGTATTCATACCCATGCGAGTGAGGAACATCTTGATCTGCTGTGTGGTGGTATTCTGTGCCTCATCAAGTATTACTACTGCATCGCTTAATGTCCTACCCCTCATGAATGCCAGTGGAGCAATCTGTATCACATTACTCTCCATGTATTCCTGTAACTTAGCAGCTGGAATCATATCTTGCAGGGCATCATATAAGGGTTGTAGGTAAGGGTCAATCTTCTCCTTCATATCACCTGGCAGAAACCCTAACTTCTCACCAGCTTCTACAGCTGGACGGCTTAGGATAATCTTGCGAATCTCTTTGTTCTTCAAGGCCCTCACCGCCAACGCAATGGCTGTGTAAGTCTTACCTGAGCCCGCAGGACCAATGGCAAAGGTCAAATCACTTTCACGGAAAGCATCCACCAGCTTCATCTGGTTTTCACTGCGTGGAATGATGGGTTTGCCTGTCACGCTGAACACAATAACATTGCCCGATTTCTCTGCCTGTGGTGCATTCCCTTTGATGATATCAATAATCACCTCCTCTTTCAGGGAGTTGAATTCGGCACAATATTTCTGCAGTTTGATGATGTTTTCCTCAAAAGCACACAGCTCTTCTTCATCGCCCAATACCTTAATCACATTGCCCCTGGCAATGATGCGCAGCTTGGGGTAGAGCGCCTTGATCAGCTGCATATTGGTGTTGTTCACACCATAGAATATAATGGGATCTACATCCTCAAGTACAATGAGTTTTTCTATCATTCAAACTTTTTATGAAATTAGGTAGCAAATATAGTGCTTTTATTTGACTTTTTTTACTTTAATGACACTCTTTTTTTTCGTGATGCGCAGACAATCCTTCCTTAATCGATGATTTTCGAAGTCGAATAGTAGGCTTGGGTCGAAATGTTGGTTGTTTACTCGTGTCTCAAAGTGAAGATGGTCGCCTGTTGCCCTGCCTGTTCGTCCCTCCAAAGCGAGTGGAGTACCAGCTTTCACCTTGTCGCCTTTCTTTACCAGATTTTTTACGTTATGGCTATAGTACGTTTCCAAACCGTTGGGATGGCGAACTATCACACAATTGCCATAGTCGGCATACCATTGCGACATGATTACCTCACCATTAAAAGCACAACGGATGGTGTCATTTGCGAAGGTTTTGATGTCCCATCCTGAATGCATCCTGCCATCCCTTGTGCCATAAGGGGATAATATTTTACTGCCAGGAAGGGGAAAGCAAAAACCTTCCTCCATCAGATCCATTGGGCAAATAAGCAATTCTTCCTTATCGTTGAGTTGGGTTGACGAGTTGATTTTGATGTGGTTCACCCCCACATCATAGTAATCCTGCGCCCATGCCATGATTGGGCAGGCTAACAACATCCAAAATATGTTTTTCCATCTTTTCATTAGTCAAAGTAAGTTACAAAGCCCTCCTTCATGTTGGCATATTTTCGAAGCAAATCTAAGGTGAAATCAGCTGCTTCCTGTAATCCTTGTTCTCCACTATAGCCATTGATAATGGCCAACAGATGAACTGTTTGCAAATCCATCTTAGTACGTTCATGGTCGCTGGTAGGAGTACCAATACCACCTATGGCATCTCGATAAACAGGTAACCCCTCAATATTCAATATTCCACGTCCTATGCCTTCGTAAGGCTCGTTTTCTCGTCCGATGCCCAACACCAGCTGATTGCCTTGAATCTTATCGGCATCGAAGCCGCCAATGCTGAAGCCAGAACGCAGTGATACCAAGTTGATGATATCCACCAAAGTATCAATCTGATACAACTGCATGCCTCTTAACAACCTCCTCCTCAGAGCCTCTGCTGAAGGACGATAGCGACTGGGATCCTTACCACATCGCCTATAGGCAGTTCTTGTAGCGGCTATGGCATACTGCTCCTTGCAGTCATCCACATCGCTCTTGTTCCGTAGTTCCTCGGTAAATGAGTCTATCTCTTGCCAGAGTCCCTCGCTAAAAGGTGTATTGACTACCCATGCTTCCACAGCTGCCCCTTTGAACTCAGGGCAACGGCTTTTCAGTTCTTCTGACACTTGAATGTCAAACATACCTTATTTATTTATCATGATGCCCGTCAGCAACCTGCCTGAATCCCTCGTCAACCTTCTTACTGAGAAGAATTCACGATACCTCAGGTAAGTGCAAATACCAGACATCTCAATCTGAGAAGTAGGCACACCAAACTCCTGCATATCCAAGCGATTAGCCACCCATAGGTTGATGTGATACTTATGTGAACGAGGCACCCATTCGGCTACATGCTCAATCGGATAACTGGAGTTCTTGAACTCTTCATACACCTCATCGCCCACCTCAAAGCCTGCCAGAGAGATGCCTGGGCCAACCACCACATGCACATCTTCCGGCTTGGTGTCAAACTTCTGCTGCATCTTCTGCAAAGCCGTCAGTGTAACATGTTTCACTGTGCCTCGCCAACCTGCATGTACCATGCAAACGGCATTATTGCCAGCATCATAGATGGCGATTGGTAAACAGTCGGCTGAGGTGACACATACACAAATGCCCCTCTCTTTGGTCATCAGAATATCCTTGCCTTCCACGCGAGCCTTCCGCTCCTCCTCAGTTGCCTTTAGGAACGATCTGCCTAAATGGGCATAGTCAATGCCATGTGCCAAATGTGGAATGGCTAATACTGCAGGCTTTTTGGGCAGAGAGTTACAAACAATGTCAAGGTTCTGTTTAATTTTCTGAGGGTCATCATCCGTATAAATGCCGCAGTTCAGCGAGCTGTATTTGCCCTCGCTGACACCTCCGAAACGTGTGGTGGTGAAACAAGTGACATTCGGGAAAGCCATCATCGACTTGTATGACAGCAATCGTTTGTCTTCTGAAAATATAGCCATACTCATGTCTTTTTTGGGTTAATATTTCAGTGTCGTTTTAAAAAGTGGTGCTAAAGTACGGTTTTTATTTGAAGAAAAAAAATATATCTGCTATTTCTTTGCCTATGGGTGGATAAAAATGACTATATTTGCATCCGTAAGGTAATAAATAGCTCTGAAAAGTGCTTTTTGGAGTGAGATGTGTAAGATTAATAAGACTTGGAAATGAAACGCTATATTATCATCATTTGCCTCATTTGTTTTGCTTGCCAGTTGCAGGCACAGCAGGTGAGGGAGAGCTTTGTAAATATGCCCGATTCGCTGAGCGCTTTGCTGACGAAAGTGAATAGAGAGGATTTCATAGATTTTCTCGACAGCAACATGAAGGCGGAAGTGAACAATCGCTTGGGAGGTAAAACTGAGATGACTCGTCTGACGGATGATTTCATCGAGGTTAAGATGAGCTCTGAGAGTACTTTCCAGATGAAGGTGCTTTCAAAAGCTGATGGCTCTCCCTTGATTTGTACTGTCTCTACGGTTTGTGGACCTGTCTGCGATAGTCATGTGATTTTCTATTCTACCGATTGGCAACCATTGGAAATGAATGACTTTCTTCCCAAGCTTCCCACACTTGATAGCTTCTTGAAGCCCTTGCCAGCAGATGCTACCTTCGCTTTGCGAGACGCATACAGACAGGTAGATATGTTGCTGATGAAGATGGAGCTTTCACCTGATAATAAATCACTGACTTTCACTTTTACTACTCCTGATTATATGGAGGCAGAAGCCGCAAAGCTGGTGGAGCCTTATATCAATCCTTCCATAACACTGATTTGGCATGATGGCAGGTTTGAGTAAGAAGATGGAGGGATTATTAAAAACTAAGTAACTATGAAAAGGATTGTTTTATTGCTTACGGCATTGATAACCACTTTGTTTGCTTATGCAACAGAGATAGTGGATATTTGTATTTATGGAGCCACATCCTCTGGAGTAATGGCGGCTTATACGGCTCGCAAAGCTGGCAAAACGGTAGCTTTGGTGGAGCCAACTGACCGTATTGGAGGTTTGACTACAGGTGGATTGGGTGCTACAGACATTGGCAATCCTTATATAATGAAAGGCTATACCTACAACTTCTACAGGAGCATTGGCCAGTATTATGGAACAAACGAAATGAAGTTTGCCTTTGAGCCGAAGGTGGCATTAGGCATCTATCAGAGGTATATCGACGATTCTGATATTCTGATGATTTACAATCATCGACTGCTCAGCGTAGAGAAAGAGGAGAATGTTATTCGGAAGATGGTGGTGGAAGATATCACTGCTCATACCACTTTAGATATTCAGGCGAAAGAGTTTATTGATTGTACTTATGAGGGTGACTTGATGGCGATGGCTGGTGTGAGCTATACTGTTGGACGTGAGGGTAATGACCAATATAACGAAACTTGGAATGGGGCTTTCTTTTCCTTGCATCATCAGTTTCCTGACTATGTAGATCCGTATAAGGTGCCAGGAAAGCCTGAGAGTGGATTGCTGTATGGCATCCTCTCTGATGAGGCTCCTTTGCCAGGCAAGGGCGACAAGCATATCCAGGCTTATAACTTCCGCATTACCTTGACTGATGACCCAGATAATCTGATTCCAATCACAGAACCTGCTAATTATGACCCCTCGAAATATGAGTTGCTGATACGTCTGAAAGAGCGTTCTCCTTTCTCTGATTGGGGCTTGGAGGATATCTTTATCTGGAGTCGCATGCCTAACCATAAGACAGACTTGAATAATCGCGGAGGCTTCTCTACTGATTTGATAGGAGAGAATTGGGATTATCCTGAGGGAGATTACCAGACACGAGCCAAGATTGTGCAGAAACACATTGACTATACTAAGGGCTTGCTTTATTTCTTGGGGCATGATGAGCGTATCCCCTTGAATGTGAGGACGGAGATGTTGCGATGGGGTTATCCTAAGGATGAGTTTCTCACCAGCAATCATTTCACCCCTCAGCTCTATATCCGTGAGAGTCGTCGAATGATAGGGCGCTATGTGATGACACAAGCTGATTGTGAAGGGCGTGTGAAGGTGGATGATTATGTGGGTTGGGCGGCTTATACAATGGACTCCCACAATTGTGGTCGCTATGTGATTAATGGGATGGTGAAGAATGAGGGCAATGTGGAGGTTGGCATCAAGGAGCCTTACCGAGTGTCTTATCGTTCGCTCACTCCCAAGCAAGAAGAATGTAGCAATCTCTTGGTACCTGTTTGTCTTTCAGCTTCTCACATCGCTTATGGTTCCATCCGTATGGAGCCTGTCTTCATGGTTTTAGGACAAAGTGCCGCCTTAGCCGCATGCCAAGCTATTGACCAACATCAAGGCATTGTGCAAGAGGTAGATGCTTCTGAGGTGTATCGACAGATGGAGGCATCAGCTGACGATAAGTGATGAAATTCATTTTCATATCCCTTTAATCATGTTGGGTTAAACACAAAGAAGGGTGGTGGTTATAATATCAGCTCCGGCATGAATACTCATCAGCTCCGAGCTGGCACGTCATTAGCTCCGAGTAAAAGGCTCTTTTAGTCGGAGTAAGCAAAGCAATTCTCTGGAGAATTCTGGCGCTTGCTTGAAGCGAACCCTAAGCTTGGAATAACCAATCCGTGAGTTTGGAAGTACCAAACCCACGGATTGCAATAGAATTAATCCTTTTGTGTGTTAGAATGCTAAGAATGGACGAACGTACATTGTTAAATCAGAATATGGTTTCACAGTAGTTCTGTTCTTCCAATCTACCTTAATAGTACTATATCCATTGCCACTATTATAACCTAAATTGAAACGATGTGCACCATTGTAATAAGTCGTTTTACCATTACCATCGGTAGTGGGTTCAGCATGAAATTCAGAACTTGACCAAAAGTTACAAGGATTTTCTTCTGCTTTAAATGCATCATATTCACCTTCTCCTGCAGCAGCTACCAAAGCAGCATTCCATGTATCAATAAGAGATGTAGAACCTTCTTTGACTTTAATCAAATTGTCAATTTTACCTTCTGCCAGCCAGTTTTTTGGAGTTTTATCTCCATTTACCCAATCATAATGTACTATTTTTATTAAAAAAAGTGGGAATGACTGTTTTTAGGAGCTATATCAATTCTGTCATGTAAGTAAGGAGGGGGAAAATAAGATAGGCTGCGTCTCAACAAAACAAATAAGTAAGCTTATTTGCTTTTGTCTTCAACTTGCACTATCTTTGCACCAAAGAATAAAAAATAAATAAGGTATGAAAAGAAATCTTTTACTGGTATTGACATTGGCGGTGGCTGGCTTGGTGCAGGCTCAGGCTCCACAGCAGAGTGGCGAACTGAAGCTCACGGAAATGAGGGGCTTGCAGCAGAAAGTGTATGTCTATCGTGAGATGGGGATGGGTGACCTGACTTTGGAAACTGGGCATCTGAATGGTTTCACTCCTTTCTATCTGGTGTATCCTGATAAGAAACTGGATGAGTCGCAATCGTTGGATTTGATTAAGGAACTGGGCATCGACCAGCAACTGAAGCAGTTCGGCATTAGCTTTGGTGTGGTGAACCCTGTGGGCGAAACCTATAACAACGATGTTGACTTCAAGGCATATACCACTATGTTGGATAGCTTGCGTACATTTGCCAACCTCAAAATCATTGGCATTGGCAATGGAGCAACATTTGTGAACCAGACAATTGCCAATAAAGGTGGCGAGGTGGCTGGCATCGTGAGCATCAATGGCAAAGCTGGCAAGGCAGCTGAGAGTGCTGCTCCTGTGCCTGCTTTCATTGTGGGCAAGAATGCCGCTAATGTGGCAAAGCCTTATATCACCAATAACAAGGTGAAACTCACTGGCAAAGAAAATCAGATGCAGATATATACGAATGCCGACGAGCCTCTGGTGCGAGTGGTGGTGAGCAGTGCTACAACCCAGACTTTAGGCGAAATCTTCCAAGACGCTTGGAATACCTTGCTGAAGAAGAACTATCGCTTCAATAACTATCGTCACACTTGGTATGAAGGCCAGAAATATGGTCAGTTCGGCACTTTCGAGCTGGAGCCTTTCCTGAACTTGGATGAGCTGAAGGTAAAGCGCAATATTGTGGTAAATGAGGATAGGATGGGACAGAACAAGACCTTGTGGTATGAGTATATCCCAGAGGGTGTGATGAGTGCCGAGAGGGGGTCTGTACCATTGGTTTTGTTGCTACATGGCAATAACAATGACCCTCGTACACAGGCAGATACCTCTGGCTGGATTCAGTTGGCTGCCAAGGAGAAATTCTTTGTGGCTGAGTTGGAATGGCAAGGCAAGCCCGGCTATGCTGCGATGGAGCATGATGGCATTGAAACTACTGTGGGCATGATATTGCAGAAGTATCCTCAGTTGGATGCAAGTAGGATTTATACTGAGGGTTTGTCAGCTGGTGCTATGACCTCTTCTGCATTGGGTATCAAGAAGTCATACCTCTTTGCTGCCATCGGAGCAATGAGTGGAGGTATATTCCCTGGTGGTGGCGCGTTTGGTGGCAATTCTCTTATGGATGAGGCTACTCAGAAGCGTGGTTTTGTGGAGACAGCTTACGTTGGCGTGTTTGGTACTGATGATGCCGTTATCCGCTATCCGAAGGCAAACGATTGGAAGGGTAACAGTGTGGTGAACGCATGGAAGGTGTATGAGACAATGAATGGCATGGATGTGGTAGATGATTATGACTTTGAAAAGAATGTGGCTTTCGGTCAGACGGTTAGCAATCCTGAAACCATCAAGACTAATAAGGGTGAAGGCATTACGATGGAGATTGGTTACCTGAATAAGGGCAATGTGCCTCTGATGAAATTGGTGGCTGTGATGCACTATGGACATTGGAATTTCCAACCAGCAGCTGAGCAGATGTGGAATCATTTCAAGCACTTCTCTCGTGACATCAAGACCAAAAAGCTGATCTATCATCCGTAATATTTGTGAATATGAAGTACATAAAGCTTTGGGCACTTGCCTTGATGAGTGGCCTGATGGTGGCCTGTGGTTCAATGGGTAGTATGACAGGATCAAACAGTGGTAATGGTGGATCTGGCGGTCTGGGTGGTATCTTGGATATCCTGAGTAATCCCAATACCATAGGCAATGTCATCTCCAGTGTGATTGGTACAAACAAGATTACTAAGGCGCAGCTGATAGGTAATTGGAAATACTATGGTCCTGGTGTGGCATTTACCTCAGAGAAGGCATTGGCTAACGCAGGTGGTGAGGTGACAGCAGCCCGAATCAAGGAGAAGCTGCAACCTACTTATGATGGTTTGGGACTGAAGAGCTCCAACACCACCTTTACCTATAATGAGGACAATAGCTTCTCTGCCAACCTGATGGGTATTCCGCTGAAAGGCAGCTACACTTATGACGAGTCGGCTGGTAAGATAACATACAAAACAATACTGCTGAGCTTCAATGGCTATGCCAAGCGTAATACCAATGGCATTGCAGTGCTCTTTGAGGCAAAGCAGTTGCTGAAGGTTTTGCAAACGATTTCTGCTATCAGTGGCAACCAGACATTGGAAGTGATTGGCGAGATCAGCAAGGAGTACGACAATGTCCGTTTGGGCTTTGACGTAACTAAATAAATAAGGTATATGAGAGTTTGGCAGAATCTGAGTCGTTGGCTCGCAGGCAATGCCTCTTGGGTGGTGATAGCCGCCGCTGTGTTTTCCTTCTTCCTCCCTTCTGCATTTGAATGGGTTAGGGGAACCACACAAACCGTCATCTTGGGTATCATCATGCTTACGATGGGTTTGACGCTTACTACCAACGACTTCCGCATCCTGGCTCAGCGTCCTTTCGATATACTGATAGGTGCCTGTGCTCAGTTCTTCATCATGCCTTGTGTGGCTTACCTGTTGGTGCATGTCTTCCGCCTGGAACCAGCCTTGGCGTTGGGTATCCTCTTGGTGGGATGCTGCCCTGGGGGTGTGTCGAGCAATATCATGTCCTATCTTTGTCATGGTGATGTGGCATTCTCAGTAGGTATGACTTGTGCCTCTACTTTGCTGGCACCACTCATGACACCTTTGCTGATGGAGTTTACTGCAGGCGAGATTATTGAGATCGATGCCATTGGCATGTTTGTCAATATCCTCATTGTCACCATCATCCCAGTAGGCATAGGTTGTTATCTGAACTATACCTACTCAAAGCGGGAGAGCTTTCCAAAGATTCAATCGTTGATGCCAGGACTGAGTGTTACCTGTTTGGCATTCATCGTGGGTGGGGTGGTATCAACTGTTCATGACGACCTTGTAGCTCGTGGCTTGATGCTGTTCTTGTGGACCTTTGCTGTGGTGTTCTGTCATAACTCGCTGGGTTATCTCATGGGATGGACAGCAGGTACCTTGGCCAAGTTCAATATTCCCAAGAAGCGTACCATCTCCATTGAGGTTGGCATGCAGAATGCAGGCTTGGCAACGGTTTTGGCAGGCACATTCTTTGCTGCCCAACCCTTGGCAGTATTACCCTGTGCCATCTCCTGTGCCTGGCATAGCATCAGTGGCACCATCCTAGCCGGTATCTTTTTGAGGTTTGATAAAAGGAAAGAGGATGTGTCGAAATGACACATCCTCTTTAAAGTTAGAGCGGAAGACGGGGCTCAAACCCGCGACCCTCAGCTTGGAAGGCTAATGCTCTATCAACTGAGCTACTTCCGCAGTTTCTATGAAACAGCGGCCTTGTCAGGCTGTACTCAGCATCATCAAAGCAAGCTTTGCTTCTGCTCTCGTTTGCAAGACAATTCCGCAAATCTGTAGGAGAAGTTAGCATTATTGGTGGCTTTCTTGGCATTTCTGCCTCTGTATGCACAACACTTTCGCTTTTCTCCTGTGGGCAAAGATGGATTCGAACCACCGAAGGCGTACGCCAGCAGATTTACAGTCTGCCCCATTTGGCCACTCTGGTATTTGCCCAAACCTTTTTGCTCGCCTCTTGAAGAGGTTTGCGGTTGCAAAGTTACAACTATTTTTCTAAACTGCAAGCAAAATTAATCATTTTTATTGCAGTTTCTGCACATTCGCTGCCTTTATTGCCCAGTTTTCCACCTGCTCTCTCTTCTGCTTGCTCCATGTTATCAGTGGTTAATACACCAAATATCACGGGAATATCTCCTATGGTGTTCAGCTGAGCGATGCCTTGTGTCACACCCTGGCACACATAGTCGAAATGAGGTGTGTCACCTCTGACTACACTGCCCAGCACAATCACGGCATCCACTTTGCCTTGCTTCATGAACTTGGCTGCTCCGAAAGTCAGCTCAAAACTACCTGGCACCGTTTTCACGATGATGTCGCTTTCATCCACTCCATATTGCAGCAAGGTATTCACGGCGCCCTCGCACAAGGCTCCAGTAATGTTGCTGTTCCATTCAGACACCACGATGGCAAACTTCAAGCCCTTGGCATTGAACTCACTTGCCTCGTGGTGGTCATGTTGGATGTGAAAAGCGGTAGCCATAAAATTACTTGCTTTCCTTCATCAACTTAGCTGCTTCCAAGTAGCGGTCGATGTCCATTGCCTGATATGAACGGAAATACTTATCTTTGATGGTCTGATAAGCAGCGATAGCCTCGTCGTATCTGCCTTCCTTTACCAGCAATTCACCTGCCTGCTGCAAGAACACAGGGCTCAGTGTATTGTTGTCGGCTTCCTTAGCGGCAGCTTGCAGCATAGAGATAGCCTTGCTGATGTTACCCAGCTCAACATATACATTACCCATAGCACCCTTGATAGCTGGAGAAATCATCTGGTCTTTAGCGCTGAACTTATCAAGATATTTCATCGCATCTTCGTTCATACCCAGATGAGCATAGCTCAAACCAGCGTATGCGTTAGCGAGGTTAGCAGCCTTTGTTCCGCTGAACTCCTCAGCCACCTTCAAGAAACCCTTATAGCCGATGCTATCGCCACCGATAGCCAAGTCGTACTGTTCGTTCTCGAAATACTGCTCGCCCTTGAACAATGCTGCATAAGCCTTCTTCTCACGAGGAGCTTTATACAGGTGATTGTAGGCGAAGATGCCTGCGATTACTACTACCAGTGCCACGATGACACCCACAATTGTCTTCTTATTCTTTAAAATAAATGCCTCTGACGATGAGAGGACTTCTTCTACATTTAAGGCTTCGTCCTTTTTCTTTTGAGTTGCCATATCTATTGAATTATTTTATTTTTTTCGCTTTTATAGTTTTCGACCCGCAAAATTACTGCTTTTTGTACTATCTGCGAAATTTCAAGGCATCTTTTTTTGCATAACATGGGTAAAACAGCAAAATTTTGGCTATTTTTGCCGTGTAAAACGATTGTTGTATGATATTAAACCGTATCTCTATACTGAATTACAAGAATATTGCCCAGACAGATCTGACCTTTTCACCCAAGCTGAACTGCTTCTTCGGACAGAACGGCATGGGCAAGACTAACCTGCTTGACGCTATCCATTACCTCTCGTTCTGCAAAAGTGCGGGCAATCCCATTGACTCGCAGAATATGATGCACTCTGCTGATTTCTTCATGATACAAGGGGAGTATTCCACTGATGATGGACGGCCAGAAGATATATTCTGTGGCATGAAGCGTAAGCAAAAGAAGCAGTTCAAGCGTAATAAGAAAGAATATCAGCGTTTGTCAGATCATATCGGACTTATTCCCTTGGTGATGGTGTCACCTGATGACTCTACCTTGATATTGGGAGGTAGCGAGGAGCGTAGGAAGTTCATGGATGTGGTTATTTCTCAGTATGATAAGGAGTATTTAGAGTCTTTGATACGATACAATAAGGCATTGGCGCAACGCAACACCTTATTAAAAAAAGATGAGGCGGTGGATGATGAGATGCTGGCCATCTGGGAGGAAATGATGGCGAAAGAGGGCGAGGTGGTATTTAGTAAGCGTGAGGCATTCATACAGGAGTTCATCCCCATATTTCAGCAGTTTTATTCGTTTATCTCGGAAGACAAGGAGAGGGTGGGTTTGTCATATATGAGTCATGCCAGAGGCGCTTCTTTGAAGGATGTGCTGATAAATAGCCGTGAGAAAGACCGCATTATGGGTTTCTCCTTGCATGGCATCCATAAAGATGACCTGGAGATGGAGTTGGGGGGCTTTCCCTTGAAACGGGAAGGCTCGCAAGACAGAATAAGACTTACCTCATAGCATTGAAGTTGGCTCAGTTTGATTTCCTGAAGCGTATAGGCACAGTGCCTCTGTTGCTGCTGGATGATATCTTTGACAAGCTCGATGCCCACAGGGTTGAGCAGATTGTGAAGCTGGTGGGAGGCAATCGTTTTGGACAAATCTTCATCACTGACACCAATCGGGAGAACTTAGATAGGATTTTGGAAAAGACGCAGGTGGATTACAGTCTGTTCAGTGTGACGGATGGGGTAGTGACACCTATAAATACAGAAGGCTATGAGAAAGAATGAGGCAGAGTCGGTAGGAACGCTCATCCGCAAGTTCCTGCGTCAGGAGGGTTTGGAGACGCCCCTGAATGAAAAGAGGTTGATTGATGCTTGGGCAGTGATTATGGGTACCACCATAGCGTCCATGTCTAAAGCGTTGTATATAAAGAACCAGGTACTGTATGTGGAGGTGACGTCAGCACCTTTGCGTCAGCAGCTGATGATGGGGCGACAGCAGTTAGTTACTAAGTTAAATCAGCATGTAGGGGCTTATGTGATTTCGAATATTGTTTTTAGGTGAGATTACCATTGACGATTGATGATTGAACATTGACGATTGAGATTGAGTATTGATGAACAAGGCTGAGTTAAGAAAATACATCAGGAGGTTGAAAGTACAAAATCAGGCTACGGCAGCTGCAGATTCAGAGCGGATTATGCGGGTGCTGGCATCTGATGATTATTTCGTCAGGGCCAAAACTGTACTTTTATATCACTCGTTGCCTGATGAGGTCTCTACTCATGACTTCATTGAGTACTGGTGTCAAAAGAAGCAAGTACTGCTGCCTGTTGTGGTGGGTGACAATCTAGAACTTAGGCACTACCAAGGTGCTGACGAACTGATGGTTGGAGCATACGGCATTGCTGAGCCAACAGGTTCCTTATTCACGGATTACGACCAGATTGAGTTTGTAGCTGTGCCTGGAATGGCGTTCGACCTTCACGGAAACAGATTGGGCAGAGGTAAGGGGTATTACGACCGCTTGCTGCCTAACCTCACCAACGCCTACAAAGTTGGTATCTGCTTCCCCTATCAGATTGTTGATGAAGTGCCAACGGAAGCTACCGACATACCAATGGACAAAGTCATTAAGATTGAATAATCTTCAATGTTTTATACTCCCCCGCCTCTTCGAGGCACCCCCTCTAAATTAGAGGGGGAGTTAGAGGTCAATCTTCAATCTTCAATCTTCAATTTTCAATCTTCAATGGTCAATCTTCAATGGTCAATGTTTAACGCTCAACGTTCACCCTCTGGAGCTTTCGGAAACGCTTCACCCTTTTCCAGCACTTCAATAGCTTTCAGCATGGTATTGTCATCACGATTCCAATACTCAATATATGGCTGTGTACCGAGGATATTACTGATGATATTCGAACACAGATATTTTTCCAGCAACTTATGTGACTTGCTTATCAGCAGATTGCGGCGCTTTACACCCTGACTGTCGCAATAACGGATAAACTGTCCTGTGATATCTTGCTTTGACAAATACTTCGCTAACTGCTCTTGGTCTTCCATCTTGCTGAGCTTCTCACGGTTCTTGTCGCTGTAGCTAAAGCCGAAGCGTGAAATCAACCCCTTGTTGCTCACCTCAATAAGGTAAGAAGTAACGCCAATCGTATCCTGAGGAACAAAGATGTCAGGCATGATACCACCACCTGCATACACTGGGCGTCCCAAAGTGGTGAAATATTCTTCTTCCGTATTGAGTTTGATACTGTCGGCAGAGAAGAACTCACCATGCTCATAGCGGTTAATCCAATCGGTATCATACTCGCGGTCCTTGCCATTCTCATACGGACGCTGCACACATCTGCCTGAAGGTGTGTAATACCTTGCCACTGTCAGACGGATAGACGAGCCATCACTGAACTCAATAGGTTGCTGAACCAAACCCTTGCCGAACGAGCGTCGTCCAATGATGGTACCACGGTCATTATCCTGGATTGCTCCTGCAAATATCTCACTGGCTGATGCCGAACTCTCATTGATCAGGACAACCAGTGGTAAACGCTGGCAACTACCTGTGCCTGTGGTATATTCCTCCATACGTGGATATTTGCGTCCTTGCGCGAACAACATCAGTCTTCCCTCTGGCAAGAACTCGTTCACCATGCGCAGCGCAGCATCCATATAACCACCCGTATTGTCACGCAAGTCGATAATCAGACCTTTGCAGTTCTGGTGACTCAACTGAGCGATTGCATTCAGCAGCTCCACATGTGTTGTGCGGGCAAACTTGGTGATTTTGATATACCCAATCTCATTGTTCACCATATATGTTGCATTGATGGAATTTTGCGGGATATCTCCTCTTACCACGACGAAGTCCAGCAAATCCTTCTCGCCAGAACGCTTCACAGATATCTTCACCTCCGTACCCTTTGGTCCTTTCAAATGCTCCTTAGCCGTGCGTTCGTTCACTTCCTTACCCACAAATATGCTGTCGTTCACCTTCACAATACGGTCGCCCGCCATGATTCCCACCTTTTCAGACGGACCACCTTGAATCACACTGTTGATGTGGATTGTATCTTCTTGGATTACAAACTGAATACCGATACCACTAAAGCTACCCTCCAACTCGGAATTCACTTCCTCGGCATCCTGTGCAGGTATATAGGTAGAGTGAGGGTCGAGCTGTGCCAGAATCTGCGGCAACGCTCCTTCCACAACATCACTCATCTCGATAGTATCCACATACTGATCTTCCACAATGCGCATCAGGGCATTGATTTTATTGGAAGAGCTGTTGATGATACCCAACTTATTACCCCCATAGTGCTTGGAGTAGAATGTTCCAATCAATATGCCTCCCACCACGCTGATAGCAATAATCAGCGGTATAAACCTGATAGTTTTATTATTCATATTCAATATTCAATCTTCAATCGTCATAAACTCCACTTCAATCCCTGCTTTCTTCAGCAACTGAAGTCCATCGTCAAGCCGATACTGGCGTGAATACACCACTCGCTTGATGCCAGCCTGGATAATTAGCTTAGAACACTCAATGCAGGGAGCATCGGTCACATACAGTGTAGCCCCTTCGCTGTTGTTGTTCGAACGGGCAATCTTCGTAATTGCATTTGCTTCGGCATGCAGCACATAGGGATAAGTCACATTGTTCTCATCCTCACACACATTCTCAAATCCGGAGGGAGTGCCATTATAACCATCGGAGATAATCATCTTATCCTTTACGATCAATGCACCCACCTGACGGCGTTTGCAGTATGAATTTTCCGACCAGATACTTGCCATACGCAAATACCGCTTGTCCAACTCTATCTTTTTCTTCTCTACGTTAGTCATCTATTCTTTGGTAATAAAGCCATTACATTCGTCACCTCTCCATCCCTGTAATAGATATACAGTGCATTGGCATCGCCTGTATATTTAAAGGCATTGTTCAGTCCTTTCTGGAACTGCTTGGCCAGTGTGTCATCTTCTTCTCCACTCCAATTCATGCTATATGTGCTCAGCGTCTGTTTGTCTCCGTCGGCTCGCCAATTGCCAGACACTGTGGTAGCCACGCCTTTGGCAGAGATGGCACCTTGGAACAAACCCTCTATCTTGGCACCCGTAAACTCAATCTCATAGTTGCCATCGGCTTTCTGCAACGCGATGCTGGCAGCTTCCGCTTCCCTGTCGTCGTACCAGAAATTCACATACGCTTTAGCATTTCCCTCACGGAAGATATAGCTCATCTTCCACACCTTGCCCGTAAAGATTATCTTTACGTCATCTTCCCGACTACATCCGCTCATCATGGGTAGCGTCAACAGAATAAGCCAGGCTATCAAACTATATAATAGGTTCTTTTTCATTGCTTGATACCGTTACGGATTAATAATGCATCAATGGTAGGCTCCTGCCCCCTGAATCGTTTGTAGAGCGTCATGGGATGCTCAGTGCCACCTTTCGACAGGATATTCTCACGGAATGAGCTGGCTGTTGCCTGGTCGAAAATGCCATGCTCCTTGAACAGCGCAAAGGCATCGGCATCCAGTACCTCAGCCCATTTATAGCTGTAATAGCCTGCTGCATATCCACCTGCGAAGATGTGTGAGAACTGTACACTCATGCAAGTACCATCCACTTGAGGCATAATCTGTGCCGGTTGCCAAGCCTCACGTTCGTATGCCATCACATCTCCATCGAAAGCCTCCTGGCGTGTGTACCATGCCATGTCAAGCAAACCAAAGCTCACCTGACGCAGACAAGCGTATGCGACATTGAAGTTCTGAGAGTCGATAATAGCTTGCACTAACTCATCGGGTAGCAACTCATTGGTCTTATAATGGCGGGCAAAGGTATGCAGGAACTCTTTTTCCACCGCATAGTTCTCCATGAACTGTGAAGGTAGCTCCACGAAATCCCAGAATACATTCGTGCCACTGAGACTCTCATAGGTGGTATTGGCAAACATGCCATGCAAACTGTGACCAAACTCATGCAGGAAGGTGTTTACTTCACCATGCGTCAGTAGGGCAGGTTTCTCCTTGGTGGGCTTGGTAAAGTTCATTACCAAAGAAATGTGGGGACGACTGTTTTCACCTGTCTTCCTGTCTATCCACTGTCCTTTATATGATGTCATCCAAGCTCCTCCCTGCTTCCCCTCACGTGGATGGAAGTCGGTATAAAGCACAGCCAGGAATGATCCGTCTTTGTCGAACACCTCATAGGCATCCACTTCGGGATGATATACAGGAATGTCTTTGTTCAACTTGAATGTTATCCCATACAGGCGGTTAGCCAAACCAAACACCCCTTGTTTCACCTTGCTCAACTCAAAGTACGGACGCAGCTTCTCGCTGTCGAGGTTGAACTTACGCTCCTTCAGCTTATGCGCATAATAGCTCAGGTCCCAAGGCATGAATACAAAATCATCCCCCTCCAGTTCGCGAGCGAGAGCTTGCATCTCCTCAATTTCCTGGCGGGCGGTTGGCATATACGCTGTCAGCAGGTCATTCAGCAGCTGATACACATGTTTCTGATCCAAAGCCATGCGTCTTTCCAGAGCATAATCAGCATAGGTGGGGTAACCCAACAGGTGAGCCACCTGCATCCGCAGGTTCGCCAACTGCTTTACAACCTCTATGTTATTCTGTGGGTTATCGTGGGTGCATCGGGTGTTATATGCCATATACAGCTCTTTTCTCAGCTCCCTGTTGTTGGCATACATCATAAATGGTGAGTACGATGGACTTTTCAATGTGAACACCCAGCCGTCCATTCCTCTTTCCTCGGCAGCTTCACGGGCAGCAACCACTGAACTTTCTGGCAATCCATCCAGGTCGTCCTTGTTGGTAAGGTGCAGTTGATAATCGTTTGTTTCCTTCAGCAGGTTATTGCTGAACTGTAACGACAGCAGACTCAGCTGCTTAGTCAGTTCACGGAAGGTGGTCTTCTGTTCATCGTTCAGGTTGGCACCATTGCGGGTGAAACCGATATAAATATCCTCCAACAGTTTCCGTTGCTCACCGTTTAGTGACTCATTGGCTCTGTTGTCATACACTTGCTTGATGCGTGCAAAAAGTTTTTCATTCAGGCTGATGTCGTTCTCATGCTCACTCAGCATCGGCATCAATTTGTTAGCCATTTCTTGCAACTCTTCGCTAGTATTGGCACTCAGTTGGTTGCCAAACACGGTAGTGGTGCGGTACAGCATCTCGCCAGAGCGCTCGTATGGCTCTATGGTATTGGCAAAAGTGGGGATGTCTGGATTGTTCACAATAGCGTCAATCTCAGCCTTTTGTTGTGCCATAGCCTCCAGGATGGCAGGTTCATAATGCTCCAGCTTGATGAGGTGGAACGGCACGGTACCATGGGGGGTATCATATTTGCTAAAAAATGGGTTCATTTCAATTCATTTGCTTTAAGTCCGCAAAGATAGTGTAAGTAGAAGACAAAAACAAATAAATGTATTAATTTGTTTTGTTGAGGCAAAGTCTATCTTCATATTCTTTCGACAAGCTAATCAAATAATCCCATTCCGGCAATGTATTTACCACTTAGTAGTAAAGATGCGTGGTGCTATATTCAGCGACACCCATCCCCATCTCAGGCTGCCATCATTGGAAGCGCGTTTCAGCTTTTCCATTGTCTTTGTACCCGTCATGTAAGAGAAACCCACCGACAGACTCACATCCTTCAAAATGTTGTATGATGCTTCCAGTTCAATCTCGTGCCCCAGCGTTTTGTTCACATCCTTTACGTTGACAGCAGTAGCCAGGTAGTGATAGGTGGCACTGAGGTTTAAGTTTTTCACTGGCTTTACATGTCCACCGAAGTAAGCATTCTGCAAGCCGGGTGTAAAACCGTTCACATACGTTGTTACATAGAAGAAATCCATAGCTCCGTAGAATTTATGGTGAGAGCCGTATATGGGGTTGAAGCCTTTGATTTCTTTATGTATAATCAGTCCTAAGCCTCCCGGGGGTGGTACGATTACTTTCTCGTCTCCACTCAGATATTCATAGCCAGCCTCAAACCCAAAAATAGGGGAGGGATCAAGCGTTCCCTTTATACTCGCCATCCAGGCATTGATCTTAGCATTATTCTCGTCGTGACCTGACTGTCGGTAGTACGAGCCTTCCACGCTCCACTGTTTCGGATTGTATTTCACATAGCCGCCCCACAGTTGTTGCCATTCAGTATGCTCATCCTTGTTTTTTTCGCCAGCTTGCATGCCTATGTTCATGAACAGCAGTGATGCGCCAAGGGGGATGTTAGGCACATCATAGTGATACCACGCTGTTATCATGGTCTTATAGGGCATTGAGCCGTTCACATAATAGCTGGTTCCTGTGTCTATGTTTTCGGCATTCTGGTTGTATGCGAAGATGGTATGCAGTTTGTGCCCATGTCCCTCGTAGCCAAGTTTCAATACATCGTGCGAAACCCCTGCCATAGCCCAGTCGTTGGGACCGATAATACGTTCATCGTCATACGACAACACCTGTCGTCCTACCTGCATGAACAATCCGTTCTTGGCATTCAGTTTTGCCCAAGCTTCATACACATTGATGCTACCCTTGCCAGCTTGTCCCCACACGCCTGTGTGTTGTATGTTCAGCTTTGCTTGTATATGAGGCCGCTTATATCCCACCACCAAACGTGAACGACCTAGTAGGAAACTCGATTTGTCCCCGTTCATCTTTTCCTCGTCTCTTGGCAAGCCACCATTACGAAATTCGCCGTGTGTCAATAGTTGTATGTCTGCGGTCAGTTGGTTCTCCGGCTCCTTTTCCTGCGCCCAGATAGCCATTGGAAGTACCATTACCCATGCCAATAGTATTCTTTTCATAACTTTGTCAGTTCCTTCTTTATTCAGTTACAAAGATAATAATTCTTCATCAAATAAGCAAATAAATGATCGTTTTATTACAGTAAAAGTATGTCGCAATAAACGGATTGTTTTGTTATAGTTCTCTTTGAAACAGGAGGGTTTTCGCGTTATTTTGGAAATGGAAATGCCCGAGGAGGAGTTTCTGTCTGATTTGTCGTATGTAGCAAGAAAATCAAATATATACAATGTATCAATTAGCGGGGTGTATCGTTTAACAAGAACTGTGTCGTTTGCTATAATGAGGTTGTCAGTCGTGTGTCGGAAAGAGTCGTTCAATGTCGGTTTGTCGATGTCCTGGCCGCCCGACTGAAGCGGTTGCGTATGCGTAGTGGTTTATAGTCCCCCCCCACTACCTACCGCAACCGTTTCCCGCCATCCGGGCGATCAATGGTTCATGCACAAAGTTATCAATAGCTGTCCAAAAGCTACAAAAGGGTACCAAAGAGTACCAATGGGTACAGTAACTATTTTGCCATGTTGTAACTTTGCATCGTCATCCGGGATGATAATGCCTGCTATGGCCAAGGGAAGACGTTCCCAAGACCTGTCGCAGTATCTCCCACGACTGACGGGAAGCATTCCTATAGGGGGAAAGGAGGCTTTCCGACGGGTAATGGGAGATAAGACGACGAGGCACAGGAGGCTTTCCTTCACCCCAAAGGAAGAACTACGATTGACCGTTGGCAATTGACCATTGAACATTGACTGCGTCCTATTTTGTCGCGACTCGGCATAGCTGATGCAAGCATCGCTCTGCTCTCGCTGCTCCAAAATGTGACCGTTGACCATTGAGCTTTTGCTCGTTGTTCCAAAAAAGCGATCTTTGACATTTTGTAATACACAGCTATCATGTCCCGTTCATGCCGTTCGTTCCCATCACGTTCGTTCGCCCCGCCCCGTTCGTTCGGATTTGTAATCCGAACGGGTTGAATATGAGCATTTGTAATGCGTAAATAATATACGGATTGCAAATCCTAATACTCAATGCGGACGGATTACAAATCCGTCCGATCTATTATGGTAAGTTCGTCCGATCTAATGTCATGGTACGCCCCTTCGGGGCGTGCATTCCTTATGTTTGCCGTTCGTTCGATTAATATAAATCCGAACGAACGGGAGAGAGGGAACCGTCCGAATATTCATTGCTCTATGGCTTTCATCTTCACTGCCCCCTGTGATTATGAGCCGATGTAATCACCTTATATAAATAAGGTGTAGCAAAAAGGAAAGGGAACTATATACTTGTTGGCAGTAAGTGAATAAACATTCATTTAAAGTATAATTATGCAAAAGGGCAACCAAACACTTGTTGAGGTTGCCCTTCTATTTTTTTAATTTGGACATTAACACTTATCTACTTTAGTCATAAAACATATAAAAACAGGGTTTTATATGAAATAATTGAAGATTTACTTGCATTTCTCAGAAATTTTTTGTATCTTTGCATAGTAAAACAAAAGATACAAGGGATATGGCAGCAGTAGACAATAACATCAGCATCGATTTCGCTCAGTTCGACTCACTCATCGCAGTAGTAGATTACTTCGACACCAATGATAAATGCATCAAGGCTATCGAATCAGTCCGTTGGGAAGACGGTCAAGCAGTATGCCCATACTGCGGATGCACACACTGCTACAAGTGCGGTGATGGTCGCTACATCTGCAAAGAATGTGGCAAGCGATTCTCTGCCCTTGTAGGCACTATCTTCCAAAACACGAAGGTTTCCCTTCGCAAGTGGTTTATGGCTATGTACCTCATTTCAAGCCATAAGAAGGGTGTTTCTTCCTGTCAGTTGGCTCGTGACATTGCCGTAACGCAGAAGACTGCTTGGTTTATGGAGCAGAAG
>JAGCGS010000026.1 GCA_017649485.1 Bacteroidaceae bacterium | reverse complement strand
GCTGCTGTTGCTGTTGTTGTTGTTGGTCATTACCACCACCCTGTTGTTCCTGATCTTTCAGCAACTTCTGGCAAAGAGCTAAGTTATACCTTGTTTCATGATCGCTTGGATTATTCCTAAGCGACTCCTTATAAGCCTCGATGGCCTGCTTATATTGCTTAGCAACTTGGAATATCACACCAGTATTGTGATATACCGATGCCAATTTGCTTTTATCGTGTTCCATCTTTGAAGCAGCTTCGTATTCTTTCAATGCCTCCTGGGGCTTGTTCTGATAAAGCAATGCATTTCCGAGGTTATACCTTGCCATAGAAGATATAGGACTTGCTTCCTGGGCCTTGCGGTAGTTAACCTCCGCATCCACAAACACGCTGTCGTGATACTGTCTGTTACCCTTCCGGATATAGTCACGTTCTGCCTTCTGCCCCCAAACATTCAGCACACAGAATGACAATACAGCTAATAGTAAAAAATTCTGTCGTTTTGTCTTCATTTCTCAAATAAATGTATTTTGTTGAACAATGGGTTTTGCCGTTCCAAAATCAGTAATTCAACGATGAGCAGCAGAAACAACACCCATGCTACTGCCTGGAACTGTTCGTTGTAGTCGGAATAAACCTGTGTCTCTATGTCAGCTTTTGCCAATCTGTCGATAGCCTGCTGAATAGCACGTTGTGCAGTATTGGTGTTATCCACCCTGACATACACACCGTTTCCAGCCTTCGCCAATTCTTGACACATTTGCTCATTAAGTTTAGTCACCACAATGTTGCCATCCTTATCCCTGCGGAAATCCCTCGAATCTTCCATAGGAATAGGTGAGCCTTCAGGAGAACCGATACCGAGTACGTTAATTTGGATATCCTTGTCCGTCAACGTCTTAATAGCCTGCTCAACGCCTCCTTCATGGTTCTCACCGTCTGTAATGAGGATAATGGTACGTCCCACTCCATCTTGTGGTGTAAAGCTTCGGTTTGCCAAAGTCAAGGCAGCTCCTAAGTCAGTACCCTGTTTATTAATCAAAGCAGGAGAAATAGACTCCAGGAACATCTTAGCGGAGATATAGTCGCTGGTAATAGGCAACTGTGTGAAAGCATCGCCAGCAAAAACTATGAGTCCAACTTTATCCTGTTCCATCTTATCCACTAATTGTGATATCAGTCGCTTTGCCTTTTCCAAACGGCTCGGTTGGACATCTTGTGCTAACATTGAATTCGAAATATCAAGAGCGATAATCACTTCTACCCCTTGTCGCTTCACGGTTTCCAGTTTCGAACCAAATTGTGGCCTTGCCAGCAATACGGCAAACAAGGCGATGCACAACAGCACCAAAGTGAACTTGAAGTCTGGACGTCTTTTTGACACGTCGGGCATCAAAGACGCCATCAGCTCTGGGTCACCAAACTCGCGAATAGCCTTGCGGCGCCTGTAGTTGGATAATATGTAAATAGCCACTAATACTGGCAGCAAAAGCAGCAAGTACAAGTAAGCCGGGTCTTCAAATCTAAACATATCTCATCTCCTATTTTCGTTACATACTTAGTTCCTTTAAGGAATCTTTTTCAATATCGTGTTACGTAACAGAACTTCTAACAATACACACAGAAAAGCTGCAAGGGCAAACCACTCATAACACTCATTACGCTTGCTGAACTCACGTACGTTGAGTTTGGTCTTTTCCAGTTTGTCAATCTCTTGATACACCTCCTCTAACTTTGAGTTACTTGTTGCCCTAAAGTAATTGCCCTGTGTGGTGCTGGCTATTTCACTCAAAGTCTTCTCGTCAATCTCCACAGGCAGATTTACATATTGCACTGTACCAGCTACTTGATAAGGATAAGGAGCCATACCATTTGTTCCTACACCGATAGTATAGACCCTGATTCCGAAACTCTTGGCAATCTCAGCAGCTGTCAGAGGAGATATCTCACCACTATTGTTAGTACCATCCGTCAACATAATTACCACCTTCGACTTTGCCTTGCTATCTTTCAATCGACTCACCGCATTGGCTATACCCATGCCTACAGCTGTTCCATCTTCTATTAAGCCGCAGTTTACATCCTTAATAAGATTCAGCAACACCGAATGATCTACTGTCAGTGGGCATTGCGTGAAACTCTCTCCAGCGAAGAGAGTAATGCCTATATTGTCGTTCGGACGCCCATTGACAAACTCTGCAGCTACTTGCTTGGCAGCCTCCAGTCGATTAGGTTTTAAATCTTCTGCCAACATACTGGTAGATACGTCGATAGCAAGCATGATGTCGATACCCTCAATTTCGCTGTTCTGCCAACTGTTGGTGGTTTGCGGCCTTGCCAGAACCATGATAAGTAACGCCAAAGCCAACATCCTGAGGATGAAAGGCACATGTATGAGATAATTCTTGTAACTCTTGGGCGCATGAGCATAAACGGCTGTGTCAGACACTTGCAACGAAGCATCCGACTTCTTTCTGCTGAGCACATAACCTACAATCAACGGTATGAGCAGAAGCAACAGAAACAAATATCCACTATCAGCAAAAACCATATCCTATCCTCACGCTAAATTGTTATACAGTTCCATACCAATATATACCAAAGCACCTATCAAGAAAATAGAAATAAGCAAAATGCCTATACCTAACAGCACTTTCGTTCGCAAAGGACGTTTCTCAATGATGGTAATCTCAGTAGGTGCAGGCTTGGCATTGGGGTCTTCTATCTCCTTCGTTTCATTGATAAATTTCACAGCATACAACAAATTGGCATCGTTCTCATTCATCAATGGTATAAATTTAGCAAACTTCACCAAATCAGCAGTTTTCAGCAAGCCTCGCAGTTCTTGCAATGCTTCGGCATCTGGTATCCTCTCCAACTTTTCTACAATCTCATCGGTGGTCATTTCCAAGGCCTTGAAGCCAAATCGCTTCTCTATATACGTTCGCAAAGTGTCGGTAAGTTGTGTGTAATACTCCTTTGAGAGTTCATGCTGCCACACCTTTTCGTTTTTGATATGATCAATATCAAGCATAGCCTGCTGATGGGGTGGTAACTGAGGTTCTACCTTTACCTTACGGATTATCG
>JAGCGS010000001.1 GCA_017649485.1 Bacteroidaceae bacterium | reverse complement strand
CCCAGGCGATGAACAATGTTCAAGCGATGAGCAATACCCAGGCGATGAACAATGTTCAAGCGATGAGCAATACCCAGGCGATGAACAATGTTCAAGCGATGAGCAATACCCAGGCGATGAACAGTATTGCGAAGATGGGTAGCATCACCAAGGTTATGGATGCTTACGACAAAGCAATGGGTAATGTCAATAAAACAGTTCTGAATCAGAACCAAAATTTCAGTCTCGGTCAAAGAATCAATGAGGTAATCAATCAGACAGCAGCAGCTGGCAACAGTGCAAAGTTAGAGTTGAAAGGCGGCCTCAATTAAAACTCAATTTAATAATTATGTACCTACGTATCTGGATTTCTGCTCTTCTGTTGTTGCTGATCCCCTGTATATCCAGGGGGCAGAACCAGACCTATTACCAGTATAAGACGGACGAAGCCACGCTGGTGTTCTTTGATAAGAACCTCTCGCGCTACATCCCTCACATGATACGTATGTACCAGAACGGCAAAGCGCTTCATCAGCAGATATGGACCACTGATTCCATCTATCGGCCAGAAGCACCCCTGCTGTTATTGACAGACTGGGAAGACGACGGTAATGGCGGTGCTACGCCATTACCGCGTTCTCTTATACAGATCGGCATGGCTCCGTTGAACATGTCGTATTACATCAATCCATCGAGTGAACGATACCGCCAGTTGTTCAAGCATGAGTACACGCACATCGTAATGACTGACAAGTACAACAAAAGGGACCTGAACTGGCGCCGCTTCTTCGGTACGAAAGTGGGCACCGACAATTCCCAGCCCATCTCAGCCCTATGGAGCTATCTGAGCGTACCCCGTTGGTATGCTCCCCGTTGGTACCACGAGGGTATTGCCTGTTTTATGGAAACCTGGCTCGGCGGTGGTGTCGGACGTGCCTTAGGTGGCTATGACGAGATGTATTTCCGCAGTATTATCGACGGGGGTGACAAGCTCTACTCAGTGGTAGGCCTGGAAACGGAAGGTTCTACGATGGACTTCCAGGTGGGTGCCAACGCCTATCTCTATGGTACCCGTTTTGTGAACTACCTCACCAAGACCTACGGCTACGAGAAGATGATCCAGTTCTACAACAGAACGGCTGACAGCCGCACCTTTTTCGGCAAACAGTTCAAGAAGGTCTATGGGCAATCAATCAGAAAAGTATGGAACGACTGGAAGGAAGACGAGAAGCAGCATCAGGAAGAGAACCTTGCCGCCATCCGCCAATATCCCATCACAGAAATCAAGCCACTAACCAAAGAACCACTGGGCTCGGTGTCACCACTCGTCTATGACCCTGCCACCCAAAAGGCCTATGCCGCCATGAACGCCCCCGGCGACTTTGCGCACATGACGGAGATCGACCTGCAGACAGGCAAGCAGAGAAGGCTGAACGACATCTACGGCATCCAGCTCTATGACCCTGCTTATGTTGCACTTGATAGCAAGGGGCAACGCCTCATCTATACATCGAACAACGCGAAGATGCGTGGCTTGGAGATCTATGACATCCAGAAGAAGAAGGTAGTGAAGAAAAAGACGTTCCAGCGTATCAACAATATTGTGTATGACAATACCCACGACTGTCTCTACGGTTTGTTCTCCAACGGCGGTACACAGTCGATTGTACGCTTGGATAGCGATTTGGAGAATCCTGAGGTAATCTATGCCTTCCCATTTGGTGTGAGCGTTTTTGATGTGGATGTGAGTCACGATGGCACTTGGTTGTCACTCACCCGTCAGGGAGACAACGGTGAGCATACGCTCCTGCTGTTCAATACCAAAGAACTGGCCAAAGCCATCTTCAAGCCTATAGAATTAGTCACTTGGGAAGACAGCAACTTAGGACAGTTCCGTTTCTCTCTCGATGACAAGTACCTGATTGGTAGCTCTTACTATACTGGTGTCTCCAACCTCTGGCAAATCAACTTAGAGACACGCGAGATGGAGATGCTCACCAATACCGACATCGGCCTCTTTGCACCATTGGAGACAGCACCTGGTCAGTTGGTGGCACTTCAGTTTGTGCGCGATGGCCTCCAACCTGTCACACTCTCGCGTCAGGTGGTGAAAGATGCCAATGCCGTAAATCTCTACGGACAGCTCGCCTATGAGAATAATAAGGAGGCGATGGAGAGTGTAGGTCTGCTTAAAAACCCACTGCCCCAAACAGACTTTGGCGATGTGTATAACAACATCACGTCCTACAACGTCTTTAAAGAGATGAAATTCGCAGGAGCCTATCCTATCATCAGTGGTTTTACCGATTCCAAAGCTTGGAATCACATGACCCCTGTGTTAGGCTATCGCTTTAACGTGAATGACCCCGTGGGACTGAGCAGCATGAAACTGTCGCTCGGTCTCTCGCCATGGAGTAACAACGATTGGAAGAATAAATTCCACATTGACTTTGACTGGAAATACTATTTCTGGACCCTCAAGGCCGCCTGGAACCATATGGACTTCTACGACCTTTTCGGCCCGATGCGAAAAAGCCGTAAGGGCTTCTTGGTGCAGTTGGCCTACGACTACTCCAACACGATGGTCTCGCCAATTGAAAAATCATGGGGCTTCTCGGTGGCTACCTACCACGACATGGATGCGTTGCCGTTGTATCAGGAAATTGAGGTGCAAGATGTCAGATCAATGCAAACTGCGTCGATTTATAGAAAATGGTCAAAGACCCGCACCTCATTGGGTGGTGTGATGAAGGAACAGGGCTACGAGTTAGGCTTAGAAGGCTACGGCTATCTGGCTGGTGGACGGGTCTATCCCTCTATAGAGGCTTCTGCTGACTTTGGCACACTGTTTCCCATTGACAGAAACACCTCATTCTGGCTCCGTACGGCAGCAGGCCACAACTTCGGAAATGAAGATTCAGTGTTTGGCAATACCTATTTCGGTGGCTTCCGCAATAACTATGTTGACAACAGGAATGCCTTCCAATATCGTACGACTTTGGCAATGCCAGGTGCCAACACCGATGCTATCCCGGCACACTCCTTTGCCAAGGCAACGGCAGAGCTCAACCTGCGTCCAATCCGACTCAACAACTTCGGTGCCCTGTTCTGCTATCCGACGTGGATCCAGTGCTCACTCTTCGGAACGGGACTCTCAGCTTGGAATCCCCATACATCACACAAGATGTACTACAGCGCAGGTATTCAGCTGACCACTGAACTGGTGATCCTGAATTATCTCAAGACAACACTGTCTATTGGTTATGGCCATCTGTTTGCGCCATCAGGATTCGACAGTGGTAAACGTGGAAACAATGAATTTATGATCTCACTCAAATTATTGTAATGCTATTTGTCGCAGCTCTTCTCCCCATTGTCATCTACATTTTTGCAGTATATAAGATCGACAATTTCTCGCTCATCAGCGTAAAGAACCTCTTTTTGCAGGTACTGTGCGGTATGGTGGCGGCATTGGTCTGCTTCGGCCTTTTCCAGTTGACAGGGCTGATCCTCAGCGAGAACCAGTCTGATTACTTCAATCCTGTCCTGGAAGAGATCATCAAGGCAATCCCGCTCCTTTGGTTAGCTACCCGAAAGAAGATCGTATTCTTCATTGACAGCGTCATCTGCGGTGCAGCCGTAGGCGGTGGGTTCTCCATCCTTGAAAACCTGTTCTATTTGTTGCTGGGCGATGGAATGAGCATCGGCACCGTACTCTTCCGCAGTTTGGAAGTGGCACTTATTCACATGGGTTGCAGCGCCATCGTCGCAGCAAGCCTTATGTTGGGTACCCGTCTGATCATGCGCTCCCGCTCCCGATTAAGTGTCAAAAAAAGTGATATCGTCATGACCTTTTCTCTACTGATGGCAGCACCCATACTCCACGTCTGTCACAATACGTTCCATTTCAATCCACTCATGCAGTTCGTTCTCGTTTTCGCCACTATGGGAGGACTGTTAGTTTGGATCTACTTCTACGATGTTGAAATGATTCATAGCTGGCTCGACACTGGACTCGACAAACAGATGAATTTACTTGACTCCATCAAGAATGGTTATTTGGACGATACCCCGACCGGACATTTCCTTGAGTCGGTAAAAGACGCTTTCCCACCAGAGGATTATTTCGACATCATTTGTTATGTACAGCTGCATGTTGAACTTTCCGTTGCATCCAGAAGTAGGGTTATGATTCGAGAGTCGGGCTTAGAGCAAGACTTTCCACTGACAGACGACGCAAAGGAGTTGATCCTTTCTCAATACACAGAATATAAACTTCTCGAGAAAAGACTTGGCAATGCCGCCAGAATGACCATCGCCCCTGTCGTGAAGTTTGATCCGGCTGAGTATAAAGCTCTCGAAGACCTTCGGGCTGAATGCAAATAATAAGGCAATAACATAGAAGTTGACCTCCGTTCGGTCGGATTTGCAATCCGACCGCATCGAGTATTAGGATTTGCAATCCGATAATAATATTTTCCTCCTGTTCGGTCGGATTTGCAATCCGACCACATCGAGTATTAGGATTTGCAATCCGAAATATATATTATATCGCATTACAAATGCTCATATTCAATACGTTCGGATTACAAATCCGAACGAACGAGGCGAGTAAGCGAGAGCAGAGTCAAGCTTGCTTGAACTATGCCGAGCGTGAGCGATTTATCTAAATCCGAACGAACGGGGTTTCTTTTGCAATGAAAGAAACGGTTTAGGTTTGTTAGTTTGTTACTACAATCCTGACTTTTCCTAAGTTGGGGATGCAAGTATAGGGTGTCTGGGCATCGCCGTTACGCTCTGAATACACTTTTACAGTGGGGAAGTAGGTTCCTGCCTGATTGTAGCTTACAGAGGTGTCAAATTCCACATGCTCACCATTGGCACTGAACTTTGCATCACTCAAATCCACAGGCTGAGAGAAGTTGCCAGAGCCGTCAAAGCACCACTCGGCTCTTGTTATCTTGCCAGTTCCCTTAGGCACATCAACAGTCACATGAAGCGTCACCTTCTCGCCTGGTCTCACCTCCGCACGCTCCTTGCCATCCGCAGTGACGTATGGCACAGGCTGGATGGCGCCACGCTCCCTGCCGTTGGTGTTAAGCAGTACCTGAGCATCCTCAATCCTATAGTCAGAGGTCTTTGACGGGGCTATTCCTCTCTCCACCCAGTCGCTCACATCAAGCAGAGCCTGATAGAGCACAGTGGTATAATCCACCACCTCAGTAGGATCATCCTCGCCTCCATGCGTACTGCGGTCGGTGTACCACAGGCGGAAGTTGTCATCGGTTGCGTTACCCAAATACTCTGTCACCTTAGTACGATACCAATCACCCTGCCAAGGATAAGCCTCTCTGTCCCATACAGAGCAGCAGACAATCATTTTGCCATGAATCTTGCCCGTAGGCAATATGCCTGAAGCGCTTTGTGTGATGATCGGACCTAACAGCATCGGACGCTGTGGATAGATTGGCAGGTCGTTGAAACTGCGGAACTGGTTCCAGGCATAATAATCCTTGGTAGGCATCTGGTGACGGTAGTAAGTCTCTGAGGCCAGCCAGTCGCTGTTGTCCACCTGCACCTGATCACCCTCGCGCACCTTAGCCAGCAGCTGCTGGTCGTTAATAGCTGCCAATATCACATACTTGCCCTTGGTACTGACAATTTGCAGCTGCTGCCCATTGGCTTCTCCTGACAGGATCATCAGCTCACCTCCCAAGGTGTTCATCTCTACCTCCTGATCAATCTCGAATGCCACAGGCTTCTCCTTCACACCCGTTCCCATGCTTGCCCAAGCTCTGTCGGCACTTCCCCTGTCGGCTTCTGAGATTGGCTCCACCACGCCTAAGCGTTCAGCCTCCAATTGTCCGATGGCACGTTGTATAACAGCTTTCACTTGCACATGGTCACGCTGAAGCGATGCCGGATTGTCATAGCCCAAGTAGCCCGGCTTGTTCCAGAAATCTTCCTTAAAATAAGAGGGATCCATCCTGATGATACTCCTATATAGCACCGTAAACCCGTGGGCATCCATCCCTTTCCAGCCATACCACGACTTGATGGGGAACCCCATGCTGGTGGCTTCTTTCAGCACCTGGCGCTGCTCGGCATTCAAGGTGGCATAGGGGTCACCGCTTCCTCCCGGACGCATGGCATCCACGATATCCTCCATCTTGTCTCTCAGCACACGCAGGGCATTCATCCTCACACCAAACACATTAGGGATAGCCTGCGGAGAGCCAAGCACAAACGGCACGGCACCGTCCCACACGCCTACGGTAGCTTCCATACTTCCTGTAGTCCTGTATGCCCCACCGCTTCCACCAAAGCAATAGCCGTAAGGACGGTCGCAGTCGTAAAGCAATTTGGCTATATGGCGCGAGAGCTCGGCACAGGCTGCATTGGCGCGATAAGCTCCAATTGTAGCCTCGCGCACAGTCGATGGGTCGTTATGATCCATCGCTCCTCCCTCATTGGTCTCCACGAAATAAGCGCCATGAGAAATGCTGAATCCTATAGGACTTGCCGCATAATAGTTCTGCGCGGATGTCTCACTGTCGGGCAAAGGCGTGACATACTGGAAGAATCTGCCAGTGAAATCTTCTTTGTTCAGGGGATAATAGAAGGAGAAACGGGTACCGTCGTCAAAACCACCGTGTATGTAGCGGCATTTCACCGGCTCGGTAATGGTTTTATCCACATCAATAAAGGGGTTCTTGAACACCGTATCGGCACAGACGAAATCCAGTTTCTTACCTTTGAGGTTTTTCACCCCGGCAGCACAGGCTGTGCCAGCCAGCATCACTGCCATCAGCAGTATAGCAAATCTAAGTTTTCTCATAGTCACTATTTCGAGTTCGTTAGTTTGTTAGTTTGTTAGTCGGGCAAGTCAATCCTCTATGTTCGCCAACAAAACACATAATTTGCAAAGTTACAAAAATATTCAGTAAAGCCAAATATTTTTCGGAGTATTGGATAGCACCCGCAGAAACAAGGGGGCAAGCCCCCTTGCTACCCATATTGCCAAAATCGCAACTCAGTGGGAATCCGAGTGAACGAGGGGAACAACAACAATGGGGCAAGCTTCATCCGCCAAAAAACCAGCGGGAGAGTATTGGCTAAATGAAATAAAAATAGTATCTTTGCAAAGAAATAAAGTTTATAACTATGAGGAAATTATTTACACTGATTTTGTCAGCCATGTTGCTGACAAGCGTTTCTGCAAAGGCAGAGACTACGAAACTGACGATTGACGGAAGTAAAGGTAAACTGGCAGCAGTAATCCAAAAACCAGCCACAGCTCCTGACGAGCAGATTCCGATGGTGATCCTGATGCACGGATTCGGAGGCAGCAAGGATGGCAGAGGCGGACAAAAGGCTATGTTGGAGATTATTGCCGACAAGCTTGAAAGACAAGGTATTGCCAGCATCCGCTTCGACTTCAACGGTCACGGAGAGAGCGAGGGTGAGTTCTGGCAGCACACTGTGCCCAATGAGATTGAGGATGCCCTGAAAGTATATGAATATGTGCGCGACCTGCGCTATGTAAGTACCGTTTCCGTACTGGGTCACTCACAAGGAGGCGTGGTGGCAAGTATGGTGGCTGGTAAGCTGGGTGCCGAGATCAAGGCAGCTGTCCTGATGGCTCCTGCCGCTGTGCTGAGGGATGATGCCATCCGTGGCAGTACGTTTGGCTCAAGCTACGACCCTTTGAACCTGCAGGGCGACTATATTGAGCTGATGGGAGGCCGTCAGAAACTGGGTACTGAATATATCCGTACCGCTTTCAGCCTGCCTATCTATGAGACGGCAGCTAACTACAGGGGTGCCCTCTGTGTGATTCATGGCACAGGCGACAAAGTGGTGCCTTACACCTATGGCGTGCGCTATACCGAGCAGACCAACAATGCCGAGCTATATATCCTGCATGGCGAAGATCATGGCTTTATGAAGGACATGGAGCGCGCCACCAACATCGCTGTAGAGTTCTTATCCAGGACTCTTATCAGATAAACAATGAAAAGGAAATCCTTCCTTTGGCTGCTACTATCTTGCTGTCTGCTGGCAACATTTTCATCATGCGACGATGATGAAGTATTGGTGTTAGAGCCTGGCAGACATGCAGGTAGCGGACAGCATCACAATACGCCTGCCACCCCTGACAAGCCTGCAGAGGTAAAGGAATGGGCCTACCCTGTATCCGAATGGGCAAGGGCTGGCTCCATCTTGATGCACACCCCTGGCGAGGAGCTGTTCGACGGAGTGATCCACCCCACAGCAGGCCTCTTTGAGCATTATTTCGATGTGGACAAGGCGGCTGATGAGCACAAGCATTACATCGAGATGCTGCAAAAGAACGGCATCGAGGTGCACACCGTGATGGAGATATTAGAAAAGGTGGAGATAGAGAAGCTGCGGACGCTGGTTGACAAGGTGCTGGTTTACGACATCTCCGAAATTGAAGACGAGAGTGCTCAGGCAACAGAGGAATACCGTCAGGAGATCATCCAAGAGATGAACCGCAGCGACTTGATCCGATGTCTGTTGTTTCAACCTATTGTGAAGCTGCACAGGACGGATAACAACACCGGTTATGAGGCGGAATATCTCAACCGCCCGCTGATGAACCTATATTTCACCCGCGACCAGAGTATTACCACACCGCAGGGTCATATCATCTGCAATATGAACTCCAGTCAGCGAGCCCCTGAGATTGACATCATCAAGCTTTGCTACGAGTACCTTGGCAAGGACATCATCCTGGAAATCAGTGGTGAGGGACGGCTGGAAGGTGGCGACTATATCCCAGCTGGCACAGTGTCTTTCATCGGCATGGGTATGCGCACCAACATACAGGGTATCACGCAGATGATGGATGCCGATGCCTTTGGTCACGATACGATCGTGGTGGTGAAGGACCATAAGCTGTGGCAGATGCAGATGCACCTCGACACACACTTCAACATCATCGACAAAGACCTTTGTACGATGGTGACCAGCCGACTGTCGGCGCAACCAGGTGACCCCGAATATGACACCTGCGATATCTATGCAAGAGCAAAAGGTTCCAAGCAGTATGCCTTGATAAACGAGGATATCTCCTTTGTGGATTACCTGCAAGAGAGGGGCTTTGACATCATCCCCATCGACTATGATGACGAGATGCACTATGCCAACAATTTCCTGACCATCGCCCCACGCCACATCATGGCAGTGGCAGGTCAATCGCAGGTTTTGCAGGAACGGTTCGACAAAGCTGGCGTGAAGGTGGAGTGGATTCCGCTGGAAAGCCTCATCGATGGCTATGGGGCGGCTCATTGCATGACACAGGTGATGACGAGGGAAAAATGATTTTATCACATTAAAATAAGCAACATGAAAAGGATTTGTTTTGTATTGTTTGCCGCTTTGTCGGCATTGACTATGAGGGCTCAACAGATTGTTCCCCCCACTGAGGCAGACACCCCCAAATTAGAATATGTGATGCAGCTGTATGTTACTTTGGAGCCAGAATATGTGGTGGGCGAAGTGCCTCACGGCAAGCGTGTGGTGATACCCATCACTGGCGGCATCTTCGAAGGTCCCAAGCTCAAGGGTACCATTATCCCCGGTGGTGCTGACTATCAGTACCAGAAGACTGTTGGCAAGAACCAGCGTACTGAGTTGGAGGCCATCTACAGCATCAAGACCGACGACGGCGTGTATATCCACGTGCGTAACAGCGGCATCTTCAGCATGGGCGAGCAGGGTTTCTATTTCCTCACCGCGCCCAAGTTCGAGGCACCCGAGGACAGTCCATACGCCTGGCTGAACAACGCCATTTTCGTCTGCGGTCCCGCTCCTTCTGAGCCTAACACCGTCAGGTTGAATATTTGGAAGGTGGTGAGATAAGGCGACGGTTTGCTTATTGCGAACTGTCGTCATAGTCCGATTTGGGCTCAGCTGCCACTAAATGCAGGGGTTCTTGTTCGTCAAACGGCTTTACACGGTAGTTCTGCAGGAAGATCTCATTCAGTGTGAATGCAAGCGATTGCAAAGTAGCTTCACGTTTGGTGGGTTTCAGCTCACATTCCCAAATCGTGATGCAGTTCCACCCCATAGCATTCAGCTTCTGCTTCACCTCCAAGTCACGTTCTTGGTTCCTGGTTATCTTCTTTACCCAAAACTCCCGATTAGTCTTAGGAATCTTGCAACATGCCGAATTCTCAATGTCCAATGATTTATGGTCAAAAGAAATATTGTGTCCATGCCAGAAGCACCCATTCACAAAGATGCAAGTCCTGTATTTCGTCAGCACAAGATCCGGTCTTCCAGGCAACCTCTTATGGCTCAATCTATACCTAAACCCACACCTCCACAAATACTTCCTCACCACCATCTCCGGCTTGGTATCCTTGGAATGTATGGCGGACATATTCAGGTGTATCTGTTCTGGAGTTCGTCTGTCCATATTACATCGACAATATCGCCCTCAGATTTGTATCAGTGAATGTACGCTATAGTGCTAATTTTGCTCGAACAAACTGCTCGATAAAATCGGTGGTTTTGCCGATGCCAAGTACGGAGGAGTCGATGCAGAGGTGATAGCTCTCAGCAGCTCCCCAGCGCTTGTTGCTGTAGTAGTTGTAAAACTCGGCACGACGCTTCTCTACATGGATGATCTTCTCTTCAGCCTTGGCAGGACTGATGTTCTCTATGCGAGCTATACGCTCAATGCGGAAAGGCAAGGAAGCTGAGATGAAGATGTTGACACAGCGAGGATAGTCACGCAAAATATAATCGGCACAACGACCAATGAACAGGCAAGAACGTTCCTCAGCCAGTTTGCGAATGGCATCACTCTGAATCTGGAAGAGTGCATCGTTGCTAAGATAGTTCATGGTATTCATAGCTGAATTGCCACCGAAGGGGAAGCGCATACCAAACAACCCACCTGTGAGAGGTTGAGAGGCTTGTTCATCAGCTTTCTCAAAAAACTCCTTGCACAAACCACTCTCTTCAGATGCTACGTTTAATAACTCTTTGTCATAATAAGAGATGTCGAGGCGTTTCGCCAATTCTGACGATATCTCTCGCCCACCACTGCCTAATTGGCGACCAACGTTGATTACAAATTTTTCTGACATATTTTTTCCTTTTTTATTTACCATTAAATAAATCGCTCACGCTCGGCATTTCTTGAGCAAGCTCAGTACTGCGCTCCTGCTCCGATAAGTGACTATTGATCAACTTGTTGTTTTTTAAATATCTGAAACTGTTGCCAAAGCATGATGGCTGCAACGATCGTAGCAATGGCATCAGATATTGGCATGCTGTACCACACGCCATTCTCTCCAAAATAATGAGGCAGAATAAGGATGCAGGGCAAAAGGAAAATCAGTTGGCGAGTCAAAGACAAGAAGATGGCTTTGCTTGCCATACCGATACTTTGGAAGAAATTACCCGTAACCATCTGGAAGCCCACAACAGGGAAGACCAACAGGATGATACGCATCGCCTTGACAGAGATGCGAATCAGCTCCTCATCGGTAGTAAAAATCCGCACCAGAATATCAGGGATGCCCATACAGAGGATGGTGGCAAAGGTGGTAACACCCGTAGCCCACATCACGGTGAGCTTAAATACCTGCGTTACACGATCGTAACGACGGGCACCATAGTTGTAGCCAGCTATAGGTTGCATACCTTGATTGAAACCCATTACCACCATGATTGACACAAATACCAAGCGGTTTACCAAGCCGTAAGCACCAATGGCATAATCGCCTCCATGCGTCACCAAAGCGTTGTTTATCAGAATCACCACCACGCATGAAGCCAGGTTCATCAAGAAAGGGGAAAGTCCTATCGCCAACGAGTCGAACACAATCCGCTTCTTCAACTTAAAAATACCCTTTTGGAAATGAAGCAATTCATTTTTATTGCTGAACAGCTTGATTTGCCACATCAAAGCCAAAGACTGGGCAATGACAGTAGCAATAGCAGCGCCTCGGATGCCCATATCCAATCCAAAAATGAAGATAGGGTCGAGGATGGTGTTCACCAATACCGTTCCAATAGTGGCATACATGGCCTTCTCTGGATGGCCTGAAGAACGCAACAAGGCATTCAGACCGAAATACAGATGGGTAATGATATTGCCTATAAGGATGATCTGCATGTAATCGCGAGCGTATGGCAAAGTGTTGTCGCTGGCTCCAAAGAAGTAGAGAATGGGGTTGAGCAAAGGCAAAGTTACCAAAGTGAGCATGGCACCTAATAAGATGTTGAGCACAAACACATTACCTAATACCCGGCGAGCTGTGTCATAATCGCGCTGCCCCAGTTTCACGGATGTTAACGTGGAAGCACCCACACCTACCAACGAGCCGAAAGCAGCTGTAATATTCATCAGGGGGAAAGTAATTGCGATGCCTGAGATAGCCATTGCACCCACACCCTGACCGATAAAGATGCTATCCACCATATTGTACAATGACGAGGCTGTCATAGCGATGATAGACGGGATGGCATACTGCATCAGCAACTTACTGATTTTTTCCGTACCCAATGCGGTTGGAACTCTTTGTTGAGACATATCAATATTCAGTTTTACAGGCGCAAAGTTACGCATTTTAGTTTAGAAAATAAGGCTATCTCGATTTTTTTCCGTACCTTTGCACCGCAAATTTGAATTAATATGAATATTTTGGAATTGAGCGAACAGGAGATTATCCGTCGCAATAGCTTGGAAGAGCTTCGAAAAATGGGGATTAACCCTTATCCCGCAGCTGCGTATGAAACTAACGCTTTCTCTACTGACATCAGAGCCGAGTTTAAGGATGAAGATGAGCCACGACAAGTGTCCATAGCAGGACGTATGATGAGTCAACGCATCATGGGCAAGGCTTCGTTCATCGAACTGCAGGATTCAAAAGGACGCATCCAAGTTTATATCACACGTGACGACATTTGTCCAGAAGATAATAAAGACCTCTATAACGTAGTTTTCAAGAAGTTGCTCGATATTGGCGACTTTATCGGCATCGAGGGCTTTGTGTTCCGCACCCAAATGGGTGAGATTTCCGTACATGCCCAGAAGTTCACACTACTCTCCAAGAGCTTGAAGCCTCTGCCTATCGTGAAGTATAAAGATGGTGTGGCTTACGACAAGTTTGATGACCCAGAGTTGCGCTATCGTCAGCGTTATGTGGATCTGGTAGTGAATGAGGGTGTGAAAGATACTTTCCTGAAGCGCGCCATAGTATTGAAGACTATGCGCCAGGTGCTTGACGAAGCAGGATATACTGAGGTGGAAACCCCTACCCTGCAATCTATTCCTGGTGGCGCATCAGCCCGTCCGTTCATGACGCATTTCAACGCATTAGACTTGGATATGTACATGCGCATTGCCACAGAGCTGTATCTGAAGCGACTGATAGTAGGTGGCTTCGAGGGTGTATATGAAATTGGCAAGAACTTCAGAAACGAGGGTATGGATCGTAACCACAACCCCGAGTTTACCTGCATGGAGTTGTATGTGCAATATAAGGATTACAACTGGATGATGGGCTTCACAGAGAAGCTGTTGGAGACTATTTGCATTGCCGTGAATGGTTCAACAGAGCGTGAAATTGACGGTAACATCGTGAGCTTTAAGGCTCCTTATCGCCGACTGCCTATCTTGGAAGCTATCAAGGAGAAAACAGGCTTCGATTGTGACGGCAAGAGCGAGGAGGAAATTCGTGCCTTCTGCCTGAGCAAGGGCATGGAAGTGGATGAGACCATGGGCAAGGGCAAGCTGATAGACGAGCTGTTTGGCGAGTTCTGCGAGGGTACTTTCATTCAGCCTACCTTCATCACCGACTATCCTATCGAGATGTCGCCGCTGTGCAAGCGTCATCGCAGCAATCCCGAGCTGACCGAGCGCTTTGAGCTGATGGTGAACGGCAAGGAGCTGGCCAACGCATACTCTGAGCTGAACGACCCGATTGACCAGGAGGAGCGTTTCAAAGAGCAGATGCGATTGGCTGCCAAGGGTGATGACGAGGCGATGATTATCGACCAGGACTTCCTGCGCGCATTGCAATATGGTATGCCTCCCACATCAGGCATCGGTATCGGCATCGACCGTCTGGTGATGCTGATGACAGGCAAGACCTTCATCCAGGAAGTATTACTGTTCCCTCAGATGCGACCAGAAAAAGTGACTCCCAAGGACAGTGTGGAAAAATATGTAGCTTTGGGCATCAGTGAGGATTGGGTGCCTGTGATTCAGAAGGCTGGCTATAACCTCATAAGTGACATGAAAGACGTGAACCCGCAGAAGCTACATATGGATATCTGTGGTGTGAACAAAAAATATAAACTGGAACTGAAGAACCCAACAGTGGCGGAAGTGACTGAATGGCAGAGCAAGATTCAATAAAGGAAAAACGAATTGCCATCTTTGGGGGTGGAAGCTGGGCCACAGCCATTGCCAAGATTTTCTTGGAGAAAGAACAGGAAATCAATTGGTATATGCGTCGTGAAGACCGCATTGAGGAGTTTATAGAGCTGGGACATAACCCCGCCTACCTTACCGATGTGACGTTTGATGTGAGTCGTATCCACTTCTCTTCTGACATCAACCAGACAGTGGAACAGTCTGACATTTTGGTGCTGGCGATTCCTTCACCATATCTGAAAAGTCACCTGCAAAAACTGACGACAGATTTAAAAGGTAAGGTGTTACTGAGTGCTACTAAGGGTATTGTACCCGATGAAAATATGACTATCACGGAATATTTTCATGAGTATTATAATATGCCTGAAGAGGACATACTGGTAGTGAGCGGTCCCAGTCATGCAGAGGAGATAGCCCTGGAGCGACTGACTTACCTGACCATTGCCGGTAAAGATAAGGAAAAGGCTGCTTGTTTGGCGGAGAAAATAGCGAACCACTATGTATTGACTTCGGTGAGCCATGACACAATTGGTATTGAGTATGGAGCTGTATTGAAGAACATCTATGCCATTTGCGCAGGCATTTATTATGGTCAGAAATATGGAGACAATTTCCATGCAGTACTGATATCCAATGCCATCCGCGAGATGCATAGGTTCTTGAGCGCGATATCGCCAGGCATGAGAAACGTGGCTGATTCAGCTTATTTGGGCGACCTGTTAGTGACCAGCTACTCGAACTTCAGCCGCAATCGTGTATTTGGCGCCATGATTGGCAGAGGATATTCGGTAAAAGCAGCACAGGTAGAAATGGAGATGGTGGTGGAAGGTTATTACGGCACGAAGTGCATCAGTGAAATCAACGAGCGATACAAGGTGGACATGCCCATTCTTGACGCTGTATATCGTATTCTCTATGAGAAAGCTAATGCCCGTAGGGAACTAAAAGAACTGACAAAGAAATTTAATTAAAATAATTATTGAAACATGATTACTTTAAACATTGAAAAGACTTTCGGATTTGTATCCAAGGAGAATGTCTATGGCTATGCAGCTAAGGCTAAAGCTGCTCGTGAGGCATTGGAGAACGGTACTGGCAAAGGCAACGACTTCTTAGGTTGGTTGCACCTGCCATCTTCTATCAGTAAGGCTGACTTAGCCGACCTGAATGCTACTGCTCAGGTTCTGCGTGAGAATTGCGACGTGGTGGTGGTGGCTGGCATCGGTGGTAGCTACCTGGGTGCACGCGCCGTAATCGAGGCTTTGTCTAATAGCTTCGCATGGTTACAGGAGAAGAAAGAGAACCCTGTGATCCTGTTTGCCGGCAACAACATCAGCGAGGACTATCTCTATGAGTTGACCGAATATGTAAAGGGCAAGCGCTTTGGTGTAATCAACATCTCAAAATCAGGCACCACCACTGAGACAGCTTTGGCATTCCGTCTGCTGAAGAAGCAGTGCGAGGACGAGCGTGGTAAAGTAATTGCCAAGAAGGTGATTGTGGCTATCACTGATGCCAAGAAAGGTGCTGCTCGCGTAACAGCCGATAAGGAAGGTTATAAGTCATACGTAATTCCTGACAATGTAGGTGGTCGCTTCTCAGTGCTCACTCCTGTTGGTTTACTGCCAATCGCCACCGCTGGTTTCGACATCGAGAAGCTGGTGGCAGGTGCTGTTGAAATGGAGAAGGTTACTGGAGCTGACGTACCTTTCGATGAGAACATCGCTATGCAGTATGCTGCTGTTCGCAACGAGCTCTATCGTCATGGCAAGAAGATTGAAATCATGGCCAACTTCTGTCCGAAGCTGCACTTCGTAAGCGAATGGTGGAAGCAACTCTATGGAGAGTCTGAAGGTAAAGACAATCTGGGCATCTATCCTGCATCTGTAGATTTGACTACCGACCTGCACTCTATGGGTCAGTGGATTCAGGAAGGTGAGCGCAGTATCTTCGAGACCGTGCTTTCTGTAGATAAAGTGAATTACAAAGTAGAATTCCCATTCGACGAGGAGAACCTGGACGGTCTGAACTTCTTGGCTGGCAAGCGTGTTGATGAAGTGAACAAGATGGCTGAGTTGGGTACCCAATTGGCACATGTGGATGGTGGTGTACCTAACATCCGTATCGTCATCCCATGCCTGTGCGAGGAGTGCATTGGTCAGTTGCTCTACTTCTTCGAGGTGGCTTGCGGTATCAGTGGCTACATCTTAGATGTGAACCCATTCAACCAGCCTGGTGTAGAGGCATACAAGAAGAACATGTTCGCTCTGCTGAACAAGCCTGGCTATGAGGCAGAGTCAAAGGCTATCCAAGCTCGTCTGAACGGATGAACAGGATAGAGACAGCTATTGCCCGCTATCTGCAAGGTAGCGGGCATTCTTTTATCCATCTCAAGGCAGTACTCTTTGATATGGATGGGGTGTTGTTTGACTCTATGCCTTATCATGCTGATGCGTGGGTAACATCAATGGCGAAGTATGGTTTACCTATGACTCTTGAAGTGGCCTTTATGAACGAGGGCCGCACAGGTATGAGTACCATCAACTTGATATACAACCAAGTATATGGCAAGGATGCCTCCAAGGAGTTGATTGACGAGATATACCTTGACAAGTGTAATGAGTTTGCCAAACATCCAGACCCTGCGCGTATGCCTGGAGCATGGGAGTTGTTGGAGAAGCTGAAGGCTACAGGCATAACGCCCGTTTTGGTGACAGGCTCTGGGCAACATACCCTTTTTGCCCGCTTCGAAAGAGACTATCCTGGCATGTTTGACCGCGACAAGATGGTAACAGCCTATGATGTAAAATATGGGAAGCCCAATCCTGAACCTTATCTGATGGGGCTCAAGAAGGCTGGTGTCAAGGCAAACGAAGCCATCGTCATTGAGAACGCCCCCATTGGCGTTCAGGCAGGAGTAGCAGCTGGAATATTCACCGTTGCCGTCAATACCGGGCCTTTAAAGGACTCCGTTCTCTTGGATGCAGGTGCCAACCTGCTCTACCCCTCCATGCAGGCATTCTGCGACGGATGGGAAGAGTTTTATGCTTACTTCTTATAAAGATGTAACGCCCTTCCCTTTATTGAGTAATTGTTTTACACATACGATGTAATGGCGACACGCATACAACCTGGTTTTGTGCATCTATACCAGTGGATAAAAGATAGTATGACGTGAATGTATTAGGTATAGTTAATAAAACAGCTAATTACCTCCTACTCCTTCGGGCTAATGCTTCAAGGTAATAATAGTCCGCATAGACGATGGGAACATCAATCTCATCATGTGAAGGGAAATTGCCTGTTGAATGCAGCAACAAAAAACCCTGGGATGTTCTGGCTTTGGGCTGATAATGAGCCGTAAGTGAGTTCAGTATGCCATCTGCCAACCGACGATAGGCTTGGGCATCAGCCTCATCCACATAAGTAGCCAACTCATAGAGTCCGGAAGCAAAAACCGCAGCTGCAGAAGCATCACGGGGCACATCTGCTGGCTGGGTAGCAATGACTGGGTCGCGCATATCCCAATAAGGAATCAGGTCGGCAGGCAAGTCCTTTTGTGAGAAGAAGAAACGTGCTATCTCTTGTGCCTGTTCCAAATAACGCTTATCATGTGTATATCGATAGCACATGGTAAAGCCATATAAGCCCCACGACTGACCTCGGCTCCATACCGATTCGTCGGCTATACCTTGGAAAGTAATGCGTTTGATTACGCTACCATCGGCAGGGTTGTAATCCACTACATGATAGGAAGAGTTATCTTCTCTGAAATGATTCTTCAAGGTCTGGTTGGCGTGACTCACCGCTATGTTGTAATAGCGTCTGTCACCAGTGAGCAAGGAGGCCTCAAAAAGCAATTCAAGATTCATCATATTGTCGATAATCACTGCAAACTGCCAACGGTCTGGTGTACCCCAACTCCATGAACGAATGCAGCCCACCTGCTCATCATATCGAGTAGCCAAAGTCTTGGCAGCTTGAATCACTACATCTTTATAGGAACGCTCACCTGAGAACTCATAAGCTTTGCCGAATGAGTTATATACCATGAATCCCAAATCGTGACTGCTGTTGTTCCACTTCAAGTCTTCCAGCTTCCAGGTATTAGACACAGCCTGCTCACGCCAAAAAGGATCATGTGAGTATTGCCACATCTGCCACAACTCACCAGGGAAGAAACCTGAACACCAATCGCCTATGCCCACCAAACGAAGGGAGCCATCAATCTCCATACTACGAGGCATGAGCTTTGTCTTATCGGAGATGTCTTTTCGAGCCTGATCTGTTTGCTGTAGGAGATAACGCAGTTGCACATCAGCTTGGGCAAAGGCATTGTCAGTCTCATCGGGGGTATAATACAACAAAAAGAAACGATCTGTGAAACGCTTCATCAGGTTGTCCTTTGACAGTTGCAGATAGTCATTACGTTCAGGGTGCAACAGATAGAGTCGATAGAGGTCTTTTGAAAGTTCATTCTGCTTGTAGTCCCACTCGCTGATTTGCTGAAAAGGCCATTCCACTACCTCTTTACCAAGATAAGCTGACAGGTAATCTGCAGCTTTCTCCAACAGAGGGAGATGAGGATTAAGAGTGGAAGCCATATCAACATGGCGGGCTATTTGGAATACATCAATGATGTGAGAAAGGTTATATTGTGAATATCCAAAAGCCAAAGTACGTCTTAACTCCTGAGGCTGAGAACCATCTGTATCAATCTGCTTCAACATGCGCTGTTCATAGAAACGGCGCAGGCAATCATCCCTCGCCTGCTTATTGCCTACATAATGGGCGTAAGCCATCACCTGCACATCATAGGCAATAGAATGGTTGTTGGCTTGGCGACTCTCCTCTATGCCTTGCTCGCTAACGAGCATCCAGTTGAGGAATTTGGAGAACCAATCTTTTAGCGACCGGTTATCTTTAGATGTAAAATATTCCGATGATTCCAAGAGCTGTACAGCATCCAGCATCTCCACAAAAGAATAAGCATCTATGAGTCCATAGCATCGGCCTTTGTTGCCATTGACACCTGGTACTATCTGGGCATAATTCAAATGGGGATTCATGCGGGTGTCTTTGTTGATGAACCACACTCTAAGCATCTCAACCGCTTTCTGCGCATACCTTGCCTCACCGCTAAAATACCAAGCTAACGAGAGTGTAACCACACCATCAGCCATCGTAGAAAGTTTCGGACGATCCAAACGTTCTATCTCCGGGTTCGTCACTCCATCTCGGTTGACGTAAGGTAATCCATCTGGTTTAGTGACATCAGGCCAGTAATAGCGTGCCAGACTCAAATAATCATGCTTATCGCCACTGGCAGCTATGCGTTCTTTCTCCATCACGGAGGGAGGCTGTATGCTTAAAATTTCTTCTGCCTCCTGAAGCAGCTGAAAATAGGCATTCTGGTAAGCTGGAACGTCGGATTGTTGGATTTGCGCCTTCACTTGAGCCAGATGGGTAGCATTCCAAATAGTCTGAGCCTTCATATTGAAGGCCCAGGTAAGCAGCAATAAAACAATGACTGCGATGTGTTTTTTCATGTTATTCAGATATTATTATTATATCAGGTGAATGTTTTCCTTGGCACACTCCACCCTCATTTCGTCTGGCCAGATGCTGGCTTGTATCTCTCCCACATGGGCTTTGCGCAGATAGTACATACAGAGTCGCGACTGGCCAATACCACCACCAATTGATAGAGGCAGTTCGCCTGCAAGAAGCTTCTTGTGGAAATAGAGGTCCTTGCGCTCTTCCTGTCTGGCCTCTTTCAATTGCTTGAGCATCACCTCCTTGTTTACGCGGATACCCATAGAAGATATTTCGAATGCACATTGCAATACACAGTTCCACAACAACAGATCACCATTGAGTCCTGGCAAGTCATTCAAACCGGGAGAAGAGTAGTCATCGTAATCAGGAGCTCTACCGTCATGCGGCTTCCCATCGCCCAACTTACAGCCAATACCGATGATAAATACAGCGCCAAACTTCTTCGTGATGGCATTCTCACGCTCCTTGGGTGTCATGTCTGGATAGAGCTGGCGCAATTCCTCTGCATGGATAAAGTGCAATTTTTTAGGGAGTAAAGGTTTAATAGAAGGATAGTTCTCAAAAACCATATACTCTGTTCGACGCATAGCAGCATAGATACGAGTCACTACTTCCTTGAGGAACTCAACATTATGCTCCTCAGGTGTAATCACTCGTTCCCAGTCCCACTGATCCACATATAGCGAGTGCAGGTTACCCAGTTCCTCATCTGCTCGGATAGCGTTCATATCCGTGTAGATGCCATAGTCAGGTTCAATGTTATACTCTGCCAATGTCAGGCGTTTCCACTTTGCCAACGAGTGCACAACCTCTGCCTGTGCGCCTCCCAAATCCTTGATGGGGAAAGACACTGCATGCTCGACACCATTCAGATCATCGTTGATACCCATACCCTTCAGCACAAACAAAGGAGCCGTTACACGTCTCAAATGAAGTTCTGAAGAAAGGTTTACCTGGAAAAAGTCCTTGATCTGCTTGATACCCTGCTCAGTCTGCCTCATATCCAGCAAAGGGCGATAGTTGTTAGGTCTTATAAAATAACTCATCTTTCTTTTCTGTCATTTTTAAAATTGCGAGGCAAAGATACAAATTATACTGATAGATGATGCATATTTTGGCAATTATTTGACAAAATGCAGCTATTTTTTCCAAAATTACGCTCAAAATATCATTATATCAAAGGACTGAAAAGAGTTTTATTACGACAAAGATTTGGTGAATGAAAACATTTTATCTACTTTTGTAGCACGAAACAAGGCCTGGTAGCTTAGCTGAATAGAGCGTCAGATTCCGGTTCTGAAGGTCGCGGGTTTGAATCCCGCCCGGGTCACACCTTATTTATATGTAAGATTTGGTATGAATGTACAGATTGAAGAAAGTTGGAAGGTGAGGTTGCAAACAGAGTTTGACAAGCCATATTTTGAGCAGCTGACCGACTTTGTGCGTTCAGAATACCAACACTATCGCATTTATCCACCAGGCAAGCTGATATTCAATGCTTTTAATTTATGTCCTTTCGATAAGGTGAAAGTGGTGTTGATAGGACAAGACCCATATCATGAGCCTGGACAGGCTCACGGACTGTGCTTCTCTGTAAACGACGGTGTACAGTTTCCTCCTTCTTTAGTGAATATCTTTAAGGAGATACATGATGACACAGGAGCACCAATTCCACAAAGCGGTAACCTGACTCGCTGGGCTCAACAAGGGGTATTATTGCTCAACGCCACTCTGACTGTGCGAGAGCATCAGGCAGGTTCTCATCAGAACAAAGGGTGGGAAACTTTTACAGATGCTGTGATTCGTACTTTAGATGCAGAAAAAGAGCATTTGGTATTTATCTTATGGGGTAGTTATGCACAGAAGAAGGGAGCCTTCATCAACCGGCAAAAGCACCTGGTACTAACCTCTGCCCATCCATCTCCCCTGTCAGCTTACAGGGGTTTCTTTGGCAATCATCATTTCAGTTTGGCTAACAGCTACTTGAAACAATATGGTCAAGAGCCGATAATTTGGTGATTAAATCAAAATTTTAGTACCACCTGATATTACTCTGCGTCTGGCTACGCTGATCCCACTTAAGGTCTTGCAGAATCCTGGCTGTAGCACGAATCGTAAAGTTATAGTACTTGTACTGGCCAAAAGGTGAAATAGCTGCCGTCATAGTGAAACAGTGCAAGTCACGACTGATATTAAAAGATGTCTGAACTACCTTTTTAGTCTCAAAGTCGTAACCCGTATTGAAATTCATCACCCACTTATTGGTCAGTTTCAAGTTACCATTGATATTCAACGCATTCAAGCTAACCTTATAAGGATAGCGCATGGTGCGTTTATTGATAGGCTTGGAACGATCCTCACGGATATTGAAACCAGTGCTGAGGTTGACAGACCACTGGATATTAGGCTTCTGATAGCCCTCATCATCGGTAGCTGCCTGTACTTTACGCTTCTGTTGTGGTTGAACTTCATCACGATCGGGAGAATTATCACCAACGGAATTATTCTCATCACCATTCTTCTCTTCCTTATTCTTCTCCTTTTTGCTGAACAACTTCTTGATTGTCTCATTGTTGAGCGTATAATTGAAAGAAGTGCCATAACCTTGGAAGCGGCCGAATCTGCCATAAGACCATTCGGTGCGATTACCTACAACTACATTGCCATTTTTATCGAACTCATAAGCGTATGTGGCAAAAGAGGTACTCATACTGAAGGTATAGCTTTTGGTAAGTTTCATTCGCAAATTCATAGAGAGGTCACTCCATGGTTTCTGCTCAGCGGCAAAGTTATAAGAAATGCCAAAGCCCAATTCGTCAATCAAGCTCACTTTATGAATGGAGTCATTCTTATCGCGATACTTCATTTCCAAGTTATTACTCAGGCGGAAGTTCACAACACCACTCTTTCCTTGACTTGGTACACCGAACAAAGATCCTTCATACATATTGTAAGTAACTGTATCTCTTGGAGCACCATTGAGGTCGCGACGAATATAACTATTGTAATAACCGTAGCGAGAAGAACCAAAATCTGGAGTAGCACTCACTGACACCTCGGGAGTAATAATGTGACGAATCTGTATCTGCTTCTTCTTCATGAACATAGGCTGATACATGCCATAGATCTTAGTGTTTACACTCAGGCTTCCTGAATAATCATATACACGATGGAAACCATAAATGGTATCAGTATTCACCACTTGCTGGTTCACAGGATCCCAATCTTTTTTAATCTTTTTAAAGTACCAACGTTCCGTATAATTGAAAGACGGTGTGACATTGAAGTATTTCAGTACCTGGAAGGTAGCACTGACAGGTATCTCATGTTTCATGCCATTACGCCAATCCTTGATATAGCTCTTCTTAAATATCAAATCATCCTTTGTATTAATGCTAGCAGAGAATCGTCCACTGTATCGCATGGAGATTTTCTCATACCACCGCTCATTACCTACTGCCACTTTACGCTTAAAAGGGAAGATGGTGGAAAGAGCAATGTTCACATCAGGCAAGGTAATGGAAATGGAAGAATCTCGTGTGGTCTGGGCAATGTTAGTTGACAGTGAGATATTCAACTTCTGGTCAGGGAAATTACGTGAATAACTGACACTTGAAGTCTTGGTGTTCTGTGCCATAGCCTGAGCATTGTATAAGTTGCCGATGTTAGTTTTTTCATAACTGCTTGTAGAGAAGTTTACACTGGCAGTGAAAGTGGTATTGGGGCTGGCCTTTGGATCTTGGCGATGCGACCATACAATCTTAAAGTCCTTGGCTTCGGAATAATCAGGCAAACCTTTATCGCCCATCTTAGTCACCTGATAGTTAGCCTGAAAATTACCTGAATATCTATATCTCTTTACATAGTTAGTAGAAGCATCAACCCTCCAGGAACCCTTAGTAAAGATGTCGCCACGTAAAGCCAAATCCATTTTGTCACTGATGGCGAAATAATAGCCACCATTGGTCAAGCCAAAACCTCGATTGGAATCATCCATATAAGTAGGCATCAAGATACCAGAAGAATAACTGCTGTTGAACGGGAAAAAGAAGAATGGTACAGCAATAGGTAGGGGCACATCCTCCACAACCAAATAAGCAGGACCTGTCACCACGTTTTTCTTGGGACGCACCTTAGCGTATGTCATCTGCATATAAAAATGTGGATGCTCATGGTTGTCACAAGTGGTATAAATACCTTGCTTGAGGTAAATTTCATCATTGGCACCCTTTTTAGCATTGTTTCCTATCACATATCCCTCGCCCTGTTGGGTAACGATGTTGCTGATTACACCTTTCTTACTATTGAAGTTATAACGTATCTGATTGGTCTCGTATGGGGTATCTCCTTCCGTGAATACAGGTTTACCCTTGACAGTACCCAAAGAGTCTTCCCTACCATAGGCAAAAACAGTAGTACTGTCAATATTCATGGAAATAACATCTGCAGCCAAATTAATTTGTTCATAAGTAACCTTACTTTCGCCATACAAATGGGCGAATCCGTTTTGGGTGAAGACAATGGAGTCACTCGCCTCAAAATCCACAGGAGCCGTAATGGTTTCTTGCCGTTGAGGCACCGAATCCAATGCCAAGGTGTCAGAAGCAATAGAGTCGGAAGGTAAAGAGCGAGACAAAGCCTCGTCCGTCAAGGGGGTAACCCTGGTGTTACGACGCCTTTGTGCGCTTGCATCCAATGAACAGAAAACAAGCGCAAGCATCGCCAAAATCCCTATAATAACTCTATTTCTCAACTACTTAACTAATAATTCTTTTGACTACTATCAGCCAATAAACCTACAAAATTAGTAATAAAAAGAATAAATCTCACACATTTAACGGTTTTTTAGTTCTTAAAGGAACATCTGGCACCAGCGGTCAAACCTTACCAACCCGTCTTCACCAAACTTTTGCAAGCTTTTACGAGCCATTTCCACAGTTTTTTCTTCCTCCAGACGAGTTTTGGAAAAAAACTTATCTGCAAAGCATATTACTTGCTCCTCCATACTAACAGGTAGCATGTCGCGATGGGGTACTGGGAGGTTTCTTGATTCAATTTGTGCCAACGACAAACCAGCTCCTGTATGTCGCTCACAAACTAATGCGTGCCGTTTGAACCCCTCTATGCGCATCAGCTCAGCACCTAAATAACCATGACAAATGTAAGGATATGTACCGAAGCAATGAATACTTGGAGCATCACAGCGGAAAATACCGATGTCGTGCAATAAAGAAGCTTCGACTAAAAATTGGCGATCCAACTGTAATTCAGGGTGGGCATCTGCAACTTGCAAAGCCTTGCGAGCTACACGTTCACTGTGGGTGAGCAGAATACTCCTTAGTTGGTTCTCATCCGGATAATACTTAAATATAATGGCGTAAGGAAACGATTTTGTGTCCATATTATCTTAATTTTTGTGCAAAATTACAAATGTTATGCTTAAAACCTATGCAGACAGACATGTTTTCAGGAATTTTGAATTAAATTTGCAGAGAAATTGAAGATATGGCCTATTTTAAACACATATTAGGATTGGCAATCTTGCTGTGGAGTGTTTGTTTAACGACTTCGGCAAGAGACTTTATAGTAGTGATTGATGCAGGACATGGAGGACATGACTCTGGTGCTGTTGGCAAAACCGCGAAAGAAAAGAACATCAACCTGTCGGTGGCGTTAAAATTGGGCAAGCTGATAGAAGACCAGTGCAACGATGTGAAAGTAGTCTACACTCGAAAGACAGATGTGTTTGTGAACTTGAACCGACGTGCAGAAATAGCCAACGAGGCAAAAGCCGACCTATTTATCTCTGTACATACTAATGCCCTCGCCAACAACCATACAGCTCGGGGTGCCTCTACATGGACACTTGGTTTGGCACGAAGTGAAGCGAATCTGGAAGTGGCAAAACGAGAGAATGCGGTAATTCTTTATGAGGATGATTATAAGACTCGTTATGCAGGCTTTGACCCTAACTCTGCTGAGTCTTACATAATCTTCGAGTTCATGCAAGACCAGTTTATGTCACAGAGCGTTCACTTTGCCTCTCAAATTCAACAGCAATTCAAAAGCAACAGCAAGCGTATAGATAGTGGAGTACATCAGGCGGGCTTTTTGGTATTGCGAGCCACTTCCATGCCAAGTGTATTGGTGGAGTTAGGCTTTATTTCCACTCCCGCCGAAGAGCAATACCTGAATAGTGCAGAAGGCAGTTCGTCAATGGCAAAGAGTATTTTTAATGCGTTCTTGGCGTATAAGACTGAGCAGATGGCTCGCGAGCAGAATGCTACCAATGCTTCCGCCCCTGTAGTCAATGATAGCGAAGAGGTAAAACCTATTGCTAATGTTAAACCGACATCTTCTAAGGGACAACAAGAACAAACCATTAAACCCACACCCGTCAAGGAGCAACCAGTCAAAGCTGTCGTTACCCCTTCTGATGCCCCAGTGTTCAAGATTCAATTCTTGCTATCAACAACCAAACTGAACGAAAAAGACAAACGACTAAAAGGGCTCAGCCCTGTAGATTATTATGTTGAAAATGGTACATATAAATATACCTATGGTGCTTCAAACGATTACAATGCAGTGAGAAGCAAGCTGAAAGAGGTGACCGCCAAGTTCAAGGATGCCTTCATTATTGCATTCAAGCAAGACAAGAAGGTGAACGTGAATGAAGCCATTAATGAATTTAAAAGAAACAGAAACAAATAATCAGAAAACTTAGACAATATGAAAGGTTTTAATAGGGAAGTTAAGATAGGAATAGCAGGCATCATCGCACTGTTCTTATTAATATATGGTATCAACTACCTCAAAGGCATCAGCCTTTTCAAATCAAGCAGCTATTTCTATGTGCAATTTGAAGACATCAACGGACTGGTAAAATCGAGTCCTGTATTTGCCGATGGTTTCAAAGTGGGTATCGTGAATACTCTGCAATATGATTATGATCACCCTGGCAATGTGGTGGCAGAAATTGACGTAGATCCATCCCTGCGCATCCCCAAGGGCACGACGGCAGAGCTACAGTCCGACCTTTTGGGAGCTGTGAAGCTGAATCTATTATTAGCTAACAATCCTCGTGAACGTATGAATGTAGGCGATACCATCATCGGTAGTGTAAATGCAGGAGCACTGGGAAAGGCGGCTGCTATGATACCAACGTTAGAGAAGATGCTACCTAAGCTTGACTCTATCATGGCATCTCTAAATACATTACTTGCCGATCCAGCTATACCTGCCACCTTGCATAACATTGAAAACCTTACGGCAAGCCTCAACAATAACAGTCGCCAGCTGGAGCGTTTGATGCGTGACGATATCCCTCAACTTACTGGCAAACTTAATGAAATAGGTGACAATTTTGCCGCAATCAGTGGCAACCTCAAGCAAATAGATTATGCTGCTACCATGAGCAAGGTGGACGAGACTTTGGCCAATGTGCAGCAAATCACAGCCAAGCTGGAACGCAATGACAACACTGTTGGACTGCTCCTGAATGACCCTTCACTTTATAACAATTTGAACCAGACTGCAGCCAATGCAGCTAACCTATTGCAAGACCTGCAAAATCACCCGAAACGCTATGTTCACTTCTCCGTTTTCGGCAAAAAAGATAAGGCACAAACCCCTTAATTTAGATTTTATCTAAATAAAATCATTTCCGTTGACCATAATGGAAGCATGCGGAAATTAGCTTGTATTAAGCGATAGTGGAAGTTCATCAAAAAGCAAGAGAAGAAGATGTCGTTATTTTGAATAGTTTTTAGAAAGACCTAACAAACAGCACGTTGCAAATAAGCAAGTGATAAATAAAGGACGTAACGAGCACCTAAAACTTTTTTTATTGAAATACAGTAACTTGTAACCTACTCCATTTTTCCACGAAAAAAAACCATTTGTTTCTTTCGAAAAAGATTGCCAACTTTGTACACGCAAAAGAAGCAAATGATGAATCAAGGTGTACATATCATGCAGCGCATAGATTTTGCCGCTCGATGGTCAAAATGCTTGCAAACCATCAAGGATAATGTCAGCGAACAGATTTTCCAAACGTGGTTTGCTCCAATTGTACCATTGAGTTATGAGAATAACACCTTGCACATCAGTGTTCCGAGCCAGTATTTCTATGAAATTTTGGAAGATCGGTTCATCGACCTAATGCAAAAGGTACTGTACAGATATTTCGGTGAGGGAACAGACCTGGAGTACCAAGTTATGGTAGTGCAGGACGAACATGGCACCGTTGATTATAAGTCTATCCACCGCCCTATTCTACCCCAGCCACCCAAATCTGTTGTCAAGAAAGACCTGCCACAGATGCCGATAACAGATCTTGACCCTCACTTGAATCCAGAATGCAACTTTGAAACATTCATTGAGGGTATGAGTAACAAGTTGGCACGTAGTGTAGCTAATGCTGTTGCTAAGAATCCTGGCAAGACTTTCAACCCTTTCTTTATTTATGGAGACTCTGGTGTGGGTAAGACTCACCTGGTCAATGCCATTGGACTGAAGGTAAAAGAGCTGAATCCGTCAGCACGCGTGCTATATGTATCTGCCCATTTGTTTAAGGTGCAATATACAGACTCTGTGAGAAACAACACTTTGAATGATTTTATCAATTTCTACCAGACAATTGATGTGCTGATTATCGACGACATCCAAGAGTTTGCAGGTAGCACCAAGACACAAAACACATTTTTCTATATATTCAACCAACTACATCAGAACGGCAAGCAGCTGGTGATGACGGCCGACAGAGCTCCCATGCTACTGCAAGGATTAGAGGATCGTCTAATCACCCGTTTCAAGTGGGGCATGGTGGCCGAGTTGGAATCACCTTCTTTCGATTTACGAAAAGAAATCTTGCGTAGTAAGGTGCAACGTGACGGTTGGCAATTCCCTGAGAACGTGATCGAATTTGTAGCAGAACATGTTTCAGGAAGCGTAAGAGATTTGGAAGGCATCGCCATCTCCATGATGGCACAGGCCACTATATTTAATAAAGAAATAGACATGGAGCTGGCACGAAAGACTGTGCAGAAGTTCACCTATGCCGAAGAGAAGATTATCACTATTGACGATATTATTGAAACTGTATGCAAGCACTATGGGATGGATGTTGCGACTATTCATACAAAATCACGCAAAAGGGAGGTTGTACAGGCTCGACAGATTGCCATGTTCCTGGCTAAGGACAACACAGACTTCTCTACCGCCCGCATTGGTAAGCTTATCGGCAACAGAGACCATGCTACAGTTCTACATGCCTTCAAGATCATCAAAGAGCAAGAAGAAGTGGACAAGAACTTCCATGAAGAATTGGAAGAAATCCGCATCGCATTGAAAAACAAGTAACACATATATATTTCTAAGCTTATACCGTGGAGAAACAAACTTATACCTACGATCAAGCTTTCGAAGCGTCATTGAAATACTTCGAAGGAGACGAACTTGCCGCCCGGGTTTGGGTAAACAAGTATGCCGTGAAAGATTCTTTTGGAAATATCTACGAGAAATCTCCTGAAGATATGCATTGGCGAATAGCCAACGAACTGGCTCGTATTGAGTCAAAGTATCCCAATCCCCTCAGTGCACAAGAGTTGTATGATCTGATGGATCATTTCAAGTATATCGTACCACAAGGTAGTCCGATGACAGGCATAGGAAATGACTTCCAAATTGCATCTCTTTCAAACTGCTTCGTAGTTGGTATTGATGGCGAAGCTGACTCTTATGGTGCTATCTTTAAGATTGACGAAGAGCAGGTTCAGTTGATGAAACGACGTGGTGGCGTGGGACATGACCTTTCACACATCCGTCCAAAAGGCTCACCTGTAAAGAACTCAGCCTTGACATCAACAGGCTTGGTGCCTTTTATGGAACGTTATTCCAACTCTACCCGTGAGGTGGCTCAAGATGGCCGTCGTGGTGCCTTGATGCTGACAGTAGCCATTAAGCACCCAGATGCGGAGGCTTTTATAGATGCAAAAATGACGGAAGGCAAGGTAACAGGTGCCAACGTATCTGTCAAGATAGACGATGATTTCATGCAAGCAGCCATTAAGGGCAAGCCTTATATCCAACAATATCCCATTGACAGCAACGCCCCAAAGGTAAAAAAAGAAATTGATGCCAATGCCTTGTGGAAAAAGATTGTGCACAATGCATGGAAGTCAGCAGAGCCTGGCGTATTGTTCTGGGATACCATCTTACGTGAATCCATCCCTGACTGTTATGCCGACTTGGGCTTCCGCACGGTAGCAACCAATCCTTGTGGTGAGATACCTCTGTGTCCTTACGACTCTTGCCGTTTGCTGGCCATCAATTTATATTCATACGTCATTAATCCTTTTACCAAAGACGCATACTTTGATTTTGAACTATTCAAGAACCATGTACAGTTGGCACAACGTATTATGGATGATATTATAGACCTTGAACTGGAGAAAATTGAACTGATTCTACAGAAGGTTGAGACAGACCCAGAGGACGAAGAGGTAAAGCATACGGAGTTGGAACTATGGCAAAAGATATACAAGAAGAGTGGTATGGGTCGTCGTACAGGCGTGGGCATCACAGCAGAGGGTGATATGATTGCAGCTTTGGGATTACGTTATGGTACTGAAGAGGCTACCGAATTCTCTGTGCAAGTACAAAAAACACTTGCGCTAAGTGCCTACCGTTCGTCTATCGAGATGGCGAAAGAACGTGGAGCATTCGAAATATACGACTACAAACGCGAGGAGAATAATCCATTCGTTAAACGCTTGGCTGAGGCAGACCCAGTCCTATATGCCGATATGAAGCAATATGGCCGTCGCAACATCGCTTGTCTGACTATCGCTCCAACAGGCACCACCAGTTTGATGACGCAAACATCATCTGGCATCGAGCCAGTGTTCATGCCTGTCTATAAACGTCGTCGCAAGGTCAATGCCAACGATACAAATGTGCATGTTGACTTTGTAGATGAATCAGGCGACGCTTTTGAAGAATATACTGTGTTCCATCCCAAGTTTAAGACTTGGATGAAAGTTAATGGCTACGACTTAGACAAGCGTTATACACAAGATGAGTTAGACACCTTGATGGAGAAGTCTCCTTATTACAAAGCGACCTCCAACGATATCGATTGGTTAATGAAAGTAAAGATGCAAGGTCGCATCCAACAATGGGTTGATCACAGCATCAGCGTCACAATCAACCTGCCCAACAACGTGGATGAGGCATTGGTAGATCGCTTGTATGTGGAAGCTTGGCGTTGCGGATGTAAGGGATGCACCGTTTATCGCGATGGTTCCCGTGCAGGGGTGCTGCTCTCCACCAAGAAAGAAAAGAAAGAGGAGAAAAAAGAACCTGTACCTTGCATCCAACCTACTGTAGTGGAGGTTCGTCCCAAGATATTGGAGGCTGATGTGGTGCGTTTCCAAAACAACAAGGAGAAATGGGTGGCTTTTGTTGGCTTGCTCGATGGCTATCCTTATGAAATCTTTACAGGTGTGCTCGACGACGACGAGGGTATCATGTTGCCCAAGACCATCTCAAGAGGCCACATCATCAAGAATGTAGATGAGAACGGTAACAAACGCTACGATTTCCAATTTGAGAACAAGCGAGGCTATAAGGTCACCATTGAAGGACTCTCAGAAAAGTTCAACAAGGAGTATTGGAACTATGCCAAGCTTATCTCCAGTGTATTGCGCTACCGTATGCCTATCGATCGTGTAATCCGCTTGGTAGGTCAGTTGGAATTAGACAGCGAAAACATCAACACCTGGAAGAACGGCGTGGAAAGAGCCTTGAAGAAGTACATCGCAGATGGCACAGCAGCCAAAGGACAAATGTGCCCAAACTGTGGCAATGAGACGCTGGTGTACCAAGAAGGGTGCCTGATTTGCACCACTTGTGGAGCTTCCAGATGCGGATAACCCACCCATAATCGACCTTTTTTTACTTTTCTGTAAAATATATTAGCAATAGCTACAAGATTTTGCAAAAAAATTAATATAATTGCATAATCAATTGTAGCTATTGTTTTTTATGAAACTAAGATTTAACATCGAATACCGCACCCACTGGGGCGAAGAAGTAAAAGTGGTGGGCAATATGCCCGAACTGGGCAATGGCAACATCGAACAGGCCATCGCCCTCTCTACGACAGACGGAATCAGATGGTCTGCCGAGATTGAAGTAAAAGTAAGTTCCACTAAGCTCATCAAGTATCACTACCTGATTAGCCGCGGTATAGAAATCGTTCGCGAGGAATGGCATGCATTCCCAAGGATTTTGCATGCACATAACCTGAAAGGCAAGATCTATACCTTGATGGATAGTTGGAAGGACCTGCCTGAGAACAGCTTTATGTTTTCATCTGCGTTTACCGAGGCATGGACTGCACATAACAAGCGTAGTCAAGGATTGCCTACTCCTGCACAAGGCATCGTCATTAAGGCTTATCTCCCCACAAAGCCCAACATTCGTCTGGCAGTTTGCGGCAACCAGCAAGTGTTTGGCAACTGGAACCCTGAGCAAGCTATGATCATGAGCGACACCTATTACCCAGAATGGCAATTGGAGGTAGATGCAAACAAGCTGCAATTCCCCATCGAGTATAAGTTTGTACTCCTTGATGTCAAGACTAAGCAATTCTTAGGATGGGAAGAACATCCTAACCGTTTCCTGGCGAAACCTGAGCTTGAGGAGAAAGAAACTGTGGTGTATGGCGACCGCTATGCTGCATTTAACCTTACTTCATGGAAAGGAGCTGGTGTAGCTGTACCAGTGTTCTCACTCCGCTCTGAGGGCAGTTTTGGTGTGGGTGACTTCGGTGACTTGAAGTTGATGATTGACTGGGCCGCCAAAACTCATCAGAAGATGGTACAGATTTTACCTATCTACGATACTACGATCACAAAGACCTGGACAGACTCTTATCCTTACAACAGCATCTCCATCTACGCCATTCATCCCATGTACGCCGACCTGCGACAGATGGGAGAATTGAAGGATGTCAAGCAGCATAATGGCTTCGAAAGACTGAGAGAAAAATTGAACAAGTTACCACAAATAGACTATGAGGCTGTGAATGAAGCCAAGTGGAAGTTCTTTAAACTACTGTTCAAACAGGATGGTGAGGCTACCATGCGGACACGTGATTTTGGCACGTTTTTCATGAACAACCAGAATTGGCTGATACCTTATGCTGCTTTCAGTTATCTGCGCGATAAATACGGCACTCCTAATTTCCGGGAATGGCCAATGTACCAAGAGTATAATGCACAAGAGATTTCCAAACTCTGTAATCCTGACAGCGAGATATTCTCTGAAATAGCCATCTATTATTTCATTCAATATCATCTCGATCGCCAGTTGGCTTCTGCCAGCCATCATGCCCGTAAGCAAGGTGTTGTTTTGAAAGGCGATATCCCTATCGGCATCAGTCGCAACAGCGTGGAAGCCTGGACTGAACCTTATTATTTTAATCTTAACGGACAAGCTGGTGCTCCACCTGATGACTTTTCAGTAAACGGTCAGAACTGGGGCTTCCCGACCTATAACTGGGATGTGATGGAGAAAGACAACTATGCTTGGTGGATGAAGCGATTCCGCAAGATGAGCGAGTATTTCGATGCATATCGCATTGATCACATCTTAGGTTTCTTCCGCATCTGGGAAATGCCGAGCCACGCCGTTCACGGATTGCTTGGCCAGTTTGTTCCTTCGTTGCCAATGACTCGTCAAGAAATTGAGAGTTTTGGTTTACAATTCAACGAAGAGTTCTTCACGAAATCATACATCCACGAGCGTTTCCTTAAGGATATCTTTGGAGAGCATACTGATTATGTTAAGCAAACATTCCTCAAGGCAACTGACACTTACGAGGTTTACGACATGAAGCCTGAGTTTGCCACACAGAAACAGGTGGAAGCTTACTTCACGGGTAAGACAGATCAGGTGAGCGTAAAGATTCGTGAGGGTCTGTATAGCCTCATCAGCGATGTGTTATTCCTGCGTGACCGTCACGATACCAATCGTTTCCATCCACGTATCAGTGTTCAGAACGACTATATTTTCCAAACGCTGAGCGAGGCTGACAAGAAGGCGTTTACAAACCTCTACAACCATTATTACTACCAGCGTCACAATGAGTTCTGGCGAGAGCAAGCCATGAAGAAATTACCTCAGCTTACTCAGTGTACCAACATGTTGGTATGTGGCGAGGACTTGGGTATGATTCCTGATTGTGTACCTTCTGTTATGAACGATTTGCGTATCCTTTCCTTGGAGATCCAGCGTATGCCAAAGGAATTGGGTACAGAATTTGGCAACCCCGCCCATTATCCTTATCGTTCTGTATGTACCATCTCTACACATGACATGTCCACCTTACGTGGTTGGTGGGAAGAGGATCCAAAAACTACCCAACGCTACTACAACCTGGCTATGGGCATTAAGGGCTTCTCACCTTCTACGGCTACCCCGGAAATCTGCGAAATGATTCTGGATGCCCACTTGCGAGGCAATTCTATGCTCTGTGTTCCATCGTTGCAGGATTGGTTGTCCATAGATGGTGATGTACGCTTACCTGACGGACAGGATGAACGAATCAACATCCCTGCCATCGTGAAGCATTACTGGCGCTATCGTATGCACCTCACCTTGGAAGCTCTGATGAATGCCGATACGCTGAACAACAAGATTGTCAGCATGATTGAAAACACAGGTAGAGACTGACATTCATGAAGAGTGAAATCATATTGAAAGACATGCATTTCTTTGCTTACCACGGTCTTCTTCCCCAAGAATCCGTGGTAGGCAATGAATTTGTTGTCAACCTTACCCTCGAGGTGGATATTACCCAAGCAATGCAATCAGATGATGTGGCTGATACAGTGAACTATGCTAAGGTGTATGAAGTAGTGCGATTCGAGATGCAGCAACGCTCCAACCTTCTGGAACATGTTGCGGGTCGCATTGCCCAGCACCTTTTAAAAGACTTTCCCACCCTACTTTCTGTAGATCTTCTTTTGGAGAAACTTAATCCTCCAATGGGGGCAGATATCCACAGTGCAGCTATACACCTGATTGTTCCTTAACTCTTATCTACGGTATAAATACCGTCTTTCACAACTTAGAAAAAATATGTTTTGCTTGAACATAGTATGCCCATAGGATGCTTTTTACCCATCTCTCATGAGCAGGCTTTTCTACTCTTGCCAACATGTTGAGATTGCGAGTAATGAAGAAATCGGGACGAAGATGATGATAGGCCTTGCGAGCCTCAAACACAGCTTTGGCATTAGGGAACTGTCCTTTCAGGAAGAAAGATAATGCTGCCAAGTAGTCGAGGAAATAACGCCTCCACATGACATGATGCAACTCATTGTCTGGCAAATTCTTATAGAGCATCAAAAGGTTATTGCGGAAATTGAGAAAGGTCTTGCGGGGGTTCTCTCGCTTCAAGGTAGCCGCTCCAACATGATAAACCTCACTCTGAGGGATACACCACACTTCTCTGCCTCGGGCATTAAGACGCCAACAAAGGTCTATTTCCTCCATGTGTGCAAAGAAACGATTGTCCAAACCACCAGCCTCACGATAATCCTTCAAACGGATGAAAAGGCAGGCACCTGTTGCCCAGAATACCTGTAACGAATTGTTATATTGTCCTTCATCTGCCTCTATCGTATTGAAAATACGACCTCGGCAGAAAGGATAGCCATAACGGTCTATGAAACCACCTGCAGCTCCTGCATACTCAAAAAGACTCTTGTTCCGATAACTGCGAATCTTGGGTTGGCAAGCAGCTACCTCTGGATGGGCATCCATAAAGGTGATTAAGGGAGTTAGCCAATGTTCTGTGACTTCCACATCAGAATTGAGAAGAACTACATAGTCGGCCTCCACTTGTAGTAATGCACGGTTGTAGCCCTCAGCAAAGCCATAATTCTTCTCGAACTTGATGACCTTTACAGAAAAGAAATCAGATGCCAACACTTGCAGGGTATCATCTTCAGAGCCATTGTCAGCCACATAGATATCAGCCTCGTCCTGGCTATGCTGCAGCACAGAGGGCAAGAACGAACGAAGCATCTGGCTTCCATTCCAAGTTAATATCACTATTGCGACCTTAGACATTTCTCTTAATTTTCCATCGTTTATGACTCCAGAACCAATAGGGCGGATCGCGATGGATGGTTTGCTCTAACTTCCTTACAAAAGCCTCAGTAATCTCTCCGTCATTTGTATCCTTAGGATGGTCTGTTATCACATCGAAATGTACACTACAATAGCCTCTTCGAACACGGTGGATATCAGCATACAGCACGCACATATCAAGCATTTTAGCCAGTTTTTCTGCTCCATCCATAAAAACTGTATCCTGATGGAGGAAGGTTGTCCAATACTTTGCCTCTGTCTTATTGGGACTCTGGTCAGTAATGAAACCTACTCCAAATCGAGTGCCATCCTTATGCATCTTTACAAGTGTGCGCACGGTGTCATGTTTCGCCACATTGACGCCTCCATATTGAGTCCTTATCTGTTTTAACATCCCATCTATATAGGGATTGTGCAAAGGTTTGTAAATATGCAGAATAGGATATTCTTGCGGTACCAGCAACTTGATGTTGATGAGCCACTCGAAATTACCATAATGGGGTATCAATAAGGCAATGTTATCACCTCGCTTTGCCCTTTCCATAAACACTTCAAAGTTATCAAAGCTCATGCGAAGCTTAATCTCCTCAGAAGAAAGACGGGCCATCTTAACTTCTTCTACCAGATAGTCACAAATGTAGTGGTAGAATTTACGCTCAATTTCCTTCAACTCAGCTTCTGTTTTCTCAGGGAAAGAGTTAAATAAATTGGCACGCACTACCTTTTTGCGATAGCCTACAACATGGCGAAGAATTACATACAGGCAATCTGATAATAGATAAAGGATATTGAATGGCAACAGAGCCAACAGATGCATACCTAAATAAGTAAACCAATAGCTCAATCTTTTCATAGCAAATCTCCTTTCAAAGCATCGCCAGCTTCATTTATCTCCCCTAATCGAACCACCACAATGTGATTGTCCAGCTCTGGACGGTTCTCTACCTCCACGCGTATATAATTAGGTGTGAACCCATGCATAGGATGCCCAGCTTTAGATTTCTCCAACAAGACAGGCATCTCCTTACCCGCATACCTTTGGTAAAAAGCTTGTGTTTTTACATCAGATAAATCAAGCAGACGCTGACTTCGCTCGTGCTTTACCTGAGGAGGCACCACATAATCTATCTGAAGTGCCTTAGTACCTGGTCGTTCAGAATAGCTGAACACATGCAGCTGTGTCACATCCAAACCCTTGATAAACTGATAAGAATCCTCAAAATATTCCTCAGTTTCACCACGTGTACCCACCATCACATCAACGCCAATAAAAGCATGAGGCATCAGCGTTTTAATCTGCTCAATCTTATGGGCAAACAAAGCCCTGTCATAGTGTCTGTGCATCAAACGCAGCACTTCGTCGCATCCTGATTGCAAGGGGATATGGAAGTGAGGCATAAAGTGCTTGGAATGAGCCACAAAGTCGATGACCTCATCTGTCAGCAAATCAGGCTCAATAGATGAAATGCGGTAACGTTCTATACCCTCCACCCCATCTAATGCCTTGAGCAAGTCAAGAAAAGTCTCGCCTGTGGTCTGACCGAAATCTCCGATATTCACGCCGGTGATGACAATTTCCTTTCCGCCTTCGGCAGCAGCTTTCCTCGCGTCGTTCACCAATGAAGCTATGCTTCCGTTGCGGCTCCGTCCGCGGGCAAAGGGTATTGTACAATAAGTACAGAAATAGTTGCAGCCATCTTGCACTTTCAGGAAATAGCGGGTTCTGTTGCCCCTTGAGCAAGAAGGAGAAAACGAACGGATATCCTTCAGCTCAGAAGTAAATGCCTCACCTCCTTCAGCACGCTTTGATAGGTCTCCCAAGTACTTAAGCAAGTCTTTCTTCTGTTCCGCTCCCAAGACTATATCAACGCCGGGGATGCTTGCAACCACCTGGGGTTTCAGCTGTGCATAGCACCCCATAACCACCATGAAAGCATGGGGATGCTGCTTGTGCAGGCGGTGAATGGCCTGTCGGCATTTGCGGTCGGCCACCTCGGTAACTGAGCAGGTGTTCACAACACACACATCGGCTTCTTCGCCCCTGCGAGCATCACGGATACCTGCCTCCTGCAACATTTTGTTGATGGTAGCCGTTTCTGAGAAGTTGAGTTTACAGCCCAAGGTGTAGTAAACCGCTTTCTTATCTTGAAAAACCTGGTTATCTGTCATAGCATGCTTTATCTGACTGCAAAGGTAAGAATTTTTTTGTTGTTTATTGAACAACATATAGTATTTCTGGCTAACTTTGCCACCGTTTTTAATAGTTTGTACGATTTTAAAGCAAAAGGAAATGAAAAAGATTATGTTTTTTGTTGCAGCTTTCATAGCTGTATCTCTCGCATCATGCGGAGGTAATGGTAATGCCAAGAGTGAAGAACCAGTTAAGAAAGAAATGACCAGGCAGGATTCTATCTCTGCTGCAGCTGCCAAAGCTGCCGAGGAGGTTGCCAACAAGGCAGCTGAGGGACTGGAGTCTGTAAAAGAAGCTGCCAAGCAAGCAGGCGAAGACTTGAAGAAGGCTGCTGTTGACAAGGCAAATGAAGTTACCAACGCTGCCAAGGATGCCGCTAACCAGGCCATCGACGATGCTGCTGAAGCAGCCAAGAAGCAGCTGGGCGACAGGAGGTAACACGAGAAAAACTCGAAAAAATAATTTTCGCTTCATTTTTGCCTACACTAATCCATCAGGTGCCGCCTGGCTGGTCATCAGGTGCCGCCTGATGCTTCTTCAGCCGCCGTTAAGCGATGCTGTTACTGATAATACTCCTCCACCGCAAGCGGTCCCCCTCCCCTATATAGGGGAGGAGTTAGGGGCAGTTTCGGAGTACTCCCCCTTAACAAGGGGGAGAGTAAGAACATAGCGCAGGTAAGAGATGCTTTTACTGGAGGTAAGCGGTGCTTTTACTTGGAGTAAGAGCTTAAATTCTCGAGAGAATTGTGAAGCCCGCTTGAAGTAGATTGATTAGTTCAAGTAATCGAGCCTTTTACTTGAAGTAAGCAAGGCATCAGCTTCAAGTAAAAGATTGGGCATAATAAGGTGACTAATCAGTGTAGGCGGCCTACACCGCCTACACGCCTGCCTACACCCCGCAAACGCCCCGCAAACGCCCATGAACACAGCGTTTCCAGCCATAGTGTAGGCTGTGTAGGCAAAAAACACGCAATTCTGTTTTTTTCATCAATTTCACTCTACACAGAGCCGATAGCCTACACCTCTGATATTCTCAATTCGGATGTGGCTATCAACTTGGAGGAGTTTGCGAAGCTGAAAGATGAGATTGTTGACAGACTGGTCGATGACAATAATATCGGGCCAAAGCATGCGATGGATCTCATCACGAGTAACCGTAATGTCCATACATGCGCAAAGCAGGCAGAGCAGCTTGTTCTGATATTTAGAGAGACGAATCGTCTGGCCTTCGCGCTCAAGCCTCATGCAGTCTGGCATAAAGGTGAAGGAGCCTAACCTGATATGCTCATCCATCAGTATCACATCAGGTTCCTGGCGGGCTATCTCCTGAGCATGTTTGCCCTCAACGCCAAGGTCATTTAAATCCGCAGCCCTGTCTCCCAAAGCTTTGCGCAAGCTGGAAGCCATATCCTCATTTTCTATAATCACAATCTTCATCTCAGCTTAACTGCCATTGGCAATATAATCAAAATATAATTATTGCTTCAGTTCACCTTCTTAAAGACCCTATCCCACCTCACTTTGCCTTTGCTGTCAACCGACTTCCAGATGCGCCAAACCCTGCCCACGATATAGTCATCTGGCACCAAGCCCCAGAAGCGGGAATCGATGGAGCTGACGGCATTGTCGCCAGCCATGAAGTAATAGTCATGGGTAAAGGTGTATTCCTGAATGGCATCCCCTCCCATCCTCACCACTCCCTGGTCATCAACCGTCAGCTTCCTCTTCTGCTCCCATTCCACCAACTGGTGATAGAGTTTCCAGGCTGTGCTGTCCATCCTCACTTTTTGCCCGCGCTTGGGAATGGGCAGGGGACCAAACTCCTTCAGTGTCCAACCCATGCCTACACCTGCCGATGCCTCTGGATACACAGGGTCAGGAAACCTCTCCGAGAGTATGCTGTCTGAGAACAGAGCCAACTCCATCTGTTGTGAACGTTTTTCTATTTCCCCTTTCTCGCCAGCTATCTGATACAATCCGTTCCTTATACTGATGGTATCACCAGGCAGTCCGATGCAGCGTTTCGTATAGTATTTCATCACATGAAACCTTATGCTGTCCCATCGCCCATACTCGTAGGGAAAGTTAAACACCACCACATCATTCCGCCTGATGCCCCTCAGTCCTGGCAGGCGATGAATCTCAACCTCCTCTAATCTTGTGGCCTTGAACACATCAAACAGCCTCGGTCCCATGCTGAGCTTCTCAACCAAAATAAAATCTCCCGGCATCATTTCAGGCACCATAGAATTGGTCGGCACCTTAAACGATACCAAGAGAAATACTTGCAGCAGCAGATACCCCACCACTGCCAGGCACCCATAGAACACTAAGTTCACCAGTATGTTGAGGCATTTCTTCAATTCATCTCCTCAGTCTAATATCATACCTCAATTGCCATGATATCCGATAAACAAAGGGCAGTTGGTACTTGTTTCTATAATACTGTAAAGGAAGGGATGGTCGAAATGCATCTCAACATACTTCCGCTCAAAAGCTGGAGGAGCAGTAGCCTCCATCCCGGTATAAGTAACTGTGGCAGCTTCAGTTCCCCGCTCATCCACTTTGATGTAGTTTTTCTGAGCTATATACACATCACCCTTTATTGCTTCATCAAACATATCCATCTCATTGGCATTCAACACAAAGTTTGGATTCATATCCATGAGTTTTGCGTAGATGTCATTGATAGGATAAACACATTGAAACTCAGGCATCCAGACATGAACATCGGTATTATACATCCTACTCAGCAACAAATCCTCAACTTCTAAATTAGCCATTACATCTTTTACATCATATCCCACCTTTGGCAAAATCAGCAACATACTGAAAGAGCCGTTGGTATATGGCATACTGCAAATCATATATGAATCACGCTCTGAAAAAAGCCAGTTACCCTTCTTCTCCATCATCCTGATCTTGTCTTGGGTTCCATTTTCATAAGTAAATATTTCATAATCACCTTTCTCAAAAGGCTTTTCCCAGGTAGAGTCAAAATAGATGGCATTGATAAGATAGAACAGCATGTCTGGATTTGTGTCATTGACAATCTGGAGAATACGCTGATTGGTCTGCTGAGCACACCACTTGTTTATGGTGTCCTTGGCCTTGATGTCGGCAAAATCAACACTTCCGACTTCAGCACCATAGTTATTTTTGATAACAGAGCTGAAGTCTTTTGCCACCCTGTATTTCTCATCAAACCAAAAAGAATTGGCACTATTGAAAGTGGTCTGCTTATCAGTCCTTTGTATCCCCTCCATCATTCTCTTGAAGAACAAGTCTATGTCATTGGTATCATGCCCTTGCAGATGCATGACCTTCAACAATTCTTGCTTACTGTTTCCTGTCAGTCCGATAAGCAACATACCAAGATTCATTTCCAAACTAATGGGCGACACGATTATATTATTCCCGTCACCCTTGCCGCGATAAACTTGTGAAAAGAATTCCCAGGAGAAAGATTGCAAGCTTGAATTAATCTCCATCTGCTCCCCATTGAGTTCAATGGGTTCTGCCTCATTCCTCGTATTGGCAATTTGCTCTTCGTCACCACAACCGTACAAAGCTACTGCTAACAGAAATAATAATACCTTTTTCATAATTCATCATGTTTAATTTTTTCTACATCTCTTACTCCCATAAAATACAGAAACATGAAAACATTGCACGAAAAAGTGATAAATCTATAAGTTATTATTGTCTCGCCATTTTGCGACCACTGTTAAAATGATACTGCTGCCCATCACTCATCGTGACAAACCAGTCATTTATACTATATGGATTGCAAACCACATTATCATTATCTCCACCCCAGCCCCAATTCATTTTGTAACTATATGTTGTCCGAGTCACAATCTCTTGTTTCTTAATTTTATACCCGATAATATGACCATTGCTTTCATCAATGTAATTTGCGCTTTCACCTGTACTAGTCGTTCCAACCCATCCATAATAATCACAATATGTAGTATTCGTTGTTATTATCCTATCTGCAATAAAAACATGACCATCCGATGTTGAAGTATCTTCAGCTCTCATTAAAACAGCTTTATTATTAAGCAATTGATTTATCACGTAGTTATAATCATAATTTGCGGAATAAAAGTGATAACCTGTCTCTGAATTAATGAAAGAAATATCATTATTAAATGATGAATATGCACCATCCTTATAGTATTGGGTTCCTATTCTGTCAGCTGAATATGCTATTAACATGGCAGATTTTCTCTTTGCATTAGTCGTACCATTTCCATTTAATGCCATATTGTTCCAAGCTGTAGTTGTTTTGTTTGAGAAAGTGAAAGTGTGGGTATTTGCATTATTAATTGTTGCTGAGGTTACAGCTGAAGTAGGAACTCCATATTTTGAATGGAGATAATAAAGATATTGAGCAGAAGCAACTGCGCCACATCCTGCTGGTCCTACATAATAAGCACTATCAGCTGCATACGGAATATAATAATTCCAAGGATCTTCTTGATCCCATGAGGTACTTGTCATTTTTGGAGACTCAGTAACAGTAGGAGTACCGACAGTTATCGAATATAGCAGTTCCCAATAGCCCACACCTGGTTCCAATCCGTCTCTGGTGTTCCCTTCTTTTTCCGTGTCGTGCAAATCCTCTTTTGAAGGCATTTTTAGCCACTCAGGATGAATAACATTATTAACATTCTCTATCTGTTTCAGTTGATGTATTTCGTTTGCTATACTACCTATATAAGCTCTTAGAGGATATGGAAGGTTCCTTCCATCCAAATGGCCAGAATCAGAAGACATCATAACCATAGGAGTACGTTGGTCTGTTGACATAACATCCCATCCATCGGCATAGTTAACAATATATAGTGCCGTATCACCAGCAATTGTATAGGGTTCATAACAAATATTTTGCAGACTTCTTGTATCTGCACTTTCAGCCATTCTATAGTTTACGTACTTCTGGATGTCATCAAGAACATTTACATTGAAGGTAGCAACTTCTAATCTTGTATGGCCTTCCTGAACAATTGAATAATCTTCTTCATTTGTACAAGAGATGCAAGAAAAGAAGCAAATTAATGACAACACAGTAATTGAAAAAAACTTTTTATTCATAATTCATATTTTTTTAATTGTTACTAATATCAATCCAACACTTTATCCAAGTCAAAATAGCCGATAAGAATAACTCCATCGAAAGATAATAAAGCCACGGCATCATTCAGGCAACATAGAATTGGTTGGCACCTTAAACGACACTAAGAGAAATATTTGCAGCAGCAGATATCCTACCACCGCCAAGCTCCCATAGAACACAATGTTCACCAGTATGCCAAGCCACTTCTTCAATTCCTATTCTTAGTCTAATATCCCTTTCAAGTCCAGATAGCCGAACTGTATCTCGTCATCAAAAGTAAAAAACAGACGGTCATTATCTTCGTCCACACTCATGCGCCAGATTCTATACCCAACATCAAGGGTTTTGATATAATTACCATCCAAGTCAAACACATGACAGACTTTAGGCTTATTATATTCTTCGTATTTTGTCCCATCATACGAAGCTATGATATAATCTTTATAGAACACTACACTTTTAAAATGTGATTTATAATCACCATTCTTATTCCAATTAGGTCCATAAATTCTATGCTTCAAAGACAAATCCTCATTAAAAATGCTCATTAAATCATATCGAGTACTACACTCCACTATCAGTTTGTTTTTCAATGAATAATCAGAGACTACACGTTCAACTTTTAAACCTGGATACTCCTGCTTATGTATGATTACATCGCCTGTTAGCATATTCCATTTCCCAGATATATCTTGAACATCATTCCCCTTAGGGATAGAGAATGCCCCATAACATAACGTATCATTAACATAAGCAAAGTCAATGGGATAAGAATTCTTATCTATTTTACATTTTATCTCTGGCAAGTAATCTGCATCTGAAATCGCTTTTTTTATGTTGAAGCTATACACATTCATGGAACCATAATCCAATACATAAAGCAAACAATTAATATCATCATATGCTATCGGACCTATTGATGCTATTTCGCCAGGGCCTTGCCCTAAATCACCAGTACTACCGCAGTATTTATAAGTTTTCTTATAATACAAATGAATAAGTTTGTCAGAAGAACGCAAATCAGAAACAAGCAAAAAATCACCTGCAATTTTTATATATGCGAATCTACTAGTTAGAACCTCCTCAAAAAAAAGCACATTAAGCAAATAACTAGTACATTCATAACAAAAGCAGGGTGGGTCCCCCTGCTTGTTAGTATTAATATTGAGAATAATTAGTCAATTAATTGAATGGTTAAATCACT